>CAWUWN010000001.1:0-12869 GCA_963926265.1 uncultured Burkholderiaceae bacterium
ACAATCCGGTCCGACTCGTGTCGGCGTCCCTATCGTCGACCAGGTCACGGGCTATGCAGCCTTTTCAGGTATCTTAATGGCACTCTTGGCCCGTCAGCGGACCGAGCGAGGCCAGCGCATCGATGCCACTCTTTTCGATACCGCGCTCAGCATGTTGATCCCGCAGGGTGTGAATTGGATGGCGTCTGGAGAGCTGCCTGTTTTGACGGGCAGCGCGCACTCCAACATCCCAACCTACGATCGCTTCGATGTTAGCGACGGGCAAATGTTTCTGGGTATCGTCACAGACGCCCAATTTGCTCGCTTTTGCACGCAAATCCAACGCGAAGATCTTTGTAATAACCCTTTGTTTCTAGATAACAGTCAACGGATGGCCAATAGACAGGCTTTGCGAGAGGAGCTCGCCGGTGCTCTGAAAAACTTTTCTCGCTCCGCCCTGTGTGAGGCACTCATGGAGGCTGGTGTGCCGGCGGGTCCGGTAAATACTGTTCCAGAGGCGTTTACGCAGCCCCATGCCCTGGCACGGGAAATGGTGATTGATCGACCGGACTATCGCGGAATTGGCATACCAATCAAACTCTCTGACACGCCAGGTCAGCCAGGCCGACGTCCGCCAAGACTTGGAGAACACAATAGTGAGATCATTATCTAGTTGCCGATTTGGTGGCGATTTGCAATTGCTGCAATTAGATTTTTCTTAGCGATCTTAAGGGAAACCGATGGGATACCAAAGCCTAGGACTTGTTTAAAATAAACTAAAAATTTCAATAACATCAGGAGATACTATGAAATTAACCTTCAAACGCGGCTTGACGACCGCTCTCGCCACGATGATGGGCTACGCTCTGGTAGCACCCAGCTTAGCGCAGGCTCAGCCAAAGTGGCCCACAAAGCAAGTCAAAATGATCGTACCCGCCCCTCCTGGCAGTGCACCTGATGGTCAAATTCGTCTGATTAGCCAAAAGCTGTCTGAGATGTGGGGCCAACCCGTTATCGTAGAAAACATTGTAGGTGCCGGCGGCACAATTGGTACGGATCGTGCCGCTAAGTCTGCCCCAGATGGCTATACCTTTTTGTACAACACGATTGGCCCAATCGCCGTTGCTGAAAGCTTGATGGGACCAGGCAAGCTCCCATTTAATCCCAGCAAAGACTTCATCCCAGTCAGCTTGGCAACAAAAACCCCGAACTGGGTGACCGTTCACCCGTCCCTCCCCGTTAACAGCGTCCAAGAACTCATTGCGTTAGCGAAAAAAAACCCAGGTACATTACGTTACGGCACACCAGGTCCTGGCACCACACCGCACTTGACGGGTGAACTGTTGAACCTTGTCGCAGGTATCGAACTTGTTGCCATTCCTTACAAGTCCAGCGCACAAATGACGACAGATGGTTTAGGTGGCCAGTTCGAAGTCCTGATGCACAACGCACCTGTTTTGCTGCCACACATACGAGCCAAAAAATTGCGTCCTCTTGCTATCACTAGCAACAACCGCTCACCCGCCGAACCACAAATTCCAACAATGATTGAAAGTGGCGTCAAAGATTTCGAAATCACGGCTTGGTTTGGATTTTTAGCTCCAACTGGCACTCCTAAGCCAATCGTTGATAAATTGTCCAAGGATGTCGCTACAGTCTTAGCCATGCCCGACGTCAACAAACGCATTGTAGATACTGTTACTGAGGTCGTCGGCAGCACTCCAGAACAATATGCAGCATTTATCCAGTCAGAAAGAGTAAAATGGAAAGACTTAATCGTTCGCGCAAAAATGACTCCTAATTAAACTGTCTCGCGCAAGCTTCATCGCTGCACCATGCTAGTGATTTTATGGCCTCGTGTCCGCACGATCAAATAGCATCGGGCACTATAAGCGTGCATGCTCTTATGCTTTCTGGGAAATTCCGCCAAACTCCTTGTGCAAAGCAATAAAATTTGCATACTATGTTCACTGCTATCACCTTCTTTCAACGCTTTAAGTTAGGAAGTCCACATGCGTAAATCTCTTATTTCAAAAGCTGCCCTCGCTCTCTCAATGAGCGCCGCTGTAGCATTACCTCTCTCCGTCCAGGCTCAAGGCACTGCCCCAAAATGCTCCACCGCCCAACTTGTTGTGCCATGGGGCGCAGGCGGCGATACAGACATCGTCTTCCGTGTGTATGTCGATGCAATCAACAAAAGCGGCATCAAGCCTGAGTTACAGGTCGTCAATATTGGCGGTCAAGGCGGGAACAAAGGCTCGGGCGAAGTGCGCAAAGCAAAGCCTGATGGCTGCACCCTCGTCGCGATTCATGAAAGCGTTATCACAAGTTTTCTAACTGGACGTGTCAAATATACCTATGACGCGTTTGATCCTGTCGCCTTAGTCAGCTACACCCCTTCTATCGTTGGTGCCACTTCCAAAGCTCCTTTTAAAACCGCAACAGAAATGGTTTCCTATGCGAAAAAGAATCCCAAGCAAGTCACCGCAGGTGTGACACTTGGTTCGACTAGTCACTTCATTTTCTTGCTGATCGAAGATGCGACCGGAGCAGAGTTCCGCTACGTTTCTTACGACGGTACGCGTGAGCGCAATACAGCCCTGCTTGCTGGAAACGTATTAATGGGTGAAACCAATATTCTGTCCGCCAAACAGTACCTTAAAGAGGGCTCATTGTTAGCCCTCGGAATCGCCACCGAAGCCCGCGACTCCCAACTACCTGACGTTCAGACACTCAAAGAGCAAAAGATTCCTGTGGTGTATGGCTTGTCACGCGGCGTGATGGCTCCAAAAGGTACTCCTGCCGACGTAATTAAGTTCTGGGATACTGCTTTTGCAAAAGCGTCCAAAGATCCTGCTGTGATCAAAGCGATCTCTGGTGCTAGCTCAACCGTTATGTACAAGCCAGCGGCTGACTACGGCGCTTTCCTAAAGTCATCGTTTGCTGAACACGAAAGACTAGCTACCAAAATCGGCATGTACAAGAAGCCTTAAGCTAATTTAATTTCGGGTGCCTGAAAGGTGATGTGGCACCGTACAATGCCGCAGGACTTAAATCCTGCGGCATTTTTTTAACTACTTTTTGGTTTTCCTATGAAACGCCTCAATCGCGATACGGTCACGGCTGTTCTGCTTCTCTTCTTTTGCGGCCTGCTGTTTCAACAAACGTTTTTTGTCAGAAAAGTACCCTTTTCGATCATGGGATCCGAGGTATGGCCTCGCGTAATCCTGACGGCGTTATTTGTCTTGCTGTTGATCTATCTGTTCAAGTCACTCATTACGCCACCCAAAGACGCTCTTGAGAAACGGCCACTGAAAGTTTGGCTTGAGATGTACCGCAACCCGCTGCTGTGCTTTGGGATGTTCTTACTGTTTTTAATGAGTTTGCCCTATCTAGGCATGCTAATAAGTGGGATCCTTTTTGTCTTCATCACTCAAACCCTCATCGGTTCACGCGACACACGCAGCCTCATCTTGCACGCCCTAGTCTCGGTCTGCGCAGTCGGCGGTATGTGGGCTGTTTTTCGCTTCGGCCTAGGCGTTGTGATGCCTGCCGGGTCCTTGTTTTAAGTCAATAGGCCTAACAATCATGTTTGAAAATATTTTTATCGCCTTTGGCAATGTCTTTACCCTCTACACACTGATGTTGATGGCCATTGGAGTGGCGTGTGGATTAATCGCAGGTTCGATTCCCGGCTTTACCATTACCATGGCCGTGGTGCTGACACTCCCCTTTACCTTTGGTATGAGCCCGATTGAAGGACTCTCAACCATGCTAGGTGTTTATGTGGGCGGACTCACTGGTGGAATGTTTTCCTCAGCCATCATTGGCATTCCAGGCACCCCCTCCGCCATCACAACTACCTTTGACGCATTTCCCATGACGCGTAAGGGACGCCCAGGACTGGCCTTAGGTTTAGGTTTATGGGCTTCCTTTTTTGGCGGCATCTTGTCGGCTCTTGTCCTAGTGGTGCTTGCACCAACACTTGCGGCGATTGGCTTGGAGTTTGGTCCATGGGACTACTTTATGTTGGTCTGTTTCGCGCTGACGATCGCGGCCAGTCTCTCAGAGGGCGATCTAATTAAAGGCTTAATTTCAGGTGTGTTTGGCTTAGTGATCGCAGCCGTGGGAGAAGATGCGATCAACGGGGCTGAACGACTCACTTTTGGAATTGAAAACTTAGGCTCCGGCTTTGACTTTCTGCCTGTACTGATTGGTCTGTTTGCCTTCAGTCAACTACTTTCTGACATGAGCGATTCTGAGGCGGCTAAAAAGCCCATGACCTCAAAAGAGCAAAAAGTGATTCGCATTGAGCACCTTGAAGCAATTAAGCTCTGCTTCAAGCATTGGACTACCACGCTACGCGCATCTTCTATTGGTCTTTTCATCGGTCTACTACCTGCCGCAGGAAGTTCAATCTCTAATATTCTGGCCTATGACCAAGAGAAAAAGGCCTCTAAACATCCTGAGAAATTCGGCACAGGGGTACCCGAAGGTGTGATCGCCTCGGAGTCGTCTAACAATGCGACAGCGGGTGGCGCGTTGATCACGATGATGGCACTCGGCATCCCCGGTGACGCAGTCACGGCCGTCATGTTAGGTGCACTGACCATCCACAACATTGCGCCTAGTCCAACTTTTATTTCTAGCCAACCGACGCTCGCTTACGCCATTATGATTGCCTACTTCTTGGCAAACTTCATGACTCTTGCACTCACCTCGGGCAGTCTGCGTATGTTCTTGTTGGTGACACGCGTCCCTCTGTATATCCTTGGCGTTGTGATTCTGCTGTATTGCGCGATCGGTGTGTTCACACTCAACAACTCTATCGCCGATATCTGGGCCTTGCTGATCTTCGGTGTCTTAGGCTTTGTGATGGTCAGAAATGGTTTCCCACTTACACCAATGGTGTTGGGTGTAGTGTTGGGACCCCTCGCAGAGATCAATCTATCTCGTGCGATTGCGACGAGTGACGACCTGACATTGTTCTTGACACGTCCTTGGGCATTGTTCTTTTTTGTCATGGCCGTGTTTTCTATTTTCTTTCCCGTCTACCAAGCGGCTCGTAATGCGAAAAAACGATGGGCCAGTTACTATGCCTCAGCCTTCATCGCCAGCTTGGCTGTCCCCATCATCCTCATGGGTGGCTGGTTCCGAACAGGACTTGGTATTGCATTCTTAATCGTGGCTGTCTTAACGATTATTAGGCGTCTCCGTGCGCCCGTCACCCCAGCTTAAGGAGATCAAAGATCATGGCTCACACTCCAATCATTCCAGCGGGTTCAGCACCTCCACTCGCGCCATACTCACCCGGTGTTCGCGCAGGTAATAATATTTATGTGTCAGGTATGCTCGCCATCGATCAAGACGGCAAATCGGTCGGCATCGGCGACATCACAGTACAGACGCGTCACGTCCTAGAGAGTGTCAAAGCAGTGATCGAAGCGGGTGGCGCAAAAATGAGCGATATCGCTTACAACGCGATTATCCTCAAAGACCTTGCTGACTATGCCGCGATGAACAAGGTCTATGCCGAGTACTTCCCTGATCACCCACCGGCACGCTATTGCATACGTGCCGACTTGGTTAAGCCAGAGTTTTTAGTTGAAATTACCTCAGTTGCTTATTTAGGAAGCTGAGTCGAGAAATGGCACACGTTGAACATGATGGCGCCAGTATTTACTGGGAGTCTGGCGGCAGTGGAACACCACTGATGATGGTGGCAGGGTTAGGTGGGGTAGCCACCTATTGGGCACCGCAAGCTCAGACATTTAGCCAAGACTATCAAGTGATCTTGCATGACCAGCGCGGCACGGGGCGCTCGAGTCAGATCCCGGTGAAATCTATCGAACAAATGGCCGACGATGCTGTCGCTGTCATGGATGCGGCCGGTGTTGAGCGCACCCTGTATCTCGGCCACTCCACCGGCGGGGCAATTGGGGTCGCGCTAGCACTCAAATATCCGGAGCGTATCGCCGGCCTGGTTATCAATGCCAGCACAACACACGGCGACGCGTATCGGCACAAATTATTAGGCTTGCGAAAAATCTTGCTTGACATGGGACGCCCAGATGCCTACGCAAGCTATACAACTTTATTACTCTACCCACACTGGTACATCAATCAGCATCATGAGAGCTTGGTTGCCGACGAGGTACGAGCGGTGCAGTCTATGGGGTGCGCTCAAGCGCAAGCCAGCAGACTAGATGCGATTTTAAACTTTGACCCTCGCGCGCAACTTCCGCAACTCAACATACCTACGTTAGTGCTATGCGCGAGAGATGACATACTCACTCCGCTTTATTTCTCTGAGGAGTATGCCGCGTTGATCCCAAACGCACAGTGCGTGATTCTCGAGACCGGTGGTCACGCCGCCTCGAGAACGGTGACGACTCAGTACGATCAAATCGTGAAATCTTTTTTTAATAGCCTACCCAAATTTTAGAGAAAAAGTATTTGTACTCTCTACTCGGCGCACCATAATGATGCATTCCGGGGTCGAGTTGAGTGCAATTCTTGACCAATAATTTGAATAGCAGCTCTCAATCTGCTCTCTTCTAAGGCAGGCAACACCTCAGACAACGCTGGCACGAATATTGCTTTGCAATGGATACCAACACGACTTTCCATTTACGGGGGCAATATGAGTCACTCACGCACACTATGCGCTTTGAGTTTTACAGCAGCAATCATCTCTCTCTCAAGCGCAATGCCAACTGCATTCGCTCAAACTAGCCCAGCAGCCGAACCTACTGCTGTCGTCACCCCTGGTCCATTTACCGCCAATCTGACATTGACGAACGACTATCGTTACCGCGGAATCTCCCAATCAAACTTCAGACCCGCGATTCAGGGCGGGTTTGACTATGCGCACTCCAGTGGTCTTTATATTGGTAACTGGAACTCCTCCATCAGCTGGATTTCAGACGCTGCGTCTGCGGCTGGCAATAGCGCCTCAGCGCCAGTAGAAATGGATTTTTATGGTGGATACAAGTACGAATGGGCGAAGGGATTCACGGCTGATATTGGTGTCTTGCAGTACTACTATCCCACCACCAATCTCACTGCATTTTCTGCGAATCCAAATACAACCGAACTATATGCCGCACAAAACTTCACATTTGACGCGGTCACAGGATATTTAAAGTTTTCTTGGGCAGCTACCACTCTATTCGGAACGGCCAATAGCGCAGGCTCTAACTACACAGACCTGACTGTTAATTACGACACAGGAGTATGGGGCCTTGCACTGAACGCACACGTCGGTTACCAATATGTTGCAGGCCAAGTAGCAGGTGGCGGGATGTCCAATAGCAGTCTGTACTCTTATACAGATTGGAAACTAGGTGTGACTAAAGACTTTGGAAGCGGTTTTTCAGGTTCGATGGCTTATGTGGGCACCAATGCAAAAGATGGCTCCTACGTGAATCCACAGCTTAAAAACCTGGGAATGGGTGGGTTCCTGATTTCAGTGACTAAGACCTTTTAATTCTTTATCTGTCATGCTTTAAATTTGTGCGCCGCGCATCCCCGCACGGCGCACAGCTTCTGCGAGCAAACCATTTTGTTTGACTTGCGTACAAAATTGGGCGACAACAGGTAAGGCTTGCTCTCTATGCTTTGGGATACCGATCGCAATGCTTTCGCGTCCCCACGCACCCTCTAAGATGCGGGCTCCGGGCAGGTTATCTGCGAGCTCAGACAGTATGGCTTTGTTTGTAGCAAAGGCATCGATCGCGCCATTTGAAAGTAGCGTGATGACTTCCTCGAGACTACTTGTTGATACGAGCTGTGCTTGGCGCAAGAGGTTGGGGAGTGTCGCTTCTGAGGTACTTCCTGCCGATACGCCCACTCTGATGCCCTGCGTATCAATCCCTGCGATTGTTTGAACATGACAACGCGCACCAACCAAATATGTCTGATCGGTAAAAACCAGAGGCTCGGCGAAAGCCAGATACTCGGCACGCGCGACTGTCGCATTGACGAATACAAAATCCAATTGCTCCAGTTTCGCCTGAGCAAGAATATCCCCATTCGTTGGAAAAATAACAGGTGCGAACACCACGTTGAGGTATTGCGCGAAAGCTCGTCCCAACTCAAAGCCCAAACCCTTGTTTTCGCTCGGAGATTCGCCAACAATCAACGAACCGGGGCTCCCCGGGTATAAACCCACTCTCAAACTACCTGTCGGAGCAAGAATTTGCGTAAAGGGGTGAATCATATGGCGTGCTCCGATTAAAAATTGATTCGAGATGTATTTTAAAGACTAGCAGTTAATTGCATATAATTTCACAGTGTTTTCACAAAGGAGATAAATATGGGTAAGACAATTCAGCTCAAAGCATCAGACGGTCATGAATTCGACGCATACGTCGCCGAACCTGCTGGCAAGCCACGCGGTCTGGTCGTGATTGCACCGGAAATCTTTGGTATCAACAAGCATATTCAGTCGGTTGCAGACGGCTATGCCGCCGACGGCTACTTAACCGTGGCCCCTGCCCTATTTGATCGCGTTCAACGTCAGTACGACACCGGCTACTCGCAACCTGAAATCATGGCTGGTGTCGAAGTAATGAAGAAAATGAGTTTTGACCACGCCATGCTTGACGTCGCTGCGGTGCTTGAGTTTGGTAAGTCAGCAGGCAAAGCCGCAATCGTTGGCTATTGCTGGGGTGGTGTAGTTGCCTGGCTGGCCGCAAGCCGCGTTCCAGGTTTTAGCTGCTCCGCGCCATATTACGGCGGCGGCATTCCAAACTTTCTCACCGAAAAGCCCTTGTGCCCAGTCATGTTTCACTTCGGAGAAACCGATCAGTCGATTCCGATGGAGAAAGCCAAAGCCGTTGTGGCGGCCTATCCTAATGAACAAGCGTTTTTCTACCCTGCCGATCACGGTTTCAACTGTGATCATCGGGGCTCTTACAACGCTGAATCCTCAAAGCTCGCACGTGAGCGCACCCTTGAAATGATCAGAAAGTACGTCGGCTAAGCCAACTGAACCAGATAGTCAAAGGGACAGATTGAGATCTTCAATCTGTCCCTTTGTTTTAATCACCACATGGTCCGAAACATTCCACAGTCGCTACTTCTTTCCGGAAGATAGGCCAGGCAAGTCTGAGACCTTGGCGATCGTCTCAAGTGACATCAATGCGTCAAACAAACTAAGCGCCGAAAATTCTATATTGCCCACACGCGCGCAATCTTCGAATTTGCTCCATAAGTGTTCACGGCTCAAAGGCAGATCGGGCCCACCTCGTACCGCCACCACTTCACGACTCTTAACGACTTGACCATTTTTTAACTTGACTGTGATTTGGTCAAAGGGCGAATAACCTGGCAAGCTAGGATGTTCCATTTCGTCTGCTTCGACGAAAACTTTTTTCATGAGTGACTGAATATCCTTGCGTTGAACAAAGTCATCCACCAACTCAGTTAAGCCCGCACGCTGCACAACAACGCATGAAGCCATCGCGAACTCCATACTGAACTTCGCTTCAAGTCCAGTCTGCGGATTGTGATTTCGCAATACCTTGGTGTTACGCAAACTAGTACGAGCACTGATACTTTCAATCTCGTCTGGCTTTAACGCTTGCTCAGCAACCAAATCCAGCATGCCGTCGAGGGCACGATGCGTACAAAAGCATAGTGGATATTTTTTAACCGACAACTTGCTCACTGTCAGCTTCCAGTTCTTGCCTGCCTCGACAGGTGAAGTCACATCGAAACGTATCCCCGGTGAAACAGCAGACAAAAAGCCTTGTGGATGCTCCAGCGCGTCGAGCGATGAAGTAAAACCAGCTTTGGCAAGACGGGCAGCCAAGACGCCTGATTGTGCGGAGCGGCCCGCATGAAAGGGCTTAGTCATCGTGCCAAAGTTTGCCATGATGCCTGCGCTCTGAGAGGCCCCAAGAGAGATTGCCATCGCACACTGTTCAGCATTGAGCTTGTTTAATGAGGCGCAGGCTGCTGCAGCACCAATCGCGCCAAGGATGCCGGTCGGATGCCAGCCTTTTGTGTGATAGTGCTCTGGATCTCGGCGCGCGAGCTCAGCCCACACCTCATATCCCACGGCATAGGCCACGACCATTTCCTTGCCTGTCGAGCCTAAGGCTTGTGCCTCTGCCAGTATTGCAGGCACCAAGACTGTACTGGGATGCCCCTTGAGCGCAACATCATCAAAATCAAGTGCATGTGCTGCGACACCGTTAATCCAGGCAGCATCCGTTGCGCTTGCGGTTCTCGCACCAAACACTAAAGTCGCAGGACCCGGAGGCGGGGCAAGCACCTGCGTCAAAATCTGCGTAGGCGGTTCATCACGGCCTGCGAGCATGACGCCGACACAATCTGCAAAACCCGTATGGATCACGTCAAGCGCCGCTGCGGGAATATCTTCGAACTTGAGGCTGGCTGCAAAAGCGCCAAGATCACGCGTGAGGTTTGTCATCTCATGCCCCCTTTATGCGCCAGCAGCCAAGGACTCTTTTACCTTCTGACGTAAGCGATCGAGCGTGCCCCCCTTCATGACAGAGCCGGGAAGCGGGTGCCCAACGACCTGTTCAGCCAGCAGGGCGGACTCAATCAATTTCTCTAAGTCAATCCCAGTTTCAATTCCCATTTCGTGACACATAAATACGAGGTCTTCTGTGCAAACGTTGCCAGATGCGCCTGAATGGGAGGCAAAGGGACAGCCTCCTAATCCTGCAACTGCAGCATCAAAAATACCCACACCCATTTCCAAACCGGCATACGCATTGGCAATGCCCATGCCTCGCGTGTCATGGAGGTGAAGCGAGAGTTGCAAATCGGGGAATTTATTACGCACAGCACCCACGACTTTGCGCACCGAGCCTGGGGTTGCCCACGCCATGGTGTCAGCCAAGGACAGGACCTCAAGTTTGAAGTCATGCTCAGCGGCTAGGTCGTGAAACGTCTGAATCATGTCCAATATGCGAGATACTGGGATATCCCCTTCAAAATTACAACCAAATACCGCCATGATGCTGGCCCGATTGATCGGCACGTTGTAGTGCTTAAACATTCCAATCATCGAACGAACCGCCTCAAGGTTCTGCTCAAGCGTGCGCTTTTGATTACGTAATAAAAACTTCTCTGACGCGGTCAAAGACAACGAACCACGGATATCAAGCTTCTCAGTGGCCATCGCACGTTCCAGACCCTTGTCGTTGAGCCACAAGGCGGTATAACGCACGCCTGGTTTACGTTTAAACCCAGCAACAATCTCAGGCGCGTCAGCCATCTGTGGCACGGCTTTCGGGCTCACAAAGGAAGTCACTTGAATCTGCTCAAGCCCCGTCTCGGACAAGCTATCAATCAGCTCGATCTTGCGTGAGGTAGGGATTGGGCCTTTCTCGATTTGCATGCCCTCACGAGGACCCTCTTCGAGAATACGTACGCGCTTTGGTAAGTCTGACATGTCTGCTCCTGTGTTTTTTAGACTGTAATAATCTTTGCGTGCTCGGTCAGCACAGCTTGAGTTCAGAGTAATACCAGCGTGAATCTCATGTCAACGTCACCCTTTACTCTTTTCTATGGAAATTTAGCGATGCCAGTGCTCAAGATCCTCGCCGAAAAGTATAAACTTGCCAATAACTTGTTATACGTTCAAGCCGTGCCCTCAAAATAAATCACTCTCTTACTATGGATATGCAAATGACTCAAAGACCTGCCCAATCGATCAAATGGGACGCCGAAGCTGATTTGGTCGTCGTTGGATTTGGTGGTGCCGGTGCAGCAACCGCAATTACCGCCGTCGAAGCTGGTGCTTCGGTCATCTTGTTGGACAAAGCCCCCGAAGGGCAAGAAGGCGGCAACACACGCGTCGCCGCACAGGGCTATCTAAACACCTCAACCCCCGAAGGTGCAGCGACTTATTTAAAGGCACTCTGTGGCCCCTATACAGTCCCTGACGATATGGTGGAAGTTTGGGCCAAGGAAATGTGCCTGAATAACGAATGGCTCACATCCATCGGCGGCGATCCGCAAGAGCACCAACATGGGACGCACGGCACAGGCATTGAGTTTCCTGAGTTGCCTGGGTCTGATTCTGTCCACAAGTTTCACCATGGCGACATTCTTGGCTACTCAAAAACATGGGAAATGCTGGCCGAAGCCGTCAAAACACGTCCGATCGATGTTCGCTACGAGTGCCCGGGTCAAAAGCTGATCCAAGATCCCTTGACTCAGGAAGTACTCGGTGTCGTCGCCTTGCACAAAGGCAAATCACTCAATATCAAAGCCAATAAAGGAGTGGTCCTGACGTGCGGCGGTTTTGAAAACAATCAGGAAATGATCCGCAACTATCTGACTGGAATTCCATACTGCTACACCTCTGGCAGTCCCTTCAATGAAGGCGATGGCGTACGTATGGCGATGGAGCTCGGAGCTGATCTTTGGCATATGAACAACTTCGCAGGACCCTCGATGGCTCTCAAAGTGCCTGAATATCCTACGACTTTCTCCATGGTGGCTCTGCATTTCTCTCACGAACCCAAAGGAGGCATGGTTGTCGTGGGCCCCGATGGCAAGCGTTTCACTGACGAAAAATACAAAACACGCCACGGCAAAGTCGAGCAGAACGGCAAATGGCACGCAATGCGTACACCCTGTCCAATGTATATGATTTTTGATCAACCAATGCTGGATGCTGGACCGATCTATGATGGCAAGCCTACACACGGTTGGACGCAGATCATGAGCGGCTATAGCTGGAGCAAGGATAACCAAGCCGAGCTCAAGAAAGGATGGATTCAAACTGCTCCGACACTCGCAGAGCTCACTAAAAAGCTCAACTTGCCAGCTGGCAGCCTCGAAGGCACCGTCAAGCGTTGGAATGAACAATGTGCAACGGGCAAAGATAATGACTTCAATCGCGA
>CAWUWN010000002.1:0-60712 GCA_963926265.1 uncultured Burkholderiaceae bacterium
GGTGCTGACTTCGATAATGGCACCCGACAATTTCTGTTGGATGTGTCGACAGCGAAGAAACGGGATTATGCACAAATTTTGGGTTTCGCGCAAGTCGGTGCCCCTTCAGAGATCGTCATACATGCGTGGTTGAGTCAAAATATAAAGTCTATTTGAGGATGTAAAAACATTAGCATCCCTGTATCATACCAATAATAATTATGGGTATGATCTATTTCATCCCAATTCGTCTCAACGATGCAAATGCTTTACGTACGGTTCGTCAGTCACGCAGAGAAAGCGTTTACATGTATCACTACACTGAAAGCGGATTACAAAATGTTTGGCTGACGAATGGTTTTGACATTTGTGAGATCGACGGTGAAAAGGCTGTGTCGGTTAGTGATGTCGATAACTTGCATGAGGTTATCGGACGCTCAATCGCTGCAAAGTCGAGCTTAAGTGCGGCCGAAGTGCGATTTCTAAGAAAAGAGCTGGGACTGTCGCAAAAGCGTTTAGCTGATCTCTTGGGTAGTACTGAACAAACTGTTTCGTTATGGGAGCGCCGTGGTCGCATGCCTAAGGGCTACGATCGTCTTATTAGATTGTTGTATCTTGAAAAGCTTGATGGCAACGTTAAAATTCAGGAAATCATTAACCGATTGATAGAGCTTGACTTTCGACAGGGTGAAAAGCTCATCTTGTCCGATACGCGCTCAGGTTGGCGACTGGCAGCTTAAGCATTAAAACATCTGCTTGTTACTCAATCCCCAATCTCTCCCCGAAAGGGCGAGTTGAGACTTCCCAGATAGTTGTCCACCCCAGCGCGTTCGCGCTCTAGAAACTTTTCTACCGCATCAGCAAACCCTGGATGCGCCAACCAATGCGTTGACTGGGTCTGCACGGGTTCAAAGCCGCGGGCGAGTTTGTGTTCGCCTTGAGCACCGCCTTCGACCACGGCAATGTTGTTGGCCAAGGCCCATTCAAGCGGCGTGTAATAGGCGAGTTCAAAATGCAGGCAGTCGATGTGTTCGAGTGCCCCCCAGTAACGTCCATACAGCTTGCGCTGTCCATCGACGGTATCGAGCCAGAGTAAGGATGCTGCGATCGGCTGATCGTCACGGGAGGCGATTGCCATGATGCAATGCTCAGACAGTGTTTTTCCGATGGTTAGAAAAAACTCAGGCGTGAGATAGGGCGTATTGCCACGGACATGATAGGTGTTGGCGTAGCAGCGATAAAAGAATGCCCAGTCTTCTGCGGTGATTTGCTCGCCCGAACGTACACAGGTTTTTACGCCTGCTTCGCGGACTTTGCGACGTTCGGCGCGGATTTTTTTGCGTTTGGGTTGCGTCAAGCTGGCCAGAAAGGTATCGAAATCGGGCCAGTCACGATTAAACCAATGAAACTGTGTGTGAGTGCGGCGCAAGCAACCTGCTTGCAGGAGTGCCTCGGTATCCTCGGGTGTCGTATAGAGGACGTGCAGTGAGGAGAGGCCACTTTTTTTAGCCCATTGCAACAAAGCTGCAGCAGCCAATTCACGGTAGGGTTCTGTTGTCAGGAGCCTCGCGCCTGGCACCGGCGTAAAGGGGATCGCGGTGAGCCATTTTGGGTAGTATTCCAAGCCGTTACGCTGGTAGGCATCGGCCCAAGCCCAGTCAAACACAAACTCACCGTAGGAGTGTCCTTTGGCGTAAAGCGGAATAGCGGCGACAAGTTGGCCGTCTTCCCACAATAGAAGATGTCTGGGTTGCCAGCCGGTGTCGGGAGCGACACTCCCTGAGGTTTCGAACGCCTCTAGAAAGGCGTGACGACTGAGCACAGAACCACCGCTTGCTGCGACGAGTGCATCCCAAAGCTTAGCCTCGACCTCGGTGATGTGTTCGATCGCTTGCAGTCTGAGTGCGCTCATGAGTGGGTACGTCTGCGTCGCAGCCAGGCGGCGATCAGCACTAAAACGGACAGGCCAAGAATAAGACTGTTCCCAAAGCGCACGTAGGGTGTGAGTCCCTGCTGGCCTTGGATGGTCGTATCAAGAACACCCACGCGATTAGGAGGGAGTTGCGCAATGTCGCGACCGTGGTGGTCGATCGCACCTGTGGCACCAGTATTGGTCGCGCGCAGCATGGGACGGGAGGTTTCAAGCGCACGCATGCGGGACATCTGCCAGTGTTGTCTGAGTGCCCAGGAGTTTCCAAACCATGCGAGGTTGCTGAAGTTGGCCAAGATCGTTGCACCCTCGGCTGCGCGCACGGCAGGTAGCAACTCTTCGCCAAATACATCTTCATAGCAAATGTTTGGAGCAATATGTTGACCGTCGATGTTGAAAGGTTTTTGCGTGGAAGACCCGCGCGTAAAGTCACCCAACGGGATCGACATCAAATTGACAAACCATCTGAAGCCAAGAGGGATAAATTCGCCGAAGGGGACGAGATGGCTTTTGTCATAACGTTGTGCGATCGAGCCTGCGTAAAGCTGTTGCGTGGTGGTGGCACCATCAATGCCAATCACACTGTTGGTGTAAGTGCCCGTCTTTGTGTCAAACAACGCGGCGCCCATTAGGACGGTACTCTGCTGCCGTTTTGCCATATCGATCATTGCTTGCCAAGCGGTAGGAGTAATTTGGTGCTGAAACACGGCCATCACGGTTTCGGGCAGAAGCACGACTTGTGGAGGTGGGCTACCGGCAGGTGTGGGGATGGCAGCCAAGCGCAGATGCTCTTGAATAATCTTATTCAGATGGTCTGGGGTAAATTTAACGCCTTGATCGACATTGCCTTGGACGAGTCGCACGACAAGTGGGGAGCCTATCGGAGTGGACCAATTGACCTGTCCAAGTGCGAATCCGATCAATGCGAGTCCGAACGCCGCGACACCGATGACAGCGCGTTTTGGGTTGTTGGCTTGCATACCCACTAAGGCAGCAATGGATGCTGCAACAAAGGCTGTCACAAAGGTGACGCCATACAAGCCTAAGACACTTGACCAGCCTGCGAACCAACTATCGACATGTGCGTAACCAGTGTTAAGCCATGGGAAACCTGTAAATAGCGTTGCACGCAACCATTCAGCGAGTGTCCATGCGGCAGCCCAAGCTAAGACGGCTAAACTCATCGTCGACAGGGAGTGCATTGAGACAGCTTTGACAAGATGAACCAGCCATGCGGCCAAGCTGGCAAATACAGCCAAATATGCACTCAAGGCAATCAGTGCTGCAATGGCAAGCGGCATTGGCATGTAGCCATAAAAATGCATGCTGATCGTCAGCCAATACAGACCCACGACAAAACTGCCAAGAGCAAAGAACCAGGCTCTACGAGCTGCGTAGAGGCCGCTGGGCGCTCGCCAGATGCAGGTGACTAGCCATGCCATGGTGCAAAGTTGTAAGGGGCTGAGTGCCCATTGCGGTAGGGGATCGGGGGCGAAGCTCAACGCATGAATTGCACCACCCGCAAGCAACCCGAAGGCGAGTCGTCCTTTGAGCCAGAGCGTCTTCACGCTGATGGCAACACTCGCACAGGCTCCGCCTTGCCACGTGCTTTGGCACGCAGCCAGAGCGCACGTCGCGCATCTGCGCGCATGACCTCGATGCGAAGATCGCCATGTTGGCAGGCGTCACCACGTTTAGGGATGTGGCCCAGTTCTTGCGCGAGCCAACCGCCGACTGTGTCGTACTCGCCAGTGGGCAAATTCGCACCCAATGTTTCGTTAAAACTTTCGATTTCCGTGGTCGCAAGAAGTCGCCAAGCGCGCACGCCATCGGGGAAAATTGTCTTCTCGCCATCGACATCGTACTCATCCTCGATGGCACCAACAATTTGCTCAAGCACGTCTTCGAGTGACACTAACCCCGTGATACCGCCATGCTCGTCAATGACGATCGCGATGTGGTTGCGGTTGCGACGAAACTCTTGGAGCAAGACGTTCAGGCGTTTCGTTTCGGGGATAAAGACGGCGGGCCTGACGAGGTCGCGCAGAGTCAGTTCGGTATTGACTAGATGTCGTAAGAGATCTTTGGTCATCACCACCCCGATGATATTTTCGCGGGAGCCTTCAAAAACAGGGAAGCGAGAGTGGGCGGTTTCGATGATCTCAGGCATGAGGGTCGAAATGGATTTCGACACATCGAGCAAGTCCATCCGGGCACGTGGCACCATGATGTCGACTGCGGTTTGTTCTGAGACCGCGAGTGCGCCCTTAAGCATCGAATAGGCGTCCGCATCAATCAGCTCGCGTTCGCGGGCGGCGTCAAGGACAGCCATGATGCCTTCGCGGTCTTCGGGTTCGCGGCGTACTAGCGATAAGAGGCGGTCTAGGAGGCGGGGGCGGTTTGGCTTGGCCGAAGGAGTTGAAGATTCGGCAGCAGGATAGGGATCTGACATCGTCCAGGGACAGAGTTTAGGAGAGGTAAGGATAACCTGAAACTGAGTCAATCAAATTAAATCACCTGTCATTTTTCTTGAATCAAGTAAGGGTTATCGATCCCCATCGTGGCGAGAATCTTTGTTTCTAAGTTTTCCATGCATTGGGCATCACGAACTTTTTCATGATCATAACCAAGCGCATGCAAGGTACCGTGGACGACGAGATGAGCCGCATGACAAAGAAAGTCTTTGTGCTGCTCCTTTGCTTCGCGCTTGAGTACGGGCACACACAGCACAATATCGCCCGCGGCGGTGCCATCGGGTTGCACACCATATTCGAAGGTCAAAACGTTGGTCGCATAGTCTTTATGGCGGTACCCAGCGTTGAGCTGTTGGGCTTCTTTAAGTCCGACAAGGCGTAAGCCGACTTGCATGCGCTTAAAGGAAAGCTTGCCTTCTTGTTGGGCTGCGAGCATTGCGCGTTCCACCCAGCGACGCATCCTCCAGCGTGGCAGGTCTGAGACCTCGACCGCGTAGTGGATCGAGAGTGATAGCTCAGCTGGCGTTTTGTTCGGCGTGTTCATACGCGTCAACGATGCGGGCAACTAGAGGGTGACGTACGACATCACGGCTGGTGAATTTAGTCACCGCGATGCCTTTGACATCCTCAAGTACTTTTACCGCATGTGCGAGGCCACTTTTATGGCCTTTGGGTAAGTCCACTTGGGAAGGGTCGCCTGTGATGACTGCTTTGCTTCCAAAACCAATTCGCGTCAAAAACATTTTCATTTGTTCAGGCGTGGTGTTTTGCGCTTCATCCAAAATAACAAAGGCATGGTTGAGCGTGCGTCCCCGCATGTAAGCCAAGGGAGCGATTTCAATCGTTTGTTTTTCAAACAAACGTTGTACGCGTTCAAAACCCATCAGGTCATACAGCGCATCGTAGAGGGGGCGTAAATAGGGATCAACTTTTTGCGCAAGATCTCCAGGTAAAAAGCCCAAACGTTCTCCGGCCTCAACAGCAGGGCGCGTGAGGACAATCCGTTGAACCGTATCGCGCTCCATCGCATCGATCGCACACGCGACCGCGAGCCAGGTTTTACCCGTGCCAGCAGGGCCGACGCCAAAGGTAATGTCGTGCTTGAGAATATTGTTGAGATAGTCGCGCTGTCGCGGTGTGCGCGGACGCAAGTCACTGCGCCGTGTGCGCAACGCGATGGTGCCGCTTTCGTCATCAAGAGGTGGAAACTCGCTCGGGTCAAACTCCGGCATTGTGGGGGTGACAGAACGACCCACACCAATCTCGACCAAGCCGAGTTGCACATCATCGACTGACAGAGCTTGCTGCGCCGCACGGTCATGAAATGCAAACAGCATTTTGCTGGCGGCTTCGGCGTGCGCACCACGAATGGTGAGCTTGTTGCCTTGACGCGTGAGCTCGAGATCGAGGCCGTCCGCGATTTGTCGTAGATTGATATCTAGCGGACCGCATAGGTTGGCAAGTTGTTGATTGCCACCCTCTAGGGTCATTTTGACTGGCAAGGGCCGTGCGCGTGAGGAGGTCTTGACGGGAGGGCGACTCATTGTGAGGCCTTGGTGTGCGCAGCCACATCAGTCGCATCATCCTGAATGGCGACACGGCCTCTAAAGGTGTTGGTCATTGCATCGGTAATCACGACATCAATCATCTGACCAATTAGACGGGGATGACCGGGGAAATTCACAATGCGATTGTTTTCGGTGCGGCCACTGAGTTCGTTGGGGTCACGGGTTGAGGTGCCTTCAACAAGAATGCGTTGAGTCGAGCCCACCATGCTGCGCGCAATGGCGTGTGCCTGCTCGTTGATCAGTGCTTGCAGGCGCTGCAGTCGCTGTAGCTTGACCGTCTGTGGCGTGTCATCGCTGAGGTCAGCAGCGGGTGTCCCAGGACGACGTGAGTAGACAAAAGAAAAGGAGGTATCGAAGCCGACTTCTTCAATCAACTTCATGGTCTTTTCAAAATCCTCTTCGGTTTCGCCAGGAAAGCCGACAATAAAGTCAGAGGAAAGTGTGAGGCCTGGACGTGCGGCACGTAATTTGCGCACCACGGATTTGAATTCGATCGCGGTGTAGCCACGCTTCATCGCTGCGAGCACACGATCACTGCCGGCTTGAACAGGCAGGTGAAGAAAGGACACCAGCTTGGGCAGGCGCGCATACACTTCGGTCATGCGCGTGGTCATTTCCTTGGGGTGCGAGGTCGTGTAACGAATGCGCTCAATTCCAGGGATTTCATGCACGTACTCAAGCAGTGTGGCAAAGTCGACGATCTCAGCACCTGCATCTTTGGTAATGGGTGCGCGAAATGCGTTGACGTTTTGTCCGAGCAAGGTCACTTCTTTGACACCTTGATCCGCCAAGTCAGCGACTTCGGTTAGAACATCCTCAAAGGGACGAGAGATTTCCTCGCCGCGCGTGTAGGGCACCACACAGAAACTGCAATATTTGCTGCAGCCTTCCATGATCGATACAAAAGCCGTCGCACCATCCACGCGTGAGGGTGGCATGGCGTCAAATTTTTCGATTTCTGGAAAGCTAATATCGACTTGTGAGCGGCCTTCGGAGCGACGACGAGCAATCAGTTCTGGTAAGCGGTGCAGAGTCTGCGGTCCAAACACCACGTCCACATAGGGCGCACGATCCACAATTGCCGCACCTTCTTGGCTGGCGACGCAGCCACCTACACCAATCACGAGATCGGGGTTGAGTGCTTTGAGGTGTTTGATGCGGCCCAAGTCAGAAAAAACTTTTTCTTGTGCCTTTTCGCGAACGGAACAGGTATTAAACAAAATCACGTCGGCATCTTCGGGGGTCTGAGTGACCACTACACCGCGCTCTTGCCCGAGAACATCGAGCATTTTGTCAGAGTCGTACTCGTTCATCTGACACCCGAAGGTGCGGATGAATACTTTCTTTGGATTATCTGTTTTTTGCATAATTGTGCCGGAGCGGGTGTTGATCCCGTGGGCGATAGGGTTATTTATTCCTCGTAGACTTCTTCGAGTTCGTCTTTCTTTTTAATCGGTTTAATCATGTCTTCGCGCTTGATGCCCAACCACATTGCGATCGAGGCGCCGACAAACACGGAAGAATAAATGCCGAACCATATACCGATGGTCAATGCCAATGCAAAATAGTGCAGCGTTGGCCCACCAAAAATCAGCATGGTCAGCACCATCATCTGAGTGGAGCCGTGGGTGATGATTGTGCGAGAGATCGTCTGCGTGATGGCGCCGTTGATCACCTCGACTACAGGCATGTCGCGTTCCTTGCGGAAGTTTTCACGGATACGATCCATGATCACAACGGACTCATTGACCGAGTAACCCAAGACTGCGAGGACGCCTGCCAATACGGATAGCGAGAACTCCCAACCAAAGAAGGCGAAGAAGCCCAGAATGATCACCACGTCGTGCAGGTTAGCGAGCACGCCTGCAACCGCAAACTTCCACTCGAAGCGGATCGCTAGGTAGATCACAATGCCGATCACTACAAAGAGCAAGGCGAGCAAACCGTTTTCGACAAGTTCGCGACCGACTTGCGGACCGACAAACTCGACCCGACGAAGCTCTACGTTTGGATCGGTGGCTTTCAGCACAGCCATGACGGCTTCGCTCTGTACGCTTGAGCTTTTTCCGGCGGCAAGAGGCAGGCGGATCATCACATCACGTGAGGTGCCGAAGTTTTGGACTTGAAAGTCGGTGTATCCCAAACCAGAGATAGAGCTTCGGACTTTATCAAGAGGGGCAGCTTGCGTGTAGCTGACCTCCATGACCGTACCGCCCGTGAACTCAATCGACAAGTGAAAACCACGGGTGACGATGAAAAATACCGCTGCCACAAAGAAAAGTACGCTGATGATATTGAGCACCAGCGAGTGGCGCATGAAAGGGATCGTGCGTTTGATTCGAAAGAGTTCCATGATCAGTCCTTGGCTTTCCAAACAGTTCCGATCGAAATCGACTGAAGCTTTTTCTTGTGTCCATACCAGAGGTTTGCCAGCGCGCGAACGCCGACGACCGCAGAGAACATAGACGTGAGGATACCTAGGCAGTGCACGACCGCAAAGCCTCGCACTGGACCAGAGCCGAAAATCAATAGGGCGACACCAACGATGAGGGTGGTCAGGTTGGAGTCGACGATGGTGCCCCACGCGCGGTCAAAACCGAGGTTGATCGCGTTTTGCGGCGATTCGCCATTGCGTAACTCTTCTCGTATTCGCTCGTTAATCAGTACGTTCGAGTCGATTGCCATACCAAGCGTCAGTGCAATCGCAGCGATACCCGGCAAGGTGAGCGTGGCTTGCAGCAAGGAAAGTAAGGCCAGCAGCAACAAAATGTTGAGCGCCAAACCGATACTAGAAAAGGCGCCAAACAAGTGGTAGTAAATCACCATGAAAATGGCGATGCCAATAAAGCCGTAGAGTGTGGAGTTAAAGCCTTTCTCGATGTTTTCAGCTCCGAGGCTCGGTCCGATTGTGCGTTCTTCGATGATTTCCATCGGAGCTGCCAAGGAACCGGCGCGCAGCAACAAGGCTGTGTCGGCGGCTTCTTCGGCCGACATGCTGCCTGAAATCTGAACCTGGCCACCTGGAATTTCACCGCGGATAACGGGGGCGGTTACAACCTCGCCGCGTCCTTTTTCAAATAGCAAGATCGCCATGCGTTTGTTGACGTTGTCGCGTGTGACATCGCGGAAAATGCGCGCACCCTTTGAGTCCAAAGTCAGGTGCACGGCGGCTTGCTGATTTTGACTATCACGACCGGCTTGGGCATCTTGCAGGTTTTCGCCGGTCAATACAACCTGACGGCGCACCAGCAGGGGACGACCATCCCGATCTTTATACCGCTCAAGACCAAAGGGAACGGTGCCGGCAGCCAAAGCACTGGTGGCGGCAGGTGAGTCATCTACCATACGGATTTCTAGGGTAGCGGTTCGGCCGAGAATGTCTTTCGCCTTGGCAACGTCTTGTACGCCAGGTAATTGAACGACGATACGGTCTGTACCTTGCTGTTGAATGATGGGCTCAGCGACGCCAAGCTCATTGATTCGGTTGTGGAGCGTGGTGATGTTTTGCTTGAGCGCGCTCGACTGTACCGCTGTGGTGGCGGCTTGGCTCAGACGACCAACAATCTGTAGCTTCGTACCCTCAGTACGTTCGAGCATTTGTAAATCAGGGTTACGTGTGCGTAGGGCGGTAATCGCGCGATCGCGCGCCGCTGCATTGCCAAATGACAAGACGACTGACATACCGTCACGCTCGACCCCCGTGGATTCGATGCGCTGATCGCGCAAGGCAACGCGCAAGTCGGTCACCAGTGCATCGTAGCGGGAGCTCAGGGCGCCCTGCATATCGACTTGTAATAGAAAGTGCACACCGCCCCGCAGATCGAGACCTAAATACATGGGGTGGGCGCCAATTGCACTCAGCCAAGCAGGCGAAGCTGGCAACAAATTGAGTGCAACGGTATAGGATGCCTCGGCGGGATTAGGATTGAGTGTTTTTTCAATCAAGTCACGCGCTTTAAGTTGAATGTCCGTAGTTGGGAAGCGCACGCGCACCGTACCCACTGTGCCGTTGAGCTCAAAGGTGGCTCCAGTGTTCGGAATATCAGCCTGTTTCAGGATGGTTTGCACACGATCCAGCGAAGCGAGGTCGATTTTTAACGTTGCTTTGGCACTGGACACCTGAACAGCAGGTGACTCGCCAAAGAAGTTAGGGAGTGTATAGAGCAGGCCGATCACAACCGCGATCAGCACCGTCAGGTATTTCCAAATGGGATAGCGGTTCATTGCCGACGGGGATCAAAAAAGGATTGCGCCCCGCGCAACACGCGACGGGGCGATATTGAAGAGGTCTTACAGTGCTTTGATTGTGCCTTTTTGCAAGACAGCCGACACCGATGCTTTTTGCATGATGATTTCGACTGGCTTATCAGCCAATTCGGCGACTTCAACTGTGACGTAGCTGTCGCTGACTTTGGTGACTTTACCCAGCAAACCGCCGGCGCTAATGACCTCGTCACCCTTGGCCAAAGCGGCCAGAAGTGCTTTGTGTTCTTTTTGTCGCTTCATCTGAGGACGAATCATCAGAAAATACAGTACGACGAACATCAGGAGAATAGGTGCCATTCCCATGAGTGAGCTAACTGTATCAGCAGCCTGGGCCAGCACGAGGCTGGATATTGCTTGAGCAGACATTAAGGTCTCCTTTAGAAAAAGTAAGGTGTTGGCTATTGTACCGATTTGGAGGCGCGATCGATCGCAAACTGCTTTCTCCAGGCACTAAATGTGCCGTTTGCAATGGTTTCGCGCATTTCAGCCATGATGGTGAGGTAAAAATGTAGGTTATGTAAGGTGTTGAGGCGCGCGCCAGTGATTTCATTCGCACGTTGCAAATGATGCAAATAGGAGAGGGAAAAATTCTCGCAGGTGTGGCAGCTGCAACTGGCGTCAAGTGGTTGAGTGTCATCGCGGTACTTGGCATTACGGATCTTCACGTCGCCGAAACGTGTAAATAACCAGCCATTCCTGGCGTTGCGTGTGGGCATCACGCAATCAAACATGTCGATACCTTGGGCGACACCTTCGACTAAGTCCTCTGGTGTCCCGACCCCCATCAGATAGCGGGGTGAATGTTCAGGCAGGCGGGGCGCAACGTGATTGAGGATGCGCAGCATATCTTCTTTGGGCTCGCCAACAGAGAGGCCACCAATGGCGTAGCCATGAAAGCCGATCTCCTTCAGGCCGTCGAGCGATTCGTCGCGAAGCGTTTCGAACATCCCGCCCTGAACAATGCCAAACAATGCATTTGGATTGTTTAGTGCATCGAATGATTCGCGAGAGCGTCGCGCCCAGCGTAAGGACATTCTCATCGAACGCGCAGCCTCTTCCGTGGTCGCAGGCTGGTCATTGATCATGTAAGGCGTACATTCGTCGAACACCATGACGATGTCGGAGTTCAGTTCGGTCTGAATCCGCATGGACTCTTCGGGGGTTAGAAAGAGCCGGGCCCCATCGATCGGCGAGGCGAATTTCACGCCTTCTTCGGAAATTTTGCGCATTCCTTGTAGGCTAAATACCTGAAAACCACCGGAGTCGGTCAGCAAGGGTTTTGACCATTGCATAAAACCATGCAAGCCGCCGTGTTTAGCGATGACTTCTGTACCTGGGCGCAACCAAAGATGAAAGGTATTGCCAAGCACGATTTGGGCGCCGACATCGAGCAGTTCGTGGGGCAGCATGGCTTTGACTGTGCCATAGGTGCCCACGGGCATAAAAATAGGTGTCTCCACCACGCCGTGGTTCAAGGTCATCCGACCGCGACGGGCCTGACCGTCCGTTGCGAGCAACTCAAATTTCAGGCCAGATTTTGATTCTGATGGAGCAGGAGCTTCTAATTGCGTCAATTTCTTGTCGTCCGTTCTAAAAACATGGCGTCACCATAGCTGAAAAAGCGATAGCGTTCATTGATCGCGTGCTGATAGGCCTGCTTCATCGTTTCAAGGCCAATAAACGCTGATACCAACATCAATAGGGTTGATTGAGGCAGATGAAAGTTGGTAATCATGGCCTCGACAATTTTGTATTCAAAGCCCGGTGTAATAAACAGTCGGGTATCGCCCGACTGAGGGCGACTCAGTGTGGGATCGAGCTTGGCTGCGGACTCGAGCGCTCTGACGCTCGTGGTCCCTACGGCGATAATGCGTCCGCCTGCGGCACGGGCACGCGCGATGGCTTGAACGGTTGATTGTGGCACGGTGTACCACTCCGAGTGCATCACATGATTGGCGAGGTCGCCATCTCTGACGGGTTGAAAGGTCCCTGCGCCTACGTGTAAGGTCACAAAGGTCTTTTCAATCCCCAATTGTGCAAGTTGTTCAAACATAGCCTCGTCAAAGTGCAGACCCGCTGTCGGTGCAGCAACTGCGCCTGGCTCTCGTGCATAAACCGTCTGATAGCGCTGCATATCTTGCTCATTAGGCTGATGCGTAATGTAAGGTGGCAGTGGTAAAGCGCCGTACTGTTCAAGTACGTCTAAAACAGGGGCGTTGAATTTCAAGATAAAGAGATCGTCCGCACGACCAAGCACCGTGACATCCACCGCATCGGCGAGCCGCAATGCTGTGCCCGCGCCAGGAGACTTGCTCGATCGCACGTGCGCGAGGGCTTGATCGGTTGCTGTAATGCGCTCAATGAGCACTTCAACTTTACCCCCGGTTGCCTTGTGGCCAAGCAGTCTAGCCTGCATCACGCGCGTGTCATTGAACACAAGCAAGTCATTGGGCTTGAGCAGTTGCGTCAGCTCGGCAAACTGGCTGTCGTGTAATGTGCCGTTTGCAGCAACATGCAATAAGCGGCTTGAAGTCCTTGTCGGCGCGGGTGTCTGAGCGATCAGCTCAGATGGTAGGGTGTAATCAAAATCCGTGAGTGAGAGTGGCGCAGGCATGAAATAATCAATAAAGAGCTCAATAAGCAAGACCGAGCATTTTAAGCCTGTCTGCGTGCTTTTTTTGTATGCTGTTGGCTGAACCCCCTAAATAGGTGATGGCATGATTGGTGGCAAACAGTGGTCCAAGCAGATCCTTGGCAAAAGATGCTTTGTCGCACTTGGTCTGATGGCGAGTTTCTTGGTTGGAATGAGCCCTGACCAGGCGATTGCGCAATCCAAAGCACAAGCGTCCATCAAGATGCCTATGCCGCCTGAGCTCGCGCGCGCTTGGGCGCAAACGAAGTTGCCTGAGTCGTCGTTGTCTTTGGTCGTGCAAGAGATTGGTGGGCCGCGCCTGATGGCGCTTTCGCCTGAAACACCACGTAACCCAGCCTCGGTGATGAAACTGGTCACAACCTATGCGGCGCTTTCACGCTTAGGGCCGAATTATGTATGGCATACCAATTTCATGCTGGATGCTGCTTCGCGCGTCGATGAAAAAGGTGTGCTGAGTGGCCCCTTGTATCTGTACGCGAGTGGGGATCCTGTTTTGATGTTGCCAGATGTTTGGCGGTTAATGCGTGATTTGCGGTTGCGCGGGATTCGAGAAATTTCCGACATTGTGATTGATCGATCCGTGTTTGGCGATGTCACCATTGATCCCTCGACGTTTGATGGCTCGGCGGACCGTCCTTACAACGCCAGTCCTGATGCTTTTATGGTGGGTTTTGGTGCGATGCGTTTGGTTTTTTCCCCAGATCCTGCGACCAAGACTTGGAAGTATTTTGTTGACCCACCCATTCCCGGTGTCGAGCTTGAGGCGAATGTTGCTTGGATGGAGGGGCAGTGTCCAGGATCACCTTCTGTGACGACAGACACGACGGTCTCTGGAGACAAGGTACGCATTCGTGTGAGCGGACGAGGGGCGGGTTCATGCGGAGAGTTTGATGTCTTTCGCCTGGCTTTATCGCAGCAAGAGTTTGGTGCCCGAGTATTACGAGAGATTTGGCGCGAAGTAGGTGGCACGATGACTGGACAAGTGCGTTCAGGCACGATCCCAAGTCGCGCTGTGGCAGTCGCATCGCATCAATCACCGCCACTTTCAGAGGTGATTCGGCTGATTAATAAGCGGAGTAATAATGTCATGACACGTGTGCTGTTGCTGACGCTTGGTGCAGAAGCTGGACGCAGACCTGCAACGGTCAACAGCAGTGTGCAAGTCGCGCAAGAGGTGCTGGCACGTCAGGGCTTGCCTATGACGGGAATGGTGTTGGATAACGGTTCTGGACTTTCACGCAATGGAGTGGTCTCGGCTGAGAGCTTGACGCAAATGCTCACTCGCGCGTGGGCCGCGCCTGTGATGCCCGAGTTTGTGTCTTCGCTGGCCATCTTGGGCGTGGATGGCACGACGCGTTATCGTTTACGGGATCCTGCGACAAAGTCTTTGGCGCATTTAAAAACGGGTGCTCTGCGTGACGTACGTTCAGTAGCGGGTTACGTCTGGTCGACAAGTGGAAAGCGTTATGTGGTTGTCAGCATGGTGAATCATGAGCGTGCACACGAAGCACGTTCTTTTGAAAACGCATTGATCGCATGGCTCACAGCCAAGTAACGAGGAGAGATCATCATGAAGTTGAAATATTTATGGACGACTCTAGCCTTGTTAGGTTTTACCCATGTCGCTGCGGCTGAGGTTTGCAAAGCCAAATTTTTTCATGATGGAGGTGAGATTGAAATTGTCGGGTCTGGTTTGATTCAAGTTTCTGCCAAGCTCAATTTCAGTCAAGTCAAAAAGAGCTCAGCCCAGCAATGCCAAGCGCTCGTTAAGGGCTATGCCAATTACGCGTTACTTGGCATGCTTTCTGGTGAAACTGAGGTGGATCACGTGATGCGAATTGATGGGGTTAAAACAAGTTTGTCTAAATCTGGTGTTGCAAAAAAAGCAGGTGATGCAGACGTTGATGTGCAAATGCTAAGTTTGTTTGGTTATGGCGAACCGATTCGTGCGGCGGGCCAGCGTTTTGCGCCGCAATCCTTTCGTCTCGCGATTGGTGATCCACGCAGGGGGCCCACCACGCCCTTAACAGTGCGTATGGGTGAAAAAACGGTGGGTGCGCAACAACGCATGGACACGGCTATTGGTCAGCAATCTTGTTGGCCGGTGCGTTATACACGAGGCACTGATCCGACCATCATTAATCTTAGGGGGGCCATGATTCCGCTACCGAATATTCAATCTCAAGTCACAGATTGGTTTTGTCCAAGTATCAATCTTGTGATGAAACAGGAAATCATCCAATCTGGTCAGCGCTCGGTGATTGAAGTGAAGTCCATTCGTTGATGAATACTTGGGTACGGTCAGGACACCCGAGATCGTCATGGCTGTTGGTCGGTGGCTGCTGTGTGCTGCTGTGTCTCATGTTCATTTCCCTTCGCTCTGGTGCCGTCGACCTGTCATGGCCTGATTTTTTCGCACTTATATTAGGGCGTGATGCGGGCGATCCTTTATTGAAAACAGTGCTGTTTGAATTGCGTCTGCCACGCGTGTTGTTTGCGATCATCGTTGGTGGCGCCTTGGCGCTAAGTGGCGCAGTGATGCAAGCGCTCTTTCGTAATCCACTGGCTGAGCCCACCTTGATTGGGATTTCAGCTGGGGCCTCGCTCGGTACTGTGATCGCTTTACTGCTTGGGTATGGGAGTTTGCTCTCGAATGGTTTAGCAGGCTTTGTGGGTGCAATGCTCGCGACCTTTATAGCCTATATCGTTGGACGTCGTGTCCCAGGTGTGGCGGGGCTTTTGCTCGCGGGCATCGCAATGAATGCGTTTGCTTTAAGCCTGGTGAGTTTGCTCATTACTTTTGCCTCAGATATGCAATTCCGTAGCTTTGCCTTCTGGTCGTTGGGCAGTTTGACGCGCGCAAGTTGGTCGAGTTTGGTTTGGCTATTGCCTTGGTCGGTGTTGCTCTCGATGTGGCTCATCGCACGTTGGCGTGTATTGAATGCGCTCTTGCTGGGTGAACGAGAGGCTCACCATCTTGGTTTTAATTTAAAACGCGTGCGCTTCGAACTGATCCTCGCCATTTGTCTTTTAGTTGGACCGTTGGTTGCTGTCACAGGTGGTATCGCTTTTATCGGGCTTGTCATGCCACATGTCATGCGATTGTGGCTCGGCGCGGATCATCGTATGTTGCTGCCCATGTCATGGATAGGAGGCGCCGCAGCCTTGCTGTTGGCCGATGGGCTTGCGCGCTTGGTGGTGGTGCCCGCCGAGCTGCCGGTGGGCGTTATTACAAGCCTCGTGGGTGGTCCATTTTTTCTCTGGATTTTGGTACGCAGTACTAAAAAGGGCCGAGGCGCTTAACCGTGCCTCGGGCTCTTTATAGCCCTAACGACCCCCAGATCGCATCAACATGTGCCTTTGTCGCAGCATCCATCTGTATGGGTGTGCCCCACTCGCGCTGAGTTTCACCAGGCCATTTGTTGGTCGCATCCATCCCCATTTTTCCGCCAAGCCCTGAAACAGGTGAAGCGAAGTCCAGATAGTCGATGGGTGTGTTTTCAACTAGCAAGGTATCCCGGACAGGGTCCATCCGTGTCGTCATGGCCCAGACGACCTCTTTCCAGTCGCGTGGGTTGATGTCCTGATCGACCACCACGATGAACTTGGTGTACATAAATTGCCTGAGCAAGCTCCACAACCCAAACATCACACGTTTGGCATGGCCAGGGTATTGTTTGCGAATCGAGACGACGGCGAGTCGATAGCTGCAGCCTTCGGGTGGTAAATAAAAATCAACAATCTCAGGAAGTTGTCGACGTAGAATCGGGACAAAAACTTCGTTGAGTGCCACACCCAGCACCGCGGGTTCATCAGGTGGTTTGCCCGTGTAGGTGGAGTGATAAATTGGATTACGCCGCATGGTGATGCGATCGACAGTAAAGACAGGAAACCAGTCTTGCTCGTTGTAGTAGCCCGTGTGGTCGCCGTAAGGGCCCTCTAGGGCTAACTCGTAGTCGGAAGAAGGGGGTGGGTTGACACCGTCAGGCACGACGGGTTTGACCGCGCGTGGATCACTGCTCGGAAGCAGATGGCCTTCTAGGACGATCTCTGCGGTGGCGGGAACGGATAGACTGCTTCCGATTGCGGAGGTGACTTCAGTGCGTCCACCTCTGAGCAAGCCCGCAAACTGATATTCGGAGAGTGAGTCAGGAACCGGTGTGACCGCGCCAAGTGTAGTGGCAGGATCTGCACCAAGTGCTACGGCAATCGGAAACGGCGTGCCAGGGTGCGCAAGTGCATGATCCCTAAAATCCAGTGCGCCACCGCGATGAGAGAGCCACCGCATGATGAGCTTGTTGCGACCAACGACCTGTTGTCGATAGATGCCGAGGTTTTGACGCTTGGCATTCGGGCCACGCGTGATGACAAGCCCCCATGTCAGCAAGGGAGCGACGTCGCCTGGCCAGCAAGTCTGAATGGGGAGTTTGGCTAGATCGACATCGTCACCTTCCCAAACGATTTCCTGACAAGCTGCGCCACGTACGTTTTTGGGGCTCATATCCCACAGTGCGGCCTTGAGCATGGAGACTTTGGCGAGCGCGTCTTTAAACCCTTTGGGTGCTTCGGGTTCGCGCAGGCTCGCTAGCAACTCTCCGATATCGCGTAAAGCAGTCGTATCCGCCGCTCCCATGCCCTGCGCAACACGTGTAGGCGTCCCAAATAAGTTCGTGAGGACCGGTATGTCGCTTTTCTTGCCATGATGAAGAGCATGTTGAAAAATCAGTGCGGGTCCTTCGGCTTTCAGAACGCGATCAGAGATTTCAGTCATCTCTAGCAGGCTTGAAACAGGTGTATCTATGCGTTTGAGATCGTTATTTTTCTCAAGTTGCGAGATGAAGTCTCTCAGATCTTTATATTTCAACATGTGTTTCCTGGGTGTGCTGACGGTTAACCGAGATAGGACTTGATTCGCTGCATGGCTTCTTGGAGACGTTCAAGGCTGGTCGTGTAGGCAAAACGCATGGTGTGCGCGGCATGAGCGGGACCAAAATCGAGTCCGGGGACGGCTGCAACCCGCGCACCATGCAGCAGGGCTTGTGAAAAAGCACCACTGTCGGGCGAATGTGCGGAGATATCGGCATACACATAAAAGGCGCCATCGGGCTTGACCGGGACTGAAATGTCGAGGGCTTGTAACGCCGGTACGATAAAGTCCCGGCGCCTACGGAACTCCTCGCGACGTTGTTCGTGCAGTGCGATTGTTTCTGACTCAAAGCAGGCAAGCGCGCCGTATTGCGCGAGTGTGGGGGCGCAGATCGCAAGACTCGCCGCCATTTTTTCAATCGGTCCAACGAGGTGTGGTGGCACGATCATCCAGCCGAGTCGCCAGCCTGTCATGTTGAAGTATTTTGAAAAACTATTGAGGATGATGATGTCATCGTCGAGACTCAGTGCAGATTGGCGTTGACCATCATAAGAAAGGCTCAGGTAGATTTCATCCATCATGACAAAGCCGTTGCGTGCACGCACTTCTTTAAAAATTTTTGAGAGTTCGGCTCTTTCAATAGATGTGCCAGTGGGGTTGCTCGGTGAGGCAATCAGTACTCCGCGCGTCTTTGGCCCCCAGTGTTGAGCAATATCTTGGGCTGAGAGTTGAAATCTCGAGGCGACGGTAGTCGGGATGAGTTTGGTTGTACCGCCTGCGGAACCGACAAAATTGCGGTTAGGCGGATAGCAGGGGTCGGGCATGAGCACTTCATCGCCAGGGTTAATGAGTGCCATGGCTGCAAGCAACAGTGCACCACTGGCACCGGAAGTCACGATGACTCGACTCGGATCAACGGGCGCGCCCAGCTGGCTGGCGTAGAATCCAGCGATCGCTTCGCGCAATTCCGGAAGACCCGCCGGGGGGCAATAACCGCTTTTTCCATTACGTGCGGCGTGTTCCATCGCTGTCACAACAGCCGGCGCTGCGGTAAAGTCTGGTTCTCCGACGCCAAGGCTGATAATGTCGATGCCGCGACGAGTCAGCGCCGAGGCTTCTTTTAAAAGCTCGACTGCATGAAATGTGACTGTGTCGTGTGTGCGTGCTGCAAGTGCCGTCATCGTGCCATTCTCCCTTTAGGAACAGAATTGTAGTGGTTACTCAACCGTCTCGAAGGGCTTTTCTTACAGGCCGCAGAACACCTGCAACGCCTTGGGGGCAGTTTTGTGCCCGGCTTGCACGCGTTTGTGTGGGTCGTGTGCGGTGGGACCAAGAGGCGCAGACGTCACAAGCATGGCTTGCGCCTGCGCGGGCGATTGATGTCCAGCATGCGCAGGCTTTATGTGGTCAGCTCGGTGTGCAGTTGATCATGATGGACTCTGATGCGTGTCCAGATCCTGAGCGTCCGATCTTGTGGGTGGACTCCCGCGCAGAATGGGCCCATTCTGAGTTGGAAGATCCTAGCGCACGCATTTGGCGTGTGGAGGCGGGCGTGACACTTGGGACGCTTCATCAAAAAGGCGTTGGGATTTTTGCAGAGGATTTAGCACTCAGTGACTCTAGCCTCACCATCGCCCAATGGTTTGCGCGTCCCTTTGCAGGCGATTTCATGCAAAGCGGCATCGTCCAAGCAGAGGTGTTGCTTGCTGATGGGACGCTGGAGCGGCTGGGATCCTTTGGCGCTCAGGACAGTGCGCCACTCAAAAGCATATCGGTGCAGAAAAATATCCCTAGATTATTCGAGCTTGCACAGTCCAGAGATGCCATGTTGTGTGCACAGTCTCAATCATGGCCCTTACGCTATCGTCTTGATGCCTTAATGCCGCAAGCTGGGGAGTCGCCCAATTTGGCATGGTTATTTGTAGGACATGGTGGTAGCCTTGCATGGTTGCAGACTGTATGGCTTCAAACGCCTGAGCGTTCTTTGTCCCCACAGCAAGTATCTTGCGATCAAGCTTTGGTGGATCAGGCTTCGGCGATCGAGGTGAGTCACGCCTCGTCATTGCTCGATCAGTCGATCAAGCAGATCCTGGATCCCGCGGGGGTATTTGGTAAGACTCCTCCTTTAAAAGGGCTAGAATCTCATCAACAAAATTGATTTTTTAATAGACTAAATAAACATGGAAAAAACTTTTCGCCAAGCCGCTCTTGATTACCACGAGCAGGGTCGCCCAGGCAAAATTTCGATTGCGCCGACCAAGATGCTTTCTAATCAACGGGACTTGGCACTCGCGTACTCGCCTGGCGTTGCCGCTGCGTGCGAAGAGATCGTTGCAGATCCCGCTAATGCCTTTCGTTACACCGCAAGAGGTAATTTGGTGGGAGTCATCACTAACGGCACAGCGGTGCTGGGTCTAGGCAATATTGGTGCTTTGGCCTCTAAGCCTGTCATGGAAGGTAAGGCGGTTTTATTTAAAAAGTTCGCAGGGATCGATGTGTTTGATATCGAAATCAACGAACAAGATCCAGACAAACTGGTTGAGATTATCGCCGGCCTAGAGCCAACATTTGGTGGTATCAATCTCGAGGATATCAAGGCGCCAGAGTGCTTTACGGTCGAGCGTAAATTACGTGAACGCATGCGCATTCCAGTTTTCCACGACGATCAGCACGGTACCGCGATTTGTGTGTCGGCCGCCTTTATCAATGGCTTAAAAGTCGTTGGCAAGGATATCGACAAGGTCAAAGTTGTGGTGTCAGGTGCAGGTGCTGCCGCACTCGCTTGTTTGGAATTAATGGTTGATCTAGGGCTGCCACTTAAAAATATCTGGGTATCTGATATTGAAGGTGTGGTCTACGAGGGCCGTACTGCATTGATGGATCCAGATAAAGCACGCTTTGCTCAAAAAACAGACGCACGGAAACTCGCTGAGATCATTGTTGATGCTGACGTTTTCTTGGGATTGTCCGCAGGGGGTGTGCTCAAACCAGAAATGGTCAAGGCGATGGGCAAGCGCCCACTGATTTTGGCTTTAGCTAATCCTAACCCAGAGATTCTTCCCGCCGATGCGCATGCGGTACGCGATGATGTTGTGATGGCCACCGGACGCTCCGACTACCCTAATCAAGTCAATAACGTATTGTGTTTCCCTTACATTTTTCGAGGGGCGCTAGATGTCGGTGCCACGACGATCACGCGTGAAATGGAAAAGGCGGCGGTTATTGCGATCGCTGATTTGGCTCAAGAAGAACAGAGCGAGGTCGTTGCGGCCGCATATGGCAACTATGACGTCTCGTTTGGCCCAAAATCTTTTGTCCCCAAGCCTTTTGATCCGCGTTTGATCGTACGCATTGCACCTGCCGTGGCCAAAGCCGCAATGGAGTGTGGTGTGGCGACGCGACCGATCGCTGATCTCAATGCCTATGTCGAGCAACTCGAACAGTTTGTGTATCGCTCCGGCGCATTCATGCGTCCGATGTTTTCGGCAGCTAAAGGACTGGTTCGCGCTGGCGCCAAGGCACGTATTGTGTTTACTGAAGGCGAAGACGAACGGATTCTTCGTGCGGTCCAGGTGATTGTGGATGAGAAATTAGCTAAACCAATTTTGGTTGGTAGACCCTCTGTCTTAGAGGATCGCATTACAAAATTCGGTCTGCGTTTACGCTTGGGCGAGGATGTAGAGGTCACCAACCCAGAATTTGACGATCGCTTTCATCAGTATTGGACAGCTTACTGGGAAAAAATGTGTCGTCATGGTGTGACGAAAGAAATGGCTCGCATTGAAATGCGTCGTCGCTTGACTCTGATCGGTGCCACGATGGTGCGTATGGGCGATGCAGACGGTATGATTTGCGGCACCGTCAGCGGGTATGCCGATCATTTACATTATGTTGATCAGATGATTGGTAAACGTCCTGGCGCCGCCACTTACGCCGCGATGAATATTTTGTTGCTGCCTGAGCAGACGCTTGCGTTGGTCGACACGCATGTCAATGATGATCCAACTGCGGAGCAAATTGCCGAGTTTACGATCGCAGCCGCGGATCAGATGCGTCGACTGAATGTGGTGCCAAAGGTTGCATTGTTGTCTCGCTCTAATTTTGGTTCTGGAAGTTCTGCATCTGGTAGCAAAATGCAAAAAGCGTTGGAGTTGATTCGTGCACAACAGCCTGACCTAGAGGTCGATGGCGAGATGCACGGTGATTGTGCGTTAAACGAGGCGCTGCGTTTAAAAATATTGCCTTCGTCTACGCTCAAAGGTGCTGCAAACTTGTTGGTGTGTCCAAATGTGGATGCTGGCAATATTGCATATAACTTGCTCAAGACTGCCGCGGGCGGCAATGTTGCGGTAGGGCCCTTTTTGTTGGGTGCAAATGCGCCTGTTCATATCCTGACAACGAGCGCGACGGTTCGCCGTATTGTCAATATGACGGCGTTGACGGTGGTTGAGGCGAATGACCCACGTTATGAAGATTTACAAAATAAACTGTTATAAAAGTGACTTGTTGTGTGACGATTGCTGGAAATAAAAGCTTTATTGTCGTGACTGTTTACGATATTTCCAGTATAAAAACCTAACAACTTTTGATAGCGATCTGCGCACTGAGTTTCAGTGCTGTAGTCATCCAATAGAGTGGCCTGCTTGAAGGAGCCATCAGTATGGGTAAGACGCTTGAGCCAAAATTGCGGCAGCTTTTAAAGCGCGGCGGAGACTTTGATCCTCAAAGTGGGTTAGATCTTGTCTCGGCTGCAGCCAAAGATACGGGGCTCACTTGGTTTGAAGCCGATTGCGACAAAGCACGCAGTCGCTCTGCTGTATTTCGTGCAATTGTTAAAGCTGTCGACTATCCGCAATTTTTTGGTGCGGATTTCGATGGGTTATACGACTGCCTGTGCGATACGCTGCTTGATCAAAAAGAGGGCGGTTTCGTATTGATTCTGAAAAACTTGCACTCTGCTGATCCAGCGATCGTGATGGACGGAGTGCGGTTCTTGCAGGTGTTGAATGATGCGGTCGAGTTTGCCAGAGAAAACAATCGTGTTTTCATTTTTGGCATTGATCATTCAGGCAAGCACCCCGATGCGACGCCTGGCGTCGTGAACGCTTGGAGTGATGCACCAGCCTGAGCCTTTACCAGCGCAGCAGGGCAGTAGTCGCTGCGACCAAGGCTAAACCTGCTGTTTCTGTGCGAAGTATGCGTGTACCAAAGCGTATCGTCTGAGTGTGATGGCGAGCGCAACTTTGCAATTCCTCTTGACTCCATCCGCCTTCTGGGCCGACTAAAAGTGTCAGTGCTCGGTCTGTTTTGGCTTTGCACGATGGGTCTGAGAGATATGTTTCTAAATCTTTAGAGGCTGACGGGTCGCAGAGTAAACGTTCTCCCACTGCATGCGTCTGAAGTGCCTCCTCCAATGTTTGGGGTGGAGAGACTTGCATGAGTCGATTGCGCCCGCACTGCTCAGAGGCCGACTCAATAATCCCGGCCCAGTGCGCCAGGCGTTTCTCAAGTCTTGGGCCAGAGAGCTTCAGTAAACTGCGATGGGCACTAATCGGCACGATGCGACTGACTCCGAGTTCGACGGCCTTTTCGATGACCCAGTCCATTTTGTCGCCTGAAGGAAGTCCCTGAAACAGGCACAGGTCGCCAGCCAGTTCACTCTCCCTTGCATTGAGTTCACCGAGTGTCACACAGGCAATTTTCCCTTGAAAATCAAGGATTCCCGGTCGCTCGCCGCCTTGTCCGTCAAACAAAATGATCGTGCTGCCCGCTTCGAGTCGACGCACCCTGATGTGATGGGCGACAGAGTCGGGGAGCGTCAGAGTTTGTCGGGTAGAAAGCGGTTCTGGACAATAAAAGCGGGGGTCAGCCATGCAGGGTGCTCAGTGATGTCTTCGTGGATGTACGGGTGCTAAACTCCTACGTTTTGTAACCCATTTTTCTGATCCCGTGATTACCCGGCCGGGACCCATCGCATGAGCCCAACTATCGCCGCCCCCGTCAAACTTGCAGATGCCATCCGTGCACTTGCCATGGATGCTGTGCAACAAGCCAATTCTGGTCACCCCGGAGCCCCGATGGGGATGGCCGAGATGGCCGAAGCACTTTTCACCCGACATCTGCGCCACAATCCAGCCGATCCTGCTTGGCCTAACCGCGATCGCTTTGTGCTGTCCAATGGCCACGGTTCGATGCTGATTTACGCATTGCTTCATCTGACAGGTTATGACCTCCCGATGGAGGAGTTACGCAAATTCCGTCAATTGCACTCTAAAACACCAGGCCATCCAGAGATGGGCATCACCTCTGGCGTGGAAACCACGACGGGCCCTCTTGGCCAAGGTTTGGCGAATGCAGTCGGGATGGCACTTTCGGAGTCGTTATTGGCGGCGGAGTTCAATCGTCCCGCGCACAAGTTGGTGGATCACCATACCTATGCGTTCGTGGGTGACGGTTGCCTGATGGAAGGAATCTCCCACGAGGTCTGTTCGCTTGCGGGGACCTTGCGTTTATCGAAATTAGTGGTGTTGTACGACGACAACGGCATTTCGATTGATGGCAAGGTAGAGAATTGGTTTGCAGACGATACGGCCAAGCGTTTTGAGGCCTATGGCTGGAACGTTGTGCGTGTGGCGAATGGTCATGACGTAGAGGCTGTTCATGCTGCGCTGGCCCAAGCACGCAAGCTTGGCGCAGAGCATGGTCGTCCAACACTAGTGATTTGTCGTACCGTGATTGGTCAGGGCGCCCCAACGGTCGCAGGCACCGATAAGGTCCATGGTGCTCCACTTGGTGCAGAGGAAATCGCTGCCACGCGTGCTGCGATTGGATGGCCCTATCCGCCTTTTGAGATTCCTGAGGCTGTCTATGCGGGCTGGGATCAGCGACGTGCAGGTGCGCAGGCACAGGCTGAGTGGCAACAATCGTTTGATGCCTATGCAGCTAAATTTCCTGCTGAAGCCGCCGAGTTTATGCGTCGGATGAAAGGTGCTTTGCCGGCTAATTTCGCTGCGGTTGCTGAAAAACTGCTGTCTGCTACAAATGAAAAAGCCGAGACTGTGGCCTCGCGCAAGGCTTCTCAACAAGCCATTACGGCCTTGGTCGAGATTTTGCCTGAAATGCTGGGCGGCTCCGCTGATTTGACGGGTTCGAACTTTACTGACTGGAAAGGCGTCGCAGCTGTGCGTGCTGGCGCGGATGGTATCCAGTTTGGACGCCACATTAACTACGGCGTGCGTGAGTTCGGGATGGCTGCGATCATGAACGGCATGGCGCTTCATGGCGGTTATCTGCCTTTTGGCGGTACCTTCCTGACCTTTTCAGACTATTCACGCAATGCGCTTCGTATGGCTGCGTTGATGAAACAACGCGTAGTGCATGTCTTTACCCATGACTCCATAGGCTTGGGTGAGGACGGCCCGACGCATCAGTCGATCGAGCACGCCAGCAGCTTGCGTTTGATTCCCAATTTATCCGTTTGGCGTCCCTGCGACACGGTCGAGACGATGGCCGCGTGGTTGGCTGCGGTCGAGCGTCCGACCAGCATTGGTATGGATGTGCATGCGGGCGGACCGACTGCACTGTTGCTCTCCAGACAAAATCTGCCCTTTGTGGCGCGTAGTGCCGAGACCCTCAAACAGGTCGCACGTGGTGGTTATGTTTTGCAAGAGGCAGATGGTACAGGTGGTGCCAAGGCTGCGATTATCGCCACCGGATCAGAGGTCGCGCTTGCGATCGAAGCACAAAAGCTGTTGGCTGCCGAAGGCATTGCTGTACGTGTGGTCTCCATGCCCAGCACCGATGTGTTTGACAAACAAGATGCCGCTTGGCGCGCCTCAGTCTTACCTAAAGGCATGCCACGCGTTGCGGTTGAGGCGGGTGTCACGGCCTTTTGGCACAAGTATGTTGGTTTAGAAGGTGCTGTAGTGGGTATTGATACATACGGCGAGTCGGCACCTGCCGGCGCGTTGTTTAAACACTTTGGGTTGACTGCCGAAAAAGTGGCTCAGGCAGTCAAGAACATTTTATAAATTTTGCAAACTTAGGAGCTGGGTCTCATGACAATTCGCGTCGCTATTAACGGTTATGGTCGTATTGGTCGCAACATTTTGCGTGCACACTACGAAGGTGGCAAAAAGCACGATATCGAAATCGTAGCCATCAATGACTTGGGTGATCCCAAGACAAACGCCCACCTGACCCAATATGACACCGCACATGGCCGTTTTCCTGGCACGGTTGGTGTCGAGGGTGAGTATATGGTTGTCAATGGCGACAAAATCCGCGTGTTGGCTAACCGTAACCCTGCCGAGTTGCCCTGGGGCGACCTGAAAGTGGACGTGGTACTTGAGTGCACCGGCTTTTTTACCAGCAAGGAAAAAGCTTCCGCTCACCTCAAAGGCGGCGCCAAGAAAGTCATTATCTCTGCACCAGGTGGCAAAGACGTCGACGCGACCATCGTGTTTGGTGTCAACCAGGACGTGCTCAAGAAAGAGCACACTGTGATCTCGAACGCTTCGTGCACAACCAACTGTTTGGCACCACTGGTCAAACCCTTGCATGAAAAACTTGGTGTGGTGACCGGTCTCATGACCACCATCCACGCCTACACAAATGACCAAGTATTGACAGACGTTTATCACGAAGATTTGCGTCGTGCCCGTTCGGCAACCATGAGCATGATCCCCACCAAGACTGGCGCTGCGGCCGCCGTTGGTTTGGTATTGCCTGAGCTCAATGGCAAGCTAGATGGTTTTGCGATGCGTGTTCCCACGATCAATGTGTCAATCGTTGACCTGACCTTTACGGCCAAGCGCGACACCACCGTCGAAGAAGTCAATGCCATCCTGCAAGACGCAGCTGCATCCGGTCCGCTCAAGGGCATCCTGACTTACAACACCGAGCAATTGGTGTCGGTCGACTTTAACCACAATCCTGCTTCGAGCAACTTTGATGCAACCTTGACCAAGGTCTCGGGCAATCTGGTGAAGGTCAATTCTTGGTATGACAATGAGTGGGGTTTCAGCAACCGTATGCTCGACACAACCATTGCCTTGATGTCTGCTAAATAATTGTCTGTAAAAATAAGCTGATCATGACAAATGTTCTCACTCTTTCTGGACTCGCGCAGGCTGGCAAACTGAAGGATCAGCGCGTGTTTATTCGCGCTGATCTGAATGTTCCTTTTGATGACGCAGGTCTCATCACCGAAGACACGCGGATTCGTGCATCTGTGCCCGGCATTCGTCTGGCACTCGATGCAGGAGCCGCTGTGATGGTGACCTCGCATCTGGGTCGTCCGACCGAGGGCACTCTGACACAAGAAGATTCGTTGGCACCGATCGCCAAGCGACTCTCCGAACTGTTGGGGATGCCTGTGCAGCTTGTGCAAAATTGGGTGGATGGAGTCACAGTCGCGCCTGGGCAAGTCGTCTTGCTTGAAAATTGCCGCGTGAACAAGGGCGAAAAGAAAAACGATCCAGAGTTGTCCAAAAAAATGGCGGCGCTGTGTGATGTGTATGTCAATGATGCGTTTGGCACTGCGCACCGCGCTGAGGCCACTACCCATGGCATTGCGCAGTTTGCACCGATCGCTTGTGCGGGGCCCTTGCTGCAAGCCGAGCTTGAAGCACTTGGTCGCGCCTTGCAAGCACCCAAGCGGCCTATGGTTGCGATCGTGGGTGGTTCTAAAGTATCGACCAAACTCTCTATTCTCCAGTCGTTAGCCGATAAGGTTGATCAATTGATTGTGGGGGGCGGGATTGCCAATACCTTTATGCTTGCGGCGGGCTTGCCGATTGGTAAGTCGCTTGCGGAGCCTGATCAGCTTGATCAAGCCCGCGCAGTAATGAAAAAAATGCAGGCGCGCGGTGCGGCTGTGCCAGTCCCTACTGATGTCGTCTGTGCCAAAGAGTTTTCTGCGCAAGCCAAGGCCACGACTAAATCTGCAAAAGATGTCGAGGCGGATGATTTGATTTTGGACATCGGTCCACAAACCTCGGCACAGTTGGCTGAGATTTTGAAAAATGCTGGCACGATCGTTTGGAACGGCCCAGTCGGTGTATTTGAGATTGAGGCTTTTGCACAAGGGACCAAGTCTGTCTCTCGCGCAATCGCGGAGTCGGCAGGGTTTTCCATCGCCGGTGGCGGTGACACGCTTGCTGCGATTGCCAAGTTTGGAATCACGAACAAGGTCGACTACATCTCCACAGGTGGCGGTGCGTTCCTTGAATTCCTCGAAGGCAAGGTTTTGCCTGCTGTGGATGTTTTGCAAAAACGCGCGTTAGACTAAATCAATCCACGATAAAGAGTGTCGCACCGGTCAGCGTAGAGGACTGGTGTGGCTCTGCGCCATCCGCGACTTGGTAGCTCATGCCGGGTTGCAATTCATAGACACGACCATCTTTAAGTTCGGTGCGTAACGCACCGCTCAGACACAACAAGATATGTCCTTTTTCACACCAATGATCGGCGAGATAGCCAGGTGTGTATTCGACCATCCTGACGCGGATGCTGCCAAAGTGCTGAGTCCGCCAAAATGCTTTGCCTGAAGTGCCTGGGTGTTCAGTGGCAGTAATGGTGGACCAGTCTGTCGTGCCAAACGGAATGTGATCGATTTGCATGAGGGCTTATATGATTAAAAGGGCTTGTATTTTTGTGGAATTGCCCCCATTGTGAAGTATGTCCACCTTTTTGGCGCATTTATTGCGGCCACACACATGGAATTCAAAGACTATTACAAAATTCTCGAATTAACGCCAGAGGCTTCTAAGGATGATATCCGCAAAGCCTATCGCAAACTTGCGCGCAAATATCATCCCGATGTGAGCAAGGAAAAGGACGCTGAGATCCGCATGCGCGAGGTCAATGAGGCCAACGACGTCTTGCGTGACGAGGAAAAGCGAGCGGCCTACGATCAGCTTAGAACCAATGTTTCCTCTGGGGGCGCTGCGCCTGGACCAGGTTGGGATCGTGGTTTTGAGTTCGCAGGCGGCGAAGGTCATGCTCCGAACGATGCGGAGTTCCATGACTTTTTATCTAGTTTATTTAAGCAAGCTGAGCGTCAGCGTCGCAGCCAGGGCGCGGATCCTCGCCAGGCGGGTGCGCAAGCCTACAAGGGCGAGGATCATCATGCCGATATTGAAATTTCTCTCGAAGACAGCCTCAATGGTGTGACGCGCGAGCTCAGTCTGCGCTCAGTCCAGCTCGATGCGCAAGGCCGCTCTCAGCTCGTCAATCGCACCTTGAGTGTCAAGATTCCTGTGGGGGTGCGAGCGGGCCAGATGATTCGACTGTCCGGTCAGGGCATGCCCGGCGAGGCCGGTGGACCAGCAGGGGATTTGTTTTTGACCGTGCATTTTGCAACCCATCCGATATACCAGGTGCAAGGGCGGGACTTGAGCATGAAATTGCCTGTCACACCTTGGGAAGCGGCTTGCGGTGGTCAGGTGCATGTGCCGACCTTACAAGGTGAGGTCGAGGTCAGTATTAGTGCAGGTAGCCAGCCTGGCAGCAAGCTCAGATTGCGTGGCAAAGGCTTGCCAGGTGAGCCGGCAGGCGATCTTTATCTCATATTGGATGTGGTGTGGCCACCCGCGACAACGGATGCCGCCAAGGCCGCTTATCAGGCGCTCGCGCAGGCGGCGCCTTTTAATCCGCGCCGTCATTTGGGAGTACAAGGATGAAAGCGGTGACGATTTATTCAGCTGTCATGGTGGATGGTACTGCACCTCTGTCATTGCATGAGATGGCGTATTTGTGCGAACAGCACGTCGATTGGGTGGTCAGTCTCGTGCATGAAGGGCTCGTAGTGATTGAGTGCGATACCCTCCCGTCAGAAACACCATCCAATCTTTGGGTGTTCGCGAGTGCCGCGGCTGCGCGCGCCCGCCAGATTGCCCGTGCGCAGAGAGACTTCGAGGTCAATCTGGATGCGGCGGCGCTGATGGTGGATTTGATGGAAGAGGTCAGACAGTTAAGAGCGCAGCTCGAGGTGTATCAAAGATGAACGCTAGTCGCCACCCCGATACGATTCGTATCGGTCTTGTTTCTGTATCAGACCGTGCTTCAAAAGGTGTTTACGAGGATCAAGGGATTCCTGCTTTGCAGACTTGGCTCGAAAAAGCTGTCACGACCCCCATCGAATGCGTGACACGCTTGATTCAGGATGATGCCGCGACTATTTCAGCTGCGCTAATTGAGCTGGTCGATGTCGAGCGTTGTGATCTGGTGTTGACCACAGGTGGAACGGGCCCTGCGCGTCGTGATGTGACGCCTGAAGCCACGACCGCAGTAGCCACACGTGAGATGCCAGGCTTTGGCGAACAAATGCGCCAGATCAGTCTAAAGTTTGTTCCGACGGCAATTTTGTCGCGTCAGGTGGCAGTCCTCAGAGAGACTGCAGATCACGCTGCGCTCATTATTAATTTGCCCGGGCAACCCAAGGCGATTAGCGAGACGCTCGAGGGACTGAAGCATGAGGATGGGACCGTGGTTGCATCGGGTATTTTTGCGGCCGTCCCATACTGCATTGATCTGATCGGTGGTCCGTACATCGAGACCAACGACGCCGTGGTGACGGCGTTTAGACCCAAGTCTGCCCGACGTGCGCCAACGGCCTAAGCCTTTGCACTCAGGCACGCAAACGCCATAGCGAGGTGACCTCTGCGCGTCGTGCATCGGCGAGTGGGTCCTCTTCTTCCTGAGCTTTGGCATGCATGGGCCGAATATCGAGTCGCTCCATGACGCGAAGTCCTGCAGCTTCAATTCTTTCTAGTAAATCCTCATGGGTGCGCAGCCCTAGGTGCTCGGCGAGGTCTGACAGGATCAGCCAGCCTTCGCCTTGGGGGGTGAGATGCGCACTCAAGCCCTTGAGAAAGCCATTCAACATATGTTGATCTTGATCGTAGATCGCATGCTCAAGACCCGAGGCAGGGCGACCAGGTAACCAAGGCGGGTTGCAGACAATCAGGTCTGCTTGGCCCGCAGGAAATAAATCAGTTTCTTCAAACGTCACGCCTGAGGATAAGCCGAGTCTCTCAATGTTTTCTTGGGCGCACGCTAAGGCACGCGCTTGCGTGTCCGTCGCTGTGACGTGCGTGAGTCCGCGCTTGAGTAACAGCGCAGCGATGACTCCCGTACCGGTCCCGATATCAAAGGCATGGCCCAGCATACCTGGACCCTGCGGGAGCGGTGCCTGAGCAATCAGCTCTAAATACTCGGAGCGGGTGGGGGCAAACACCCCGTAATGAGGGTGAATACGGGCACCAAGCGCGGGAACCTCGATGCCATTTTTGCGCCACTCATAAGCACTAATTAAACCCAATAGCTCAGTTAGAGGCGTTACATAAGCAGTTTTGCTGTCTCCATGGGCAGCTTGGCACGCAGCTTTGACATCGGGCGCGCGACGGTGTTTGAGCAGGTGGTGTGGCTCAAAAGGTAGGCACAGCATCCCTAGCGTGCGGGCTCGTTGCGCGCGAGCGAGTCTGACTTGGTGAAAACGTTCTGGGTAGGGGAGTTCAAGGTATTTAGGACGTCGTTTAGCCGTTCGCCGGGCAAGCGCATGCAACAGTTGGCGGGCATTTTGAAAGTCGCCAGTCCAAATGAGGCCGACGCCCTCGCTTGCCAGTCTATAGGCACTGTCTGCCGTCATGGTGTCGTCTGCGATGACCGTGCGCTTGGGCGGTAGCCAGCCGTTTTCGGAACGCCAGTCTGAGGTCAGTGTTTGCTCGCCGGCTAGCCATGAAATCGTAGGGGGCGTGGTATTTATTTCGGATTTGCCGTGCGGCATGGAGGCTTCTCAATAGAGGATCAAAAGTGCTTGGGATCGAGTTTTTTTTGGGGCATAGGGCAAATACGTCCGTGCTGCCGTAAAATACTCAGGAAATTCCTTACAACCCCTACATTTTGCTCTAAAAAGGATCTCTCATGGCTTTAGTCTCCATGCGCCAGCTACTGGACCACGCCGCCGAGCATGGTTATGGCATTCCCGCGTTTAACGTGAATAACCTCGAACAGGTGCAGGCCATTATGGAGGCTGCGGCTCAGACTGATAGCCCGGTCATCATGCAAGCCTCTGCAGGTGCACGCAAATATGCAGGTGAGGGATTCTTAAAATATCTGATTCAAGCGGCTGTTGAGTCGTATCCCCATATCCCCGTTGTGATGCACCAGGATCATGGCCAGTCACCCAAAATTTGTCAGGGTGCGATTGATCTTGGATTTTCAAGCGTGATGATGGATGGTTCTCTGAAAGAAGACGGCAAGTCAATCGCCGATTACGATTACAACGTCGCGGTGACCAAGCAGGTTGTCGACTTGGCGCACAAATTAGGCGTGACTGTCGAAGGTGAACTGGGCTGTCTGGGTTCGCTAGAGACAATGGAAGGCGATAAAGAAGATGGTCACGGTGCCGATGGCAAACTGACGATGGAGCAATTGCTGACCGATCCAGAGCAGGCGGCTGACTTTGTTCGTCGCACACAACTTGATGCGTTGGCGATCGCGATCGGTACAAGCCATGGCGCCTATAAATTCACTCGCAAGCCCACAGGCGATATTTTGTCGATTTCTCGCATCAAGGAAATCAACAAGCGCTTGCCTAATACCCACCTCGTGATGCACGGCAGCTCAAGCGTGCCACAGGAGTTGTTGGCTGAAATCCGTCAGTTTGGCGGCGACATGAAAGAAACCTACGGCGTGCCGGTCGAAGAAATTCAAGAGGCCATCAAGTTTGGCGTGCGCAAAATCAATATCGACACAGATATCCGTTTGGCGATGACTGGTGCGATCCGCCGTTTCTTTGCTGAAAATCCAGGCAAGTTTGATCCGCGCGAATACCTCAAGCCTGCCCGCGAGGCAGCCAAGGCAATTTGTGTCGCACGCTACCAGCAGTTTGGTACGGCCGGCAACGCCAGCAAAATCAAGGTGGTGCCGCTCCAAGAGATGTCTACTCGATATTCAGCGGGCAAGTTGTCCCAGGTCGTGCAATAAATATTATGACTGCAGCGCTTTATCAATCCAGTATCCAATCCCTGCCGTTGCTGGCGCGCGGCAAAGTCCGCGACATGTATGCGGTGGGCGATGACAAGCTTTTGATCATCGCAACCGACCGCATTTCGGCATTTGACGTGATTCTTGACGACCCCATCCCCGGCAAGGGCCAGGTTCTCAAAGAGCTCACCGATTTCTGGCTTGAAAAGCTTGCTCACGTGTTGCCCAATCATTCAACGGGTATCAACCCTGTGGATGTTGTGGCGCCAAACGAGCGTGATCAGGTTGTTGGTCGTGCGGTGGTGGTCAAACGTCTCAAGCCCATCATGGTTGAGGCGGTGGCGCGTGGGTATCTGATCGGCTCCGGCTGGAAAGATTACCAAGCGACCGCATCGGTCTGTGGGATCCAGCTACCCGCCGGTCTCAAGCAAGCCGGCAAATTACCCGAGCCGATTTTTACGCCTGCAGCTAAAGCCGAGATGGGCTTGCATGATGAAAACGTCGACTTCGCACATGTCATTAAAGAAGTCGGTCAAGAGATGGCCGAGCGTATTCGTGATGTGACGTTACGTCTGTACGCCGAAGCTGCGACATATGCCGCAACCAAGGGCATCATGATCGCGGACACAAAGTTTGAATTTGGTCTCGATGCCAAGGGCACCTTGCATTTGATGGACGAAGTGCTCACGCCCGATTCCTCGCGCTTCTGGCCAGCAGAGGATTATCGCGAAGGCATCAGTCCTCCTTCGTTTGACAAGCAGTTCGTGCGTGATTGGCTTGAGACGCAGGATTGGGGCAAGACTCCACCTGCACCTCGACTGCCTGTGGATGTGATCACTAAAACCGCTGCCAAGTACCGCGAAGCCCTCGATCGGTTGACCACATCGGTCTGACCGCCTAATTTTTTATTTGCGAGGCTCTGTTATGACCTCTTTATCTTCTGCTGGTACACCGATTGTCGGCGTCATCATGGGTTCATCCAGTGATTGGGATGTCATGCAGCACGCCGTCAATATGCTGGGTGACTTTGGTGTATCTTGTGAAACTCGCGTCATCTCCGCGCATCGGATGCCTCAAGATATGGCAGAGTACGGTGCTCAGGCCGCGACGCGAGGTTTGCGCGGCATCATCGCCGGTGCGGGCGGAGCAGCGCATTTACCAGGCATGATGGCGGCTCTCACCGAGGTGCCTGTGTTTGGCGTGCCTGTTCCTTCAAAGTATTTACGCGGTGAAGACTCTCTCTTGTCGATTGTCCAAATGCCCAAAGGTGTCCCAGTGGCGACGTTTGCGATCGGCGAAGCCGGTGCAGCCAATGCAGCCTTGCACGTGATCGCGAATTTGGCGACAACCGATGTGGCTTTGCGTGAAAAGCTCATCGCTTTCCGTGCACGCCAGACTGAGGCGGCACGTGCCATGCGGGTGCCTCTGTGATTGCACCGGGTGAGTGGCTCGGTCTGATGGGGGGCGGTCAGTTAGGCCGCATGTTCTGTCATGCTGCACAGTCTCTGGGCTATCGTGTCGCCGTCCTCGACCCCGCGTCAGAGGGGCCGGCGGCCTCTGTGGCCGATATGCATATCCAATCAGATTACGATGATGAAACGGCGCTGATCAAGTTAACGCAACGTTGTCGCGCCGTCACCACCGAGTTTGAAAACGTCCCCGCCCAAAGTTTGCTGACGCTGGCCGCGCATTGCCGCGTGACACCCGGTTCGCATGCAGTCGAGATTGTTCAGGATCGTATTGCAGAAAAAGCCTTCATTGTCAGTCAGGGCGTCGCCGTTGCACCGTATGCCGCGATTCGGACGGAGTCAGACTTGCGCGCAGCGGGGGCACATTTGTTTCCCGGTATTTTAAAAGTTGCTCGCCTGGGTTATGACGGTAAAGGTCAGGCGCGTGTGCGCACGCTTGAGGAAGCATTGAAAGCGTTCGCTGAATGTGGTGGCGTACCTTGCGTACTCGAAGCCATGCTCGATCTCACAGAAGAACTCTCAGTCGTATTGGCGCGTGGATTGGATGGTCAGTGCGCGGTATTCCCTGTCGCACGCAACGTGCATGAGCAAGGGATTCTGGCGGTGACGACTGTCGATCTTGAGGCGGTTGTGATGACCGAACGCGCGACCGACGCTGCGTTGGCGATCGCGCGTGGTCTCAAGTATGAAGGCGTGCTGTGTGTGGAGTTTTTCGTGTTGGGCGACGGTCAGTTACTCGTCAATGAAATCGCGCCGCGTCCGCATAATAGTGGCCACTTCAGTATGGATGCTTGTGTGACGAGTCAGTTTGAACAGCAGGTGCGTGTGATGGCGGGCTTGCCGCTGGGTAGCACGCGCTTGCTTGCGCCTGTGGTGATGCTCAATATTTTGGGTGATGCTTGGTACCCAGGCGCCGACGATGTGCAAGCTGAGCCCAACTGGACAGGCGTGTTGGCTGTGCCCGGCTCATCATTGCACCTCTATGGCAAGCGCGAAGCGCGCCGTGCCCGCAAGATGGGCCATGTCAATTGCACGGGTCCGACGATTACAGAAGCAGTCTCTCATGCCAACCAGGTAGTCCATGCCTTGCGCTTGCCCGTTGCGGCAACGCTTTAATGCGGCGGCTCAGTGACAACTGCATCTGATCGCGAAATCAATCAAGCTGCTCAGGTGTTGCTTCAAGGCGGCTTGGTCGCCTTTCCAACCGAGACAGTGTATGGGTTGGGTGCCGATGCAGAAAGTCGTGAGGCCGTTGAACGCATCTATCAAGCGAAAGGACGTCCCTCCAATCATCCCGTGATTGTGCATGTCGCACCAGAAGCAGATTTATCTTATTGGGCCGCAACCGTACCAGACGGGGCACGTGCGTTGATTGATGCTTTTTGGCCAGGACCGTTAACGCTGATTCTCAAGCGCGCTGGGCACATCTCAGATGTGGTGAGCGGCGGACAAGAGAGTGTCGGTTTGCGTTGCCCTTCGCATCCTGTTGCACAAAGACTGATTCGTGCATTTGCTGCTGGCAAGCCTTCTGGTCAAGGCGGTATTGCGGGGCCTTCTGCGAATAAATTCGGTCAAGTCTCACCCACGCAAGCCTCGCACGTTCGCGATGAGTTTCCAGAGCTAGTCGCGGCCGGAATGCCAATCCTTGAGGGCGGTTCTAGCGAGGTCGGGATCGAATCGACGATTATTGATTTATCTCGCCTCGGCCAAGGCATCGGTCCTGTGCTATTGCGCCCCGGATTGATTACAGCAAACCAAATCTCCCAGATATTGGAAAGACCTGTGCATCAACCTGACGCAAACGCTCCTCGTGTTTCGGGTGACCTCAAGTCACACTATGCGCCACAGACACCAATCAAGCTTATCACCGGTGCTAGTATCGTATCTGAAGCGCTGTCTCTTGTGCAGCAATCCAGTCAAAAAATAGTGTGTGTCACACACAGCATCGAGCAGGCTTCGCATCCGCAGCACGAACAGATCGAGTGGGTCGCCATGCCCACGCAGCCTGCCGCCTATGGCTATGCACTGTATGCAAGCTTGCGCGCGCTGGATCTGGCTGACTATGACTGCATGCTTTGGGAAGATGTTCCGGACGCACCCGAGTGGCTGGGTATTAAAGATCGTCTAGGGCGTGCGGCCGCAGCCTTCTGACGTCAAGTGCATGGCACAAAAATATGGAGCTTACGATGCAACCTCTTAAGGGAGTGAAGGTTCTGGATTTTAGTACGCTCCTGCCCGGACCCATGTGTACGCTTTTATTGGCCGAGGCTGGCGCAGATGTCATCAAGATTGAACGTGCTTCAGGAGATGATATGCGTGACTACAGTCCCAAGATCGGAGCGGATAGTGTTAATTTTTCTTTACTCAATCGGGGTAAAAAATCAATTGTTGCTGATTTAAAAGATCCCGAGACGCTTGTGAAAATTAAACAGCTGATTGCTGAGGCGGACGTGCTTGTTGAGCAGTTTCGTCCCGGTGTAATGGATAGGCTCGGTCTCGGATACAAGGCGGTGGCAAAGATGAATCCTCGCCTTGTGTACTGCTCAATTACGGGATTTGGACAAACAGGCCCTAGCGCACAGATTGCCGCGCATGATATGAACTATCAGGCCCGCGCTGGCATGGTGGCCCTCAGTGCAGACAGCAATGGTGTCCCGATCGTTCCGCCCGTATTGACGGCAGATCTGGCTGGTGGTGCCTATCCTGCAGTCATGAATATTTTGCTCGGTTTGCGCAAACGTGATCTGGATGGTTATGGTTGTCATCTCGATGTGGCAATGGCGGACAACTTGTTTACGCTGATGTATTGGGGATTGGGTAACGGCTGGGCTGCGAATCAGTGGCCATCACCTAGTGATGAATTGATTACGGGTGGAAGTCCACGTTATCAGATTTATCAAACGCTGGATGATAAGTTTTTAGCAGCGGCCCCCTTAGAAGAAAAGTTCTGGATAAACTTTTTAACTCTGATTGGGCTGATTGAAATTCAGTCAGTGGAGGATGCAAGAATTGTGAAGGCACGTGTGGCAAAAGTCATAGCTCAACGCACTGCGGCCGATTGGATGCGTATTTTTGAAGGAAATGATGTGTGTGTGACGGAGATTGTTAGTCTGGAACAGGCGACACAAGACCCGCATTTTATTGAAAGAGGCGTTTTTAGTCGAACGCTTCGTACCTCAGACGGGACGGTGATCAAAGCATTACCAACTCCATTGAGCCCACTATTTTTAGGAGAAAATGCATGCGTAATGAGTTCTAGTTTGGGCCAGCATACGGATGAAATTTTAAATTCATCTGGCAAGAAAATTGTATTTACGAAGTTTCAAGGAAAAAAATGAGTTCAACACCAACAATTAGTCTTGGGCTGTCTGGACAATGCGCTTGGGTCATCGGCGCCTCCGGTGCAATTGGCGCGGCCGTCGCAGAAATGCTTGCGGCACATGGCGCAACAGTGTGGTTGAGCGGCCGCGACACAATAAAACTTACTGCTCTACAGGACACGATTACGCAAGCAGGAGGCCAGGCTAGGCTCCGCGTGTTGGATGCCACCAGCTCAGATGAAGTCACGCACGCTGCGCGGGAGATCGTCCGTCAGTCTGGCAAGATCAACATCTTGGTCAACTCTACCGCTTCCTCGACGTTTGGTGACTTTCTCGATTTGACCGATGAGGATTGGGAAAAAATCTTTCAAAGCAAGCTGATGGTGTATGTCCGCTCGATGCGTGCTGTGTTGCCGACGATGATCAAAGCTGGCTCAGGTGTGATCATCAATATCTCTGGTCGCGCAGGGAAGTTGCCCTCTCCGGCGCATTTGCCGGGTGGCAGTATGAATGCAGCGGTCAACTTACTCACCAAAGGGATTTCTGATCGCTATAAAGCTCAAGGTATTCGGGCCAATTCGATTGCTCCAGGCCCCATTGCCTCGGCACGCTTGGATGCACTTGCAGCACAAAATACTGAGATCAATTCATCAAAGCCCTCAGCGATACCAAATCAAGGATCCCCCGAAGATGTCGCTCAAGCGGTCGTTTGGCTGGCGAGTCCGTTTGCCGCGCATCTAAATGGAATTGTTTTGCCCTTGGACGGTGGGGCAACACCTACAGTTTGATGTATTCTTTAAAAAGACAAGAACTCTCTCAAGAGACCCCATCCATCTAGGAGACAAGCATGAAAATTTTATCCAAGGCACTTTGTGTGTTTGCAATGTCGACATTTTCTTATGCGGGCGTGTCAATTGCACAAGATGGTTATCCCACTAAGGCGGTTAAGTTGATCGTGCCTCTGGGCGCGGGCGGTGCGACAGACGTTGTGGCGCGTGTGGTGGCGGCTAAATTGTCTCAGCGCCTCGGGCAGCCTGTTGTGGTTGAAAATAGGCCAGGTGCCGAAGGGGTCATTGGTGTCAATGCAGGCGCCAAGGCAGATCCAGATGGATACACCCTTGTATTGGGTTCCAGTACAACGCTTGCGGCAAACTACCATTTACGCAAGAGTCTTCCTTTCCATCCTGTGAATGACCTTGCTCCGGTCTCGATGGCCTTAAAAGACTTTTATAACGTGTTGGTGATTAACCCCAGTGTGCCCGCACAAAATCTAAAAGAATTCATCGCCTATGCGAAGGCAAACCCAGGCAAGCTCAATTATGGAACAGCGACGGTTGGGTCAAAAATATGTATGGAAATGTTCCGTACGATGGCGGGGATCGATCTGAAAATGATCAGCTATAAAAGTTCATCACAAGGCCTCAATGACCTCATGGGCGGACAGATTCAGATTATTTGCGAGCCTGTAGCCACTTCTGTACCTAATATAAAAGCAGGTAAGCTTCGTTCAATTGGCGTGACGAGCTTGACGCGCGTTCAGCAAGCGCCTGATCTGCCTACTGTTGCCGAGCTTGGCCTGCCAGGCTTTAATTACAGCGCATGGGTGGGTGTCTTTGCACCAGCGAAAACACCTCAGGCCATTATTGATCGACTTTCTAAAGAGTTTGAGATCGTTTTAAAAGACCCTGAAACGGACGCAAAAATTCGTTCGATCGGAGCGGCACCGATGATTGGTGACTCTAAGCAACTTGCCGTGTTGTTAAATCAAGAGATTGCGAAAGCCGGCAAGGTCGTTAAAGACGCTGGGATTCAACCGGAATAATTTTTATGACCGCACCTCGTATTTTTCTTGTGCATGCCGTTGATGTCTCAATGGCGCCAGCATCTACAAGTTTTAAACAGCAGTGGCCAGAGGCGAGCATTATCAACGTGCTCGAGGAGTCATTGGCCGTCGATATGTTGGTCGATGGAAAAATGACCCCTAGAATGATTGAGCGGTTTTCACGGCTGGGTCAGTACTGTGTAGACTCGGGTGCCGATGGTATTTTGTTTACATGTTCGGCTTTTGGCGAAGCCATCAATCATCTCAAAACTCAGCAGTCGATTCCAATTTTGACCTCCAATCAAGCGATGTTTGAAGAGTTGCTCGAGCGGGGTGGTTCGATCGCGATGTTGACGACCTTTGGTCCTTCTCTGCAGACGCTGCGTGATGAGCTGTCGCAGATGATGCAAGCAAAGGGCGTTGAGATACAGGTGGATTCTTTTATGGTGGAAGGTGCGTTGGATGCTTTGTTGGCGCGTGATCAAGCACAGCACGATCTTTTGATTGCTGAGCAGATCAATCGTCTTAATCAATATTCGACCATTGTGCTTGGTCAATTTTCGATGGCCGCTGCTGCAAACCATCCAGCGATTCGCACGCAGGCTCGTGTCATGACCACACCAGATAGCGCTGTCAGAAAGCTTAAGCAGGTTTTATAAAAGCGTCCAATTAATTCAGATCCAGCCTTTTCGATTGAGTAAAAACTGCGGAATATCTTTCAATATTCCGCAGTAATTTTTTCAAGTGCTGATCGCGTAATCAAACAAATTAAAAGAACGCCTGAATACCTGTCTGCGCACGACCCAAGATCAGAGCGTGCACATCATGCGTACCTTCGTAGGTGTTGACGACTTCGAGATTGACCAAGTGACGCGCCACACCATACTCGTCGGAGATGCCGTTACCGCCCAGCATGTCACGCGCCATACGGGCGATGTCCAACGATTTACCGCAGGAGTTACGCTTCATGATTGAGGTGATTTCAACCGCGGCAGTGCCTTCGTCTTTCATGCGACCCAAACGCAGACAGCCTTGCAAGCCAAGAGTGATCTCAGTTTGCATATCCGCCAGCTTCTTTTGAATCAACTGGTTGGCAGCAAGAGGGCGACCAAATTGTTTACGGTCCAAGGTGTACTGACGCGCCATGTGCCAGCAGAACTCGGCTGCACCAAGTGCACCCCAAGCGATACCAAAGCGTGCGGAGTTTAGGCAGGTAAAGGGGCCTTTGAGGCCGGAAACGCCAGGCAACATTTGTTCGTCGCCGATTTCGACGCTGTCCATCACGATTTCGCCGGTGATGGAGGCACGCAAACCCACCTTGCCATGGATGGCAGGGGCTGACAAACCTTTCATGCCTTTTTCAAGGATAAAACCGCGGATGCGGCCATCGTAATCGCCGCCAACACACTTGCCCCAGACCACAAACACATCCGCGATGGGGGAGTTGGAGATCCACATCTTGTTGCCGGTCAAGGTGTAGCCATGCGCGGTTTTGACCGCGCGTGTTTCCATGCCGGCAGGATCTGAACCATGATCAGGTTCAGTTAAACCAAAACAGCCAATCCATTCGCCACTGGCGAGTTTGGGGAGATATTTCTGCTTTTGAGCTTCGCTACCGAATTCGTTGATTGGCAACATGACCAGCGAGGATTGCACGCTCATCATTGAACGGTAGCCGGAGTCGACGCGTTCGACTTCGCGGGCAATCAGGCCGTAGCTGACGTAGTTCAAACCTGAACCACCATACTCAACAGGGATCGTGGCGCCTAGCAAGCCAAGTTCACCCATTTCAGGGAAGATCTTGACGTCTGTTTTCTCGTGGCGAAAACCTTCGAGTACGCGTGGGGCTAGCTTGTCCTGACAGTAAGCGCGCGCAGCGTCGCGAACCATGCGCTCTTCGTCAGTCAGCTGGCTATCCAGCAAGAGAGGGTCTTCCCAGTTGAAAGTGGCTTCAGCCATTTAATGCTCCAAATAAATAAACTATCTTAAAATTTTACAAAATACTCACTCAAAAAAATCTCAAAACCTTAGGCTTTCTGGGCAGCGGCTCTGAGTTTTGAAATAGTGGTCGTCGGGGTGATTGCTTCGGGATCGATCAGCAGGTGCAGGATGGCAGGCTGCCCGCTTGCAACGGCCCGCTCAAAGGCAGGACCGAACTCTTCGGTTTTTTCGACACGCTCGCCGTAACCACCGAAGGCGCGTGCATAGGCTGCAAAGTCAGGATTTTTCAGATGAGTCGCGGAAACGCGGCCAGGGTAATGTTTTTCCTGATGCATCCGGATCGTGCCGTACATCCCGTTATCGATAATCACGACTACCAGGGGCAGGTTGTACTGGACTGCAGTGGCAAATTCTTGCCCATGCATCATGAAACAGCCGTCACCTGCAAAGCACACCACCAATTTGTCGGGTGAAAAACGCTTGGCGCCTACTGCGGCAGGCAAACCATAGCCCATTGACCCAGAGGTGGGAGCAAGCTGTGTGCCGAATTGCGTAAAGCGGTGGAAACGGTGAAGCCAGGTTGCAAAGTTGCCTGCGCCATTGGTCATGATGGCATCAGCCGGCAAATGTGCCTCGAGATATTCCATCACGCCGCCCATCTGGACTGCACCAGGGGTCTTGATGGGTGCTGGATCGCTCCAGGCGAGGTAGCTTGTATGCATGGCAGTTGTATTCGCTGCCCAGGGGGTTGCAGCCGGTGTGGGCAGCGCAGCGAGCTCGGCGGCAAAGGCGATCGGCGAGGCATTGATTGCGATCGAAGCGCGATAGACGCGACCGAGTTCACCACTGTCAGGGTGAACATGGACGAGCGCTTGCTTGGGTACAGGGATATCAAACAGCGTATAGGCCTGGCTCGGCATTTCCGACATGCGGCCACCGACCAGCAGCACGAGGTCGGCGTCTTGCACACGCTTGAGTAGCTCAGGATTGAGCCCGATGCCGACATCACCGATAAAACAGGGATGGTTAGCGGGGAAAAGCATTTGACGGCGAAACGACACAGCGACTGGCAGCTTAAAGCGCTCGGCAAACTGAGCGAATTGCTCGACTGCTTGAGCGTTCCAACGTGCGCCACCCAAAATCGCAACGGGTGCTTTCGCTTGAGACAGGCGTTCTGCTAACGCGGCCATTTGACCTGCGGCAGGTGCTGAGTCGATGGCCTCGTAGTGGGGCGCATCGGCAACTGTGGCCATCTCAACCAGCATGTCCTCTGGCAGCGCAATCACAACAGGCCCCGGGCGACCGGAGGTAGCGACATGAAATGCGCGGGACAAAATCTCGGGAATACGTGCGGCATCATCGATTTCGGTGGCCCATTTGGCAGCCTGTCCAAAGACCGCGCGATAGTCCATTTCTTGAAAGGCTTCGCGTTCACGCATGCCACGTTCGATTTGTCCGACAAAGACAATCACAGGCGTGGAATCTTGCTTAGCGATATGAATGCCAGCCAGCGCATTGGAGGCGCCAGGACCGCGCGTCACCATGCAAATGCCTGGCTCGCCTGTCAGCTTGCCATAGGCGTCGGCCATCATGGCGGCACCGCCTTCTTGGCGGCAAACGGTGACCTCGATACTGACATCGACTAAAGCGTCGAGCACCGCGAGAAAGCTTTCCCCCGGGACGCAGAAAACATGCTTGGCGCCATGGCTGACGAGTTGACCGACAAGAATCTGGCCACCGGTACGTGGCTGACTGGGAGATGGGGCTTGGCTCATTTTATGTGTCTTCTAATAGAGAACTTGAATAAGTCTAATCATATCCCGTTGAGAGGATTATTTCCTTGCCGAAAAGGCGTTTCTTAAACGCGCTGCGGGGCTAAATCGTTTTTGACAACCATTCGATTAGCTGCGCGTCTGCTAAAAAGGGGTCGGCGATCGGGTCACGAGGAGCGAGTCGGTGTTGCAAAACGATGTCGGCAAGAAGGTTGCGGATGGGCATATTGGCCTGTTTGGCCTCCCAACGCATGCCCGCCATGGTCACCACGTTGTATAGCGCTGTGGCAACTTGTCGTGCTTGCTCCGAGGTGTTTGAGGCGCTCGCTGCTTCGGCAAAGGCAAAGGCACTACTGATACGTTCAGTTTGGAGAGTGGCGAGCGCGGCAGAAACCGGAGCGCCTTCTGCAAGCAGTTTCTCCACGTGCGCACGTAATGCCGGCAGGGAGTCTTCGCGCTGGATCGCTCTCAACACATCGAGTGCGACGATATTGCTGGTGCCTTCCCAGATCGAGCCCAGATGCGCATCGCGCAAGACTCTTGGATCGCTCCATTCTTCGATGTAGCCACAGCCGCCACGGACTTCCATCGCATCGCCCGCAACTTTGCGCGCGTCGCGACAGGCGCGAAACTTGATCAGCGGCGTCATGATGCGCATTAGCGGACGCTTTGATGTATCCTCATCCGAGGCAGCCAGCGCCTGCGCGGTTTGATAGACCATCGTGCGGGCTTGTTCGGTCAGCATGGCCATTTTGCTGAGTTGGCGTTGCATCAAGGGCATCTGGTTAAGACTCTTTCCAAAGGCTTGACGATGCTTAGCGACGTAGAGTGCTTCGGTGAGGGCGCGTCTCATCAGCCCCGCGGCGCGCACGCCGTTAGAGAGACGCGAGTTATTGATCATGTCCGCCATTTGTTTGAAACCCTGCCCACGTTCACCGACGAGCCAGGCAAAAGCACCTTCGAGGCGGATTTCGCCGCTCGGCATTGAGCGGGTGCCGAGCTTGTCTTTCAAACGCAAAATACGGTAGCTGTTCGGTGATCCATCGGGCTTGGTGCGAGGCAAGAGAAAGAGCGATACCCCTTTGAGTCCCTCAACAGCCTCAGAACGCGCTAACACCATGGCGAAACCGGCATCTGGATTGGAGCAAAACCATTTATCACCAGAGAGTAGCCATTGACCTTCCTCGTTGAGAGCTGCTTCGGTTGCTGTCGCACTCACATCTGAGCCTGCGCCTTGCTCGGTCATAAACATCGCGCCCTGATGAAGCGCATCAAAATCTTGTGTCGTGACCATGGGCAATACCCGCTCAACTAAGCTGGGTTCACCAAATTTACGCAAAGTACGCGCGAGCGAGTCCGTCATGCTCACCGGACAGCACAGGCCAAACTCAGCTTGCACAAACAAGTAGGTCAACGCATATTTGGCCGCAGGGGGCATGGGAGTGGGCCAACCCAGTACTCCGCCTCGATGGGACATCGCAGCCAAGCCAAACTCGCTATAGGCAAAGCGCTCAAGCTCAACATAGGCAGGATGTTTGTTGACTTGGTTGGTGTCGATGCCAGCGCGCGTCCGCACAGATAGGGTGGGTGGGTGTTTGTCTGCCACGCCGGCCAGATCGTCAAGTAGTGAGCCGGCAAGGCCTCCGAGCCGTTCAAGATGTGGCAATAGATGCGCGTGTAAATCTTTAGGCAGGTAGCACGCCAAGAGGTCACGCCCCGAGTCTGCCGCAAAAAGATTGAGCCCGTGGGCATCTGGAACGGGGTGTGACATGGCGGGACTCCGGCTTAGGGGTTGAGACGTGCGAGGGTTTCCTCTGCGATCGCGAGGCTGGAGGTCAAGCCTGGTGATTCAATACCAAATAAATTGACCAAGCCCGCAATGCCATGGGTTGCAGGTCCGACAATCATAAAGTCGCCTGCTGGCTCGTGTGGTCCGGAAATTTTGGGCCGAATGCCCGTGTAACCGGGCGAAAGCGTACCGTCTTGCATGCCAGGCCAATAGCTGCGGACTGCTTCATAAAAGCCCTCGCAGCGGCTCGGGTCAATGTCATAGTCGACTTTGTCGATCCATTCGGTGTCGGGACCAAACTTAGCTTGGCCGCCGAGATCAAGCGTCAGGTGTACACCCAGACCAGCATGATGAGGAGTGGGATAAATCAGGCGTGTAAAAGGCGCTCGGGTTTGCAAGGTGAAGTAGCTTCCCTTGCACAGATACTCGGTCGGGATGGATGACTCGGGAATACCTTCGATACGACGTGCAAGTGTAGGGGCATGCAAGCCCGAGGCATTGATGAGTACGTTGCACGACAAGCTCATGGCTTCTGCACCGCCAAACTGCAGCTCAAAGCCGCCATCGCTGCGAACTTTTCCTGACTCGAGCGGTGTGTGAAAGACACATTGTGCGCCCGCATTTTCTGCGTCGCCTTGGTAGGCAAGCATCAGGCCATGACTATCGATGATCCCCGTAGAGGGTGACAGCAGCGCAGCAGTACAAAACAAAGCAGGTTCGAGCGCTTGCGCTTGTGCAGCCGTCAGCAGTTCCATGTCGTCCACGCCGTTGACGCGCGCTTTGTGGAGGATGTCGGTGAGCTTGGGGATTTCTTCTTCGCTAGTCGCAACAATCAGTTTACCGATCCGTTTATGCGCGACGCCTTTTTCTGCGCAATAGGCATACAGCATGTGACGGCCTTGAACGCAAAGCTTGGCTTTGAGACTGCCAGCGGGATAGTAAATGCCGGCATGAATGACTTCGGAGTTGCGGGCACTGGTGCCTGTGCCAATGCCTTCAGCGGCTTCGACCACCATCACTTCTCGTCCCGACAGCGCCAGTGCGCGCGCAATCGCCAGGCCGACGACACCGGCTCCAACGACGATGCAATCAATATCTGTACTCATCATGTCTCTTTCTTTTCTTTTTACTTATTTACCAATGCTAGCAGGCGTCAAGTCGTAGCCGCCAGCATGATAGACCAAGGGTAAGGCATCTGTTCGCGCGCAGTGTTCCACGGCACCGATGAAAATAATGTGATCACCTTCATCGTAACGCCGATGGTTGGCACACTCAAACCATGCAGCACATTGCAAATCGAGTCTTGGAGAACCATTAGGAGCTTGCGTCATAGGTATGCCGTTAAAGCGCTCGGCGGCTGGGCCACTTGCAAAGCGTTGGGAGACAGACATTTGTTCAGAACCCAACACGTTAATAACATAACGATCACAGTGCTCTAAAGTTTTAAGTGAGGAAGAGTTACGCGACAAGCTCCAGACAACAAGAGGTGGATCGAGCGAAACAGAGTTGAATGAACTCACAGTCAAACCAACTGTGGTCATACCCTCCGCCGAAGCGGTAATGACCGTGACGCCTGTTGGGAATCTACCGAGTGCTGATCTAAAAAACGTCGAATCAAAGGAGGGGGAGGTCGTGTTCATATTAAGGGGCGATGCGTCCGATGGTCCACTTTCCGGCACTCGCGGCTTGATAGGTCAAACGATCGTGTAGGCGGGAAGGGCGTCCTTGCCAGAACTCAAAGTATTCGGGTTTGAGCCGATAACCACCCCAGTGCGGGGGGCGTGGAGGCTTGCTGTCCCCGTACTGGTCTTTAAGTGCTTTTTCCGTCGCAGCTAGTTGTTCAAGGGAAGTTGGCCGACTCTGTGGAGAAGTCCATGCCCCAATTTGTGAGCCGAGAGGACGGGTCTTAAAATAATCGTCCGACTCAGCCTCCGTTACTTTTTCGACGATGCCCTCAATACGGACTTCGCGTTCGAGCTGCTGCCAGAAAAACAATAAGCTTGCCCAGGGTTGGGCTGCGAGCTCAATCCCTTTACGTGACTCGTAGTTGGTAAAAAACAAAAAGCCTGTTTCATCAACACCTTTGAGCAACACAATGCGTGCTGAGGGGCGACCGCGCGCATCGGCAGTCGCCAGTGTCATTGCGGTGGGTTCAGGTATGTTTTGCTTAAGAGCTTCGTCAAACCATACGGAAAACTGATCGTAGGGAGAAGCTTTCGCATCTTTTTCAACAAGCGTGTACTTTTCGTAGCTTTGTCGAATATCGGCAATAGACATGATTCGGGTCCGATACGGCACACTAATAGAAGAGCCGCCAACTAAAGGGTTAGAGTGATCGCTGAGTGTACCGTGACAAGCCCATCGTTGCTCCCATAGACCCGCTTTCAGGAAAGGTCGTATGGGATCTTGCCCTATTTACCTTTTAAGCGTGTGACAAGAGCTTTGAGACGGGCGTCATGGATACCGACTGCTTCAAGGGCATCGGCAGTTTGCGTCACGTATTCCAGGCAGGAGCCAAAGATCCCTGAGGCCCTGAGCACGATGTCTACAAGCGCTTCTTCATGAGGCTCGGAGACGTATGCTGGACCCTGTTGATCGATGATGAATGCCAGCGCTTTGACAGAACCATTTGGGGTATGGCAGTCGCTCCATCTTGGATGGTAAGCGCCAGTGGCCATTTCTCGCCGCCAAAGCGTTTCAAATGTTTGACTAACTTGATCGGCATGCAAGCGGAAAGCCATGCCGTGGCACTCGCCACCCGTTTCGAGACCAAAGACGAGACCTGGCAGTTCAGGTGTGCCTCGATTGATGCGTGACCAGAGGCATAGCGCTCGATGATGGCCGGGCAGCATGGCTGGGCGGGATTCGACAAAATCGAACTCAGGTTTCCAGATCAGCGATCCGTAGCCAAACACCCAAACATCTTGAGTGCCACACCAGTGCTGGAGCGCCTCTTCGCGGGAAGCTTTCAGGCGTTCTTCTGGCCAGCGCGAAAAAGTGCTGACCGGTGGGGCTGTTGGGATGTGCGGGAGCGTGCTCATGGCGAAATTAATTGGATGCGGGCGGGTTTGAGGGAGGGGGTGAGGATGAGGATGAAGGGCTTTCTTCAAGCTTGCCCGCAGATTCTGCATGGCGTGTAAACCAGCGACCGGCACCTAAGCCCGCTGCAGTCAGCCAAAAAAGGGGCATGATCCCGATTACGGCACCCATTGCACCAAAGGCAAGAGGGAGTGTGACTTGGCAGCCATTGATGAGTGCCATGCGCAGACCAAAGGCTTCGCCGGCGCGTCCCGCAGGGGCATTTTGTTGTAACAGAGCCAAAATGCTTGGTTGTGTGGAGCCAAGGCCCAGCCCAAGAACAAAAGACAAGGTCATCAATATCCAGACTTGCTCACAAAATGGATACAAGACAAAATTTAGACCGGTGGCGAGTAATGCAAAATGGATGAGTTGCCAGGGGCGCACACGATGTTGCAGCAGAGGCAAAGCGAGACGCACCACAATCGTTGCTGCAGCAAACGAAGCCAAAATCAAGCCAATTGTCGTGGCAGATAAACCCACTATCACCCCAAAGATGGGGACGACAAACATGTGCGTATCCCAGGCGCTTGAGAGCAACATATTAGCGGTGTAGACGCGCCGCAGTTTGGGGCTCGCGATCAGGTCGGTGACACTTTGTTTGGTTTCACGGGCTTCTGTGGGTGGCGTGTGAGAGGTCTTGAGATAGTTGCGCACACGATACAGACCCAATACACAGAGCACAGGAGAGATCGCCAATAAAGCGAATACGGCACGGTGACCGAGATAGTCGATCGACACGCCTGCTAACAAAGGCCCAAGCAGGCCGGAGGTCGCCATTGAAAGCGATAACCAGGAAAAGTTGCGTAGACGATCTTCCCCAGTGCTCAAACCCATTTGGCGCTGGACGGCAATCTGAAAAAACATGTGTCCCACACCCACACATGCAGCTGAGAGGATGAGCGCAATGAAATCCTGCCAAATTAAGGGCAGTGCGATCCCGATGACCACCACAAAAGCGCTGGCTCGCATGGGTCGCCATGGGCCAATCTGATCCAATAGGCGGCCGGCCTTGACCGAGAGCAACATAGGTAGCAGCGCAAACACTGCAATCAGAATACCAACTTCGAAGGTTGAGCGTTTAAGCTCAAGGGCCGTCAGCGAAACCGCAACGCGACCACCCGAGATCGCCATGTGGATCAGTAAGACGAGCAGGCACAGCGCAATCGGTCCGGCGAAAGCAGACAATTTGGCAGAAGATGGGGCGGGAGGAGAAGACATGCTCACAGTGTTATAGACAAATTGTGTTCCTCTCGTTGGCACTTGTCGAGAGCGAAAGACTATTTTTTTTCCGGATCATGCAAAAATGCATCATTCGGCAGACCCTAGGATACTCAATGCAAGGTCTACAGGCAGATCTCAATTCCGAAGCCCAACGTCGCTTTGGAGGTTTGGCACGGTTGTACGGCCCCCAAGCCTATGCAGCATTGCGTCAAGCGCATGTGGCCGTGGTGGGAATAGGGGGCGTTGGCTCCTGGGCGGTGGAGGCCTTGGCGCGTCATGGCATAGGTGCCTTGACCTTGGTCGATCTTGACCACATTGCGGAATCAAATATCAATCGACAGGTACACGCTCTCTCTGAGACGCTCGGGCAAGCCAAGGTCGAAGCGATGGCGGCTCGGATTCGAGGCATCAATCCAGAGTGTCGGGTGACCTTGGTAGATGATTTCTTGACTCCAGACAATGTCGCAGAGGTATTACCCACACAAGTTGACGTGGTGATTGACTGTACAGACCAGATGAGCGCCAAGATCGCGATGGTTTTGCAGGCGCGCGTTCGTCGCCAACCGCTTATTGTGTGTGGCGGGGCGGGAGGAAAAACGGATGTGCTCTCCATGCGGATCGGGGATTTGTCTGAAGCCACGCATGACGCGCTGCTGGCCCGATTGCGCACTGTGCTGAGAAAACAGCACGGCTTCGTCCGCGCTGCGGACCAGGCAGGCAAGCCACGCAAACGTATTCCAAAAATGGGTGTCAGGGTGTTATGGCTCGATCAGCCCACGATTCTGCCTGAAGCTTGGCTAGGGAGTCGAAGCGATGAAGAAGGGGGGTCAGAAAAGGGGGCTGGCACCGATGCAACTGGATTGCAAGGTCTCTCTTGCGCTGGGTACGGCTCTAGCGTTACTGTCACGGCATCTATGGGACTTGCGGCGGCAGCGGAGGCCGTCAACAAGATTATCCACACACAATTAAAATAATACTCATGACTCAGACACGTGCTTTATCCAAGATTCTTTCCCTGGCAGATTTTGAACGGGCTGCAGCCAAGCGCTTACCCAAACCAATTTTTGGGTATGTGGCAGGGGCTTGCGAGGACTGTCACTCGTTGCGCGCAAACCGCGATGTATTTGCAGAGTATGAGTTTGTTTCTCGTATTTTGGTCGACATTTCGCATCGTTCGCAGTCGGTAGAGATCTTTGGTAAACAATACGACGCACCTTTTGGTATGGCACCCATGGGAATCACGGCGATGTCGGCTTATCGCGGTGATATTGTGCTTGCCGAAGCTGCCAGACGTGCCAATGTTCCGATGATTATGAGTGGCTCTTCTCTGATTAGGATGGAGGAGCTCGTGGCCGTTGCGCCTGATGCGTGGTTCCAAGCCTATTTGCCCGGCAAAGTCGAGCAGATTTCTCCTCTGATCGATCGTGTGGCGGCAGCTGGCTTTAAAACCCTCGTCATCACGGTGGATACGCCCTCTTCTTCAAACCGTGAAAATAATGTCCGAACAGGCTTTTCGACGCCACTGAGACCGAGTGTGCGCTTAGCTTGGGAGGGGATCAGCCATCCGCGCTGGTTATTCGGTACATTTTTAAAGACACTCATGCGTCATGGCATGCCCCATTTTGAAAACTCCTTTGCCACGCGCGGTGCGCCTATTATGTCGGCCAATGTCATGCGAGACTTTTCTTCGCGCGGCCATCTGAACTGGGATCATGTGCGCGAAATCCGAGCGCGTTGGAAGGGCCCGATGGTGATTAAAGGCATTCTGCATCCGGCAGATGCAGCTTTGGCTCGCCAATACGGCATGGACGGCGTGATTGTGTCAAACCATGGTGGGCGTCAGCTTGATGGTGCCGTTGCCCCGTTGCGGATGTTGCCGCAGATTCTTGATCAGTTTAAAGATGGTCCAGTGATGCTGGACAGCGGCGTGAGGCGTGGGACAGATGTCTTAAAGGCGCTTGCACTCGGTGCACGCTGCGTATTTTTAGGCAGGCCGTTTAACTATGCGGCTGCAGTGGGTGGCCCTGCAGGTGTGGATCACGCAATTTCCTTGCTGTCACAAGAAATTTCACGCAACATGGCGATGATGGGGATTAACCGTCTCAACGAGCTGACCCCCGCATCGCTGATTCACGTGGGCCGCTCATAACCATCGGCTGTGAATAGGGGGTGTATTTAAGGGGCGCATCTTTATTAGGTGCTGGCTATTCAGTGCGTATTCAATTCATTTTTATTTTCCTTTTCACGCTATTCAATTTTTTTAACACGGAGTCAACATGGCAGATCTTGGATTCGCAGTCAATACACACAAGCACACCGTTAGCAACGCTACGCTAAAGAAATTTGCAAAATTCGCAGTGGCAAATATCAGCGATGCCGTGAGCCGTACCAATGGCACGGTTGATTTGCGTCCGATCCACAAAGGTGGACGCATTCTTGGTCGTGCCTTTACCGTCAAGACTGCACCTGGTGACAACCTGATGGTGCACAAGGCGATTGATATGGCTGCTCCTGGCGATGTGATTGTGGTGGACGCAGGCGGCCTACAACGCAACGCTATCATCGGTGAAATCATGTCAACACTGGCTGCAAGCCGCAAGATTGCAGGCTTTGTGATTGACGGTCCGATCCGTGACTTTGATGCCTTGAGTGCCAGTAAATTCCCCGTTTTCGCACGCTCGGTTTCACATCGCGGCCCTTACAAAGAAGGTCCTGGTGAGATCAACGTCACGGTATGCGTCGATGGCATGATCGTGCACCCTGGCGACATTATTGTGGGTGATCATGACGGCGTATTTGCGATTCGTCCAGAGATGGCCGACCAATTAGCAAAGCTAGTCGCAGATATCGAAAAGAAAGAAAAAGAGATATTCGCCAAAATTGCCAAAGGCACACTGGACCGCAGCTGGGTCGATCAGTCCCTGCGTGCGAAAGGCGTTCTTAAGTAAAGACTCACCGCCATAAGCGAATACCCTGATACACAGGAGGCGGTGAATCAATAAAAATCAGTCACACTGCCCACTTAGGTGGGCAGTTCTTTCTTGGACGGAGACAATGAAAAAAAAGGTCGTGCGGTTTGATTTCTGGTTAAACCCAGCGTTTGATCGACATATGAGCGAACTCAAGGACATCGAAGTATCCGTGTGTCAGTATTTGGACGACGAAAAAAAGACACTTGCGCTGTTTAAAGAGGCGCATGTATACCATATCAGTGCGGCACGCGATGAGGTGCCTTCGCAATGGTGGGTGGATGAGGCTTTGCTCAGCAAGATGCCAAATTTATTGTGCGCATCGACTTCTGGTGCAGGGTACGACCCTGTCGATGTCGAAGCCTGTAATCGGCATGGTGTGCTAGTGGTGAACCAGTCAGGCTGTAACGCCAACTCGGTCGCGGAGCATGCGATGGGTATGTTGCTTTCCGTTAAACATAAGATCACCGAATCTGATCGCGTGATGCGTGCCAACGCTTATACGACCCGTGAAGACCTGATGGGTAACGATATCCGTAGACTGACCATTGGTATCGTGGGTGTGGGTAATATCGGCACCCGCATGGCTGAGCTGTCTAAAGCTTTTGATATGACTGTATTGGGTTATGACCCTTATTTGTCTGATGAGGAAATGAAGCGACGCGGTGCGACACCCGTGAGTTTCGAAGAGTTGTTGTCTCGCTCGGATGTTATCACCGTTCATTGCCCTCGCAATCCAGAGACACTCAATTGGATTGGCGCCAAAGAGTTTTGCGCTATGAAAAAAGGAGCAGTTTTTATTGCGACAGCACGTGGTGGCATTCATGATGAGCAGGCGCTCTACGAAGCTCTGCGTGACAAGCATCTGTCTGGTGCAGGACTTGATGTGTGGTCGGTCGAGCCACCTGCGCCTGATAATCCTTTACTGAGTCTCCCCAATGTGACGGCGACTTATCACACCGCTGGCGTCAAGCACGAAGCCCGTGGCAATGCGGCTGCGATGGGGGCGGCTCAAATCGAAGTGATCCTGCGCGGCGAACGTCCGCCGCGTTTGGTGAACCCTGAAGTATTGCCTGTGTTTTTTGAAAGATATAAAAAAATGTTTGGATAACAAAACTAAAACGACACTAAAACGAGGAGAGTAAGTATGAAAAAAATCATCAATCAATTGGGGCGTCTGAGTGCTTTGGCCTTGTTAGCCACAGCAGTCTGGTCCGGCTCTGCAGCAGCGCAGTATCCAACCAGACCAATCACGGTCATTGTGGCTTACGGCCCAGGCGGCGGTACAGACTTGATCGCACGTCTGATTGCACCCTTTATCGAAAAGCATTTGGGCAATAATGCGCGCTTAGTGATTTCCAATCGACCAGGCGCTGGGGGTGGAATCGGTTTTGCTGAAATTGCAAAAGCGACGCCGGATGGTTACACCATCGGCTTTGTGAACACTCCAAACATGTTGTCGATTCCGATCGAGAGACCTTCGACGTTTGGCTGGCAAAGCTACGACTTGATTGGAAATCTGATCGATGATCCTGGCGCATTTACTGTGAACACCTCGACACCGATTAAAAATCTGAAAGAGCTCGCAGCCTATGCCAAAGCGAATCCTGGCAAGGTGACTGTCGGGACGACAGGCATTGGCTCAGATGATCACCTCGCCATGCTGTTTTTTGAGCGTGCTGCGGGTGTCAAAATGACGCACGTGCCTTACAAAGGTTCCGGCGAAACGCGTGCCGCAGTTGTCAGTGGTCAGATTATGTTGGGTGCGATCAACGTGGGTGAGGCGCTCTCGTATATCAAGGGTGGTTCACCCATTCTTATGCTCGGTCAGATGTCGGCCAAGCGCACGGTATTGGCTCCGAATGTTCCAACCTTTGCGGAGCAGGGATACAACATTGAAAGCGCATCACTGCGAGGCATGGCTGCTCCTAAAGGACTGCCTGCCGACATCCGTGAAAAACTGGTGACTGCTGTTGCTAAAGCCGCAGCTGATCCTGAGTACATCAAGAAAGCTGGCCAGTTATTCGCACCGATTCGCTATCTCGCTCCAAAAGAGTATGCCGTCGAGTTGCAGAATACTGATAAACAGTTGCGTCAGTTATGGAAGCAAGCGCCCTGGAAGGAGTGATCCGTTTAGCGCGACATCAAACCAACCGCGTAAGGCATTCGATAATCTAATCTGAGCCTTGCCGGTATTGAGGTCCGAGGGAGTGAGGATCGCTTCCTTGGCTTGCCCCGATTGCAATAACTGAGTGCGTAGCACGCCACCCAACAGTCCCGAGGACAAGGGCGGTGTCAGCCACTTTTCATTTTTGAATACGTAAATATTTGAGCGACTTCCTTCACAAAGCTCGCCTTTTTCGTTTAAAAAAATCAAATCAAAAAAATCAGGATGTTGAGTCAGCCACTCGGTCGCTGCTTCGTACCAGGGACGATGGGTAGTTTTATGTTGCAGGAGTGGCTCAGTGCTTTCGAGTCTCAAGCTCGTTAGTGCAATAAATGGGATGCCTTGAAGAGCAGGTAATGGGGCAGTTTGAATGTCGAGTTGGCCAAAAGGGCTGAGTAAGAGTCTCACACGCTTAGCGGCGATGTTGTTGGCAGATGCCGAAGCAGACAAAACCGAGTGGATTGTCGCGACTACCGCTTCATCTCCAGGATAGGCATAGCCTAATGCTTGAGCGGATTGTTTTAAACGCAGCAAGTGATCAGGTAGCATTGCGATCCGTCCCGCCGCATCTGCCTTCATCGTTTCTATCAAACTGGGTTGCAATACTTGAGTCATAGATCTGTATTCAGAATACGTGCTTTCCAATGGCATTCATCCCACTCTTGTTCTGGATCCGAGTCATAGACGATACCGCCTCCAACATGATAGCGACCTTGGCCTTCCTCATCCAACACTAAGGTACGAATCGCGACATTCAGACAAAAGTCGCCGTTTGGTGCGAGCCAACCCAAGCTGCCACAGTAAATGCCGCGCGGTTCGAGTTCTGTTGCTTGAATTCGTTTCATCGCTGCAATTTTTGGTGCGCCGGTTACGGACCCGCAGGGGAAGAGTGCTTTCAGTATTTCAGCAAACGTGGTCTCGGGTGCAATTTCAGCTTGTACGGTCGAGGTCATCGTCCAGACTGAAGGATATTTTTCCAAGGAAAATAACGGGTCAGCCCGGACACTTCCAGGGCGAGCCAGTCGCCCAAGGTCGTTTCTCAATAAATCTACGATCATGAGATTTTCTGCACGATTTTTTTCGCTTGTATGTAAAGCCTCACCAAGTTGACGGTCTGTTACGGGATCAGACGATCGGGGTGCAGTACCTTTCATGGGGCGCGTGATGAGACTATTACCTGAACGTTGTATAAAAAGTTCGGGTGAAAACGACAAAATTTTTCTATCCTCATCCTCGATATACGCCGCATACGAGACGGGATGGCGCGTCGCGATCTGACGATAGAGTTGAGCAGGGTCGCCTTGTGTTTTGACAGACAGAGGGAAGGTTGAGTTGATCTGATAGACCTCGCCTTGCGCAATCCATTCTCGGATCCTCTCAATACGTGCAAGGTAGCGTTCCCTGGCAAGCACGGGTGTAATCGAGAGAATCGAAGCCTGCGTGTCACTTTCACATTCCGCTCCGACTGACCACGGACGCTCTTCATGCATCTGCTGAAAGACGAGTGCCGTGAGTCTTGGGTGATTGTTCGCGCCACCCGGAGTAGATTGTCTGTTCGACCTCGACTTCGAGAGCGCAGGTTCTAGCCACTCGCCTAATTCGTACTCGAGTATTAACGCGATCCAATGCCCAGCACGTCTCGCTTCTTCAATTCGAGCAAAGGCAGCAGGTAGCTCTTCGGGTTTAGCTGCCACAATCCGGCCGCAAGGCTCCGTCAGCACCCGCGCATGCTGTGAGAGACGGTCTTCGAAACGGCACTGACTCATGAGCGGTTTAAGAACTCGTGAAGTACTTCACCGGTATGCGATTTCTGGCGCGCAGCAACTACTTGCTCTGGCGTGCCTTCGATCACCAGTTGCCCACCACCAGAGCCACCTTCTGGGCCCAGATCCAACAGCCAATCGGCTTCGGCAATAATGTCTAGATTGTGTTCGATAACCACGACGGTATTGCCAGCTTCGACCAGTCGATGCAACACACGGATGAGTTTTTCTACATCTGCCATCGACAGACCGACAGTCGGCTCATCCAAGACATAAAGCGTATGTGGCAGGCGCGAGGCCCGTCCGGTTGTGATAACACCTTCAGTCATTCGGGCTTTGGCGAGTTCAGTGACTAGCTTGATGCGTTGTGCTTCCCCACCAGACAGTGTCGGTGAGGGCTGCCCCAAGGTGAGGTAGCCGAGTCCCACGTCTTGCATCAATTGGAGGGGATGCCGGATGCGTGGATGCGCTGCGAAATATCCGATCGCATCATCGACTTCCATCGAAAGCACATCACCTGCGTGTTTCTCGCGCATCCTGACACCCAAGGTGTCGGTGTTAAAGCGTGCGCCATTACAGGCGTCGCAGGGTACTTTGACGTCAGGCAGAAAGCTCATCTCCAAGGTGCGCATGCCTTGGCCTTCACACAGCGGACAGCGACCATCGCCCGTATTAAACGAAAAGCGCCCTGCGCCCCAGCCACGAATACGTGCCTCATTGGTTTCGGCAAACTGTTTGCGCACATCGTCCCAAAACCCGATATAAGTCGCGGGACAAGAGCGCGGCGTTTTACCAATCGGTGTTTGATCTACTTCGAGTACGCGATCCAACACGTCCCAACCCGTAATGTCTGCACAACCAGACCAAGGTTGTGCACCTCGTGCGGCAATCGCTGCAGAGAGATTGTCGAGCAATACTTCACGCGCGAGGGTTGATTTGCCAGAGCCTGAGACACCGGTGACAACACTCAGTCGTCCAATCGGAAAGTGTGCCGTGACACCACGTAAATTGTGAAGTGTTGCACCCTTGACCGTGATCATCGGCGTATCTTTAGCAATCGGACGCCTAGGCTGGAGTGGATGCGCTAAAGGATGACGCAAATAATGTCCCGTGGTCGACTCAGGCGCGTCCATCAGGTCTTGAAGATTGCCCTGTGCGACAACGCGGCCACCCCTGATGCCCGCTCCAGGACCAATATCGATGATGTGCTCAGCACGACGAATCGTGTCGTCATCGTGCTCAACCACTACCAGCGTATTGCCGTTTTTCTCCAACCTTGAAAGTGCGCCGAGCAAGATTCGATTGTCACGTGGATGCAAACCAATAGTGGGCTCATCCAACACGTAGCACACGCCTTGCATGTTTGAACCCAACTGTGCAGCGAGACGAATGCGTTGTGCTTCGCCGCCAGACAAGGTTGGTGCGGCACGATCGAGGGCCAGGTACCCCAAACCAACTTCTTGCATGAATTGCAGACGCCCACGGATCTCACTCAAGATGTCACGTGCAATCTCCGCATCCCGACCACGCAAGACGAGGCCTGTAAAAAAGGTGTGCGCATCTGAGACAGGCATTCCTGCGAGTTCGGCGATGGATTTGTCACGCCACAAGACTGCGCGTGCGGTCGGATTAAGGCGGGCGCCATGACAGCTCTTGCAGGTCTGTGTCTCACCCTCATACGAGGCGTTCCACGCATTCTCCTCACCGGTCTGTTCGCCATCGAAACCTTGTAGTTGTAAGCCTGTTCCAAAGCACCCCTGACACCAGCCGTGTTTAGAGTTGTAGGAGAACATCCTTGGATCTGGCTCAGGAAAGCTCGTGCCGCAGGATGGGCACGCACGCTTGACAGAAAAATGTGTTTGCTCAAGCGGTGCTGACATGTCGGCTTCGAGTTTACCTAGGGGCCAGAGCACACTCATCACACCCTGTCCATATTCGAGCGCGCTGCGAACTGCTTCTCTCAAAGGGGCCTCGTCTTTGTTGTTGACGATCAAGTCAGCGACCGGCAATTCAATGGTGTGCTCTTTAAAGCGATCCAAGCGTGGCCATTTAGCGGTACCGATAAATGCATTGTCGACGCGCAGATGGGTAAAGCCTTTGCCTGAAGCCCATTTAGCTAAGTCGGTATAAAAGCCTTTTCGAGCGGTCACAAGTGGCGCCAGGATACCGATGCGTTCTCCTTTGTGGTCGCGCATGATGCGTGCAACGATTTGATCGGCACTCTGTGGCTCAACGCTAACCTGACAAGTTGGACACATTTGTGTCCCGAGCTTCATGTACATCAGACGCAAGAAATGATGAATTTCAGTCATCGTGGCAACAGTCGACTTGCGACCACCACGGCTAGTGCGCTGCTCAATCGCAACGGTAGGCGGGATACCAAAGATCGCATCTACATCAGGCTTGCCGGCGGGCTGCACAATTGCACGGGCATACGCATTCAGCGACTCGAGGTAACGTCGCTGACCTTCGTTAAACAAAATATCAAACGCAAGCGTGGACTTGCCAGAGCCCGACACTCCGGTAATGACAGTGAACTTATCGTGCGGAATACTGACATTGATATTTTTGAGGTTGTGTTCTCGCGCATGCAAAATATCGATACTGTGCGCACGACGGCGCTCTTTCAAGACGTTTTGTAGCGGGCGACCGCCCGTTTCGTTGGCCTGCAACCCTGAGGGACTCGTTCCGATTGCATCAGGCGTCATGGCGACTGCATATTCACGCAGCGCAGCGCCTGTGTGCGAACGTGGATTTTCCATGATGGTTTCTGGACTGCCCACCGCCACCAGCTCACCGCCACCATCGCCACCTTCTGGGCCCAAGTCGAGCACCCAGTCTGCGGCACGAATCACATCAAGATTGTGTTCGATAATTAGCAAGGTATGTCCTGCGCCCAGCAGCTTGCGAAACGCACGCATCAAACGCGCGACATCATCAAAGTGCAAACCTGTTGTGGGTTCGTCGAACAAAAACAAACTCCCCTTTTTCGCGACCTTTGCGGTGGAGATTCCGCTGCGTGCCGCCTCGGCGAGGTGCCCTGCCAACTTCAGACGTTGCGCCTCACCGCCAGACAAGGTCGGGACAGGCTGGCCAAGCTTGACGTACTCTAAACCGACATCTGCGAGCGGTGCCAAGCCCAGTTGGACATCACGCAAACCTTTGAAAAATTCCAAAGCCTCCGACACGGTCATGTTGAGCACGGCATCAATCGAGGCGCGTCGACCCAGATGTTCGATCTGTACCTCGAGCACTTCGGGTCTAAAACGTTTGCCATCGCAATCCGGGCAGCGGATATACACATCAGAAAGAAATTGCATTTCGACATGTTCAAACCCTGTGCCGCCACAGGTTGGGCAGCGGCCATCACCACTGTTAAAGCTGAAGGTTCCCGCGGTGTAGCCACGTTCACGTGCGACCGGGGCTTGCGCAAACAGTTTGCGAATCGAATCAAAGGCACCAACATAACTGGCGGGATTGGAGCGTGCGGTTTTGCCAATTTGTGCCTGATCAACCATCACCACATCGGCTAATTGCTCCGCACCTAAAATGCGATCAAACGCTCCAGGCGCTTCGGTGGGCTTACCCATGATCTTGAGCAGGGCTGGATACAACACGTCTTGAATCAGCGTGGATTTACCTGAGCCAGAGACGCCCGTGACACACACGAGACGACCGAGCGGAATGTCGACGGAGATATTTTTGAGGTTGTTTGCGGTGACACCCTCAAGTATGAGTCTGGGTGTATTGTCTGCAACGGGCATGGGGCGAGGCGCTTCGACTTTTAGGCGGCCGCCCATATACTGCCCGGTCAATGTGGTGGCGTCTTTGAGCGCAGCAGGCGTGCCATCAAACACGATTTGGCCGCCCCGTTCGCCAGGCCCCGGGCCGATATCAATAATGCGGTCTGCGGCGATCATCACTTGAGGATCATGCTCGACCACAACCAGGGTGTTGCCTGCGTCACGGAGTCGATGCATCACCTCAACCACGCGGTGGATATCACGAGGATGCAGACCAATAGAGGGTTCGTCTAGGACAAATAAGGTGTTGACCAAAGAAGTGCCCAATGCAGTTGTCAAGTTGATGCGCTGGACCTCACCGCCGGAGAGCGTGCGGCTTTGCCGGTCCAACGTCAGATATCCCAAACCTACATCGCATAGAAATTTCAATCGTGCACGGACCTCGGTCAATACGAGATCCATGGCGGCATCCATCGCACCTGGAAAAGTCAATTGATCAGCGAACGTTCGCAACTGCACGATTGGAGTGAGCATTAAGTCTTGAATCGACTTGCCTTGAATGCGCCACAGCAAGGCATCAGGCTTGAGGCGGGCGCCTTTACAGGTCGGGCAGGGGGTGTAGCTGCGGTATTTAGAGAGCAAGACCCGCACATGCATTTTGTAAGACTTGGTTTCAAGCCAGTCAAAAAAACGCTGCACGCCATACCACTGAGTTTTCCAAGCCTGATTGCCGCCTTTCCAAAGTGGATCACCATGCAGCACCCACTCCTGATGTTCGGGTGGCAGATATTTCCAAGGCGTATTGATCGAGACGTTGGCACGCTTGGCGTACTTTTCCATTTCGACTTGGCATTCTTTGTAACTTGGTGTTTGCCAAGGCTTGATCGCTCCACCTTCAAGCGTTTTGTTTTCGTCAGGAATGACTAA
>CAWUWN010000003.1:0-46552 GCA_963926265.1 uncultured Burkholderiaceae bacterium
AGACGTCGGCTTTTATTATGCAGCCAACGCACTTGGCCGCTTTATCGGCACCCTGCTTTCAGGCCTGCTTTATCAATGGGGTGGCCTACTCTACGCACTCATTGGTTCGGCCTTGATGCTGATCACTTGCTGGCTGGTGACGCTGGCGTTACCGCTGAAACGTCCCGCTTCCGAAACAACGTAAAGTAGCCGTGCTTGCTCAAGCGCTCCAGACCTGCGATCAAGGAAGCTGGCATAGCGTCTAGGCTGGAAGTACGGATAGCCACATAAGCGGGCGTCATCTCCAGTTTCTTAGCTAGACTCTCAGGCGTCTTTTCAAGCAAGGCTTTTCCTTGACTATAAAAAGACGCAGAGAACGGCCGGTGACCAAGGTAAATCAAGGGCAGACCTTCTGGCTGACGTGTCCTGTAATCCTCGATCAAGGTCTTGGCGGCCAAATCATTGCTACGACCTGTAAAAGGCATGCTGACGTTAAAGCCGACTGAGAGCACCATCGTGATCGACAGACCCAGCGACAGATTGATCCGGACCAGATTTTGATTGGCGCGCGTGGTCAACCAGCCCCCTACCAATAAAGCTAACGCAGGCAAGCCAGGCATGACGTACGGCCAGATAATATTTCCCGCCATCGTAAAAAATACCGCTGGCATGAAGGCCCAGAGGAGTAAATAGTTGCGCCACGCCCCTGGTGTAGCGCTTTCTGTTGACGGCATGTACTGTGAAGTGTTTGGTTGAGAAGTCGTGAGGTCTGCGCGAGCGCCACGCGTCTGCCACGCCAGGATGGGAAACAGAATCGTCCAAGGCAATACATCTGCCATCATAAATAACCAGATCGTGCCATAAGGATAGTTGTGTGCCGTACCGTACAGATCCCCTTTCCAACCCGGTGTGACAAAGCGATTGAAGTGCTCGCCCACAATGAAATAATCGATAAAGCCAGGCGAACGAAGCTCGGCAATCACATACCAAGGCAGCGCAATGGCCGCGGTCAGCAACACCCCTCGAATCCAGGGCAAATCACGCCAGATGACCCGAAGATTGCCAGACGTCAGGGCCCAGATTCCGCAAGGCAGGCCTGTTAAGACAACGCCCACCGGCCCCTTGGCCAGCAAACCAATCCCTAAACCAATAAAGAGTAGCCACCGTTCCGCACCACGCCGAGTCACATCGCCGTGCAAACCATTCCAAAATCCCCGCATCGCCAAAGTGGTGCCGATGACTAAGGCCATGTCCATCATGACCATACCTGAGGCCATAAAAAACATGACAGAGCCCAGCAATAAAGCAATCGCATAGATCGCACCCGTCGAACCGCTCCGCGGACGCATGCCCCATAGGATCCAGAGCACCACGATGCCAGCTAACCAATGCGGAAAGCGCGCGGCAAACTCGTTGACGCCAAAGATATTGAAACTAATGGCCGTCAACCAAAAGGCTAGAGGTGGCTTTCCCCAAAAAGGCACATCGTAGGTAAACCATGGCGTCACCCAGTCATTGAGCTCGAACATAATGCGCGAGATTTCGCCATACCGCGCTTCGGTGGTGTCCATGAGCGGCGAAAAGCCGAGCAACAGCAAGCGTACGGCAGCTGCAGCAAAAATGAACCAGAGAAAATTTCGAAATGTCATCACTTAGAAATCACGAGTTGAAAAGCATCAAGTTGAACGAAGCCACAATTATCCATGGTGCCCCGAAGATTAAAAGCATTTTAAGCGGATACTATTGAGCATGCGTACTCACAGCGTTTTCGAGCTTTTATTGCTTTCCTTCTTTTGGGGAAGCTCTTTTCTGTTGATTCAAGTTGGTGTCACCGAATTTAGTCCGGCACCCCTTATCTTTTTGAGAACGATGGTCGCAGGGCTAGTCCTATTGCTGGTCTTGGCCTTTAGACGCGAAGTCTGGACGCTCATCAAACATTGGAAAAACTTTATTCCTCTCGGGCTTTTGGACTCTAGTCTGCCTTATATGCTGTCGGCCTATGCTGCGCTCCACATACCCTCTGGCACGATCTCGGTCATCAATGCGGTCACACCTCTCTGGGGTGCGTTAGTGGCATGGCTATGGCTGGGCATTCGTTTAACCGTGACGGGTGCTCTAGGACTGCTGATTGGTCTGGTGGGCATCACATTTTTGGTTTGGGAACGGTTTGAACTCGCCTTAAGCAACTCAACCCTGGCGTTGACCGCCGCTGTGCTCGGCCCAATTTGTTATGCTCTTTCAGCCTGTTACGCCAAAAAGTACTTGTCTTCGTTTAATCCGTTTGTCAATGCAACGGGCTCTTCACTTACGAGTGGCGTACTATTGCTGCCGCTCGCGTGGTTCTGGTGGCCTACGGAACCCGTGAGTTCAACGGCTTGGCTCGCCGCACTGGTCTTAGCAGTACTTTGCTCAGCCGTCGCCTATGTCTTGTATTACCGCCTAATTCAGCACATCGGTCCGGCACGCGCCATGACGGTGTCTTATCTCGTCCCGGTGGTGGGACTTTTTTGGGGCTGGACGCTAATGGACGAGCACTTTACGCTGCGCACCTTTTTGGGCGTTTTACTCATTTTTACGGGCTTGGCCCTCGCCAATGGTGTGGGGTTTAAGCGCATCAAACTAAAACACGTCAAGCCCGACCACGGTTAAGCAGCCAGACCAGAGACAGCATCACGGGCACCTCGACCAGCACACCGACGACTGTGGCCAGCGCTGCACCAGAGTTCAGCCCAAACAAAGAAATCGCCACCGCAACCGCCAGTTCGAAAAAGTTTGACGTGCCGATCAGGCACGCAGGTCCAGCGATGTCTCGGGGGAGCTTGAGCCACCGCGCGCCCAGCCAACTCAGGGCAAAAATGCCATAGGTTTGCAAAATCAGAGGGATCGCAATCATGCCGATCACCAAAGGTTGTGCAACAATCGTTCGAGCTTGAAAACCGAATAGCAACACCACAGTAGCGATCAAGCCCACAATCGACCAAGGCTTGAGCGTCGCGACAAAACGACTGACTGCCGTTGGAGACTTGCGCAATAAGGCCTCACGGGTCAAGACACCCGCGATCAATGGCAAAACCACATATAAAATCGTTGAAATCAGCAAGGTTTCCCAAGGCACCGTCAGCGAAGTGACACCCAGTAAAAATGCCGCAATCGGCGCAAATGCAAACACCATAATGAGATCATTGACCGACACCTGCACGAGGGTGTAGCTCGGATCGCCTTTGACTAGCTGACTCCAGACAAATACCATGGCCGTACAAGGTGCGACACCCAGCAAAATCATCCCTGCGATGTATTCACTCGCCGTTTGAGGATCCACCCAAGGTGCAAAAATGTATTCAAAAAACAAAACCCCAAGCGCAGCCATGGTGAAAGGCTTGATCAGCCAGTTGACCACCAAGGTCAAGAACAGACCCCGTGGCTTTTGACCGACTTGTTTGATCGATGACCAGTCAATTTGAATCATCATGGGATAAATCATGATCCAGATCAGGACGGCCACAACCAGATTGACATGCGCAAACTCTAGGCTCGCGATTAGAGCAAAGGCCTCAGGCAGCAACAGCCCCACCCCCACACCTGCCAAAATGCCGAGCCCCACCCATACCGTCAAAAAGCGTTCAAATAAGCCCAACACACCACCTCAACGGGGAAAATTCACTCAAACGCGTCTCGCCAGCGTGCGAACGTCGCGACCCAAGACAGCTTACTTTAAAACGACATTTCTCTTAAAACAGCCACACTTCGGCCAGCTGTCAACGCTACGTTTACAATATCAAAGTTGCATTTTCATTAAGCATTGATATCAATGACCTATAGCGTCAAAGAAATTTTCTACACATTGCAAGGCGAGGGACTGCGAGCCGGACGGCCAGCGGTTTTTTGTCGTTTTACCGGCTGCAATCTCTGGACGGGACGCGAAGAGGATCGCGCGAGCGCCGTATGCCGGTTTTGTGACACCGATTTTGTTGGAACAGACGGTACCCTAGGTGGCAAGTTTCAAACAGCCCACGGGCTCGCCGAACAGATCTCCGCGCTCTGGCCCGCAGGGCATGGTCACCAATACGTCGTCCTGACTGGTGGCGAGCCGCTCCTGCAAGTCGATCCAGACTTGATTGAAGCACTTCACGCCAGAGGCTTTGAGATTGCGGTTGAAACGAACGGCACCATCGAGGCCCCCCAAGGCATTGACTGGATTTGCGTCAGCCCCAAAGCAGGCGCAGACTGGGTACAACGCGAAGGCCACGAGCTCAAGCTGGTCTATCCACAACCGACACTGCTGCCAGATCAACTGGGGCCTAGTCACTTTGAGCATTACCTACTTCAAGCCATGGATGGACCGGATCGGCTCGCCAACACGCGCGCCGCAATCGCCTACTGCCAGAATCATCCGTCCTGGCGATTATCAGTGCAAACACATAAAATTTTAGAGATTCGTTGATGAACGCGAACCACCAACAAGACACCCTTCAAGTCAGCCTCACCTCATGGTGTGAGCTCTCACAGCGCTTTTACTTCGAAGCTGCCCATACACTAAAACGTTCAATCGAGACCGAAGGCAGCCTGAGAATTCACGGTCATACTTATGAAGCTGAGGTGACGGTTTCTGGTTACGCTGATGCCAAGACTGGCATGCTAGTAGACCTAGGCTATCTGCGCCAACAAGTCGCTCGTGTCAGAGAGATTCTGGATCATCGTTTCTTAGACGAGATTGAACACCTCGGCCCAGCGACACTGGAAAACCTCTGCGGCTTTATCAGAAACCAATTAAAACCCACCCTACCCCAGCTTTCCTCAGTCATGGTCGAAAGAAAAGCCAGTGGCGACCGATGTATATTAAGAGAAAAATAAAAACTCACTTCGATTAAAAATACACACTCAGTATTTCTGGTCCTTTCACAGTCTGTATTCCTGTATCGCCTTGCAAAGTATTGAAGCTCTCGCCAAAGCGCTCGGGTTAGCGATGGAAAATAAAGATAAATTTCTAACGCAATGGTAGTCTGGGTGTCGTCATGGACTCAGGCTTCAAAATATCGTCAAGTTGTTCTTCGGTCAGTAATCCGCGTTCCAACACGATGTCATAAACGCGCTTGCCTGATACCAAAGCCTCTTGTGCGACCTCGGTCGCATGTTCATAACCAATATAAGGATTTAAAGCTGTCACCAGCACAATCGAGCGATCGAATAGCTCCTTGATCCGTGATTCGTTTGCGGTAATGCCTCTCACACATTTGAGCTCAAGCGTTTCAAAAGCGCCTGTCAAATGCGTCACGCTTCGAAACATCGAGTAAGCAATGATTGGTTCAAACGCATTGAGCTGCAGCTGGCCTGCCTCAGCGGCAAAGCTAATTGTGACATCATTCCCAATCACCTCATAGGCGACTTGGTTCACAACCTCTGGAATCACTGGGTTGACCTTGCCTGGCATGATGCTTGAGCCTGCTTGAACTGCTGGCAAATTAATTTCTCCAAACCCAGCGCGCGGCCCACTCGAAAGTAAACGTAAATCGTGGCAAATCTTTGAAATTTTGACTGCGATACGCTTGAGCACACCTGACAACTGAACAAATGCACCGCAATCCTGAGTCGCCTCAATCAAATTAGGGGCCGTCACAAGTGGTAGGCCGGTCAGCGCGATTAAATGCTGCAGCACTTTCGGAGCGTAATCTGGATGGGTGTTGATACCAGTTCCGATTGCTGTTGCACCTAAATTGATTTCGCAAATGAGTGGAAGAGCTTCGCGCAGGCGCATGATATCCTCACCAACCATGACAGCGTAAGTACGAAACTCTTGTCCAAGCGTCATCGGCACAGCATCTTGCAATTGAGTGCGCCCCACTTTGATGATGTCTTTAAACTCCTCCGCCTTGACTTCGAAGGCCTGCTGCAAGCTCAACATTTTTGTGATGAGACGTTGACAGCCGCGATAGGTGGCGAGCTTGAGGGACGTGGGATAGACGTCATTGGTTGATTGACTCATATTGACATCTTCGTTTGGATGCAAATGAGCATACTCACCGCGCTGATGGCCCAGCAACTCTAAGGCGCGGTTCGCGATGACCTCATTAGCATTCATATTGGTTGATGTTCCTGCCCCGCCTTGGATCAAATCCACCACGAATTGCTCGTGCAGATTGCCTTGAATGATTTCCTTGGACGCCGCAACAATCGCTTCGCACTTGGTCGCATTCAACATCTCCAGATCTTGATTCGTGAGAGCTGCGGCAATTTTGATTTCCGCAAGCGCACGCAACAAGTCCGGGTAGTGTGAAATCGGCAAACCGGAAATAGGAAAGTTTTCAATCGCTCGAAGCGTATGAACACCATAATAGGCTTGGATCGGCACATCTCGACTCCCAAGCAAGTCGTGCTCTGAACGTGTGCGATCTGAATCAATACTGGTGATACTCATAACTGAAACTCCGCAAAGCGATTGAGGGCAATACAGGGAAGCGATATCGCTCAGCTGCTGTGCAATGCTACCTCAAGCGTGAGCGTTTCTCTCGAAAAATTCTAGTAATAATTGACACACTTTGTTAGGCTGTTCTTGCTGCACCCAGTGCCCCGCTCCTTCAACTAGAAATGTGCCCTGATAGCGCGTAGTCAACGCAGACTCAACACGCTCAAGTCCACCAGGGGTCTGATAGACCCCCCAGTCGTGTTGACCACCAATAAACATCGACGGAACATCAATTGTTTTACCTGCAAACACCGCCAGATCTTTATCACCAGGATTGTTGCGATAGCCTTGCAAGCCCCCTTGAAAACCTGTGCGGTCGTATTCAGCAACATAAAACTTCAGCTCAGCCTCTGTCAGCCAAGAGCAAGCCGCTATTTGCTGCGCGCAAGGCATATCCGGCGCGACAGACTCTGCCATGCCTTTATTCAAATCCATGACGTAATAGCGGGGTAGCTTTTCCCACTCACTTGCAGTCAGACCACTTAGACGAAACGGCTGGTTGGGCGCCCAATCGGCACTTTTCACATGATAATAAGCACGCAAGAAATCATGTAATCCTTGTGTGGGATGCCAGATATTTTGATTAGCTGGCTCGGTGGCGTAATACCGCATGTAATACTTTCTAGGCGGAGTGAGTTGTGTCAGTGCCTCGTCAATCAGGTTAAGAGGTGGATGCTTGACCTTCTCGTTCGCAGTATTAAAGGGCAAGGCGAGCGGCCCACCTCGAAAAGGAGAACTCATCATCACGACCGAGCGAAAAACGTCTGGGCGCATCAAAGCACACCACCCCGCCAGAGGTGATCCTTGGTCATGTCCAACCACGGCAGCGACTGTGTGATAGCCCAAGGCAGCAACTAACGCCAAGACATCGTGCGCCTTATTTAGGGTACTAAAGGGGCGCAGATCATCGTGATAAGAGACGCCTACGCCACCACTGCGGCCATAGCCACGCACATCCGGTGCCACAACATGAAAGCCCTTCTCAGCCAGGGGCACCAAGACCTTACGCCAACTATACGCAAGCTCTGGAAAGCCATGCAGCAAGACGATCAGGGGCCGACCCGACGACTCATAGCCTGCTTCCAAGATATGGAGCGTAATGCCATTGACATCATGGATCAGTCTTGAACGTATTCCAGGGGCAAGCGCAACAGGCTGAAGTGCATTCATTTGAGGATCACTTGAGCGGCCAAGGCATCGCAACATAATGCTGCAATACGCCTGCAGGAAAATCTAAAACTAAGAAGTGTCCGAGAAACACCATGAAACCAATACAGCAGCTTGTATAAAATAAACTTTTAAGCCAACCTAGCTGTGTACGTGCGAGCAAAAAAGACATAATGAAAATTGTGACAGACAAAATAAAACCAATCAGCGCTGTCATCCCGAACAAGAAAATAAACCAGCGTAAAGAAGGCCAAAGCGTTGTGCCATCGGAGGATCCAGAAGCATACGCAGCAACCTCCTGATCATAATGTGAGCTATGTCCTGGCTTGCCAGTCCACAACGTCCACACTAGCCACGAAGAGAACAGCAGCATGATGATTGATGTGGACAAGGGGAACACGGCACCGAGGAAAGAGAGCTTGCTCGTATCGATGACTGCATACGCAAAGACGACCAAAATGATCACTGAAAAAATCAATTGAGGTAAGCGCTCCCGAGTGGTCAAGCCTCCCAGAGGACTGCTTGGCTTTCCGGGCGAGGCGTCACTTTCTGAAGCACTTTTACCATTTGAGACCGCGCCATCTTCGGAAACCCGCGTCCTGACTGCCAAAAGCAATGAGACCGCAGCCAAGGCTCCGATAATCAACACGCCGGGACGCTGGATAAATCCCCAACCGTAAAACTGAATCGCCTGATAAAGATAATTTTCGACTTGGCCTGACAATACAAAACCGACAAGAAACGCAGGTCTTGGCCAACCAAAACGTCGCATGTAAATACCCAAAATGCCAACGACAAACAGCAGCAATAAATCATTCAGATCGCGACGCGCCTGAAAGGCCGCGAAACAAATAATCATCAACATGAAAGGTGCGATCAGATTAAATGGAATGAACGTCAGCTTTGAAATCGGCGAAGCCAAGAAAAAACAGATTAAGGCACCGATAATGCTGGCAAGGGCGAGCGTCCATGCAATCGTATAGGTTAGATTTAAATCTGTCGTGACCATGCTGGGACCAGGCTGCATTCCTAACAAGGCCATACCACCCAAAAATACCGCCATACTGCCTGAGCCAGGAATGCCGAATAGCAAAGTTGGCATCAGTGCGCCGCCCTGCAAGGCATTATTCGCTGACTCTGGGGCGATCACACCACGGATATCGCCTTTTCCAAACTGCGAAGTATCTTTGCTAGATTGAACAACATGACCGTAGGCAATCCAGTCGACGACCCCGCCACCTAGTCCAGGAATCGCACCGATAATCGTGCCGAGCACGGAGCATCGCAAGACTAAAAACCAATTTGTAAAGGTGTCCTTCATGCCTTGCAACCAACCTGCACCAAGTTTAGATGAGCTCGCAATCGGTCGGTTACGCCGCATCAGATCGCAGAGTTCGGGAATCGCGAATAAACCCAACCCAATGATTACAAGCGGAATACCGTCCTGCAGGTACTCTAGCTCCAGATCAAAACGGCCTTCACCCGTTGCCGGGGCTCCACCAATGGAACCCACCATAATCCCAAGACCACAAGCCACCACGCCACGAATGACACTAGCACCTGACAAGACTCCGACCACCGATAGACCCAGCACCGCCAACATAAACAGCTCGGCTGTAGAGAAAGACAAAATCAGAGGTCTCGCGACCACGACAAAACCTGTCAACAGGATTGCACCAAAGAGTCCGCCAATCATCGAAGAGGTAAACGCAGCGCTTAAAGCACGCGCAGCTTGGCCTTTTTTAGCAAGCGGATATCCGTCCAATACGGTGGCCTGACTGGCGCTAGAGCCAGGAATACCCATCAGCACAGACGTAAATGTATCGCCCGTTGGGATCACCGCAACCATGCCAATCAGCATCGCAATCGCAGAAATCAGATCCATGCCATAAATGAACGGCATCAACAATGACATCCCAGCAATGCCACCCAAACCTGGCAAAATACCAACGGCCAAGCCGACCGCAATGCCCAGCATCATGAACCCAAGATGCTGCCAAGCCATGAGCCCGGTCAATGCAGTGTGCATGGCTTCTAACATGACATTCCTTTATACGACACAACAATATTCACGCTTAAATAAAAACAACCCCTTGCTTGAACACTCACCAAAAGATGAGCAGATAGCAAGGGGCTGAATGACCCAATGAACTCTTAGAATTTTACTTGATGATTCTTGATCAGATATTGACGAACCAATTCACGCGCTTCAGGAGAAATAGTGGTGCCTTCTTTGTAAAGTGCATCACCAGCCTTGTCAGTCACCTGATCATAGCCACCTAATGCCTTACTGACACCGGCTTTGTACTCAGGGTCCTTAAGCATTTGACGAATCGCCTGACGATATGCTTCTACGATTTCCTTGGAGGTACCTTTGGGCAATACCAACAATTTCTGTGCAGGGAAACCCGCAATCAAGAAAGCCTTAAATGCTTCCCACTCTTTACCGGATGGAGCCTTACCCGTCACGATTTCAATGGCTTCACCGACATGTGGCAAATCTGGAAAGGCGGGGTCACGAATTAGATTACCGTTGACATCCGTCACGCCCCAGCTAAACAAGGGTATGGCTTTACCTTCTTTGACCAAAGGCAAAGAGTTTTTGATATAAGCTGAACTGGTCTGATAATCAAGTGTGGCTTCACCACGCTCGAATGCTAAACGACCCTCACCACGGCTCTTCATGCCAAAAACGTGTTGCACGTCTAAGCCTAACTGACGAAATGCCAGCAGTGGCACCAAGTCAAGCGACGTGGCGCCTTGACTGGCATAAACGAGCTTTTGGCCTTTGAGCTTACCCAAGTCTTTGACTGACTTCACGCCATATTTAGGACTGATGTAAGCGACGCCTCCCGTAGGTGCCGCCATAATCATGTTCCAGTCTTTGTAGTCGTAGCGAACGCGCTTATCGCCTAGCAAGTAAGGAAACTGGGTCGAACCAGAAGTGCCCAAAATGGTCATCCCATCAGGCTTGGCGCTTGAGGCAAATTGATTGGCACCGATCGTGGATCCCCCACCGGGGACGTTTTTAACCACGACGTTAGGCTTGCCTGGCAAATATTTCGATAAAAATGGAGCATTAAAGCGCGCCCAGACATCAGAACCGCCACCGACACCAAAAGGAATCACGAATTCGATGGTCTTACCAGCGAAATTGACCGGCTGTGCGCCAGCAGTCAAAGGCAGAATAAGCGCAGCTGAGGCGGCTAGGCCAGCCAAACTCTTTAAAAGTGTATGAATAGGATGTTTCTTTTCTGTTGCACGCATGACTGACCCCTACAAAATTAAAACCACCCTTAAGGATATACCGAGGCAGCATGACAGATCATTGGCATAAACCCTATGCTAAGACTACGTTTTAAACTTTTTAAACCCATAAAATAGCGCACGTATCCTGCTTTCTCTTTGGACCTCTTGTACAAAATGATCCAATCACGTTCTATTGCAATAGTTGGCGCTGGTCTTGCAGGTCTGAGTTGTGCTCGGGCTCTGGCTGACCAAGGACATCTAGTTCAGGTTTTTGAAAAAAGTCGAGGCGTCGGCGGCCGCATGAGCACCCGCAACTTCGAGACGTGGGCATGTGATCACGGCGCTCAGTACTTCACTGCCCACGATCCCGCGTTTCAAATGCAAGTTGAAAACTGGCTCGCGTGTGGCGCTGTGGCACTTTGGGATGCAAAAATGACCAGTTTTGAAAAAAATGGCTGGCAAACCATCAAACCTTCTGTGGGCCGCTTTGTTGGCACCCCCTCAATGACTGCTCCAGCCAAGCAGTTAGCGAAAGGCCTCACTATTCATTTTGCTACTACCATCAATCAACTCGTACGCGAGGGATTAGCATGGAAGTTACACAGCAAGGAAAATGGTCTGTCCGAGACGAACTTCGACACGATCGTGCTCGCGATTCCTTCGAAACAAGCCGAGTCACTTGTGCAACCACATTCTGAAGCGCTGTTTGAGCGTTGCCAAAATGCAGTAATGGCACCAAGCTGGGCAATGATGGTGTATGCCCGAGAGCGACTGCCTCTAGATTTTGATGCCGCCTTTATCAATGAGGGTATGTTTAGCTGGATCGCCAGAAGCTCGAGCAAACCTCAACGCACCTCGGACGAATCCTGGCTCGCGCATGCTTCTGCCGATTGGAGCTTGACACACGAGAACACTCCAAAAGAAGAAGTGAATGCATTGCTGGTGAATGGTTTTGAAAAGCTAACCGGCTATCGACCCGAAACGTATCAAACTCATCTTTGGCGCTTCGCCAAGCTTGAGCGCGCTTCACATCACGGTCATACATTTGACGGTCAACTTCAACTTGGCTTATGTGGTGACTGGACCAGCACCGAAAAAGTTGAAGGAGCCTGGCTGAGCGGCCAAGCTTTAGCGTATGAAGTCTCTCTTCCCCTCTAATTAGACATCACAATGACTCGCTTCCCTCCCTCACTCAAAGATCAGATGTATACGCTGGTCTTTACCAATGAAACAGTTGCAGGTCGACGTTTTGATAAATGCCTCATTGCACTGATCCTGCTCTCTCTCGTCGTGGTTGTTCTCGATAGCGTCGAAAAAATTGCACGCAACTTTCACTCCTTGTTGTTTGTTTTAGAGTGGCTGTTTACGATTATCTTTAGCTTGGAATATGCCGTACGGATCTATTGCGCTAAAAACCGTAGAAAATACGCTACAAGTTTTTTTGGCATCATCGATTTGTTAGCTGTTTTGCCAACGTATTTAGCTTTATTCTTCCCTGAGCTTCATGCACTCATTGATGTTCGCGTCTTACGTCTAATCCGAATTTTTCGAGTCTTTAAACTCACCGCATACATGCAAGAGTATGCACACCTTGCCAATGCATTAGCCGCCAGCAGAAAAAAAATCCTCGTCTTTCTGTCCTTTGTGTTGATGATTGTTCTAGTGATGGGCACGCTTATGTACGTGGTTGAAGGTCCAGAGCATGGATTCACAAGTATCCCTATCGCAACATATTGGGCGATTACCACCATGACCACCGTAGGTTTTGGTGATCTGACGCCTCAAACAGATTTTGGCAAACTGATCGCGTCGACCATGATGTTAATGGGCTGGGGAACACTCGCCGTACCGACTGGAATTGTCACGGCTGAAATATCCCGTACGCGAATTCACCAGCGCTCAGCCCCACAGACCTGCCCTGAATGCAAAGCCGATCACCTAGATAAACAAGATTACTTTTGTCGCGACTGCGGGGCCAGGCTATAAAAAACTTAGCAAGCTAGCGCAAAACCCTCTCAATTCCTGACATTTGATAAAGAGTTTCTACATATTTCTTATCAAGAATAATAGTTATGCGGCAAAATGCACTCAAGTTTTACTTTAAATTTTTTGACTACTAGCTTTCATACTTCTCGAGAAAATAATTATGCTTAACAAATTCGTTTTGTTGCCTATTGCTGCGGCAATCGCATTATCAGGATGTGCGCCGACTGGATCCACCTCATTTAGAGACATGTCGTCAGCATATCGAGATGTTCTTGAAGGCTATGCCAATGACAACGTTTTACTTAATATCGTTCGCTCTTCTAAGAAGATGCCCGTCAGCTTTCTGGACATGCCGTCAGTGATTGGTACTGGCAGTGTCGGTATAAGTGCGGGAGCATCTGGTACGGTCGTAAGTAGCGTCCCTAATTCAGTAAACGGTTTTTTTTCGGCAGCCGTAGGATCTAGTTACGGACCCAGTGTCGGGCTCACTGTCAACAATAGTTTTAACTTTACGCAGTCTTCCCTAGATAACGCACAATTTATGAAATCATTTTTGGGAGATATTCGACCTGATGTCGTCGCGAGTTTGACCAATAATCAGGTGGCTCCTCGATCAATCCTTTATTCACTTGTCATTGACACCATTGAAGTACGTAATTCTAAAAACGTCGTACTAACAAAATATTTCAACAATCCTTATATGCCGGACTATAAAGAATTTCAAAAGGCACTTTATACCCTCTTGCAGGCTGGACTCAATACGGAAATCGTTCCTGTAAAACAAATAATTTCTGCGCCGATGAATGCTGAAGCCCTCAATCGCAACTTAATTGCAGCAGTGAATGCACAAAATCTGCCAGGCGTGATGGTTGAACCCGTCAAAATAGGTGGGGTAACAAACTATCAAATCGTGCGGGTGATGCCAATCACGCGTATGTGTCTAAATAAACAGGCTGAAGAAGAGACACTCGGACTCCGTTTTGCTGAATCCGCTTACTGTAATGCACAAAACACAGGCCTCAGGAAGGAACCTTTGTTACCTGGGGTTGCAGCAAAACTGACTCAAGCGGGTATCGAAAAAGATAGCATTCTTGTGATCAAGCTTAGATCGTCACGTAATGTCTTTGATTTCTTGGGTACTTTGGTCAGCTTACAAAATAGCGATCCAAAAGTGCAAATTAAAGTGATGAATTCGGATGTAATTGCTTTTAATCCCAAGCTACTCAAAGACAACGACTTTTCTACTGCACTCCCCCTTTTAGTCGTTGAAAAAGGCCGCAGAAGTTCGAGTCAAACGTTGACTTCAGTAACGTATCAGGGAGAAACCTATAACGTACCTGCTGAATCAAACAGTTACTCGCGTCAAGTATTAACCTTGGTTTCCCAACTGCTGACGCTCAATAAAGTACCAGGTTCGATTCCAGCTTCACCTTCTGTTCTCATTAAGTAAGGCAACTTCTCACTTCAGATCGTCTGCATGCGTAACTACGGGGGCTTCAGTTATATCTGTTGCTCCCATTTTATTTTTTGATTTATTAAATAAACTAATAAACCGCCTGGAACGGTCACTCAAAAACAGAACTAAAAAGATAGAGATTGCTGGCGTCAACACCAAAGAAAGCAGCAGTACGCCCCAAAACCCTAAGCGGCTCCAACGTCCTATCCAACCGACAACCAGACACAAAAAAACATAAATACCCGGGATAAGATACATTAATACCTCAATTATCGATTTAAAACTAATTTTTCTTAAAATAAGGTGATGTCAATCAGGAATCTATCGGCTTACCATTTGACATAATCAAGACGTGGTCTGCAATATTGTAGTAATGGTCATCATGAGTAATGGCAATAACTGTTTTTCCCATACTCCGAAGTTTTGGGATGATATTTTCATAAAACTCTTGACGGAATTCAGGATCTTGGTCTGCTGCCCACTCATCCAAAACAACGAAAGGACGGTCCTCGAGCAAGGCTACGATCAAAGCCAGACGTTTACGTTGTCCCGTAGAAAATTGTACCGAAGTAAAGTGACCATCTTTAACGTTGACTTTACCTTCCATCTGAAAAAGTTTCAGAAGTTCTTGCATGCGACTGACATCATCGTCAGGCAGACCATAAAGTGTTTTAAAGAGATGAAAATCGCTAAACACAACTGAGAAAATATCCCGATAAGCTCCAGACGTTGGTTCAGCGATTGGCAACCCATTCACTAGGATTCTTCCTTCGCTTGGTTGGTATAAACCAATTAAAATTCTCATTAGGGTGGTCTTGCCGGAACCGTTATTTCCCCGAATAAAATACACCTTCCCAGTTTCGAAATGATAATCAACTGGCCCTAATACAAAAGAGCGATCTCGTTTCTCAATACTAGCGTGTTGGTAACACACACCCTCTAGCACGATTGATTGAATATCATCAAATTCTTCTGGACGAGAGAAACTGTCGTTTAGCGAACTTTCATCTAACTTGCTGGCTAAAGTCTGAAGGGTACGAGCGGCCACATTGGCGAGCGATAGGTTGGGAACATTGACAATGATCCCAGAAAGTGAACCGGCCAAAAATAAAGAAGTAGTTGCTGCGGTCGTAACATGAGTTGCAAAATCGCTAGATATCACAGGCACAACAAACACCATAATGCCAACAGTTACATAGAGCAAAATTTGAAGGCTATTGAAAAAATTGGTAATAGTGACAACTAACTTTCCTTTATCCTCATTGACGCGCTTAGACTCTTTCACCATATATCGCGTGATATCGTAAGCGCGATCAGAGTTCATCTTAATTTCTTTATACCCGTTCAAAAAATCAGCATAGATCCCATTGACCGCGGCTTCCGCCTCGGAGACCTTTTCTAACTGACCGACAACCTTGAAGAGCTCGGTAACACCCAAAATTAAAATTAATACGGCTGAGATAAAAATAATCACGAAAGCGGGAATTGAAACCGTCGCCATATACAGCGTCAAAAACAAAAGTGTGGCGATTGACTGACAAGTCGTCACAGTAAGACCTACAGCCGATGAGACAGACTGCGTATCGCGCGCTAAAACCTCCAAAATATAATTGCGACCGATTTCATCAATTTTGCCTAAATTTGATTTGAAAACATCGCTCATGATTTTGATCTTGAAACGATAAATCAACGCTTGAGCGCTACGAATGTTTTCATCATTAGAGCGACGTGTACCAATTAAAAGCATTACAAGCAGCACGGCAAAGGCGCAAAACTGCCAAGTAACTGATTTCCCATTGGAAACGTCACTGGCTGCCATATTGATCAATCCAATCAAGATTGTATTGGTGAGCCCAACAAAAATGGACAACCAAATCATACGTCGCAATTCACGAGGACTTTCACGACTTAGAAAGTTGAATAGATCTGACTTCATTAGGCTGCGCATACGGGGGTCACATCAAAAAGACAGGGTTAAATGAACATTATTATGCAGTCACGCCACTTTTCTTGCTAAGGAACAGTTTTTTACCTTTTTGAAACTGCTCTGTAGCGTAGTCTTTCATCTGCTCACTTTTAAAGCTTAACAAATCCCCTTTGGACTCGAAATGTTTCACGAAGGTCGTGCCAATTGCATAAGTTGAGCCGAAGGAAAGTGCTGGCTCAACTGTGAAATTAAAAATCTGTCCCATAATAGGGATATTTTTCACCAATAGTCTCGTTGCGCCCGTCGCAATCGTAGAGGTCAACGTGCCGCCAATCAGGCCTGTCGCGACGGCAATTGCAACCTTTTTTTCAAATGGAATATTGTAATGTTTGCAAAGCAATTGAATCATCTTGATCTGTGCGCCTGAAAGCGCAATGACATCTAAAACTGGGACAGGTGTCAAACCTGCGACGACAGACCATTGCGACCATGTTTTAACAATCACCATGGCTTCATGACGATGGTTTGTTGTTTGAACTTCGGCAATAAGCGGAGCAGAGAAATCAAGATTTGCAGGAGGCGCTTTTTTGTCTAATACTTTAGGCTCATCACCTTTGAGCTCTGTAGCAAACAACACTTCTGTTTCTCTGTGAGTTCTTCGTACACGTCCGGAAGTCCCGAGTGACTGAGTCGGCATAGCCTCTTGAGGGGTCGTCGCCTCAAGAGGTGGGGATGTTACTTTTTTGCTGGAGCTACGTTTTGGCTTGATCTGATCATTTTTTTTATCATTTGCCTGTTTTTTAGAAGAATCTTTTACCTGATTAATCTTTAAGCTTTGAGCAGTTGACGACTTCAAGGGATTAGAACCGATTGTGTTGGGACGCTTAGTTGCCATACATACCCTTTTAACTTGTGAGTGTTAGGACTTCTTGAGTCAAAGAACGGAAGTCATCAGTCGCCCCTGACTTGGGACTATATTGAAAAATGCTTTTTTTAAAAGAAGGCGCTTCGGAAAGTCGGATATTTTCTCTGATATTCGTCTTGAGTAGCTTTTCACCAAAACTCTCTGAAAGAGCCTGAATAATATCTTGGGAATGAAGCGTTCGCATATTTACACGGGAGGCCAACAAACCAAGCAACTCAAGCTTTGGATTCAACTCCTCGCGAATATCATCAAACGTTTGCATTAACTGCGCCACACCAGACAAGGATAAAACTTGAGTCGTAACAGGCACCAACAGCAGATGCGCTGCCGTCAACGCATTAGAGGTCAATAGACTCAGCGTTGGGGGCGTATCCAAAATCACATCATCCCATTGCTGTTTACGAAGTTTAGAAAGCCGTTTTTTTAATTGAGTTTCTGGTTCGTCAAGATGCGTAAGAATACGATCTAAACTCGATAAGGCACCCGAACCCGCGATCATAGAAACCCCAGGAACACTTGAATCGTGGATAAATGCATCCAATTCATGATCGGTCGTAAATAACTCAAAGCTTCCAAGAGTTGGTTGTCCCGCACCTAACCATTCGGTTGCATTACCCTGAGGATCAAGGTCGATCAGCAAAACCTTCCTGCCTTCTTCGGCTAGTCCAGCAGCTAAATTGACCGATGTAGTGGTCTTGGCACAACCACCTTTTAAGTTAGAAATTGCTATTATTTGCATGTTAGAGGCCTAAATATCGCTTAAATGTTGAATGGATGGGCTCAACAATTTGGGGACATGTCAGACTTTATATTTAGCCTTCATAAACTCTTCCCTAAGTTCAGCTTTCAACGTGGACTCGCTCAGCCTTGTTAAGGTACCTCCGTTCTCAAAATGACGTACAAATACTTTACCAATCACTTTAGTCGCGGTCGCCCCCATGGTCGCCATCGAAATAGAACCAATGATGGAACCTGCTCCAGGAAGAAACTTGGCAGTAAGACCGATTGCCGACTTAGTCACACCCAAAGGTATTAAGGTCCCCAGCACGACAGATATCACACTGGAAGCCAACTCTTTTTTTACTTTTTCTCCATACAGTCCGGACAAATTCATCAATAATTTACTCTGGATAGTAGCCAAGGCGGCTGCATCTAAGAACGGAACAGGAATCAAACCTACTGCCAGACTCCAATAAGAGGCAGTGTCAATCAGATGGGCAGCCTTCTGGAATCGCTGTATGTGAAAGATATCTGGAAAGACTTCAATTGCATCAACATCTATTGTAATAGTCACAGCAAACCCCAGAAAATACCTGAACCACATTGTCACCTTGCATCTCAAATAACCCTCACAATCCCTCTCAATTATTCATATCATCCAGACCATCAGTCTGACCATTCCCACTCAACGAGGGGCTCTTTTCAGCTACTCAGGTTCACATGCGTAATTTTTTAGATTTTGCTCAACGCTACGAGGATTGATCGGCTGCCATTGGCTGTAAACCTTTTCAGTTTTGACAACTTTACCACCCGCCATTCGCTTCTCGTGAAAATCAATGGTGTAGGTCCGAACACGATTATCTCGACAGTTGTATTGCGCACGAATCACGACGGAATGAAACACAACACCCTGCTGATTACGCATTCTTTGTTTGTAGTCCAACATTTCAGCTACATTGACGAAGATATCGGTACGTACAATTTCTCCTCGTTCAGTGTACGTCACGAGGGAAGCGTCTTCATGCATGCTGATCCATTGTGCATGTGCAGCATAGGAAAACAGACCGATGCTTAAGAGAACATAATGACATACGCTCTTTAATCTTAAAATTTTCTTCATCAGGCACCTACCCTTCTGGGTGTTGAATCGCATCAGACACTTTGATTTGATATTTTTTGATTTTACCTGCCATCACCGCAAACTTTACAAGTAAACAACATTGTCTGTTAATCACATACAAAAAATCACACTAAGAGATTTATATCATGAGCCAAATCAATCCAACTACCCATATCGACCAACAACGTTTTAAACGTCTTCAAACCGCGGAAATGACGCCAAAACAGAAAGAATATTTTGACGGGTTAATGTCTGGCCCAGTCTCTGGCACTGGCAGCAAAGGGGTTGTTCAAGGTGCGACCAGCCTTGGCGCGCCTTTTAATGTGTTGTTGCGTAGCCCAATACTCGCTGAACGCTTACGTAAGGTAGGCGAGTATTTACGTTTTGAAAGCAGCATACCAAAACGCTTGAATGAGTTTGCAATCTTGATTACTGCACGCACATGGACCGCACAGTATGAATGGTTCGCTCACCTGCGTCTTGCGCTCAAAGAAGGCTTAAATCCTGATCTAGCCACTGACCTCGCGCAAGGTAAACGTCCACAAAATATGGCACCGGACGAGGAAGCGATCTACAACTTCTGTCATGAGCTGCATTCCACTCACCAGGTGAGCGACGAACATTACAAAGCTGTTCATGACTTATTCGGAGAACAAGGCATCGTAGACCTGATGGTTGTCAGCGGATATTACGTGATGGTATCGATGGTCCTCAACGTCAATAGAACGCCTCTACCTCAGGATGCAACACCTATCCCTAATCTGTAATTCCTATTTACTTTTAAATCCATTACTGCCAGCGACAATAAATACGGGGGTCACTTAGAGCTGAATCATTTAAAAATTAGCTATGCTTGCATAACAACTACTATTTCGAAATATACTTTACGTAGTAGTTGCCAAACTCATCAAAAATAACCTTAGAAGTATAAGCATCATTAGCTGTAGCACGAATCGTAATCGTTTGACTTATTAAACTATTTTCATAAACCCAACCAACCGGAAGGTTGAGTCGTTGACCTAATTCTAAGAGCGATTTCCGAGTTAGATCTTTTGCAACTTCGTTTGAAAATGCGTAAAGAATATACCTATCGCCATTGGGGGCTATCAATGTGTGCGTCAGCGAACCTATATTCCATATATAGTGAATCGGAGATTCAATAGAAAAGGGCGTATAAAAATTGTTTATGATGGAGGCAATTTTCCATATTTTATTATCGATGACGCTTTTAAGCGAGATACGCACTTTTGAAGACAAAGAAAAACGAAGGTTACCGATATAAAAATAAGGATTTAATACAGGCGTTAAATTGACATCCATCAGGTAGCTCTTAGCACCGCCTCGAATGGCTAATATTGAATTACTTGGAATTTTCATTTGAGCACCAATAGATGCCATTGTGATGTTGTCAAAGTAATCTTGATCACAATCTGTCATTATCTTGTAAGTAGAGTAAATTGAGATGACAGCAGTGAGTGTCAGCCACTCAAAATCAGCTGCTAAAACCGTACAAACTGAATTGGGCAGGTTGTCATTAACAGCGAGAGTTGACTCCCCTGAGGCCAATAGTTGCTCAGAAGGCAACTTTGTCTGTTGACTCCAGGCTAATGCCGAAACATTAATTAAAAAACATGCTGACAACAGCTTTAGCTTAGACATAGTCACTATATTAAGAACCCGGAAAGTGGCATGCATAACAAAAAAGACACTGCGTGATCATATGCTATTTTAATCATCCTTCTAAAGCTCACAGATGCTCACACAATGACAGACAATTTTTTTAATTACGTAAAATTACGTTGCAATCCAGTGTTTTAATAAACGATATCCATTGATGAACTTATCATTTTAATGACAATCCATGATCAACATTCGTCTTTTAGTATTTCTTTTTGTCATCAACCTATTTGGTACTTCGGCTATTGCTCAGGTTTGCAACACCTTAGTCATCACGGGCCCTCCTGCTGCTCCACCCTCTTCGTGGGTCAGCAATAAAGAACTCATTGGCGCATCTGTTGAATACGTCAAGAATATTGCCTTAAGCGCAGGCGTTAAAAACGTTGAAGCAAAGACCTACGATACCTGGTCAGACGCGCTTAATGCTGCAGAAAAAGGAGAGATTGACCTTATTTTTTCAGTCGCCTTTAGCGAAGAACGCCAACGTTTCTTAAATTTTGTCTATCCTAGTTATGCTGGTCAAAACCTAATAGTACTTGTGAGGAAAGGTGAAACTTGTCCACTAACCCAATACTCCGACCTTGAGGGTCGCAAAGGAGCAGGAGGCTTAGGCGAAGTGTATGGTCGTAATAAATTTCAATGGTACGTTGATAACAAATACACGCTTCAACGCACTGACACTTTAAAAAAGTCCTTGGATCTCTTGTTTGATCACAAAATCGAATATATCTTAGCTTATGAGAACTCTGCAGAAAGCGCAATTATTCAAAAAAACTTGACTGGAAAAATTGATATCGTTTCAACCTATCCTTTCTATGCAGAAACGTTTCTGGCATTTTCTAACCGTTCCAAATGCTCCTCCGCGCTGTTGCCTATTTTATCCAATGAAATAACAAAAGCTAAAAAAACCAATATGTACTACCTTTTAGCAAACAAGTATAAATCTGTCTTCAAAGAGTCTCTATATCCTATCATTTCATCGGTCAAAAATGAACCACAAAAGTAAGCTATCGACCCCACTCATCTAGGAGTGACGTTATCAGTTCATACCACCACGATTTGCGGCCAAGCCTCTACACCACTGCATTGCTTAGAACTATGAAAGCGGAGTGCGCTCATAGGATGATGGATAACGTCCTAGATGTTGGAGTGGGTAGTGGTATTTTTCTCGCTTGTCTTGCCCGGCTCGGTGCAAAAAACTTATGGGGTATTGATATTAGCGCCAGTGCGCTCAATGCAACTGAAGAACTTTTGCGAGAAGAAGCCCCATCGGTACCTAGACACCTCCTGGAAGGAGATATGTGGTGTCCTCTAGATCCGAAACAACGATTTGATGTCATTGTTGCAAACCTTCCGCACTTTCCAGCAAATATTATTCCGAATGATCGTCCCAAAACCTGGACAGGTGGAAAGGGTCGAATTTTAATGAATCGATTTATTCAAGCACTCCCTCAACGACTCCAACCCAATGGCATCGCTTTCATTACACATCACGACTTGGTTGGCCTCACTGCCACAATGCAGCGCATCCGCTCATCTGGTTTAGAAGGTAAAACCGTCTCGCAATGGACCGTATTTGAATCGCCCGAACGCATGTCGGTCGTTAGCCCGCAAGTCATCCTAGAGGGCAATGAGACGCTTGAATATTTTGGTGGCTATGCCTTTATCGATGCACGTATTATTGCCATAACGATCCATGACCAGAATAAAAAATCCTGCTTATTTTAAATGCATAACTGGCTAATATTCATCGCATATTCATTCCTGAGCATATGGGTGCCCAATGCATTAGCAAACTCAGTCGATTATGAAAAAGCCCTACGGATCAAAATCGAGTCGACTCTGCAGGCGGGCTGTGGTGAACCACAATCCGAACTCGCTCAGGTGCTATGCACCAAGCGTTTACGTTTTGGCGTTTTAATAAACTTCCCACCATTTAGCGTTCATGAGGGAACTGAGTTCAAAGGATTTGAAATCGACTTGGCTAAAGTTATCGCTAAACGTCTTGGCGTTCAAGTTGAATTTTTAGGTGTCTCAGTCACCAACCGAATAGAGAAGTTAATCAATCGCGATATTGATGTGATACTCGCCGCATTGTCACATACCCTAGCACGAGATCGAATTATTGACTTTGTTCTCCCACACTACTACTCCTCACCCACATCAATCGTCGGACCTAAAGATCTCTACATCAAAGATTGGCATGACTTAGAAGGTAAGTCTATCTGCGTACCTGCGGGAAACTTTTCCAATATTGAATTTTCTAAACATCAAACCAGATTGCTCATTTACGACCAACCTGACAGAATGATTGACGCACTCCGAATGGGTGCCTGCACATTCATTGCAACCGACAAAGCCCTACTGCAGGCTAACGTTTTTGGGCCACTGGCACCCATAGATTTATCAGATAGATTTGAGGAAAAGCTATCTTTTAATAACGTCCCATGGGGAATTGGGGTTCGCAAAGACGCTCAAGAAGATCTAGGCCGTGCAATCTCATTCATCCTAGCGGATTTACAGCAATCTGGAGCGCTGCAAAACCTGGCGCGCGCTTACTCTTTGGATATCCCTTTTCTTTCAGAGCAACTCAAAATATTTTCCCGCGCAGACTGCTTAATGCAAAACCAACTTAATCCTAATTGCCTAGGCGGCCCAAGCGATCTAAGCGACTCGCCAACGATTATTGCTCCCTATGTTGGCCGATTTGAAAAATGGCTCAAAAAAAGTACAAATATATCGCTCAGCATGCCAGTTTTCAGCGGGCAACAGGCTTCTAAACTTTTTTTAACAGGACTAATTATTTCTCTTATTTTGGTCGTAGGCTCGATATTAACGACGATAAGCTTTGCGATATTTTTCTACCAACTGTTGCGATCGAAGTACTTCGTGATTCGTCTACTAGGTCAAATTACAGTTAATTTTTTCCAAAATAGTCCGATTATTTTGCTCTTAGTGCTGGGTTATTTATTGATTACATTTTTAATGCCCTATTCACAATTCTTAGCAGTCAGCGTGTCCGTGATCGTCATTGGATTAAATAATGGGGCAAATGCCAGCTCGGCTATGAGTGAAACTGCCTTAGTCTCGACACCTAACGCCAGTTTGCTTTACATTGCAAAAGGGACGAGTAACCAGTTGCGTGCAGCTATTATCAACGCCACAAAAGCGACTCCTGTCGCTGGTTTTATTGGTACACCTGAAATATTGAATGTCCTAACAGACATCACATCCTTTACTGGTGAACGGCTGACAACTTACATAACAGTTTCTATTTTTTACTTAATTGCCGTTCATCAAGTCATTAAAGTGACTGATCGAATCCATAAAAGGTTGCAGGCAAATGACTCATAGCGCCTACGATTTCATTGTTGGATTTTTATTAACCTTTAGAGTTAATCTTGAAGTAGGGTTTTACTCATTGCTTGGAGGTATTCTAGCAGGACTCCCGTTGACTTGGCTACGTATAAAAGGAGGTTGGGCAGGGAAAGCCGCTGAAAAGTTGATTGCATTGATCAGAGCCTTTCCCGTTTTCGTACTAATGTTTCTTTTTTTTAATATTTTTTCTGAAACATTACATGAAAAAAGCATAAATATAGCTAACGTTGTACTCATCCTCGCGCTGTGCGCCTATGCGACGGCCGTGATTTCAGATGCAGCCCTAGACAGTTGGCAAAATATTTATAAGGGAGATTTTAACAACGCCTTACTCATCATCCCAAATATATTTAGGATTTTAACTATTCTAATCATGTCGTCTAGCATCGGTGCAGCAATCGGCGTTCAGGATTCAGTCTCTTATACCCTGATCGCCATCGAAAAAATGGCAGATCCGGTGGACCGGATCATTACAGTTTTCTTAGTCACTCTTTTTTTTATGACGTTATTTACAGTGATTCGATTTTTTCTATACAAACTCACACGGCGTATTTCAAAAATCGAGCATCAATACCGAAAAAGCAACTGACAACGGTCATTTGCAATTTATCTTGAATTGCACTTTAAAAAAGAAAAAGAATTTTTTCTTATTTTTTCTCAGAACTTGCTGGACTCATCGCTTTTGAAGTTTCAGTGACTGGCTGTGTTGAGGAAGTCGTCGTATTTTCAACTGCATTACCAAGAATCAACGGCAAGCCTGACGGTCCAGAACCAAAAATAAGAGTCTTAGCATTTCCAGACTTGGCCAATTCTTCGGTCGCTTGAATACCGCGATATCTCAAATAGTTTTCAGTCATGCCATTATTAACAATATCTTGGAATTTTTTGACTCCTCCGGCCTCAATCTCTTTTCTTTCCGCTTCTGAACGAGCAGCTTGAATTTTAAATTTGTAGCCATCTGCCGTCTCTGACTCGACAAGCTTATTAACGATGGCCGTCTGGACCTCTGCAGGATACTCCACAGAGGTAAGCTGCACCGAGGTGACACGAATCAGACGTACATCGCTCAAGCCTGGTGGGCTTAATTGCTTGATCAAAATACCATCAGTTGTAATTGCTATGTCATCTGCCACTTGCCCAATGTCACCAGTAAACGCCTTTTGAGAATTTAACTTAGCGACTTTCTCTCTGGTGACTTTGATAACTTGAGGGATGATCATCTTTTCTAAGTAATCCACACCAACAAATTTGTGGAGAAACGGCAATGTATTCGGATTGACCGCGAACTGAAAAGACACTGTAACGTTTGTCTTCAATAGATCAGAAGTCAACAGTTGAAGCTTTAAATCCTTGAGTTGAACTTGTATGGAATACTGAGTGACCGTATTCCATGGAAAGATAATATATGCCCCCTCTGTCATTAACTCACTGAGCTCTACACCGCCGCTTAAAGGGCGATAAATCACGCCGTTTGATCCAGTTGGAATAATCACAACCATACGCGGTGCAAGTACGATCGCAGCCGACACAAGCAACAACATCAATAGGAAAATCGCTAGCATCTTATCTTGAAGCCAACGAAGTAAAGAATCCCTTTTTCTTGAAAAATAATTTCGACTTATAGTTCGCACATTTTTCTCAAATCTTCTCGTATTAAAACAATATTCACTCTAAGAGTCTTTCTCACGACACCTTAGAAAACTCTTTTCTCAACTCCGCCTGAACAGCAGTCGCTGAAAAGTTGTGAAATGAGCCTCCATTTTCATAATGACGAACAAAAATCTTACCAATGGAATAAGTGGCCGCAGAACCCAAAGTGGCTAACGTCAACGCACTAATCGCAGTCCCATAGCCTGGGAGAAACTTAGCACTTGAAGTCATCGCATATTGTGCTGCACCAGCTGGAGCCAACGTGCCAAACAAAACAGGAATTATTCCCTTTGCAGCGCTTTTAGTCACTTTTTGTTCGTATAACTTGGATAAACCAATAATCATATTGACCTGAATAGCCCCCAAAGATGCGAGATCCAAATAAGGAAGCGGTATCAATGAAGCCACCACACTCCATTTTGTTGATGTAGCAATAATTTCGCTCGCTGCATCAAGACGCCTGTAAGACGTCAATTCCGTCGCAAGCGCATGAGCCTTATCGTTGATCGAAACCGTCATGATTTACACCATACAAAAAGATAGATGAAATTTCAAAATAAAATAGACAATGATCATCAAGTCACTGCTTAACTTTAAATACATTGAGTGCTGCGACATGGCAACCACCAATTTTCACGACTTTAACATTTGCATCACGATCATGTCAGCAACAAGCACTTCCCAACCAATCCGCTGGCAAGACCTCAATTTTCATTTCTGAGTTGTGTTGGCTTTCGTATGCAAGCGCAACTAGAAACTTATCTCTAATTAAAAACTGCTCAAATTTCCAATCAGCCGAGGGAGTATAGGCATTATTTTTAAGCATTAAAGAGGGTGCTTGATCCTCCTTAATGTGGAAATAAAATGAACCCACATCCATAGAAAGCCCAAGTCCCTCTGCCTTAATATAAGATTCTTTTAGGGTCCAGTGCTGTAAAAGTCTGTATGTGTGTTGATGCTCAGGATGAGAACGAATATCTTCCAACTCCTCGGAGCAAAAAAAATTTTCCGCCACATCTAAGCCAATGCTTGGTCTCATGAAATGTTCTATGTCACAACCGAGCTTTGAATACCAAGACAGTACCAATACACACATGCCTTCGGTATGGCTCAAATTAAATTCTAAGTTTGATGCTGAAGAAGACGACGCTAGACTCGGTTTGCCATATGCATTCGTCTCAAATACCAATGCGGCAGGGTTGACCCCAAGCTCTCTTGCCAGTGCGCCTCTCACTAGGGCATGGCTCACTAAATAGGCATGACGGTGTTGAGGAGCACGGAATCTCCACATTTTTTCTCGCTCTTCGTGAGACAACCAATGCATCAGCACTTTACAGGTCGAAGAGTCTTGAATGCTCTCCGGCACAAAATAAAAAATCTTAGTGAGGGGGGAAGATTGCATTTCTAGAAAAATATTATCAATGCTTAATAACAGATAGCTATATTGTCCTCGGGCTTTTACGAGAAAAGCTCTCACTTACTCTCATTGATCGTACTAGCGCAACTGCCGCATAACTCAATCATTATAACGATAAAACTAAATAAATCTTATATTGAGTGGCAGTAAATCGAAGCAATTCCATCCACTAGTTGCTCGAGTTAGTGTTTTGAAGCGGCCTTCACAAATTCATTTTTAAGGTCAGCTTGCAGTTTTGCCACGCCAAGATTGGCCAAATTGCCACCATATTCGAAATGGCGCACAAAGACTTTTCCCACTGCATATGTTGCAGAAGCACCAAATGCTGCCATTGAGGCCGATCCAACAATAATGCCAATCCCCGGAAACAGCTTAACGGTTGCATGAACAGCACCCATTGGTAACAGAGTACCGAGTAAAACTGAAATTGCACCAGACACCACTTCTTTAGAAGCCTGTTGACCGTAAAGATCAGCAAGATCCATCACCAATTTTGTCTGAATACCCGCTAAAAAAACCATGTCTAAATATGGCAAAGGGATCAGCGCTGGCGCCAAGCTCCAGCGTGTTGCTGAACCGATCAATTTTCCAGCACAATTCAGTCGATTCGCTTGGACTGCTTTCGAGAAAGCTTCAATACTGTCTGTTTCAAAGTCGACGGTCATATCTCATCCTAAAAATGCACACCAAACTATCTCTTATATTGTCAATCGCCCAAAAGATTCCTCAGAATTGCTCGCATTATGATTCTCAAAAACTTATACGCTGAATTAATAGTCAAACGCAAGCTCTCTCGAGGATAGCAATGGTCTGACTAAATTGGACAGCATTTTGAGGAAGATTGTTGGCGTCGATTGAATACTGACCTTGCAAAAAAAAACCAGATTACGACAAATAATTCTTAGTTAAAACTGGCATCAGCTCACAAATTATGAACCCATTGCCTGCAAAGACTCGGTTTGCGAGTAAGTGAGAGGTCTGCAACACCATTACTCATTAAGCTTTCAAAAATTGATGTCTGATGCACAAGTTTATGTTCAGCCTAAAAGATTTAATCGTACCAATCAATCCATTTAATTTAGGAAATTATCAACTTGAACATTTTGATTGTACGATCGAGCAAGGGATTAAAGAACTTCCAATGGATTCGGAGAAAATTCCCGACTTCGTTACACTTTCCAAGCGTCTGCAAAAGCATTCGGGTTGGACTGTAGCTGCAGTGCCAGGACTGGTACCTCACAACATTTCTTTGTTCATTTACCCACCCATGGATGACTTTATTCAAAGCTGCGGTCAAGCAGCAGTTAAAGTACTCCAACTCAAACAAGCCGACGTCATAAAACGTATCGTTAGATTGTATTGTTACATCGCAGTTGGTTTAGTACAAGAAGAAGATGGCATTCGCAGTTATGGCGCAGCGATCGCTTCCTCCGAAAAAGAAATTCTCTTTTCCCTGGAAAGTGATTTGCCGAATTTAGTCATGTTTGATGTTGAACGTGTGATGCGTTCTGAATTTTGGATTTACGATTTGCAGCAAACATATTTTGTCATCAAAGATATGAACGAACTGCTTACTATTGCGCGACTTAATCTTGAGGCTATAACCAAAAAATTAAATAGCACACCAGATATTGAACTGGGTGATCTCGTGGCAGAAGACCATGTTATTCAATATGGCACATTGCGTTACCACGAGAAAAAACAACTACAAGCTTCTGCTGCCTGAACAGCATCGATTGCCAACAATGGATCAAAAAAACATGGTGCTCACTTCCAAAGAAATAGACGCTTACGAGAGTGATGGCTATTTCGTCCAACACAATGCACTGAGTCAAGATGCAGTAGAGCATCTGGTCTCATGCACAATGGAGTTTCAAACTCAAACACATCCGGGTCACGTTCTCGAGAAAGACGGCAAGACTCATCGCGCATTTCATGGCTGTCACCTCTATGATGATACTTACAACGAGTTGATACGCGCGCCGCAATTCCTGATACCCGCGCAACAAATCCTGCGCGATAACGTTTATATTCATCAACTAAAAGTCAACGTCAAACAAGCCTTCTCAGGTGAGATGTGGCCTTGGCATCAAGACTATATATACTGGCGCAACGAAGACAATATTCCAACAGCGAATATAGTTAGTGTCATGATTTTTTTAGATGATATAGACGAGTTCAATGGGCCACTATTTTTTATTCCTGGTTCGCACACCATAGGCTGTGTTGATGCATCTAAAGCTGCGGATGCACCTAAGGGCTGGGAAGGCAATGTCAGCGCTTCATTGACCTATCAAATTGATGCGCCCCTTGTTACAAGCCTGGTCAAAAAAGGTGGCTTATTTTCTGCCACAGGCAAAAAAGGGACTGCCGTCTGGTTTCACGGCAATCTTGTTCATGCTTCCCCACCAAATATTTCTCCACATAATCGTCGCATCGTCATTTTGACCTACAACGCTGTGAGCAATATTCCAACTACGCAACCTCAGAATTTACGACCAGAGTTCCTCAACGGACGCGACTATCGTCCGCTTGTCACTCAAGATGCTGAACAACTCGCGCAACCCGCTTAAAAAATGAACAATTCCCAACCAAGAGACATCGCACACTCAAACCACGACGCGATTGAACGTGTGTCATTAAGTTATTTGACTCCTGATCTATTTCGTCACGAATTTCAGAGCCAAAATAAACCTGTCATCTTGACAGATGCTTTTAGTGATGCGGTGCCTGTCGATGCTGAAAAATTGATGTCTTTCGTCGGCGAAATGGAAGTGCCCGTCCGTGTTTACGGATCAGAACGTTTTATAACACCCAAAGAAGAGTGGAAAAATTACTGCGAAATTCGTAAGATGACCGTTAATGACTACTGCGACTTGCTTTTAAATGGAACAGCCAAAAGAGATAGCATCTATCTCGCTATGGTTGATATGGGTGCTACCCCCTTTCGTCGTGTTATAGGCCCAGGTATAGATCGCATTGCAGAGAGAACCGGCTTGCGTAGACAACTACCTAATGACGTCAACGTATGGGTGGGTCCAAGTGGTCATGTTGAACCCTTGCACTATGACGGTCAAGACGGCACGCTTTCACAATTTCGTGGCACTAAACGCGTTTCTTTATTTCCACCACACGTGCAAGAAGGTCTCTACCCTTTTGAAATGTCACACGGCGGTCTGACACCTAACTTTAGTCAGGTATATATAGATCAACCGGATTTTGATAAATTTCCTCTCATGCGTTCAGCACTTCCTGAACGTCGGACTTTAGATCTTGCTGAAGGTGAAACCCTTTACATGCCTGTCGGCTGGTGGCACGAAATCGAAGCGCTCGGCAATGACTATATCTGTTCGGTCAATCGTTTTTGGAAAGTAGATCCCATCTGGCGTTATAGCCAAGCACCGCAAGCCGGATATTTATACGGGATGTCATACTTATTCCGAATGAAACACCGACTCAAAGGTCTCTTCGGTCGTTAAACGTCAAGCAGGTAGTGTCACGTCTGCACTACCGAACAATCTTTCAGCATGAAGACCCAAGGCTTGGCAGGACTCAACCAACTGTCTGGCATTGATTGCAGGTATCGTATCCTCTGATGGATCGATACTCGTTACATACTGCAACCAAGGCTCTGCACCCATAGCGTAAACATAGACATTTTTACTTCCTAAGCTCTTAACGACCTTAAGACCACGTTCAGCATCTGAACCGTTTAATCGGCGGGTCTGATCTTTTTTACGATCAACCGGGATAGGAAGCAAAGGCCCATAGGTCCAACTATATGGCGCCCCTTGACACTCCTGGCCGATAAACAAAGTCTCGATCGGACCGAAAATTTGATTAAGATGCTCGTAAATTAAAGGCTCAAGATTGTTACTGTCTGCAGCAAAGAGTAAGCTTTGCGTGCCCGCCTTGACCAACCACGCAGCCTTGCTGCGGATATCGAGATCGCCATGCTCTCCCAAGAAAGGCAGAGCGGTAATCAGCATTTCACCACTTCCAATGCTTGCAAGCGGCTCAAGCTCAACCACTTTTTTAAATCCAATCGACTGCAGCATGAGCTTCAGTGAGGGGTCAGCTAAACCACCACCGGCACTTGGCACAACAATAGTATCGATCTTGTAACGCAAGGCTAGCAATGTTTCCAACAAAACATGATCAGCATGATTATGTGTCAGCACGACATAGTCAATCCGATCAGGCAAGTCCGCCAACACAAATCTTTCAATTCCCCCATTTGTGTCATAAGCAACAATTGGATCGACCAACATACTGGTGCCGTCGTTAGCTTCGACCAATACACAAGCATGGCCAAAATATCGCCATCTCGTTCCACCTTTATGTTTACGGTCAATCATTGATGAAGGAGTATCGGTCAAAAAGTCACGAAACTTTTCATTATTGACCCCTGCTTGTGCCATACGTTCGAGCACTGCATCCAGAGGCTGCGGCGTTAATCGTAATGCCGCCAAGTAATCATAAATTGGGTCGCTGAATGGTCGCTCTAGCTCTACAGCATCTGGGCGTGGGAGCCGTGGCGTACTAAACGCAAAGGCGCGATCATCTCCATTAGCCTGATAAATCAAAGCTGACTGGGATGCCGGATTGAAAGCTGGACTCTTGTACAGCAGAGGCTCAATCACACGTAGATCCGGATGACCACCCAAGGTGTAAAACAACTCGACATAGCCTCTCACTGCTGCGGGTAGTGCCTCATAAAATTTCTCAATACTGAAGCCATCAGCTTGTTTCAAAATTGCACGATATGCCTCACGTAAGCCTTCACCAAATGCAATCTGTTGTGCTTGATGTTCTTTAGTTTGCGCAATCAGCGCTCGAACCTCATCAACGGATTCCAAAGGAAGATCGACAAAAGGTCCGCCACGCAAGCTGGGATTTTGACAGGCGGCCGCATGAATGTCTGGCGCACTGACAAATGACTCTAGCAAGGTCAAATGACGATATGGCACATTAAGTGCAGCTGTCGCGGGAGAAATCAAATGAGACCACGCATACCAACGTTCCACCAAAGGTTCAATCACTACATCCGATTTCAAAGTCACTAATGCCGACATACTTTTTTCCATTAAATAATTAGGGTTCTATATCCACAGCAATGCAAAGCTGATACCCCACACCCCACACTGACTTCACTGCAACATCCGTGCCAGGTGCTGATATCTCACTAAGTTTTCGTCGCAAACGACTCACCAAGCTCTCTAACGCCCTCTTTCCCATCTCCTCAGTGCCAGAGCCCTGACTCAATATTTCAACGATCACTTCATTTTCAAGCGTGTGATTAGGCGCTTGAATCAGACCGACCATTAATACTTTTTCGCTGTGGGTCAATACTGCACGCTGCCATAAAGATGGGCTAACGATGGAGCGATCTTTGAGACTCAACTTCCATCGTGAACTAACCGTATCCATATTGAGTCGACGCATAAGACTATACAGTCCTGCAGTCAGTTCTTCAGGCGAGACAGGCTTGTAAAGATAAATATCCGCACCAGACTCGTAGCCCTTGACCCGATCCGCGGCTGAACCACGTGCCGTCATCATCACAATCCCGACTTTGGGCATACTGGCGCGGATGCGACGTGCGATGCTCAAGCCATCCTCACCGGGTAGCGTCAGATCCAAGATAAAGATATCAATAGATTCGGTAATCAGCAATTCTTCGAGAGATTTACCATGCGCTAGGCCAAACACCTGAAATCCGGTTTCTTTAAGATGATAGAAAATCTCCTTGCGTAACAAGGGATCGTCTTCAACTAGCGCAATACGGATATCGTAATTTGTTTGACTCATTCAGTACGTCAAGATGCAGAAGTATTCCAATTTCTGAATTTTAATTGCCGAGATCAGATTTTGAAGGTAAACCTCTCGCAGAAGCTCTCACTGCAAGACCGACACAACGCCGCGGACTTAATTCCGCTTGAAATCATCTGTAATCCCCCGATTTAGCCTACAGAACGGCTAAACTAAGCGATATTTGAAAAATTGCACATCAATGCATTAGTTTGCAAAACGTAATTTCTCAAGCGCCCCACAGAACCGATCCCATTGCAGCCTTTTGAAGAATATAACTCTCTCCAGCACGACTGAACTTCACGCGTTTAGTGCCATCGAACCAGACGAAGCTCCCAACTCACTTGAACAAGTTGAGTTCGAACTCTTGGTGGAGCAAGGCAAGACGCTCTCAGGCAAACTCGACTTCCTAAAAACCCTCATCGATCAACATCGTCGCCTATACGCGAGCACTGTCCCCGTTTTGCAAAAGAAACAAGACAGTCTGCGACGTGCGATGGTTCTATGGCTTGACCAACGCCTAAAAGGTGAAGGTTTAACTGCCCGTCACGAGCGCCTGATTAAAAGATTGATTTGCAGCATCGCCATGGAGTTTGCACTTGCGGGCGATCGGGTGATGCGGGCACTACACGATGTCCATAGCGAGGAAAAACTGGCTGATATTGAGCGCGCACAAGCCGCCGAGGCTCAAGCCTATCTTAAAGAGGCTATGGGCGAAGAGTTTGGCGAAGATCAAGTGTTTGAAAACCTAGACGACGTCTTACACGCTAAGTTCGACTTTATGCGCAAAGAAGCCGAAGCCCGTGCTCGAAATAGAGAAGCACGACGTGCCAAAAAGAAAAAAATGACTCCCGCCGATCTTCAAGCACTAGAAGATGTCGAGAGTGCTTTGCGAAGCCTATACCGCAAACTCGCGAGTGCTCTGCACCCAGATCGCGAAAGCGACGAAGAAGTGCGTGCATACAAAACACAACTAATGAGCGAAGCCAACACCGCCTACGAACGCCGAGATCTCTTAACACTGCTTGAGCTGCAATCCAAAGCACAACTCCCAGAATCGACGCTGAGCTCTGCCCTTGCACGCAAAAAGCTGGTTGCACTAACAGATTTGATGCGTGAACGCCTCACCGCCCTGCATCGTGAGATTCGTGACACTGAACTTCAGGCTACTGCAGAGTTTGTCTTGCCAGCCTCGATGACCATCCATGAAAACTCACTCAAAAATCACCTCAACAGCCGTAAACGCGAAATGTTGTTGGAGCTCAGGCGCTTAAACGAAGAGCTCACCAGCGTTAAAACAGATGCTGGGCTTAAACGTTGGATCAAAGAACAATTAGTAGACTAAATATAAATAGACCAAAGGAGTCGAGACATGACATTGCATTTTTATTACGCCCCCCTGAGCTGTGCGCTCGCGACCCACATTGTGCTGGAGCATATTAGTGCTGACTATGAAGCCCACAAGCTTAACCTCCGTGAAAACGACCAAAACTCTCCCGAATATTTATTGATTAATCCAAAAGGCAGAGTTCCGGCTCTCGTCACAGACCGCGGTATTCTGACTGAGACACCCTCGCTGCTGTTATATCTTGCGCAGACTTACCCCAATGCCAAGTTGGCACCACTCGACGATCCCTTTGCTTTGGCTCAATTGCAATCAATCAATAATTGGTTTTGCTCGACCGTGCATGTGCATCATGCCCACGGAGCACGCGGTCGTCGCTGGTCTGATGACCTCGATGCACAAAAAACTATGAAAGCCAAAGTCTCTCAAAATATGACAGACTGCGCGACACTGATCGAACACGAAATTTTGCGTGGACCTTGGGTGATGGGCGAAAACTTCACCGTGGCAGATCCTTATCTGTTTACGATGACGAATTGGATGAAAAGCGATGGTGTGGATATGTCTCAATTTCCAAGGCTTGCTGATCACTACAACCGCATGCTGGATATTCCATCGGTGAAAAAAATTGCCCCTTTACATGGAATTTAGCTGGGAAATTTCAAACGCCATTTAATCCAAGCCTTTTTTGCAGCAAACGCGCTGCCAAGACAACAAACGAAACTAGGACTAAATACACCAGCGCGGCAAACAGATAGGCTCTGAAAAACTGGAAGTTTGAGGAGGCCAGTTCTTGAACCCTTGCGAAAAACTCTGTGTACTGAATCAGAAAAGCAACAGAACTATCCTTGATGTTAGAAATGACCTGGTTGGTCAAGGCAGGAATCGATGTGCGTAGCACTTGCGGCAACGTAATCAGTCTAAATACCTGGAGGTCGCTAAAACCTTGCGCACGTGCTGCCTCAAGCTCTGAAGAATCCAAGCCGTTATAGGCAGTGCTCATATAGGCCGCGTTATAAGCCGCAACATTGAGAGTAAAACCAATCACGGCAACTGTGAAAGGTGACATGCGAATCCCAAACTGTGGTGCGCCGTAATACATCAGAAACAACAGTACGATCAACGGCATCCCGATGAAAAACGAAATATAGGCTTTAGTGACGACACGCACCCAACCATAGCGACTGACACTTAAATAGAGCACAACAATGCCTAGAAACAGCCCCGTCACGCTTACGACAGAAGCCAACAAAAGCGTATTGAACAGCCCATTCGCAATCATGGGCATCTGTTCAAGCAGGTCTTGCCAAAAGGTTAACCAGCTAGTCATATGACGCCTTATTCGCTTCCGAAAAAGTTACGGATGATCGGGTCATCTTTATATGCTGACAACGCTTGGACAGAGTCTTGTGCGCGAATCAAGCCCTCATGAATAAAAGTCACGGTATCAGACAAACTCGCAGCAAGAGTGAGGTCGTGCGTGACACACACAATTGTCACGCCCTCATTGTTCAAGCGGGACAGTAACTGGCTGACTTCACGCGACTTAACGGGGTCAAGTGCAGAGGTCGGCTCATCCATCAATAATACTTTCGGATTCATCGCCAACACGCGTGCGATAGCAACACGCTGCTTCTGTCCGCCAGACAACTCAGAGGGAAACTTGCGTGCGTGATCCGCCATGCCAAATTTAGCAAGTTCATGCATTGCTTTGTGTTCAGCGTCTGCCCGACTCATATGTTGAAGCTTTCTGAGCGCGAGCGTTACGTTATCCAACGCTGTCAGATGACGAAACAAGGCAAACTGCTGAAACACGAAACCAATTTGCTGACGCAACCAACGAAGATCAGTCCCTGGCAAAGCAACGTCCTGCCCATTCAAATAAATAGAGCCACTAGAGGGCTCGACCAAACGATTGATACAGCGCAGCAGCGTAGACTTGCCACAACCCGAAGAGCCCATGATGACTTTGATTTCACCAGGATCAACTTCTAAACTGACGCCCCGCAGAACCTGTTGGCCGTCGAAGCTTTTAGTTAAATTATGAATGCTCAGAATACTCGTCATAGCTGATGCCTGGTCATAGTGGTGAAACTCCAGGAATACGGAAGCGGCTCTCTAAAAGACGCGCAAGAACTAGCAACACCCGATAAATCAAAAAGTAGAGAATGCCGACCGCAAGATAAATCTGTGCTCCTTGCAATGTCTGGCCAGCCAAAACGGTTGCTTGCTTGGTAATCTCGGGAATGCCAACCGTATATGCAAAGGGAGAGTATTTCAATATTGAAGTGAATTCATTCAATACCCCAGGGGTTGAGAACCTCAACATCTGCGGCAACTGCACATAGCCGAAAATCTGAAGGCGTGACAGCCCCATCGATTCTGCAGCCATTAATTCAATGGCATCTACAGAATCCAAGGCGCCACGAAAGACCTCGGTAACGTAGGCGCCCCCAATCAAGCCAAGACTCAGCGCCATAGCTGCAAGCGGAACGACTTTGAGCCCAACCAAGGGCAAACCAAAATACACAAGAAACAAAAGGACCAGGACAGGTATGCCTCGCAGACAATACACCACCGTGTCCACGATCCGTCGCGGTAGTTGTCCACCGATCGTACGCAGAGAAATCATGGCGAGCGCAAACACAAGCGCTGTTACGCTGCATACCATCGTGACCACCAGCGTATGAACTAAGCCCTGTATTAGCAGCCTAAGAATCTCCCACAAGCTCATTTAGACTACTTGGACGCGTTGTCAATGATTTCTTTAAGCTTGTCAGGCCCAAGCTTAATCAAAAACTGATCAAAATCCTGTCTCAATGCTGATCCTTTGGGAAAGGCAAAACCCAAGACATCATTGCCACGAAAAGCATAGACACTCTCGATCGGTAAATTAAGCTTGTTTTTAAAATTTTGCAGCACAGGTTCTTCGATAAAGGCTAGATCAAGATTACCGTTTTGCAAGTCAGTGACGACCTCATTGTAAGAAGGATAAAGCTGTACTTGCGCCAGAGAGTAATAGCCTTTTGGCTCAAGATCTTTTTTGATCAAATCCTCATAGGCCATCCCTCGTGGATAACCAATTCGCAATTTTTTTATTTCAGCCAGATCGGTAATAGGTTTAGCATTTTTCTTGGTTGCGACTAAGTGCCAGGCATTGTCGTAATAAGGAGCTGAAAAATCCATCACCTGTTTGCGCTTATCCGTGATCGAAATTCCAGAAAAAGCAACATCTGCTTGACCGGTGGACACAGCACCTAACATGCCCTGCCAGTCATATGACTTGATCTGCATTTTACAGTCCCGCGTCTTGCAAAATGTATTGAAAATCTCGAAATCTACTCCCATAAACTTGCCATTTTGCTCGTATAACATTGGCGGCGAAGTAGGTGAAACAGCCACCTTAATCACATTCGTCACTTTTTCATCTGAACAACCCGCAAGCACTAAACCGAATGAGATGATGGAAAGAGACAATAACTTACGTAACATAATGGAGGCCTTTTTTCTTTTATTTGAATATATGAGCATAACGGTAACTCGGCAAAGAGTACATCACGACGAACTCAGAAAAAATACGCAAAAACTCACAAAATAGGTTCGTTTTGTATGAAATATGTCATTCCTGATAACCACTATATACTAGCCAGGTTGATCCACGCAGCTTTGATATAAAATGTCTCATACGATTACATGGCTTATTCACATAGAGTGGCAAAAAAAATATTAGTGACTGGTGGGTCGGGATACATTGGTTCTCACACCGTTGTACAACTTCTCCAAGCTGACTTTAACGTCATCGTCCTAGACAACTTTTCAAATAGTAATCGTCACGTTATCGACAGAATCGAGACCCTAGCAGGTAAACCTTTAACATTTGTTGAAGGCGACATCCGGGATCGCAACGTATTAAAAGATACTTTTAAACAAAACCCAATTGAGGCGGTCATTCATTTCGCGGGTTTAAAGGCAGTAGGTGAGTCAGAGGAATCTCCGCTCAAATACTATGACAACAATGTCTCTGGTAGCGTTGTACTTTTTGAAGAGATGGAACGAGCGGGCGTCAAGACTCTCGTGTTTTCTTCTTCTGCAACGGTGTATGGTGACCCCGGCTACAGTCAATATCGAGAAAATACGCCATTAGCGCCTGTCAACGTATACGGGCGAACAAAGCTAATGGTCGAAGATATCCTTAGAGATATTAATAAAACGCACGCTTCATGGCGGATAGCGTTATTACGCTACTTCAATCCCGTCGGGGCCCACCCCTCTGGGATGATGGGAGAAGATCCAAATGGCGTTCCCAATAATTTAATGCCTTTTATCGCGCAAGTCGCTGTCGGCAAACGACCTAAATTATCTGTGTTTGGGGGAGATTATCCAACACCAGACGGTACCGGATTGAGGGATTACATCCATGTTCAGGATCTTGCTGCAGGTCATTTGGCGGCACTAAGAAAGCTAACAGATAATGTCGACTCGCTTATTACCGTTAACCTCGGCACAGGTCGTCCATACAGCGTACTTGAAATGGTGAGTGCCTTTGAACGAGCCTCAGGCAAAACAGTGCCTTTTGAAGTCGTCGCGCGCCGTTTAGGCGATCTTGCTGAGTATTACGCGGATCCCAATCTCGCCAAAAGCCTTCTAGGATGGGAAGCACAACTAGGCATCGACGCAATGTGTGGCGATACATGGCGCTGGCAAATGAACTATCCAAATGGGTATAGCTAAATACTTAGTCAAATTACTCTGCAACAGTCGATTGAAGCAGGATTTAATAAGCCTGTTTCAGTAACGCCTCGTATAAAGCTACCGTCATCAGACGTGGATTCGTCTTGTTTGCGTTGTCCAACATTGCAGCCTGAGCAATACCATTGAGCATGTCGATAATGTCTTGCGAGGCGTTTACCAGTATCTTCGCCACCATCTCAAGATGTTTTAATTTTCCGATACGGTAGGCATCTTGAATTTCCCGAACTTGGCGATTAACAATAGGCAGAGATGACATGACTTGATTAACCTATGGAAATATTTGCAGTGCGTATGAGCTTTTCTAGAGAGGCTCTTTGCACCTCAAGCCAGCTGGCAAATTGCGCAGGGGTGTTCACCACAAGCACCATTCCGCGCGAATCAATTGTTTTGATCACGGCAGGTGAGTTTGCAGCTTTGGTTGTGGCAGATTGCAAACCCTCAATCGCCTGCACAGGGGTGTCCTTGGCTGCAAAGAAACCAAACCAATCATCCATATCAAAGCCAGGATAGCCTTGCTCAGCAATCGTTGGAACAGTCGGATAACTCTTGGTGCGCTCTAGACTCGTCAAACCTAAAATGCGTGCTTTACCTGCCTGCACTGCGCCAATCGCTGTCGATAAAGTCAAAAGTGTCGAGTCAATCTGACTGCCCATCAAGTCTCGAACAGCATCCGCACCACCGCGATAAGGCGTATGGATGAGTTCAATTCCCGCGACCTGCTGAAACATCGCGATAGCGAGATGACCCATCCCACCTGATGGAGGCGTGCCACACGTTACTTTCTTTGGATTCGCCTTGGCATAGGCGACAAACTCTTTGAGGTTTTTAGCTGGAAAATTTTCCCTAACTGCTAATACCTGAGGTACGCGTACGGCAAGAGAGACCGGAACAAAAGATGATTTGTAGTCGAAGGCAATATTCTTGAGCAAAATGGGATTAGTAAGTTGATTTGCCGCATCCCACAAAAATGTATATCGATCCTTGAGGCACCAAATCATTAAGGTTTTTTTTCATTTTTGTCTCCAGATTGAATATGGGTGATCTAACGTCACCTCTCTGATCTGAATACTACTACAAGGCATTACCCCAGCACCACCGGCCGATTAGACAACTCATTATGATCCCCAATACTCACTGGAAAATGCGCCTTCAGGTGCTGAGTTAGGCTTTTAATTCCGGCGACCGCCCCACTCCGGAAATCTTTCTGACCAAAAGCTTCCTCCATCTGTTGACAGATCCGCGTCCACTCTGCCTCGCCGACTTTGGCATGAATCCCCCGGTCGGCCACAATCTCTACTGCACGATCGGCTAGCAATACATAAATCAACAAGCCACAGTTGTGCTCAGTATCCCAGATCCGCAAGTTTGAGAACAACTCAATAGCACGCGTCCGTGGCGACTCCCCTCGAATCAGTGCGATGGGATCAAGCGCCGCCTCCACGGCAAAGCGCACCTCACCCGAATGCTCAGTCTCGCTCGCTTTGATAGCAGCCTCGATGTCATGCAAAGTCGCGGCTGAAAAAGCCACCTTCATCTGATGCTGTGTCGTGACTAAATGCTTGAGTAGACGTTTGGCATTCATGCTTACCATCTCCCCGAGGCGCCGCCGCCACCAAAACCGCCACCACCTCCCGAGAAGCCTCCGCCCCCACCGTACCCGCCACCACTAGATCCACCTCCAAAGCCACCGCGGCCAGCGCTGCGGCCAGCGTTAGAGTGAGCGTTTCCCCCTGCGCCGTAATACCCTGACGTCAAGCCTCCCAAACCACCGATCAACAATGTCACGATAAACGCGATCACGCCACCTAAAAGCGCAGTCAATAAAGTCCCAGAAATAAACCAGCCGATGATCGCGACCGCCACACCCGTGGCACTTGCACCCAAAACACGTCCGAGAATTTTTCTTAAAAAACCACCCAATACTAAAGCTATAACAAACAACACTACCAGGGATGACAAGTCGTCCTCTTGATCAGCCAATAATTGCTGAGCCTGCACCGGGGTTGGCAAAGCCTCACCATCAATCACACGCCCAATCTGGTCTAAACCCGCTAAGATCCCTTGATAAAATTCTTGTTGCTTAAAACGCGGAATGATTGCGCCATCAATGATCCGTTTACTCAGCGCGTCCGTGATTGCCCCCTCAAGGCCATAGCCCACCTCGATCCGCACAGCACGGTCATTTTTAGCAATCAACAAAATGACACCATCATCGACTTTTTTACGACCGATCTTCCACTGGTCCGCCACGCGAATTGCGAACTGCTCGATTTCCTCGGGCTTGGTACTTGGCACCATCAAGACTGCTACTTGGCTACCCTTGCGAGTCTCAATCTCTCGCAGCTTTCGATCAAGCGTGCGGAGTTGGTCGGGCGTGAGCGTTTTCGTTTGATCAATGACGCGCGCCGACAGTGCTGGCACTGCCACCTCTGCAGAGACTTGCCACGGAAAAGAAATTGCGCACAGTAGCAGCCACGTACTAAAAAAACGCACGATCCAAAAACTGCTCGATACGTGATGCTCCTGTGCCATATTCATTACTTGGCGGGTGCTTTATCAAAATTAACCGCAGGGGCCTTGGAAATCTCAGCTTCATTTTCAACCGTAAAACTCGCCTTGGTCTTGTAGCCAAAAATCATCGCTGTGAAGTTTGAAGGGAACGAGCGCACCGCGACGTTGTATTCCTGAACAGCCTGAATAAATCGATTGCGCGCGACCGTAATACGGTTTTCTGTCCCCTCTAACTGCGCACGCAGCTCCTGAAAACTTTGATTGGATTTCAGCGCAGGATAGCTTTCCACGACCACCATCAAGCGGCTCAACGCACTGGTCAACTGTCCTTGGGCTGCCTGAAACTTTTGGAATGCAGCAGGATCATTGATCAACTCAGGCGTCGCCTGAATACCGGTTGCGCGAGCACGCGCCTCAACCACGCGCGTGAGAGTATCCTGCTCAAAGCCGGCCTCACCCTTGACCGTATTGACCAGATTTGGCACCAGATCCGCACGTCTTTGATACTGATTCAGCACCTCTGCCCAGGCAGCTTTAACCTTTTCATCGGCTGTTTGAAAGGTGTTATAGCCGCAGCCTGACAAGCTGAGCGTCGCGAACAACAACATCAAGGAGAGATATTTACGCATGAGACACCCTGTATTCAGAAAATTATCAATGCCAGTGTAGACCCTCAGTCAAAAAGGTCAATGGCAGTTACGAGTCAATGCCCTACGCTCAAGCGATGCTTGAGCGAGGAAGCGGCAGATACTCCGCATCCATATGCCCTGTTTTCACATAAATCAATGCGCCCTCGGACTTGGTAAATGGTGTGTGCGCACTGTATCGAGGACTGCGTATCCATGAGCCCGTGGGATAGCTCCCATGCTCGTCGTGAAAAACGCCTTCAAGAACAAAAATTTCCTCACCACCCGGATGAATGTGCCGATTAAATACCGTATCAGGTGCCCAGCGCACCAGCGCAGTGTTCACACCATTGAACTCATGTAAAGGCAGTACTGTTAAGCCCGGCACCATCCCCTGATACCATTGAGCAGTTCGAGTGTCGACCTGCACCGACTGCCCATCACCAGGACAAAACTGCCAGAGCTTAACTAACAACAAACACCCCGTTTGCGAAGCCGGACTGTGCTGGCTGCCGGGCGGATGGCGCAGATACGTCCCGGCTGGATATTGCCCGTGGTCGTCTGAGAACACCCCGTCCAGCACCAGGATCTCCTCTCCCCCGCCGTGCACATGGGACGCAAACGCCGCACCTGGCTCATAGCGCACGACCGAAGTGGCACGCGCGACTTCATCACCCACACGATCGAGCATCTTGCGTTGCACACCGGAGGCAGGGGAGCCCACCCAGTCCATTTGGGTGGTGTGTAAGACTACGCGTTGGGTGATGTCGTTGTTGATGTTCATCTTTGCTGTTTCCATATTGATCTAAACTGCTGGGTATAACTTCGGAAGAATATACTCTAGGGACTCCAACGGAAAACCTGCCCGTACCCGCCCCTTAGGCGTATCAGAGATGAGAAAATTTTCTTTTACTAAAGCCGTTAATACCTGACGGGCGGTTCTTTCTGGCATGCCTGTCACACGTCCTGCTGGCATACGATCAAACTCACCCTCTATCATGGCATGCATAAATAATCTGGCCGACTCAGGCTTTAAATCCACTCGAACAATCTTGAAATAATGCTCAACACGCTTACGAAGCGTATTAAGCCCAAAAAGTTCTGTCATAAAGCTTGAATGAGCCACCCTTCGCCGCTAAACACACCAGGCTTGATCATCTCGCCGTTTTGAAGTGTCAACTCAGACAAAGGTAAATTTTCGCCAAAGATTCTGTGTAACGTTGACACAAAAGGCAAAATGCCCAATGAAAGCAGGTCATGACTCTGAGCCCACTGATCCGCCTCAATATGAGCGGAACTCAGTGTCTTTAGATAATTTTCTCTCTTGCATCGTGGCTTTACATCGCCCATGCAATGTCAGCAGGTAAAGTAGGATGCCCCAGAAGCTAATCGCTACCGGGACGCCCAGAGTCAATGAGCAGAGGCTCCATTTGGGAGGGGGAAGTGAAAGATAAGGACATTTATTAAAGAAATAGAAGGTATTGCCAATACTTTAACCGGTTTTATTATATTAATTTCAATAAGTTACATATTAAAAACACGATTTACTGCCGATTAAAAAACGTTAGTACCCACGTTCGCGCTGCCACGCTTCATAACTCGGCACTTCCATCTCGAAGTAATCGGTCATACGCGAATACAACTTACCAAACATCCTACCAATCGGACGATAAAGCTCAGGATTGATGTGGTGCGTGACAGGATCCAACAGCCCATCTCGCACGTGCATTCTGACAACCTTGCCGATCGCGATATTACGCGTGGGACCGATTTGTAGCAGCGCGATTTTTTCGCACTCAAACGCCACGGGGGCTTCGACGATGCGCTTTGGACGGACGACTCGAGAAGGTGTGAGCGTCAAGCCTGCCTCCTCGACCTCAGAAATATTACTTGGAAAATCAATCGCACAAATATTCATCGCTTGAGCCATCGCCTCATCCACCAGATGAATGACAAACTGACCGTTGTCTCGAATATTGACGGTCGTATCTTTTAAGGCCTGATTGTGCCTTTTGGTCTCGAGGCCCAAAACCATGACGGGTGGATCCTCACCCATGCAGTTGAAAAAACTATACGGTGCAGCATTGTCACCGAACTCTTCCGATATCGTCGTGACCAAAGCAATAGGACGGGGTACGACCGTCGAGGCCAACAGCTTATATTGCTCGATCGGAGCCAGCGCAGTAATGTCGATTTCCATTATTTTCCCTCCTCCTTTAACTCCGCAAATTTCGCCGCCATCGTTGGGTTGCCTCGCGTCAGCTTTTTAATCGTCACATCCTGCGCCTTGTCGTTCGCGAGGCGCAGATTACGATCGGTTCCGAGGAGTGCTTCTTTGGTCTTTTGCAAATGATCGATCGATTTATCAATTTCGTCGATCGCCTTTTGAAAGCGCTGTGACGCTAAATCGTAATTTCTTGCAAACGCACTCTTAAACGTCTCAAGTTCGTTTTCAAAATTCGTGATGTCGACGCTTTGAGCCTTGACCAGCGCCAGCTCGGTCTTGTATTTCATCGAATTCATCGCCGCGTTACGCAGCAGCGTGATGATGGGAATAAAAAACTGAGGACGCACGATATACATCTTGGGGTAGCGATGAAACATATCCACGATCCCCGTGTTGTAAAACTCATTGTCAGGCTCGAGCAACGACACCATCACCGCATACTCACAACCCTTTTCATTGCGATCCTTATCGAGCTCCTTGAGGAAGTCTTCGTTCTTACTTTTGGACGCCGTCAAGTCACTTTCGTTTTTCATCTCAAACATGATGGACACAATCTCAGTGCCCGCCTCATCTGCGTCACGAAAAATAAAATCACCCTTGCTACCGGACCGTGCGTCGTTGTCTTTCTCAAAGTACGCCCTGGGAAACGCCGTGGCCCGAATCCGGTTGAACTCTGTCTCGCAATGCTGCTCCAACGTCTCGCCCACCATCTTGGTCGACAAACGCGCCTTCATATCGCGCAGACGCTCGATCGCATCGTCGCGATCCTTAAGTTGCGTTTCGTATTTATCCTTGAGAGATTTTTCTGCAAGCGCTTTCTCAAGCTGCGCGCGTTCCAGACCACTTTTGAGTGCGTCACGCTCTTTTTCAACGCCACCAAGCGCCTGCGCAATCGCCAGCTGCTGCGCCATCCCACCGGCCTCAAGTTTTGCCCGGAGTGCCTGTATCTCAGCATCCTTGGATGCTGCCGCTTGTTGGGATACATTCGCGAGCTTGGCCTCAGCCAAGGCCACCGCATTACGCTTTTCCTGCTCGGCTAACTCTAACCGCTCGTGGAGCTGTTGCTCAAACTCGCCATCACGCACTTGCTTGAGGATGTCGGCATATCCCGCCTCATCGATTTTGAACGCTTTGCTGCAATGGGGACAGATGATTTCATGCATAAGGGAAAACCTTTCATTAAGTAGAAAGCCAAACAGGCGCATCATTTCCAAAATCAGGTGCTGGCCTGGCCCATCTAGGCGCCGTCTCGGACATTTTTAACACTGGTCCCAGCGTCCGCATTCGACCATGATTCACGGTATTCGTGTTGACATAAAGCTTTTCAACTTCAGTTTCAGATAAAGAGCCAGGCGCGGTCTCAAAGCCCTCAAGCAAGCCCTGACGCTGAATAAACATTGCAGACTGACAAAGCGAAACATTGACCTCGTAGCTGCCGCCCTCTTTCGCTCTGCGTGCCAACGCGAGCATCACGCCGATCGCCCCCATATAGCCTGTCAGATAATCACACATCGGTGCAAATACCAGCTTGGGCTGACCCGCCCCAATCGCCTCTCCATAGGTATGACAGACACCAGTAACCGCTTGCGCAATCTGTTCCCAGCCGGCACGCTCTTTGAAAGGCCCGCCACTGCCAAAACAACTCACCGACAAATGAATCAAGCCCGGACAGAGATCAAACAATTGCTCGCGTCCAAACCCTTTTTTCGTTAAAGCTCCGGGGCGATAGCCATCGATCACCACATCCGCCGTGGCGAGCAGGTCACGAAATATCGCGGCCTGTTCTGGAATCTCAAAGTCAAGAAAACAGCTTCGTTTGCCATGACTGGTATCCCGCACATGCTCAGCTACCTGCGGTAAATGCGGCGCGGTCACCATCAAGACATCCGCACCATGCTCAGCCAGTGTCCTGCCCGCGATCGGCCCCGCTAAAATCCGCGTCAAGTCCAACGTTCGGACATCGTCGAGCGGCCGTGTAGTGCTAGATAAAGGTTTGGGCGCTCCGTCTTTGACCCGACGGATCTCAATCACAGGGAGCGTGTTCAAATATTGCCCTTGAGGATGCGCCAACCACTCGGCCGGTGTGCGAATCAAGCCTCCACACGCCTTAGCCTCTGCGATCGCCTGTTCAAGCGCCTCACCCTCCCATTGACCCACAGCTGAAGAAAC
>CAWUWN010000004.1:0-83639 GCA_963926265.1 uncultured Burkholderiaceae bacterium
TTTCTGAATACGCGGAGTATCAATTAAGCCTGGAACAATCGTGTTGGCGCGGATGCCATCGCAAGCGTATTGTTGCGCGAGCATCTTGATAAAGTGTGTCACAGCAGCTTTGGTCACGCTATAGGCAAGGTGAGGATAGCCAAGGTAGCGCATCCCCGCGACAGATGACACTCCAATGATTGAGCCAGAGCCTTGCTTGACCATGATGGGGGCGACGAGCTTGGCGGCGATCAAGATGCTTTCTACGTTGACTTTTTGAATGCGATCCCAGTCCTCAAGAGATGTTTCCTCAGGGCCGCCTACGCGACCAATGCCTGCGTTGATTTGCAAAATATCGATACGACCAAAATCCTGTATTACGCTCTTGATCGCAGCTTGCATCGCATCGAAACTCGCAACGTCTGCTTGGTAAGCGATTGATTTTTGACCGATTGCATCAATCTCTTGCGTCACCTCTTGAGCGGCAGCAAGATTGAAGTCGAGTGCGGCGACTGAGGCACCTGCACAGGCCATGGCGATGGAGCTTGCCTTACCAATACTTACACCAGGCGCGCTTGTACCAGCGCCGAGAATTAGGGCGATGCGACCTTTGAGCCTTTCGGTACGGACGGGAAATTGTGAGTCAACGAGGATTGTGCTCATGCGACTTGGCCCAGTCCGACGGTCAATCCTCCACAAACGTAGAGCACTTGACCCGTGATAAAGCCGGCCCGATCGTCGAGTAGCGAGGCGACAGCGTGTGCGATATCCTCAGGTTCACCCATTCGTTTGAGCGGAATGGACTCTAATATTTTTTTTGTCTTGGGTGAGTCTGGAGGATTACCTGAAAGGAATAAGTCAGTCGCAATCGGTCCAGGGCCGATTGCATTGACTGTCACACCATAGGGTGCGAGTTCGAGAGCCCACGTGCGGGTCATGCCGAGTAAGCCTGCCTTGGTTGCAGCGTAAACGGTGCGGAGTTCTTTACCGAGAGCCGCCCGACTCGAGATATTGATGATGCGACCAAAGCGGGCCGCTTGCATCAAAGGCTGTAAGCCTTGGGCGACCAACATCGGCGCGCGTAAGTTGAGGGCACAGACTGCATCGAAGTCTTCAAGTGTTGCGTCTTCGAGGGTTCCGGGACGAATAAAGCCGGCATTATTGATGACGCGCAGCACATTGTGATCACGCGTGATGCGCTGTAAAACATCGCGTGTTGCGTGTGCATCCGTCAAGTCGGCTTGGTAGTGCGTTTCACCCTTGAGTAAAGAGGAGGGGGCGGCAAGATCAAGATTGATGATTTGGTATCCATCTTCAATGCACCGACGAATGATGGCGCGACCAATGCCGCCGCTGCCACCTGTAATGAGAACGCTACGTTCAGCCATGTGATTTTTCTCCTGTTCCTGGACCATTCCCAACATACGGAATCATTTCATCGATGGTATCCCAGATGAAACGACCTGCTGGATCTTGTTGCTCTTCAGCAATATGTGAAACCAGACCTGCGGCACGCGAAATCACCGCAAAGCCACGCATCAGCTTAGGAGGAATACCGATTTCACCTAGCATGGCTGCAACAGCACCCGTTGCATTAATGGTGATGTGACGACCGTAGACTCGATCGACAGTCGCGGATAACAAACGTAATGCACGGACATGCTTTTGCTCAAGATCTGGTTCGGCTTCAGTGAGCGCGAGTAACTTGATCGAGCGTGGATCATCGGGTTTGTGTAAATGATGCCCAAAGCCTGGCAGGTTTTGCTTATTTTTGCGAATCTCCATCACCAGATTTTCGGTAAATTTTTCTGGCTCAGCGGAGTCGACAATTTGTTGAAGAATGACTGCATTATTTTCCATTGTGCCAACAAACTGACTACCCACTGCCATTAGGCCTGCGGCGACTGCACCTTGGAGATTTTCAGGCGCACTCATATAGATCATGCGTGCAGCGATCGCACTTGGTGTGAAGCCGTGTTCCATCAGTGTGATGAGTACAGCATCCATGATCCGCATATCTACAGGACGAGGTTCACGGCCAAGAATTTGCATGAACATGACTTCAGAGAATGTTTTTTTCCCGATCAGATCTTCGACTAAATCCGCATCACGATAATTCATGCTTGTTAAGGTGTGCGTGCACAACTTTGTCGTGGGTGTTGGTTTTTTGGTTGAGGATGACATAGATAATTCTTCTTTTAATAAGAGTGAGGAACAATTAAAAATTTAACGTGAGGACAGCTCTTCGCGGATAGCTGTTTTCAGTACCTTACCAACAGAAGAGCGAGGTAATTGTTCAAAAAAATGTATCTTTTTTGGTGCATGCACAGAACCCAGAGCATTTTTTATATGTGCGATTAGTGTTTCAGGTTCGCATACGGTGTTTGGATGAAGTTGAACAGCGGCATGAACCGCTTCGCCCCATTTCTCGTCCGGCATTCCAAAGACTGCGCACTCGTAGACAGCCGGGTGTTGAGATAAGACATTTTCAACATCGGTTGGATAGATATTAAAACCACCTGTGATGATGACGTCTCTAATGCGGTCTTTGAGAAAGAGATAGCCTCGCTCATCAATCAAGCCAACATCGCCGGTATGCAGCCAACCATCAATAATTGTCTCTGCAGTTTTTTCAGGTAAACGCCAATAGCCTGCCATCACCAGGTGTCCTTTCACCACGACTTCGCCGACCTGACCTTCGGGTAGCAGCATGCCATTAGGCGCCATGATCGCCATATCTGTGAGCCAAGTACATCGACCAACAGAACCGCGGTTGAGCGGATCTTTAAAGCCACTTGGTCGCATCATTGTGACGATCTGGGGTGCTTCTGTTTGGCCGTAGGTTGTACCGACCACCTCACCAAAAAAGGCTCTGAGTTGGTCGACTTTTTCGGCAGGCATCGGCGCGCCGCCGTAGATCAAGTTACGCAGTTTTGGAAAATCAGAGCGCGACACGCCAGGATGAGCCATCACCATATAAATCAAAGTAGGAGGCATGAAACTCATCGTGCCACCTTGCTCTCTAAATGCTTGAATGACAGAAGCAGGATCTGTTTTGTCCAAGAATAAAAGTTTGGCGCCCTCTGCTAACAAAGGAAGCAAATAGGTTGAGGTGCCATGCGTCACTGGCGCGGTCACAACAAAGCAATCGTCTTGCGTAATCTGCCAGCCGCTGACTTGGTTAATAATGCCAGCCGTCCAGGCACGATAGGGCTGCATGACGCCTTTGGGTAAGCCGGTCGTGCCACCTGTAAATTTAATAGCCTGTACGGCGTTTTCTCCGTTTTCATTCGCGCCTGGCACTTGGCCCGCATGGCGTGTCATCAGCTGTTCGACACTAAGCTCTGGATCCGAGTTGATATCATCGAGTCTTAACCATCGTGCGGAACTGGCCTCGAGTAATTCTGCACCTTTTTCATCAGAAATCACAATTGATGGCTCTATGGTGTCAGTGATGCGCTTGATTTCAGAGGGGGTGCTTCGCGCATTGAGTGGAACCCATACTTTCCCAGCGGCAAGTACTGCAAGGATTGCTGTTGCATGATCAACGGTGTTAGCCGCGCAAATTGCAACGCGAGTTTGTGCTTGTGCATCAATGGCCTGTAGTGCCGTAGCGAGGGCGTTGACCCTTTCAGCAAGTTTCTGATAGGTCAGTGTGCGCACATTGCTTTGAAGGGCGATACGATCGGGATAAAGTTTTGCAGCTCTAAAAAAGAAATCGATTGGATACACCAGAGTTTCCTATCATGTGCTTGAATAGTGAATAATAAATGAATAAATAAAGTATTCAGGCTGATCGTGGGGAATCAGCCATGAGGTTGAAGTGGTACGGTTACTGAACTCTGGTTGCAGTCACGATGCTATTTGCTAGGTTTTGGACTGAACCCTGTATTTTATTTTCTGAGACTTCTCCCACATAGCGTTGAGGCTTTCCATCTGCATCCAGATATTCAAATGTTAACTTTGTTCCTTTAAGGCTGCCTTCGATTTGTTGAGAATCGTTTGAGGCGAAGTTTAATTGCGCATCGAATTTCTGGCTTTTTTGAGTGATGTTTAGTTGAGCGCTTCCAAGACCTGGGAGCTCGGATAATTGCCATCTCCCTTCTACTTTTGCAGGCACAATCCAGAAATATCCTGCTTTTTCACCATTGCTCTTGATGATTTGATCTGGCTCCCATGCACCCATCGCAAATGTATTTGAGACGATGCGGGTCCCGGGCTTCATATTTAGAAGTGTAGGCTTAAGTTTGATGTTGAGCTCAGTCAGCAAGTAAAGGGTGACAACTGTCGCCTTTGAAAAGTCTTCTTGAAAGATATCGCCTGTAATGATAGTCACACGCTCACTGACGCCTGCTGTGTTTGCATTGCGTCGCGCAAGAGCCGCCATATCTGGGTTGTATTCGATGCCTACGGCTCTAGCACCATAGCGTTTCGCCGCTTCAATAGCAATTTTCCCATCTCCAGCGCCTAGGTCATAAACAAGGTCGTCAGAAGTGACTTGCGCCATCTCCAACATATCCGTAACAATCGTGTTGCTTGTTGGCATCCACATTACGTCTTTGCCCGCTTGAGCCATCATCGGCTCGTATTGATCAGTCCCAACTTTTTGCTGGGTACAACCGGTGCTCAAGGCGATGATGATTGAAAAGTAAAGAACGATAGATTGATTGAATCTAGTCAAAAGATGAAGCTTCCAAAAAAATCAGGCATCTCATAAAAGAGATGCCTGAAAATTAATCACTTTATAAAGATAGAGAGAAAAGCCTATAGTGCAGAACTTCTCTCAGTCATCTTATTTCTTCTTTTTAATACCTGCACCATCGATTGCTTGTTTCCATTTGGCAGTTTCAGCAGCCAAAAAGTCTGCGAATACTTGTGGTGTCTGGCCAACAGGATCAGCGCCTGAAGCGATGAAGCGTGCCTCAAGATTAGGCATGATTGCGTTAACTTCCGTGTTGATCTTGTTGATGATGGCTGTCGGAGTGCCTTTAGGTGCGAGTAGGCCAAACCATGAGCCAGAAGAGTACCCAGGGAAGCCATTTTCGGCGACTGTTGGTACATTAGGCATGGAACGTGAGCGCTTCTTGCTGCTGACAGCAATCGGGATCAGTTTGCCAGCTTTGATTTGTCCAATGACAGAAGGGATCGTGGCAAACATAAAGTCAGTACGACCAGCCAACAAATCGTTGAGTGCTTCAACACCTTTATAAGGGATGTGGCGCGCTTTGATCTTCATGCGATCCATCAACATAAAGCTCGACAAGTGTGCGGCTGTTCCAACTCCAGTCGATGCATAGGTCAGCTTGCCGGAGTTGGCTTTGACATAAGCTTCGAACTCTTTGAAATTCTTGACGCCTTTAGCTGGGTTCATGACCAAAACGTTTGGAACGTCCGCAACCAAAATAATTGGCATCAAGTCAGTCAGTGGGTTGTAAGCAAGCGTTTGTAACGAAGGGTTGATGGTCAGTGGACCGACCGAAGCCATCAAAAGGTTATAGCCGTCAGGAGTTGCTTTAACGATGTCGGCAGTACCAATGTTGCCACCTGCGCCAGGTTTGTTTTCGACAATAAAAGAAGCGCCTTTCATTTTTTCATTTAGCTCGCCGGCGATGCCGCGCGCGATGGTGTCGGTGGTACCGCCAGCTGTAAAGCCAACCATGATCTTGACGGGACGATCAGGATAGTTGGCCGCACCTTGGGCGTGAGCCAAATTTGCAGCACTAGCAGTCAGAAGGCTCAGCGTGACGGTTGTGGCGAGTCGTTTAAATTTAATAGCAATCAAAATAGCTCCTTATTTTCTCAAGAGAGAGTTCATAGCATTTTTCATGCTAATCAGTAGCAAGACGAATGTAAAGCTTGCCAACTAGGGGATTTCTCTAGCATGACAGCAAACACACTAGGCGGACTAACCTGCTTTGAGTGCACGTCTTTGCAGAAAACGACGAAATACATTAAAAAGCGACCAAAGCAATATGAGGGCACTTGCAGCCAAAATCCAAGCACTAATTGGATGAGTGACAAAGGTTGATAGATCGCCGTAAGACATGAGGAGTGCTCGGCGAAGGTTTTCTTCCATTAATGGACCCAACACAAATCCAAGTAAAAGAGGAGCTGCTTCAAAGTTCAGTAAGTGCATTCCATAACCGAGCAAGCCGATCAAACCAACCAGCAAGATATCCGACGCATTGTTATTGACGCTGTACACACCCAGTGAAATGAATACCAAAATTGCTGGGTAGAGTACATGGTAAGGAATTCGTAAAATTGACACCCAAACCCCAATTAGAGGGATGTTGAGGATCATCAGCATGACGTTACCAATACAAAAGCTGACGATCAAACCCCAGAACAGGGCAGGCTGCTCGACCATGAGCATCGGACCTGGCTGAATACCGTGAATAATCAATGCGCCTAGCATGATCGCCATAGTGGCGCTGCCAGGGATGCCGAGAGTGAGGGTAGGGATAAAGGCGCACTGTACCGCTGCGTTATTGGCAGCCTCTGGAGACGCAATCCCTTCGATCGCGCCTTTGCCAAAACGTGAAGGATCTTTGGCGAGTTTTTTCTCTAGTGCATACGCCATGAACGCTGCGATTGAGGCGCCTGTGCCGGGCAGGGCGCCAAAGAACCCCCCAACACCTGAACCACGCAAGATGGGCATTGCCGAGGCTTTGATATCTTGTTTGGTGGGCATCATTGAACGCATCGTGATTTTTTCAGCGGACTTTGCGTCACGCGCTCGAGTGATGCTGCTGATGATTTCAGCAATACCAAACAGACCCATCGCTAATGCCACTAGGTTGATGCCATCAGAGAGCTCTTCGATCCCGAAAGCAAAGCGCGTTTCTCCAGAGTTGACGTCAGTGCCAGCCGTGCCAAGCAGCAAACCAAGCGCAACCATTGCAAGTCCTTTTGCGGGAGAGCCTGATGCGAGCGTGGAGGCCGCGACGAGCCCAAGCAGCATCATCGAGAAATATTCTGCAGGTCCAAACTCAAGACCAATTTCCGTGATGTAGGGTGCGAAGACAATCAAAGCAACAATGCCAATTGCGCCACCAATGAAGGAGGCGATGGTCGTCATGAACAGTGCGACACCAGCACGGCCTTGTTTGGCCATGGGGTGTCCATCCAGACAGGTCACTGCGTTAGAGGGTGTGCCTGGTAGATTTAATAAAATCGAGGCGGTTGAGCCACCATATTCAGCACCATAATAAACGCCTGCCAACATCACGATCGACGAGGCTGGGTCCATGTGATAAGTGACCGGCAAGAGTAAGGAGATGGCAGCGAGCGCCCCAATGCCTGGCAACACACCAATCAAGGTGCCGAGGAAAACACCGATAAAGCAGTACAACAAAATGCTTGGCTGCATCGCAGCCTGTAAACCTACTAAGAGGCCTTCAGTGATCGTCATGACATTCTTCCGTTAGTAGGACCAAGGCCAAACAGGCAGAACCATCCCTAAGCCGAACAAAAATACAAGGTAGGTGATGGCAGCTAGAATGATTGCTAGAATAAATCTAGTCTTCCAAGAGGTCTTACTCGGAACGGAGGCTGCGAGTACCGACAGAATTGTCGCAAGAACTAGGCCGCCCTTAGTGAGCACAATGGCAAAAACCGCGATGCTAATTAGCACCCATAGAAGGCTTTTCCACTCGATATTGATAGCAGTGCCTTCGCGAAAAAAGGCAGGAATAGCAATAAACGAACCTAGGACTGATAGCAATATACCTAAGGCGACCGGAAAATACCCCGGTCCCATTTCTTGAAGTTCGCCTAAGTCGTAACGTTGTGCATAAAGCGCAGCAAAAAGACCAATAGCGACAAGTGAAAACCCACCAATAATGTCGCGTGTATCTTTTGATTTCATTTGCTTCCCAGTTCAGTAATGAAAGACTGAATCATTAATTTCCAAGGGGGCTATTCTATCTGATGCGCGGTTGTATGCAGCCTAGAGATGACGGTTGTTTGAATCTTTTGAGTGAGAATGAGGGTAAACGATAGGTGGCCAAGCAGGCCCCCACCTCAAAACTCAAAGTCCTAAAAGTCAATGCTCAACTTAATTCTTTGGAAACAATCTCAGCCCCCGCCACAAGCGCTTGGAGCTTGGCATTGGCAATCGCACGCGAAAGCGGCACCATCCCGCAGTTGGTACAACCATACAAATGCTCAGGCTTGACGAACTTTAAAGCGCGACGCAATACATCAGCAACTTGCTCCGGCGTCTCGACCTTGTTGGTGGCAACGTCAATCGCGCCCACCAGCACATCCTTGCCTCGCAGCAATTCAATCAAATCCATCGGAACGCGTGAGTTTTGACACTCTAGGCTCACCTGGTTGATTGTGCTTTGCGCTAACAAAGGAAAGACTTTTTCGTATTGACGCCACTCGTCACCGAGACTTTCTTTCCACTTGATGTTGGCTTCGATACCGTAGCCATAACAAATATGGACAGCGCTTTTGCAGGTCAGACCTTGCGCGGCGCGCTCGAGCGTTTTGACACCCCAGTCGCGCACTTCGTCAAAATAAACGTTGAAAGCGGGCTCGTCGAATTGCACAACATCGACTCCAGCAGCAGCCAATTCTTTGGCCTCTTCATTCAAAATCTCGGCAAAAGTCCATGCTAGTTTTTCACGGCTATGATAGTAATCGTCATAGAGCGTATCGATCATGGTCATCGGACCAGGTAGCGTGAATTTAATCGGGCCTTTGGTCAACAGACGCAGACGCTTGGCGTCTTCGACAAAAACGGAACTGCCGCGACTGACGCGATCCACAACCACAGGGACGTCTGCGTCATAACGATTACGGATACGGACTGTTTTACGGTTGACGAAATCAACACCCTTCAAACTATCGATAAATGTTGTCACAAAGTGTTGACGAGTTTGTTCGCCATCGCCAATTACCGTGATGCCAGCACGTAATTGGTCATCAACGGAAAGACGCATCGCATCGACTTTAGCTTGATCCAACGCATCGCCCTGAAGTTGCCAGGCTGCCCAGAGCTTTTCTGGTTCGGCAAGCCATGCGGGTTTAGGGAGGCTGCCAGCGATGGCGGTGTTGATTTTTTTAGACATAATATGGTGTAAATGTTCAGTGTTTAAGGAAATCTCAGGCGTCAACGTGTCGCCGGGCGCATGGAAATAAAGTGTACGACTCAGTTCTAGGTGAATGATTAAACAATAACTTACTGAGACCGCCGGAAGAGTCTTATTCGGTCTAGGGTAATCCCTTGCTGGCGTTGGCTCAGTCCGCCCGTAACTGCGAACAACAATCTACTGAATAAGGCTGAGACTAGGTTTTTCATATTCATTTCCATTGTAAATAGCCTAGCGCGATGAATTAGGAGCTTGAAAATCCACGGCTTTCTCGCGTACTTGAGGATCGGCTCGCAGCGCTGCCTTTAAGATTTTATGTGTCGGCGTCAATGGTAGCTCTTGTAAAAAGCTAACAAAGCGAGGGACTTTGACCGCGGTCAGTCTCTCACGACACCAGTCGACCACATCTTGTTCGTGCAGCGTAGATCCAGACTTTTTAACGGCCGCGATGAGAATGTCGTCTTCGCCAAGTTCGGAGGGGACTGCGATTGCTGCAACTTGATAGATGCCTGGCAGTTCGCTAATGACCATTTCAAGCTCGGCGGCTGCAATATTTTCACCTCTTCGGCGGATGATGTCTTTTTTACGAGACAGGTGATAGTAGTAGCCATCTTCATCGCACTTCACCAAATCGCCGGTTTTAAGCCAGCCGTCATGAAAGGCTTGTTGTGTTTGCTCAGGATCTCGGTAATACCCTTGCATCACGATAGGAGTGTTGACCCACAGTTCACCTGCTTCACCAGCTGCGACATCTTTGCCGTCATCGTCGACAACTCTGCAGGTCGCCCATGGACGTTGAGGATCGGGGTGTTGACCAGGCAGGCCCATGCTGCCAGGTTTATCCGGACCTTCCCAAGGGTTGCATGTGACACCCGGAATCTCGGTCATCCCAAAGCCCGAGAAAAGTTTTTGAATTCCGAAGTCTTGGCGAAAGACAGAGGCAGCAGCTTTACGAACTCCATAGGCGACACGTAGTTTGTGGTCGGGTCGGTATTCGCTGCGGTCGCGCGCGCACAAAATCGAACCAATGGCTTCGATGATGTTGACAACGGTCGCCTCGTGATCGGCAGCGATATGCCAGAAATTCGAGGCGGAGAAGCGTGGAACGAGGATCATGCAGGCACCGCTCGCCAGCACGCCACTCAAAGAATAGAAAACAGCGTTGACATGGAAAAAAGGCAAAATAATTAGGACGCGATCATCGGGCTGTAAATGCAGTCGTTCAACATTAGCCTCACCTGCTGTGACAAGGTTAAATTGGCTGTGCATCACACCTTTTGGAAAGCCAGTGGTGCCGGATGTATAGATGATGATGCCTGTGTCGCTCGCCTTGCCTTGCGGCGGTTGTTGCGTCGCACAAGAGTTGTTGATAAGACCGGTCAACGAATCGGTCGCCAAAGTAGATGCATCGATCTTGAGTAACCAAGGCCTGCGTTCAAAGTCCTTCAGTGCGAAGTCAACGACGGGAATTGCTGCGGTGTCAGCGATTACGCCGCAAACATCAGCGTGTTTGAAGACGTAGCTTGCTTCCCGTCCACCAAAATCTGGATTCACGGGCACCATAATGGCCCCGAGATAGGCGAGAGCAAATAGTGTCAGGACATGCGCTTGATCGTTACGCCCCATGATCGCCACGCGCATGCCGTGGCCCACACCGCGTTGGTGTAAAGCTTGAGCCAGTTTTTTGTAAGCTTCGTCAAATTCGGACCAAGAGATGGTGCGACCTGCGCAGATGATGAAAGACGAGTCGCCTTGAACCTCCCTGCGACTTGCAAAAGCATCATGCAAGCTCCCATTGTGAGGACGAAAGGTCTCGAGGACGCCAAGCGGTGTTTTCATATTTGAATTAAGACTACGTTGTGTTCTGGTCAGCAGTTGCGTAAGCTTATTACAGATCGTGTGTGAGGTAACCAACAAAAAATATCAGAATAAATATTAGGAGAACAGAATGTATAGAAAGATCTCGGTTTTGCTTTGCGGAGTGTTTTTTGCGTCCACTTCATTGAGCGCCAGTCCTGCAAATAGTTACCCTGAGCGCCCTATCCGCATCGTGGTGCCTTTTGCAGCCGGAGGCGGAGGAGACTTCATCGCTCGAGCATGGTCTGACAAACTCTCTGATACGCTTAAACAAACAGTAATTGTGGAGAATCGTGGTGGTGGGAACACCGTTGTTGGTACTGATATCGTCGCCAAGGCGGCGCCAGATGGCTATACGCTCTTACTTGTGAGCCCGACGATTTCTACCAACCCAACCCTTTTACCTAAGCTCCCTTACAAAACTCCTGAAGCCTTTGCACCAATCGGGCAAGTGATTACATATGCAATGGGTCTTGCAGTGAACAGTGATTTGCCGATTAACAATATCGCTGAGCTTGTCGCCTTTGCCAAAAAAAATCCCGGTAAGTTAACGACTGCGACTTCTGGTGAAGGTTCTGCAACTGATTTGGCGGCAGAGTTATTCATGGCGGCAACAGGTACAAAAATTTCCAAGATTCCTTATAAAGGTGCAGGCAAGAGTGCGCTTGATGTTGCAAGCGGACATGTGGATATGCTTTTTACCGGCATGTCCCAGCTCAAACCTCATATCGATAGCAAACGCATCAAGCTGATCGCAACCTCAGGTGCTGAGCGTTTAAAGTCAGCGCCTGACACGCCAACTATTGCCGAACAGGGTTACCCTGGATTTAAGGCAGTGGTGTGGTGGGGCGTGTTGGCACCTGCCGGCACCTCTAAAGAGATTGTCAATCAGGTCAACGAAGCTTTGCGTGTGAGCTTGTCACAACCAGAGGTTCAAAAGCGTCTAGCAGTGATTGATGGTGTAGTGGAGGTCTCGTCTCCAGCAGAGTTTGATGCCTTTCTTCGCAAGGAAATTGCGACTTGGGGCAAACTCTTGAAATCCTCAGATTCCAACAAAGTCCCAAAATAAGCAGAGTAAGCGTAAAAGGAGTTGCTCATGAAGTTAGGTCTAATTGGTTTGGGAAACATGGGCGTGCATTTTGGTACGCGTCTTTTGGCAGCGCAATATGACTTAACAGTCTTTGATATCAATCCAGCGATGGTTAAACGCTTGGCCGAAAAAGGCGCAAAAGTTGCTCAAAGTCCGGTGGAGATGGCTAATACTTGTGAGGTCATCTTGCTGTGTTTGCCTATGCCCTCCGCGGTCGCCGAGGTTGCGACAGGCGCTCTGGGCGTGATGCACGGTTCTGCTGTAAAGACGATCGTAGATTTGTCTACGACGGGCCCCTCCGTGACCAGTGAGATCACTCCGCTTGTTCAAGAAAAAGGGATTGATTTTCTTGGTGCCCCAGTCAGTGGTGGAACGGTCGCTGCAGAGAAAGGGACGTTGACGATCATGGTGTCTGGCAAAGAAAGCTTGGTTCAAGCACTCGACCCAGTTTTTAAAACACTCGGTAAGAACTTGTTTTACCTCGGGGAAGATCCAAGCCTGGGCCAAACCATGAAGATCATTAACAACACCCTTTGTGCGGTGGGAATGGTCGCGAGTTGTGAGGCGTTGGTGTATGGCGCCAAAGCCGGTCTAGACTCGAAGTTAATGCTGGATGTACTGAACGTTTCAAGTGGACGCTCCTTTGCGACGCTTGAAAAAATCCCTCAATGCATTTTGAACCGCGAATTCCCGACACGCTTTACGACGGAGTTGATCCATAAAGACATCAAGCTTTGTATCGAGGAAGCAGAAAAACTCGGAGCACCAATGATGGTCAGCCAAGCAGCCCGAGCTTTTTTAGCCTTCGCGATCACACAAGGCGATGCTAAAAAGGATTATGCCCACACAATCAAGCATTTTGAAGGATGGGCCGGTGTGGAGTTTGGACAGGCTAAGGAGTAGCTTTTTCAAGAGCCAACTTAGTGTTAAGGATGATTCATCGTGAGTAGTTCAGTGAGGGGCGCCATCGAGGACAAAGTTCTGAATTGGTGCACGCGCTCGCGAATTGTCTGAATTTTTTGAGTGTTCAAACCTGAAAGTGGCATCAGGTGATTGAACTTACTATCCACCTCATCCCATGTGACACCAGTCGGACCAGAGCCTCTAGCCGCCCTACAGGTATTGGAAAATTTTCGACCGTCTTTCAGTGTAATGGTCACAGTACCGCCATGGCGGTGGGTAAAGCGATCCGGTAGTGGTGTGGGGTTTGGATCGAAAACGACCTTGTCCTGCAACATCGCAATGATTGGATCTAACATTTTCTCTTGCGTGATGTGTATCCAGGTAAAGCCTCGGTCAACGATGGCTGCCGCGACAAAATAAACAACACTGTGGGCTGCGGTAATGAGATCAGTTGGGTGGTGAGGTGCCATCCAGTCTTTCATCTGTGCCGCTGAAATAACGATTTCTTGAATGTCGTCTGGTTGAACATTGCCTTCGATGGCTGCATTGGCAGCTGCTTCGGCGACGGCGTGAAAAGGGTGCGCGCCAGGCATAAGTTTGATCGCCATATCGGTACAAATATCCCAGGATCTCCCAAAATTCTGAGTAATCTCTTCGATTGCAGTTCCTCCTAACGCACTTAGAAATCCTCGAGGCACTTCTAGAACAGAGGTTTCGGATTTAAAACCGCGCTTTGCTGCAAGTGCGGCTTGGACGCCCGAGCTTGCAGCCATTCCAGCGTGATACTCGCGGGCACAGCTCGTATCGGCAGCGATGGCCATACCTCCGATCGATGTGGCTGCGATTGCAATGGCTTGCGTCATTTGTTCCTCTGTCAGCTGCAGGAGCTTACCTACAGCGACAGTGCCTCCAAAGACAGTTGAAAAGCTGCCATGAAAGCCATTTTTCATGCGGCCTGGTGTCAGTGACTCGTCGATTCGCCCGGCAATCTCATACCCAATGACCATTGCCTCTAATACTTGCATGCCGGAGGCACCGATATGTTCGGCCATCGCGATAGAGGTCGTTGAAATAATCGTTCCAATATGGGCGATGCTGCGCATATCGCTGTCATCAGAGGCTGCGGCGTCGCTCGCAAGCGCGTTGACTTTGGCTGCGGCAGTGACGGAGAGTTTACGATCGTTAAACCAGATCGTGGATTGAGCGGCACCGCCATCATCGAGCGCGAGCTCTCGAATAATGCGCGCAGACTCGATATCGATCCCCGCAGCGACGCTGGCTAGCGTACTGGAAATACACATCTCGGCGCGCTCTAGCGCAAGGTCGGGAAGATCCACTATGTGAGTTTGCACTGCAAATCGTGCCAATGTGCCGGCGATCGTCATTTGTGTCCTTGGTTTTATTTGTTAGGATGACAGACTAGTTGTGAATATTACGCGCTGTAAGTTTAAGAATAATTAAATCACGAGACTCAATCAAGGAAGTCGTTATGAATACCTCGCAATTATTGTGTCAGAACGTGCATGCCAATCGCTGGGAAAATATCGCTCAAAACGTTCGTCACGAGGCCAAACGTTCGTTGCTGAACTACTTGGCAGTCGGCTTTGCTGGGGCACATGATCCGACGATTGAAAAACTCGTCCAGACCTATACAAAATTTTCTGCTAATCAAAGTGCGTCGATGATCGGACGTTCCGAGCGTACAGACATCTTAAATGCCGCTGCCCTCAATGCAATGAGCGCTAATGTGTTTGATTACGATGATACGCATCTGCGTACGGTGATCCATCCGACTGCACCAATCGCCGCCGCGTTACTTGCTTATGCCGAAGTCAATCAAGTGTCTGGACGCGATTTTCTTCAGGCACTGATTCTGGGCATGGAGGTTGAGTGTCGTTTAGGTAACGCGATTTCCCCCTATCACTACAATCGAGGGTGGCATATTACCTCGACCTGTGGTGCCTTGGGTGCTGCGATTGCCATTGGTTGGTTGTTGCGATTGACGCCTACACAGTTGAACTGGGCGTTAGGTGGTGCAGCAAATCAGGCTTGCGGGATTGTCGAGACCTTGGGCACAATGGCTAAGAGTTTGAGTGTCGGCAATGCGGCGCGCAATGGGATGTTGTCAGCGCTATTAGCAGCTCAAAATTTTGATGGCCCGCTTGCGCCGCTTGATGGCGTGCGTGGCTTTTTAAATGTCATGGGCGAAAACCCTGATCTTGCTGGTATCAATGCTCAGTTTGGCGAACACTGGGAGATGGCGCTCAACACCTACAAGCCTTACCCTTGCGGTATTGTGCTCAATCCTGTGATTGAGGCGTGTTTACTGCTTTCTGCGCGTCAAGATGTAGCGCAAAATCTTAAGACGCGTTTGCAAAGCGTGGAAGTAACAGGGCAAAAGCTCTTGCGTGATCGAACCGATCGGCCTGGGGTACAGACGGGACGCGAATCACAGGTGAGCGCGCAGCATGCGGTCTCTGTGTCGCTTTTGAGTGGGCGTGCAGGACTCGCAGAGTTTAGCGATGAGGCCGTCCAGAATCCGGTCAATAGAGCTTTAGGTGAAAAAGTGAGATTCACCGTGGATGACACTTTGTCTATCGATGCGGCGAAAGTGACTTTACATTTTCTATCTGAGCCTTCTGTCACGGTGTTTGTCGAACAGGCGAGAGGATCGACTGGGCGTCCACTGACAGATCAAGATCTTGAACAGAAATTTAAAGCGTTGAGTACGCAGGCCGATACAGGTTGTGATCAAGAAGGGTTGATTCGTGCTGTGTGGGAGATTGAATCACTCGATGATGCCGGTGCTTTGATGACGCTTGTGCGTCAGTCTTGAGGTGGCGTGGCTATGGAAAATCAACATATGACAGTACCGTCCGTTGTTCATTTCATTGGTGCGGGTGCGATGGGTGGTCCGATGGCACAACGCTTGCTCGAAGGAGGCTATGCTGTACGTGTGTTTGACAGTAATCCAGAGCGAGTAGCAGCGTTTAGTGCTCAACATGGCAAGCAAACCGAAGTAGCGTCTGATCAACTTGGCGTAGGTGCCGACTATGTTGTAATGATTTTGCCTAATAGTCTAGTCGTAGAGGAAGTGCTGTTTGGAAGTAACGGTTTAGCGAGTCGCTTAAAAAAGAATGCTCTGGTCGTCGATATGACCTCTGGGCGGCCAGAGATGACCTTATCGATGGGGACGCGTTTGGAGACGCTGGGCCTAGCTTTCATTGATGCGCCAGTTTCTGGTGCAGTACCTCGTGCGCAAAATGGCACGCTTACTATCATGACGGGAGGAGACGCTAAGGTGATTGATCGGGCAGAGCCTTTGTTGTCTCTCATGGGGACAGTGACGCGCACAGGTGCTTTAGGTTCAGGTCATGCAATGAAGGCGCTCAATAATCTTGTGTCATGTGCTGGTTACTTGATCGGGATAGAGGCCCTGATTATTGGTTCAAAATTTGGCTTGGATCCTGTTGTCATGGTCGATGTACTGAATAGTTCGACTGGGATGAACAACAGTACTCAGAAAAAATTTAAACAATATGTCTTGTCCAGAAAGTTTGATTCTGGATTTCCCTTGCATATGATGGTCAAAGATATTGCGATTGCGATGGGTTTAGCGAGAAATTTAGATGTACCAGCGCCGTTCGGTCATTTATGTCTTGATTTATGGAGCGGTGCAAAGGGAGTGTTAGGCCCCAATGTTGACCATACGGAAGTCGCCCGTTTAAGCGAACAGCTTGCGGGATGGGAAATCCCCAAGTCATAACTCACGATTTCTTTCTCGCGCATTTCTCGTAATTACTCTATAAAGTAAAAAACATTATTTCAACAAGGAGCCATTCATGAAAAAAGTAATTTACGCGCTCGCGCTTTCTGCGCTGACGATATTGCCACTGACGGTTAAAGCTGATGTTGCTGAGTTAAAAGTGCCACTGGGTGCAGGCGGGTTTGGATTTTTACCGTTGCACATCATGAAGCAGCACAACTTGATTGAAAAGCATGCGCAAAAGCTCGGTCACACAGTAAAGGTCAACTGGTCGAAGATTGGTGGCCCATCGGCGATGATAGATGCGTTGCTGTCAGGCTCTGCACATTTTATTGCGGCAGGCCCACCATCATTTCTGATTTTATGGGATCGCACCAAGGGCAATGCGAATGTCAAAGGTGTTGCAGCAATGAGCTCGATGCCGATGAATCTTAATACTAAGGCTGAACATCTCAAGTCGATTGACGATCTGCGTCCTACCGACAAGATCGCGGTCACCTCAGTGAAGTCCTCTATCCCATCGATCATCATGCAAATGTATGCCGTACAAAAATACGGTAAAGATCAGGCTTTTCGTTTTGATCCCTATACCGTCAGCATGAATCATGGTGATGCAGCAGCAGCGTTGTTGTCGGGTAGTAGCGGAATTACTGGACATTACGCTTCGGCACCCCTGGATCAGCTCGAAAGAAAATCGCCCGGTGTGCGTTCAATCATGAATACTGACAAGGTCATGGGTGGCTCGACTACCTTCACAATGATCTCGACCCGCTCAGATTTTCAACAAAAAAATCCTAAAGTCTATGCAGCCTTTGTAAGTGCGCTCAAAGAGGCGCAGGAGATGATTGCAAAAGATAAAGGTGCGGCAGCCGACACCCTGATCGCGTCGATGGGTGGATCGAGCAAGTGGTCCAGAGATGACATGATCGCTTTACTCAATGACCCATCGATTAAATATTCGACTAAGCCTGAAAACGTTATGAAGTATGCAACATTCATGAATCAGATTGGTTCGCTCAAAAACAATCCTAAATCGCTTGATGAGCTGTTTTTTGCGGGTGCGGACGTCGCCGGCGGTAATTAAGCTTTTCGTTCCCGCGGGCGAGTGGTGCTCGCGGGCTTCTATTCTCTGAATGGGTTCGTCCAAAATGTCGCAGTCCTCTCCAGCACCCCTGCTGTCCGTGCAAGGTGTGACTCTTCGCTATCGCACCAAAGAACACCTCGTGACGGCAACATACCGTGTGAGTTTTGATGTACTCAAGTCTGACCGGTACGTGATTTTGGGTCCTTCAGGATGCGGCAAATCAACTTTGCTCAAGGCTGTTGGTGGTTTTTTAAATCCAGTTGAAGGTCAAATTAAATTAAACAATGTTGACATTCACAAGCCAGGCCCTGATCGCGTCATGGTGTTTCAAGAATTTGATCAACTTTTACCTTGGAAAACGGTGAGGCAAAACGTTGTATTCGCGTTGACTGCGAGCGGTAAGCTTGGACGCAAAGAAGCCGAAGAGCGAGCAATGCACTATATCGACAAGGTCAACTTGACCGGCTTTGCCGATAGCTTGCCTCACACGCTGTCTGGTGGAATGAAACAACGCGTCGCGATTGCGCGCGGCATGGCGATGGAGCCAGAGATATTGCTGATGGATGAACCTTTTGCCGCGCTGGATGCATTGACGCGGGGAAAAATGCAGGAGGAGCTTTTACAGCTTTGGGAGGATACCAAGTTCACGGTTTTATTTGTCACGCACTCGATTCCCGAGGCAGTTCGTATTGGTAGCAGAATTTTGTTATTGAGTCCGCACCCAGGTCAGGTACGTGCCGAATTAAATTGTCACGGGATCGATACGGTCGGACCGACAGGGCAACCACTCGCTAAACATATCGAAGAATTGCTATTTCACGATCATGAAAGGATTGCACATGCGTGAGCACATGAATGATGGCGCTCAGGGCCAACGTCCAGAGAGAATCAGTGAAATTGAACTGACAGGCTTTGGCGTGATTGAAAAGCCGCTCAGCACACTTGAACGCTTGATGGCGAATGGTTTGTTGAGAAAGGCGCTCGTATTGTTGTTTTTGGCAGGTGTATGGGAGATTTACGCTGTTTGGCTCAATAATCCACTATTGTTTCCAACGTTCTCTGCGACTGTAGAGGCTTTTTTCGCAGGCTTGATTTCGGGCAAGATCATTATTGCAACGTGGTCGTCTATTACGGTGTTGCTGCAAGGTTATGCCGTGGGCCTTTTGATTGCTGCACTTTTTACTGCGTTTGCCAGTGCAACTCGAATTGGCTCTGATATTTTGGAGACTTTGACCTCGATGTTTAATCCATTGCCTTCTATTGCTTTATTACCTTTGGCAATGATTTGGTTTGGTTTGGGAGAGGGCAGCATTATTTTTGTATTGATTCATGCTGTGCTCTGGGCTGTGGCGCTCAACACTCATGCCGGCTTTAAGGCAGTGAGCCCCACTTGGCGCATGGTGGGAAAGAACTATGGCCTTTCAAATATTGCCTACGTGACTAAGATCCTGATTCCTGGGGCCTTTCCGAGTATTTTGACTGGTATGAAAATCGGCTGGGCATTTGCTTGGCGAACCTTGATCGCAGCAGAGTTGGTGTTTGGTGCGAGTTCGGGCTCGGGTGGCTTAGGTTGGTACATCTTTCAAAATAAAAACATGTTAGATATTCCGAATGTTTTTGCCGGGCTGTTGACGGTCATCATTTTCGGTTTGTTGGTTGAAAATTTAATTTTTAAAACAGTTGAGAAAAAAACTATTAGTCGCTGGGGTATGCAGTCTTGATTTTTTAGTAGAGCCGTCAGATTAAATTTTGGAGACAATTATGAAAAAAATAGTTGCGTTACTTGCCGTATGTTTAGGTGTTTCAGCCCCTGTTTGGGCAGATTCAGCTTTTAATCCAACCAAGCCCGTCAAAATTGTTGTGCCCTTTCCGCCAGGAGGCGGGACAGATGCCGTATCACGCATACTTGCTGAAAAATTAGGCCAAATATGGCAGCAGCAAGTAATCGTCGAGAATCGCGCCGGTGCTCAAGGTAATGTGGGTACGGCCTATGCTGCCAAAGCGCCTCCAGATGGTTACACCTTGGTGCTCGCACATCAGGGCGCTTTCACGGTCAATCCACACATTTATAAAAACCCTGGCTTTGATCCGATCAAAGATTTCATCCCTATTACGCGTGGCACTCAACAACCTTTTGTTCTGGTCGCGAATCCCCAATTGAATGTTAAAAATCTCAAGGAATTTATCGCGTTGGCTAAAGCCCAGCCCGGCAAGTTGTCTTACGGGTCTAGCGCTTCTGGACCTCAGTTGACTGGCGAGATGTTCAAAGCTGTGACCGGCGTCGATATGATGCATGTTGCATACAAGGGTGCAGGTCCTGGTATTGTGGACGTACTGGCAGGGCACATTAATTTGTTTTTAGCCAATCCGACCTCTGTGGCGCCACATGTTCGTGCTGGCAAGCTCGTGGGTTTAGTGATGTTCGGTCCTGATGGTGTATCCGTGCTACCCAATACACCGATTGCAGCGCAAGCAGGTTTTCCCGAACTAGGAAAAATGCCTGAGTGGTACGGTTATGCTGTGCCTGCTGGTACGCCCGCCAAAGTTGTGGAGCAGCTCAACAAAGACCTCACTACTGCTTTAAGAGACCCTGCTGTTAAAGCACGCTTGGATGGATTAGGACTGAACGCTTCTCCGAGCACGTCCCAAGAGTTTGCGGATCAAATTAAACGTGATCTGACAACAACAAAGGATCTGGTAAAGAAAGCTGGTTTGACTTCACAGTAAGTCTCGATCAAATGAAATGCGCAAGGGATTAGAAATGCTTAAAGGTAAAACAGCCCTTGTGACGGGCTCGAGTGGTGGGATCGGATTAGCGATTGCACAGGAACTCGCTGCTGCGGGTTGTGATGTTGTGCTGCATGGCCTCGAGGATGTCCGCACCGTTGAAGAGCAACTTGATGCGCTTCGAGTTCATGGCGTAAAAGCGATTTATCACCAAAAGGATTTACTCAACCCTAAGGAGGTTGAGAAACTTGCAGCACTGGCCCTTGAGCAGTTTGGTTGCATTGATATCTTGGTCAATAATGCTGTGACGCGTCATTTTTCACCTATTGAGTCATTTCCAACCGAGCGCTGGGATCAGGCCTTGGCCGTCAATCTCAGCGCACCCTTTCATTTTGTTAAAACATTTTTGCCCTTGATGCGTCAGGCGGGTTGGGGGCGTGTGATCAACATGACATCTGTTTATGGATCGCGAGGTACGCCCAATCGCATTGATTACGTTACGACAAAAAGTGCCTTGATTGGAATGACCCGTGCAATTGCTGCAGAGGTTGTTGGTCAAAACATTACCTGCAATGCCTTATGTCCGGGATCTGTACTGACTCCGAACATTGATAGCAGAATCCGTGCGTTGATGCAGGAAAAAAATCTTGATTGGGACGTCGCGACTGCAGAGTTTTTGCAAGGCAAGCAACCTGGCGGTAAGTTGATCCCTGCAAAACATTTGGCAGAGCTCGCGCTATTTTTGTGCACGCCTGCAGGCGGACAGATGAATGGTGCAGTGCTGCCGATGGAAAACGGTTGGTTAGCGCTATAGCGCTGCAACCCCATTGCCATCGGTCAGCATGGTAAAAATATTATTTCACTGTTTTGAGGCCCTGAGCAAACAAGACTTTTTGTTCTTGTAAAAAGTTAGCGTACTCTTTCGGACCGAGCACTTTGATTTCAGCGCCCAAGACTTCAAGGTTGGCAGTGATTTGAGGGCCATATTTGGCGACCACTTTTTGAGCGGCACCGTAAATCGCGTCAATCACTTCTTTCGGTGTTCCTTTTGGTGCCAGAATGCCATACAGGCCCGCACTACTGGTTTTGTAGCCAAGCTCTTTAAGCGTCGGGACATTCGGAAAGGCTCTGAGGCGTGTATCACCGAATACGGCGAGCGCACGTAGCGTGCCTGCAGCGATATGCGCTTGCGCTGGGCCGACCGCTGTCGATGCAAGTTCAACGTGACCCCCAAGTAGTGCAACAATGGCTGGGCTGCTGCCTTGATAGGGAATATGCGTCCACTTAATTCCAGCTTCACTAGTAAAGATTTCGGCTAACAGGTGAGTAATCCCCATCGATCCTGAGGTTCCATACGTGATTTTTTCAGGATTCTTTTTTGAGAAATCTACTAACTCTTTGAGTGTTTTGAGCGGTGATTTTGAGGAGCCAACAATCATAAAGCCGCCGAGTGAAAGTGCAGCGATAGGCTCAAAGGACTCGGTTGAGTACTTAACGTCTTTGTTTGCGAGCGGGACAACGACGATCGAGCCGGGAGACGTCCCGACAATCGTGTAGCCATCAGGAGCACTGTTTGCGACAAAGGCAGCACCAACAGCTCCTCCTGCACCTGGTTTGTAATTCAAAATAAAAGGATTCGGTAAAAACTCACCCATCCTGTCCATGAAGGGGCGCAGCATTTTGTCTGTGTCACCCGGAGCAAAGGGGATGACAACTTGTACAGGTTTGGTGGGATAAGCCTGCGCTCTGGCTTGTGTGGGCAGGACAATCCCCGCGACACAGCAAATGGCAGCTGCAAAAATAGATAGGTGTTTCTTGATTGACATTGTTGAAGTCTCCGATTGTTTTAATTTAATGAGTGCTTAAGCTTAAGCTTGCCTGTTCTGCGACAGAGTTCAGCACTGTTCCATGATACGACTTTCCAATGTCAAAATGCCGATCTACTAATTTTTATCAGGTATTCTGCAGAAAAAATTGAATTAGATTAAGGATTGAAGAAAATGACCCTAACCCTATGGCGCTGGATAGATCGCAATATCCTGGAGCTTGGACGGGAAGTGCGCTTGTCTTATTTGCCGCCGCTGATGGTTTATATGGCTGCAGGCATTTCCAGCTTGACCGGGATTGTGGGGACCTTTTTTGTAAAGGACTATCTCAACCTTTCTGTTGCATTTTTGGCGGCATTGAGTTTTTGGGTCGTCATCCCATGGTCGCTCAAAATGGTGCTTGGCCACCTTATTGATTTGCTATGGCGCTTTAAGCGAGCGTTACTGTTTCTCGGTGCATCCTTGATCGCGGCAAGCTTATTGATCATGGTGGGATTGATTGGTCACCGCGAAGCGATGGCCGCCATCATGCCTGTTGAGAGTTGGTATGTACTGAGTGTGTTGCTCTCACCGGTGGGTTATGTGTTGCAGGATGCAGTCGCGGATGCGATGACGGTTGAGGCCGTGCCTCGTGTCGAAGACGATGGTCAGCCCATCGACCCTGAGCGTCGAAAGTTGATGCACACCACTATGCAGACACTGGGACGGGTCGCGATTATTGGTGGCTCTGTTTTTGTTGCGGTGATTAATTTGTATGTATTTTCGGGTGTACAGCAGCTCGATGAGGCCCAGAAAGTTGAGAAATATCTTCAGGTTTATTGGATCTCAATGGCCATTCCTTTGATCTCAGTCTTGGGCGTGATCTTGGCTTCAGCATTGCAGTCACGCGCACACAAAAAACTGTTGGCGCGCGGTTTGACAATAGAACAGGCTCACACGCTCTTGACAGGAGATGTCGAGCCGACCAAACCTAATTGGGTCATTTTGGGAGGCAGTTTGGTGTTTGTTGCCTTTACCTTAACGATGGGTTTGACTCAGGTGCCCTATGGTCAGGAGATTATTTTTATCGGTTCGATGACGATTGTGATTTTTCTGATTGCCAAGCTCACTCGTGATCTTGAGCCAAACATGAGAACCACTTTGGTGGGAACAGCCGTCGTGATTTTTGCATTTCGCGCGATCCCGAGCCCAGGTCCTGGGGTGACGTGGTGGATGATCGATGAGCTTAAATTCGATCAACATTTTTTCTCGATGCTGTCGCTGATTGCCAGCTTCTTATCCTTGCTCGGCATGTTCATTTTTCGTCGTTTCATGGCGGAGCGCTCGATTGCTTACGTGGTCGGTGCGCTGACCCTGTTTGGAACGGTATTGGCTTTACCGACTCTTGGTATGTATTACGGACTCCATCATTGGACAAGTGCCATGACGGGCGGAGTCGTCGATGCGCGCTTTATTGCTCTGGTGGACGCTGCACTAGAGTCGCCACTCGGGCAGGTTGCAATGATCCCTATGTTGGCCTGGATCGCACGCTCAGCACCTGAGAATCTCAAGGCGACATACTTTGCTGTCATGGCATCGTTTACTAATCTCGCGCTTTCATTCAGCCAACTCGGTACCAAATACCTCAATCAAATTTTTACAGTTACACGCGAAGTAAGACAACCCGCGACGGGGGTTGTAGAGGTGGCGGCTAACTACTCTAGTCTTGGATGGATGATGGCGACTTCCATTCTGATCGGACTAAGCTTGCCGTTTCTGGCGATTGCTTTTGTAAAACTTAAGCGCTTTAGGACTGCCTAATTTCGAGCGAGTCTCTTTGGAGTGAGGGCAGCAAAATCCTGCGCATAGCCAAGCAATTTCTTTTGTAGAAATTTCTTTTGTTCAGGTGTGGCTATATTGAGAATCTCAGCAGTCGCCTGCGCCCATTCGAGACGGAGCTTGTCACGCTGAGCGTTGAGTACAGGTTCTCGATAGCGATTGAGACTTTTTAAATAATCTTCCAATACTTGCTGTGCTTGTGCAGGTGGAACATTACGCTGAGTCTGGATTATTTTAATCAAAGCTTGCTGACGTAACGTTCTCTCTGTATACCAAGCCTCAGTAATAGGAGTTCGGTTGTCTGACACGGCAATTAAAATGTTTCGCTGCTGTGGACTCAGTGTGCCGAGCCATTCCTCAAAACGCTTGGTCAGGCGTGCATGACGTTTTTTGATATTGGATGGACTATTTGGATTTTTTAGAAAATCTGAAAAATACTCTTCGTTGCCATCTTTAAATTTTGACTGAAGCTGTTTGATTTGTTGCGGCCCCAGCGTCACCATAAGCGGGGCAAGTTGTTCAGCCGCGCGTGAACCAATGCTTTGTAATTGCTGTTCGATCGTTTCCTGTATGGACAGAATTTCTGGGCCAGTAAAAAGCTCCTGAGTCGACAAGCGGCTGGCCCACTGATTGAGCGCGCTTGTATAGCGCGGCAGGGTCTCATCGTGCCAACTGGCAAAAGTTACTAGCTCTTGATCGAGCAGGGCTTGCTGCTTTTCGTCTAGATTCAGGTATGAATTCAAGCGGTAGGCGATCAGCCCAGGTGCGTAGTTATATGCGAGTTGCAAAGAGCTACAGGCAGACAGAGCTATAGCGACGATGACGATTGCACTAGATTTCAGGAGTCGCATCAGGGAATTTTGGACACGCATCAGGGTTGCCAGCTAGTATTGATCTTTAATTTTGCCACTGAATGCTGGTTTTTCAACAGATCACACGGAGCGGAGTAGGTGATATGGACGCGTTTTATGCGGATCACTTTGTATTGCCCTTGCCAGAGGGGCATCGGTTTCCGATGTCTAAGTATCGCTTGCTGCGCGATGGTGTAGCCGGCACGCCTGGGTTAACGCTCTGTGAAGCACCCGCGGCCACAGATACAGAGCTGCTTTTGGCCCATGACCCTGTGTATGTGCAAAAAGTTGTTAACGGTACGCTTGACGCTAAAGAGCAACGCGAAATTGGCTTTCCCTGGACACTTGGGATGGTCGAGCGCTCGCGACGTTCGGTTGGCGCAACGATTGCTGCGTGTCAATCTGCCATGCAGGATGGCATTGCCGTCAATTTGGCGGGCGGTACACATCATGCTTATCGTGACAAGGGCAGTGGGTTTTGTGTGTTTAATGATGCAGCGGTTGCCGCGCGTGTCATGCAACGACAGGCAGCCGCAAGTTTGCCGATCGCCATCGTTGATTTGGATGTCCATCAGGGGAACGGCACCGCCGCGATATTTAAAAACGATCCAAGCGTATTTACGCTTTCATTGCATGGCGATAAAAACTTTCCCTTTAGAAAAGAGCCAAGTGACTTGGATGTACCGCTTGCAGATGGGGTGTCTGATGCAGTCTATCTCGACGCGTTAACAGTGGCGCTTGAGCAGATGGATCGGGTATTTCGTCCACAACTGATCATTTATCTGGCAGGTGCGGATCCTCATGAGGGCGATCGGTTGGGCCGTCTCAAGCTCACGGATGCGGGCATGCTCGCGCGTGACCGGGCGGTATTTGATTACGCCAAGCACCTTGATATCCCAATTGCGCTCTCAATGGCAGGCGGGTATGGCAGCAAGATCGAGACGACAGTGGCAGTCCATCGTCAAACGGTGCTCGAAGCGCTCCAATACCAGCGGTTAAATAAGCCTTTGCCTATAGGGTCTCAGCCTTGATCTCGAACAACAGAATAATGACTTAAACGAGGGTAGAATTAAAAAAACAGCCGCTGCTTAGCAGCGTGTCATTTACGATTTGGAGGACGACTCATCATGGCCCACACACTTCAGCAGTTTGCTAGTCAATGTCACGATGTATTAAAAGCGCATCCCGGTCCAGTAGGCCGTCAAAAAGTTGCAGACCTCTTGAAAGAGGTCTTGGTTGATCAGCAGTTTATCGAGGCAAATCTTGGCTCAAATATTGGTGAGCGCGAGGTGGTGTACGAAGATCCTGAATTAGGCTTTTGTATTGTTGCTCACAACTATCAAGGCGCAAAGAGCTCTACGCCTCATGATCACGCACACTCATGGGCGATCTATGGTCAAGCACGCGGCGAAACTGAAATGCGCGATTACGATTTGATCGAAGCCGCTGCTGGCGATAAGCCTGGTAAAGTCCGTCAAACCAAAACCTACTCGCTCACGCCGGGTGTCGCGCACGTTTATAACGAAGGTGATTTGCATGCCCCCGAGCGCAAGGCCTCGACGAGTTTGCTTCGTATCGAAGGTACCAACATGGCAAAGGTTAAGCGGGCGGCCTATGAGGTTGTTTAACTAAATATTTATTAATTTTGTGCGATATTAAAGTGTTTGCGCTTCAAATTTGAAGATTATGCACATGATTCGCCTCATGTATCAAAATATGTGAACATCTCGGGCCAGTCGCGCGCGTTATCAACTCATCAAGCAAAGTTAAGTGTTAATTTTCTTATTCATTAGTATTTTGAACGAATAAAAAACCTCGTATCAACTAAATCTGATACGAGGTTTTTTATTCGACAACTTTTTATGTAGAGTGCTTTAAGTTGGCTTGATGACTAATGGTTCTTTTTGTGGCGCAATATACTGCCAGAAATAGACAAGTGCCAATAAACCGAAACCAATCAGGTCCGTAAGGGCTCCTGGCTTAATCAACGATAGCGCAGCACACACTAGCAATATACGCTGCGGCATCGAAGCGTGACAGCGCAGCCAGCCAAACAAACCTGCAGCAAGTGCCACGACACCAATGATAGCTGTGCAGATGGGCCAGAGTGCGTGATACCACTCTTGGCCGTCTTTAACGATGAATAAGAGCGCAGGTTCGTAGGCAAACATAAAGGGCACGATATAAGCGGGCGCCGCCGCTCTGACAGAGGCCAAGCCAGCAGACCACATATTCGCATTAGCTATTCCAGCCGCCGCAAAGACAGAGAGCGCAACAGGCGGCGTAATTGCAGACAGAATTGCGAAGTACAGCGCAAAGAGGTGAGCGGCAGGAGCGACGATGCCCATCTTAATTAGGGCCGGAACGAGCAGTGCCACCATGACGATGTAAGCCGGAGTGGTGGGCATGCCCATACCAAGCACGATGCCCGCCATTGCCGTCACAATCAATGCAAGCAAGATGTGGTCATTAGCCAACTCAAGCACGATTTGCGTAAACACGATGCCAAGGCCGGTGATTGTGATGGAGCCAATCACGAGACCTGCGCATGCGCAGGCCATTGCGACAGACAAGGTCCCACGTGCACCTTCTTCGAGTGCCTTAATGGGTGTCATCCAGGTAATGTCTTTACGCGTCGTATGACGCATCAGCGCAATCGGCAGGCAAGCTAGCGCGGCGACGAGAGCGCACATAGGTGCCGAATAACCCAGTACCAGACCACCAATAATGATTCCCATGGGAATAAACATATGACCGCGCTCGAGCATCACGCGTCCCAAATGGGGTAACTCGTTCGCGGGAACTCCCATCAGTTTGTAGCGCTTCGCTTCAAAGTGCACGGCGAAAAATACAGAGATGTAGTAAAGCAGGGCTGGGACTAAGGCCCAGATCGCAACTTGTAAGTAGGGGACCGCTAGAAATTCGGCCATCACAAACGCGACAGCGCCCATGACGGGGGGCATAATTTGACCGCCGGTAGAGGCGACTGATTCGACCGCTGCAGCAAATGCTGGACGAAATCCTGTCCGCTTCATGAGAGGGATCGTGATGGGGCCGGTCACCATGACGTTGGCCACGGCGCTACCGGACACGGTGCCAAAAAGTGATGAGCTGAGAATGGCCACTTTGCCTGGGCCGCCAGCACTTTTCCCCGTGAGCGCCATGGAGAAGTCCATAAATAACTGGCCTGTCCCGCTTTTTTCCATGAAAGCGCCAAAAATCACAAAGAGCATCACATAGGCAGCAGATACACCGAGTGTGGAGCCAAAAATACCCTCAGTCGAGAGATATAACTGCTCGAGCAAAACGACTAAGGTCACCTTTGTAAAGATCGCAGCGTATGACACAAATACGATCGCAGTGATGGGTAAGGCCCAGCCAATGACTCGCCGGGTTCCTTCTAGCACGACAAGAATCGTCGCAACGCCAAAGAAAATATCTCGTGTCGTGAGGTCATCAATATAAATAATGCGGTCAATGAATGCCTCATAATCCATAAAGATGTTGAGCACGCCACCAAGCCCTAAAGCTAAAAGCAGCATGTCATAGGCACGCCATTTGACGCTCGAGCCGGACAGCGTAGGGTAGAGCAAAAACACCAGCACCAGGGCAAACATGAGGTGTGTGCCGCGGAAAATAACGGCTTCCGGCGGACCAAACCCAGCCGCATACATGTGATAAAGCGACATTGAAACCGCGATCATGGTAATGAGTAGCCTCATAAACTTAGAGACTGGTGTGACCGCGATTTTTTCGTCTGATACGACTGCGTTCATGTTTGCTTCCTGGGTGTCAGTGTGGGTTGGCTACAAATTACAGAGCGCCAACTTCTTTAAAGTACTTAATTGCACCTGGGTGCATGGGAATGCCAGCATCAGCAGCCATCATTTTAGGCGTGAGCTTACTAATAGTCTTATTGACGGCAGCCATTGAAGGGATGTTGTTAGCCATGGTCTTAACCATTTCATAGACAACTTTCTCAGGCATGTCGCAAGCAACGACAATGTGTGTTTGATAACCAATCACAGGAACGTCTTTATCCTGCTTGGGGTAGGTGCCAGCCTTGATGATTAGCTTGCTGTAGCCGCCGTTCATTTTACGAATGCCATCCATCGTCTTGTCATCAACAGGCACGAGTTGTATGTCGCGTGAGTTGGCGAGATCCATCACAGCAGAGGCTGGTGCAGTTGTGCCAAGCGTGAAGACGTCAACATGACCATCTTTCATCATGGATACGGCGTCGTTATAACCCGCTTGGAAGTTCATGCGCGCCAAGGCACTGTAGTCAAAACCGTTGAGCTTAAGAACAGCTCCTGTAATCGCTTCGGCCGTATTGCCTTTGGGCTGTGCAACGACACGCTTACCTTTGATGTCGGCAATCGAATTCACTTTAGATGCTTTTGTGGCCACAACTTGGAAGTACTGTGGGTAGATGTTTGTCATCTGACAAACTTTGTTTGTTTTTAGTTTGAAAGGTGGGTTGCCTTTGGCGCCATCAACCGCACTACTGGAATTTGAGAAAGCAACTTGGGCTTTACCTTGTTGAACGCCTAGAACGTTAGCGATACCTGCACCAGGCTGAGAAGTGATTTGAAGGCCAGGAATCGCTTTTTCCCACATGCCCTTCAGTGCACCACCCAGCGGTACCCAAGTTCCGCCCTGTGGGCCCGTCATCAAAGTAACTTGTTGAGCGGAGGCGGGAGCTGCGGCAAGCAGTGCTGCACCCAGTGCTGCGGCTGATAGTGCCAGTTTTGCGGATTGTTTCATGACATCTCCAAATGATTTTTATGCAAAAAATACACCCTGAACTCACAGAAGTTTTAGAACAGTAGGCGTAATTAACTTGCGGTCTGAGTTCCCCAGACCGACTTTCGATTCTAAACAAGCAAGTGTTAAAAGTGAATTAGCCTAAACCCACCCCTTTGAGGGGTCAAGCAACCCGAAAAGATTGAAATTTTGCCGTTATATTAGGGTTTACCAGATTTTTTCAGTGGATCTTTCGGGCTGTCACCGAAAAACAACTTCATGATCAGATCACCATCGATAAGCTCTCCAGACAGCGTTCGCGTGAGAATCTCACTGCCTAGCTTTTGGGGAGAGAAAATAATGTCTGGATGCACGCGTTGGATTTTCGCCAGGTGTTCGGAATCGTTCACCACTGAAACGGTTTTGACGTCGCTGTTGCCGACAAGTTCTTTGGCGGCCAAGATAATGAAGGCATTTTCTGCATCATCTTCTTTGAGCGCCAAGAGATATTGTGCTTGTTCAAGGCCCGCCTCTTTGAGTACATCTAGTGTCGTGGCGTCGCCGACAAGCACATCGGTTTGAGGCGGATATTGGTGAGTGACTGTAGGCATCACGATCGCAGTGACGTGTTGACCTCGCGCAAGAAGGCCTGTTACAACATTCATGGCTAGTGGTGAGACACCACAAACAATGACATGATTTTTTCTCATGGAAGTGATCGCTCTTTTTTGGATGAATTTTCTAAGATTGCCACCAATGACGGGGCCTGCCAGCGCACTGATCGCAGTGGCGAACACAGACACGCCAAAGATCACAATAGAAATAACGAAGAGTCGCGAGCTCTGATCAATGGGGAGAATATCCCCATAACCGACGGTTGTCATCGTAATCACCGAAAAATATAAGGCAGAAACTACATCTTCGATAGGTGGTTTGAATTGATTACCAAAATATAACGTTCCACACACTGCATAAAAAAATAGCCAACTCACACTGACAATCGTATACATGCTGCTCGCAGCAAAACTAGTGCGATTGAATACCTGCCAATGCTTAATGAGAGACCACATTAGAGCGAGTTTAAAGACTAAAAGGAAAGGGTTGAGAGAGGTGTAGAAGAGATTGATAATCAACGCAAATATCAACAGGGTCAGTGAGAGTACCCAAGCGAGTCGGGCGCGCCAGAGCATCCCAACTGACATGATCATCATGCCCAGACCTACCGCGAGGCGCGGCAACGCGATCAGGCCAATGCTGTTCAGGAGGTTTTGCCAGTTGTCATTGAGGAGCCAGCGATGGTGCTCGGAAGCTAGGATGCGGGATACCAATGGCCAGATGAAAATCCATGCATACAGGAAAACTAGCAGACTCAGCCATAAGTTAGGTGGAATTAAATTCCTTATTCTGAGCGCTGGATGTTTTTTCAGCACAAGATCACCAAATCTGTATAGGGGGTTAGAAAGTATTGGCTAAAGGTGAAATGAATCAAAATTTCTTCAATGACCAGTTATCTTAATGGTAGCCTATTCTTTTTGACCCATATTTTAGATACCTTGATCAGAGCGAGAAAGAAACATGTCCCCTTGGAAAGCTGCGCATCCCGGTGATGCCTTCGAAGAGATAGATACCCCTGCTTTAGTCTTGGATCTTGACGCGTTTGAGCGCAATCTTGCGCGCATGACGCAGGCACTCGCCGGTAGCACGCTGCGCTTGAGACCTCATGCGAAGAGCCATAAATGTCCTGAAATTGCGCTGCGTCAGATTCAACAAGGTGCAATAGGGATTTGTTGCCAAAAGGTCAGCGAAGCGGCTCGCTTTGTGGAAGCCGGTGTCAAAGATGTGCTCATCACCAATCAGATCGTTGGTGCAAAAAAAGTCGAGCATGTGCTGGATTTAGCTGCACGTGCAACGATTGGGGTGTTGGTGGATCACGCTATACAGGTTGAGCAGTTTGCTCAAGCCACAAGTGCTCGAAAAATTATGGTTGATGTTTACATAGAAGTCGATGTCGGGATGGGGCGTTGTGGTGTTGCTTCGGTTGAAGACGTGACTGCCTTGGCGCAACAAATCAACGCGGCCTCGCATCTGCGGTTCATGGGTTTGCAGTGTTATCACGGCAGTGCGCAACACTATCGTGAACCAGCACAAAGACAGGCCGCTATTCGGCAAGCTAGCGAGATTGCTGTGACGATGCGTGCGGCGCTAGAAAAGATCGGCATCAAAGTCGAGCGCATTACTGGAGCAGGGACGGGCTCGGTCGTACTTGAGCGAGATTCAGGGGTTTTTAATGAAGTGCAGTCTGGGTCATATATTTTTATGGATGCGGACTATGCAAAAAATCAACCCGGTCCGCAAGATATTGAGTTTGAGCACGCATTGTTTGTGAAGACAGCAGTCTTGAGTCGTCCGACAACGGACCGCGCAGTCGTGGATGCGGGCCTCAAGGCCTCTAGCGTTGATTCTGGCTTACCCCTTGTCTGGAAAAAAACGGGTGTGCATTACGTCAAGGCGAGTGATGAACATGGTGTCTTGGAGACGGTGTCCGCGAATGATCCAGCCTTGGGTGATTCGCTTTTATTAGTCCCTGGACATTGTGATCCGACGGTAAACTTGTATGACGAGTTGATTTGTTATCGCGGCGACAAGGTCGAAGCTGTCTGGCCAATCGCTGCGCGAGGTGCAACGTTGTAAAGTAAATTTATTTAAACAATTTTAGGAGACAACAATGTATAAAAATAAACTAGGTGTTCGCGTCGTGCTGGCTGCCGCGATATGTGTTGCACTCTCAGCGCCACAATTCGTCGCTGCTCAAGCTGTCGCGTCTTATCCGCAAGAAGCGGTTAAGTTTGTCGTGCCATATCCAGCCGGTGGAGTGAGTGATGTGTCGAGTCGCGCAATCGCAGCTGCCCTAGGCCAAAAACTTGGCGCCAATATGGTGATCGAAAATAAAGCAGGTGCGGCATCAACTGTTGCGAGCACTTACGTGGCAGGTCAAAAACCGAACGGTTACACGCTCTATGCCGCCCCGGTATCAATCGTCATTAACCCTGCCTTGCAGGGGGCGGTGAACTACAAACCTTATGCGAGTTTTACGCCGATTTCGATGATGATGACGGCACCGTTTGTGTTGCAGACAAACAAGGATTTGCCGGTAAAGAACGCCAAGGAATTGGTAGAACTCATTCAGAAAAATCCTGATAAATACGCCATTGGTACTTCGGGCGTCGGCTCAATCAATCATCTAGCTGCCGAATATTTCATCAAACAGTTTGGTTTAAAGATGGTCGTTGCCCATTACAAGGGTGGCATGCCGGCTGCACAAGACATGATTGGCGGTCAGGTGCAAATGATGTTTTCGGCTGCGAGCGAAGCGATGCCCTTTGTGAGTAGTGGCAAAACACGTGGGTTGGCAGTGACCTCAATGGAGCGTGTGTCTACCTTGCCAGAGCTGCCAACGATGAACGAGGCATTAGGGACCAAGGATTTTGAAGCAACGTTCTGGTTGGCTCTGGTGTCACCGGCGGGTCTGGATAAAGGCTTGCAGGCAAAAATTTCCTCTGCGATGCAGGCTTTAGGAAAAGATGAAGCACTCCGTAAGCGCCTCAGTCAGCTTGGCATTAATCTCAACACCTCAACTCCCGAAGTTGTGACCGCGAACCTTAAGCGCGATGAGGCGAAATGGACGACGTTGATTAAAGAGCTTAAGTTGAAGTAAGTCTGAGTATTTAGGTCGTTATTCACTGGAGACCGATGGGTGTATGGATGATTACACCTTAGGTCTCTCTTATACTGTATCTCCCTAAATCGTTTGGTGGTGACGACCTTGAATAACAATTCCAAATTTAGCTGTTTTTCCCGCACCGTTGCCGGAGCCTTGTTGGTAGCCGCGACTTTTTTAATGGTGCGACTCAGGCTCAAGAGACGCTGCGTGTGACCTCGATTCCCGAGGAGGCCGCCACGGAACAAATGCGTAAGTTTGGTCCGATGACCAAATATCTCGAGCGTATGACTGGGATGAAAGTCAGTTTTGTACCGGTCAATGATTATCCCGCGGCCGTAGAGGCTTTGGTCAACAAACAAGTTGACCTGGCATGGTTGGGAGGTTTTACCTACGTTCAAGCACAAAAGCGCTCCGGCGGTAAAATCGTGCCAATCGTTCAACGGGAAGAGGACACCAAGTTTCGTTCTGTTTTTATTACACAAAAAAACTCAGGTATCAAAACCCTAGCTGACCTCAAAGGTAAGCAAGTGAGTTTTGGTTCACAGTCCAGCACCTCTGGTCATTTGATGCCGCGTTCGTTCTTACTCGAAGCTGGTGTAGATCCTGATCGTGACTTTAAACGTGTGGCGTATTCAGGCGCACATGATGCAACCATTGCCTCAGTTGTCAGTGGTCGAGTGGATGCCGCAGCATTGGATATGACCGTTTGGAAAAAATTTGTCGATGCCAAAAAAGTTGATACCAGCAAAGTAGATGTTTTTTACACAACTCCTCCTTATTTCAATTACAACTGGTCGGTCAATACTGATATGCCTGTCGCCTTGCGTGAAAAAATCATTAAGGCATTATTGGCACTTGACATGAATACTCCAGAGGGTAAGGAAATTTTGACTCTTAGTCGCGCCAGTAAATACATCCCCACTTCGCCAGAAAACTATAAAGGTTTAGAGGTTGCGGGTAAAAGTGCAGGTTTAATTAAATAATGTCTGGCCTGCGTATTGATCTTCAGGGGGTGACTGCTCGTCACCCCGCTGCGACGGCTCAATCGCGCCCTGCCATTGATGGTCTGTCCTTGAAGATTTTGCCAGGTGAACATGTCGCAGTGATTGGGCCTTCGGGGGCAGGAAAAACAACCTTGTTACAACTGCTGGGCATCGCCCTCAAGCCTGCTGAAGGCTCGGTTGCCCTCAACGAGTTGTCAATGTGGTCCTTGTCGACACGACAAATCCAACAGCAGCGCGGACGTCTGTTTTACGCGCCACAAAGCCCCCCTTTGCCGCCTCGTCAGCGTGTCATTGTTTCCTTGCTCGCCGCGAAGCTGCCCGCAATGTCCTTGTGGCAAAGCGTGTGTAACCTCCTATACCCAAGGTATGTCGATGAAGTTGCTAAGGCCTTAGCGCAGTTTGATTTGCAAGAAAAACTTTGGGATCGAGTCGACCGACTCTCTGGCGGCGAGCGTCAGCGAGTAGGTTTGGCTCGCGCATTGCTGGCCCCGGCAGAGCTATGGTTAGTGGACGAGCCATTATCTGCATTGGATCCTACGCGTGCGAGACAAGCGATTGCAACATTATTGCGTGAGGCTAGCGCAAGAGGTGTCACGCTAGTGACCACTTTGCACCAAGTGAATGTCGCGACTGCGGAGTTTCCTAGGGTGTTGGGTTTGCGCGAGGGCAAGCTCGTCTTTGATCTTCCCGGCCATGCCGTCACACAAGAAAAGCTCGCTGAGCTCTATGCGCAATTTGAATATGAGCTGGCCCGAGTCGATGCACCTGTTGCCTTAACTGAGGGCAAGGTTATACCTGTATCCAAACGGGAAATTCGTGTGGGATGTGCTTGAGGATGAGGGCTGCTGGATTACGAGACTCTAACTTGATCGATCCTGCATTACGTGATCCTGCCTGGGTACGCCGTGTTTGTTGGTTTGTTGTGGGCTGTGTACTTTTGTGGCCGGCTCTCGTCAGCACAGAATTTCGTCCTTGGGTTTTTTTTGAAACAGAAAATTTAAAAGTTACTTCACGTTTCTTAGCAGAGTTTTTCCCGCCTGCATTGAATCCTGATTTTTTGGAGTTGGTCGCGCGCGAGGCTTGGCGCACAGTCGCGATTGCAACGGCAGGGACCTTTCTTGCGCTAGTCCTTGCGATTCCTTTGACGCTCTTGTCGACGACGGTATTGTCTATTTCGTCGTTATCTGGTCGCATGCGTGCGATGCCTTTTGTCATCAGACAGCTGATCCGTTGGCTATTAATTCTTATGCGCAGTGTGCCTGAGTTAATTTGGGCGTTGGTTTTTGTGCGTGTAGTCGGGTTGGGGCCAGCAGCCGGTGTTTTGGCGATTGGATTGACTTATGCAGGGATGCTTGGCAAGGTCTATGGAGAGATTCTTGAGAGTGGAGAGCGTGAACCTGCGACTGCGTTAATCCGAAATGGTGCAGGACGCATTCAAACATTTTTTTATAGCGTGTTGCCAAGTAATGCAACCGAACTCACTAGTTATACGATTTACCGCTGGGAGTGTGCAATCCGCGCCTCTACCGTCTTGGGCTTTGTGGGGGCAGGCGGACTCGGTCAGCAAATGGACACTTCGATGCGAATGTTTAATGGCTCTGAAGTGGCGACTATGTTGATTGTGTTTATTTTATTAGTGGGCCTGGCAGATTTACTGAGCACTTGGATGAGGCGAGCACTGCAATGAGCACGCCGTTGCTGACAACCCAGCCTGTTACGCCTGAACGCCCGAAACATTGGTTGCGGCTTGATTCGCCAGTCTGTTGGATACTTGTCGGCACACTGAGCCTGATTGTTTTAAGTTTTTGGTCGCTTGATTTGCAGCTTACTCGCGTGCTCTCGCTCGAGAGTCTCGGCCGAATGGGTAAATTTTTGGGTGAGCTCGTATCACCGAATATCGAACCCGTATTTTTAAGAAAACTATGGCATGCGAGTCTTGAAACTTTGGCAATGTCTGCAGTAGGGACCCTGATCGCGACGATGTTTGGTTTGTTGTTGGCGGTACCCGCAAGTCGCAGCTTTGCTAGTGATCCAGCTCGCTGGAGGTTTTTGACTCGTTTGCTGCTAAATGCTTTGCGCGCGATCCCTGAACTTGTCTGGGCGGCACTATTGCTAATATCCGCGGGCTTAGGGCCCTTTGCGGGGACACTTGCACTGGCCTTGCATACTACCGGTGTCCTGGGTCGTTTATTTGCCGAGTCGATTGAGAACGCCCCGCAACATGCTGCAACGGCTTTGCGGTTTCAAGGCGTAGGTGAGGGGCGTGTGTTTTTGTATGCAACACTTCCAACTGTTTCTCCCCAGTTGATGTCTTATTCCTTGTATCGTTGGGAAAACAATATTCGTGCTGCTGCTGTCCTAGGGGTGGTGGGCGGTGGCGGCCTCGGCCAGATGTTATCTTTTCATATGGGTTTATTTCAGATGCAAGAAACAAGCAGCATTCTTGCTGCCATGATTGTGCTTGTGATTTTGGTTGATACGCTGTCCTATTTTGCAAGACGCTTACTGTCGCGTTAGTCAACATCAACGCTAATGTTTTTAATGCCATACAAAGGAAAATCCCATATGTCACGTCTACAGCACACTCTACATGTCGGATTTGCTTTTGTGTTGGCTTGCATATCCTCCGTTGCCGCCGCACAACCTCGTCAAGCAGTTGGCGATACAAGCGTGTCAGTCGGCGTCACTGGCTTGACTCAGTTCAATACGCAGGTCGTCGATGGCGGGAGCTTCAACTGGCAAGACGTTTCAGCAAACGTCAATGTGACACGACAATTTACTAGCGCGCTTTCCGCAGGGGTGAGTGTCCGTTACAACTACCAAAATTGGTCTTGGACTAACCCTCAGTCGTTTGGGGGCCAGGCACCGTGGACTGCAATCAATACACCGGCCTTAGGCATGAACTTTGGCTATTCGCCTAGCCCTGAATGGCGATTCGGATTTGCACCGACCGTGGAGTGGTCAGGAGAGACAGGTACCGGTACCGGAGGCACGGCGACCTATGGCGCGGTGATGAGCGTTGCACGGACTTTTTCTAAAGATCTCACGCTTGGCGTGGGGGCGGGTGTCTTTCGTCAGATTGACGAGACAAAAGTGTTTCCTTATTTGTTGGTGAATTGGAATATCACTGATAAGTTGCGTTTAAGGAACTCATTGCCTGCAGGTCCGGCTGGTGGTGCGGGTCTCGAGCTTTCTTATGCTTTGACAGAGCGTTGGAGTATTGCTGGCGGCGGTGCGTACCGTTCCTATCGTTTTCGCTTGAACCAAAATAACCCTGTTGCAAACGGTATCGGTCAGAATAGTTTTGTACCGGTTTTTGCGAGACTGTCTTATGCGATTGACCGGACGACAAGTGTTGACCTCTATGCCGCGGCCACGACAGGAGGCCGTCTATCTGTCACAGATCCCTCTGGTACGACGCAGTACAGCAATAACTATCAGACTGGTTTTGCTATGGCCTTGTCGTTATCCAAGCGCTTCTAAGCGCTTAGCCCGCAGCAAAAACCTGTTGGGAATCAGGCATGCCTTTGACCTCCACTGCATTGCCTGAGTAGTCAAAGACGAGAAAGACTGTTTGTTCGCGCGGAGTTCCGATAAAAATCCTATCCGGTTCCATCGCAAAAGTGACATCTGCTGCAATGAGGTTTGCCAGCATGCGCTCGTACACCTCAGGCTGCACAATCACACCAAAGTGCCGTAAAGGGTAGTTTCCTCGTCCAATCGTGATCGATTTGTGCGAAGCCTCTTCCTTTGAGAGTTGGGCGACGAGGTGATGTCCGTAAAAATCGATATCGACTCGATCTTCTTGCTGACGCGAGACGGTACAACCCAAGATGTCTTGATAAAAGCTAAGTGTCGATGCGATATCTTTGATCGGAATCGACAGGTGGATCATCGCCAGACTCATGTGTTTTTTCTACCGATACGCGAAAGCAGTGTTGCCAAGATTGCGAGACCTAAGCCCGCTGCAGCCAGTTGAATATGGCTGAGGCCAATGCTCTCCCCGCCAGGCAGAGCCATAAAGATGCCTGCAGCAAACATGATGAGTCGACAGGGAATGTTGAGGAGACCTTCGCCTAACTTACCAATACCGGCTAGGTAGCCTTCAAGCGCAGCTGCGATGAACGTGATGCCGATAAAAGCTGTGATGACCACGACTACGATTTCCATGGGCTCACCGCGCATGATCAGCGCAGGATTCAACACAAAGAAGAACGGGACAAAATACATCGTACTGCCCAAGCGCATGGACTGCAGACCGACCTTCATGGGCGGTGCACCAGAAAGACCAGCCGCTACAAACGAGGCGAGGGCAACGGGAGGTGTAATAAACGACACCATGCCCCAATACATCATAAAGAGGTGAACGGCGACAGGGTCAAAGCCTGCTGCAATCAAGGGTGGCGCCAACACAATCGCTAAAAAGATATAGCAGGCTGTGATGGTCATACCCATACCGAAAATAAAGCTGGTGATCGCGCCCATGACGAGCAAAATATAAACATTATTGCCGGCAAGGTAGACCAGATCGTTTGCAAGTGTTCCGGCGAGCCCAGTCACTGACATCGAACCAATAATCAGTCCAACCCCTGCTAAAAGTGCCGCCAGCTCTGCAAGTGAAATTGTGACGCCTTGAAGCAGCTTGATCAATCTAGGAAAGTTGAGACGATGTTTGGCTTTGAGTTGATTAATGACTAACAATAAACCTGTTGCGTAAAACGGAGCGAGTGATTCGACTTGTTCGACTAGTAATAACCAAATTAAAAATACAAAGACCAAAATATATTGCCAGCCTTCGGCAAAAGTTTTAGCGATATCGGGTAATTCGGAGCGGGGTAGTCCGCGCAATTTATTTTTGGCGGCGTAGCCGTCGATTTGCATGAAGAGCGCAAAATAAAACAACAGAGAGGGCACTAGCGCAGCCAGTGCGATTTTGCCGTAAGGCACTCCAAGAAACGAGGCCATCACGAATGCGGTTGCACCCATAATAGGTGGCATCAAGACGCCCCCCGTTGATGCACAGGCTTCGACACCGCCCGCGTAGGCTGGCGAAAACCCGGTCCGTTTCATGGCAGGGATGGTGACCACTCCGGTGGTCAGGACATTTGAGACCACGCTGCCAGAAACTGAGCCCATCAGGCCGCTTGCGAAAATGGAGACTTTGGCAGGACCGCCACGGACGCGGCCAAATAACGCAAACGCAATATTGTTGAAAAACTCTGCCGCGCCGGTAAATTGGAGGACCGCTCCAAACATGACAAAACCAATTACAAGTTCGCCGAATGCGCGCATGGGGATCCCCATGACGCTTTCACTACTCGTAAAGTGGTAGCCCATGGTGGTGGCAAAATCTTGAGGCAGGCCCGAAATCGGACCAGGCATCATGTCTGCGTAGACGGGGTAAAGGGAAATAATGGCGACCACGATAAACACTGCTGTGCCACCAGCGCGTCGGGTAGCCTCCAGCAACAGCACCCAACCTACAATAGAGACGCCAACTGCAAGGGGTGGCGCCATGAATTCCCACGCTTCGGAGATGATGCGGTGAGCGTTGAATGCAAAGTATGCAAATACAGCCGTACAGAGTACAAAGCACAGCACGTCGTACCAAGGTACCGACGTGCGGCTTGCGTTGGCGTTTGCCGGCAAAATCAGAAAAACGATTCCGACTAGCAAAGCTCCAATTAAGTAGAGGTAAGAGGTGTCGAGTAAGGTCACACCCACAAAAAACCCCAGATTGAGCAGTTGGTTGAGCGCGAGCAACAACGTTGCGCAACCCGACAGTACGATCACTGCCTGCCAGAGAGGGCCAACTTGTCTCATGCGAGGCTCTTGAGAGACGACTGCTTGGTTCTGTGGCATGGTTGGAGTAGTTTGAGACATGGGTGTGATTACCTTAGTTTGCTTTACCAGCTAGTCATCACTGGGTCCATCCCAGCTTTGGTCAGCGAACTTGCACGCGTTTTCATCCAGTCTTGTGCAAAGGCCTTGTCATCGGCATGCTTGCGAGATTGGACTTCTTTCCAGGCATTGGCCAAAACCTGTTGGCGCTTGATCAACATGGCATTATTTTTCTCGTGCTCAGCTGTCCAAATCCCTTTTTCTTTGAAATAAGCAATCGCACCTTCGTGGTAAGGCACGACCCAGCCAAAGTTTTGACGCGATAAGGCCCAACCAGAATTCCCGGGAGCCGAACCTTTGTAGGCGTCGAAGGTGTCAACCATCGCTGCGGTCATTGCCTTGACAAGCTTAGGATCTTGCTTGGCATAGGTCATCAAGACTGGGTAAGGGTAGGAGGCTGACTCGGCAGTATTAGTTGCACTCAGGTCCGCACCTTCTTTACCATTGAACGGGAAAAAGAAAGGTGCAATTGCCTGAAGTCGTTTCCAACCTTCTTTGTCTGAATGGGCAATGATCGGGTAGTTCAGGCCACGAGGAGACTTGGCGAGCTGATAGGCTTTACCTGAGATCGAAGAGCTGAATGCCACGTCGGCTTGGTTGTTAATGAGTCCATCCAAGGATGCGCCAAAGCCGCCAAATTCGACTTTTTTGACGTCAGCCCAAGTCAGGTTAGCAAACGCCAAAATGGCCGTAATGTTTTGGTTGAGTGAAGGTGCACCGATCACCCAAGCCACCCGTTTGCCCTTCATGTCGGCCACGGTCTTGATGCCAGCATCTTTTGCTGCGATAGCAGACAACACCTGATCGGAGTTGTTGAGCAAAATTGCTCGGACTGGTTGTGGTCCCCAGTTTTTAGCGCCGAAATCGTATAAGCCTTCTTGGGACATATAGCTGCCACCGACACCGTTTGCAGCAAACTGTACCTGACCTTCGCGGATAGGCAACGTACGTGAGACGTCATTTTTACCCGGCAAAATACGCAGGTTGATGCCGTACTTCTGTTTTAAAGCGTTACCAATCGCCACGGCCTGGTTGTAACCACCAGAGCCTACGTCATAGGCACTCCATGCCAATGTATTTGGGAGTCCACTCTGATTGGTTTGTGCAAAGGCAGCGCCTGCAAGCACCAAGCTGGCGGCAGCCAGGGTAAATTGTTTAAGACCTGTTTTCATCATCCTCTCCTTGATTTCAGGCGCATCACCTCGCGCTAGTGGGCTTGAGTTTAAAGGAAAGGAAAGGTCTGAAGTCTTGGGGTTGTCCCCAAGTTTTGATGGAGTACAACTAGTCTGAAAAGGTCACAACGTGATCAACGCCGAGCCGGATGCCAATTTTTTCGCCTAGGGAATGGTCGTGATGGCTTGGGACATACGCTAAGACTTCCTGACCGGAATCCAGTCGGAGGGTATAGAGAAAATCGGCGCCTCTGAACGTTTTGCGAACGACCTCAGCTAGTTGAGGGCTCGCATCGTCATGTTGAATATCGTCGGCGCGGAGCAGCACATCGACCTCTTTGCCGAGGGGGTCATGGTGATCATTGTCGAGCTGGAGCTCGCCGAGTTCGATTTTGACCTTTGCATTGGGCTGGATGACCCCTTTGACAAATACGCCGCGGCCGATAAAGTCGGCGACGTAGCGATTGACAGGTTCGTGATAGAGGTCGTAAGGCGTATCCCACTGGACAATTCGACCTTCAGACATCACGCCGATTTGGTCTGCAATCGCAAAGGCTTCGAATTGATCATGCGTGACCAGTAGCGCGGTGACGCCGTTGGCCTTCAGAATATCTCGCATCTCGCTCGCGAGTCGTTCGCGTAAGTCAATATCGAGGCTAGAAAAGGGTTCATCGAGCAATATCAAGTCAGGTTCAGGCGCCATGGCGCGGGCCAGTGCGACACGTTGCTGTTGACCGCCACTCAGTTCATGCGGGTAAGCGTCTGCTTTATCTGCGAGGGACACGCGCTCTAGCCATTGGAGTCCGACCTCACGGCGTTTGGCGGGCGCTAGCGCTCGTAACCCAAACATGACGTTTGCCAATACGCTGAGATGAGGAAATAAGGCGAAATCTTGGAACACCATGCCGACTTTGCGCAAGTTGGGGGCGACCTGTATATCCGAAGCGCTGACAATCTTGCCGTGCAGGCTAATCGAGCCTTTTTGCAGGGACTCAAAGCCGCTAATCGCCCTCAAAATCGTCGATTTCCCACAACCAGAGGGCCCTAGTAAACATGCAATGCTGCCTCGGGCTAGACTGAGGGTTAAATCTCGGACAATTGGAACCCAGCCTGGACCGTCTAGGCGAGGATATCCGATCTCTACGTGATCGAGGGAAAGTAAAGGTGGGTTGGTATTCATCTTTATAATTTTCGCATTAACGGCATTTTGATTCCAGAACCCTTTGATATTGAGCTGAGCGCATCGCGAATGAGTCGAGTCGTTGTCCTGATTGCAGTATTGTTGTCGTTGCCGCTGCTAGGCCTCTTTATTCCCTTTTTTACCGAAGGGAGTGGTGAGGCTGCACAAGAGCTCAGTCGCCAAGGCACTTTGCTGCATCTTTGGCAAACAGTATTAGGAGAGTATGTCACGTCCACCTTATTGCTGCTGATCGGGGTGGGTTTGGGCGTATTCGTGCTTGGAGTCGGCAATGCTTGGTTAGTAGCCAATTATCAATTTCCCGGCAAAAAGATTTTTGAGTGGGCACTTATTTTGCCGCTGGCCATTCCAACTTACGTGATGGCGTATCTTTTTGTCGATATGTTGCAGTTTTCGGGTCCGATTCAAACTGGGCTCCGAAATGTCCTCGGTCTCGAGCAACTATGGTTTTTTCCCGATCCGCGCTCTTTAGGGGGCGCGATGTGGTCTTTTTCCTTTTGTCTCTTTCCTTATGTGTATTTGATTGCTCGGACGTCTTTTTTAGATCGCAGTGGGCGCTTATCCGAGGCGGCTGAAACACTGGGATATAGTGGCTTTCAAGCGTTTTACCGTTTAGTGTTGCCAATGGCACGCCCGGCGATTTTTGCAGGCATGGCGCTCGCGTTGATGGAGGTGATGGCCGATTATGGCGCCGTCGCTTATTTTGGTGTGGAGACGTTTGCGACTGGCATTTTTAGGGCTTGGTTGTCCTTTAGCGACCGTTTGGCCGCAGTTCAGTTATCTCTCGGACTGCTGGTTTTTGTGATTTTGATTTTTTACATTGAACAGTCGAGTCGGGCGCGAATGCGCTATGCCAGCTCAGGCGTAGTGCAGCGCGCGGTCCTGCCTCGCCTCTTACGTGGCAAAAAGGCATTTTGGGCGTTTTCGGTCTGTGGTTTGACCTTGCTCTGTTCGTTTGTCTTGCCTGTAGCGGGCTTGCTGAAGTTGCTGTGGGAGCAGGGAATGAGTCTGGACACTCGCTATTTAGGCTGGTTGCAAAACTCGTTTGGTTTGTCGGCGACCACTGCGCTGATTTCGGTGGCGTGTGCGTTGTTACTCGCCTATGGGGCTCGGTTAACGAAAAGCGCCACGATGCAATGGGTCAATCGCCTGCTAGGCCTTGGTTATGCGCTTCCAGGCGCTGTGTTGGCGGTGGGGATTTTGTCTGTTTTAGGGCTGTTTCAGTTGGGCTGGATCATGTCTGCGACGGTGTCAGTACTGATCTACGCTTACTTGATCCGATTTTTGTCTTCTAGTTTACAAAGTGTGGAGGCAGGCCTGTCAAGGATTACACCGTCCATGGACGGAACGGCTGCGCTTTTGGGGGCGACTCCTTGGCAAACGATGCGAGACATTCATTTCCCCTTGCTAAAACGTAGCGTATTGACTGCAGGTTTATTCGTATTTGTCGATGTGATGAAAGAATTACCCGCCACCTTACTGTTGCGCCCGTTTAATTTCGACACGCTCGCCGTTGCTACCTATCAATTGGCAGCCGATGAGCGCTTGTCTGAGTTGGCGCTCCCATCCTTGACGATTGTTATTGCAGGTTTAATCCCTGTCATTATTCTTTCTCGTGCCATGTCTAAAGCTAACAGGTATTGATAATGATTCGCATTTAGTGTTATGATGAGATTTCTAGCTATTCGGATTTCTACGGAATAATTTCTGATGCACAAGCAAATCGTTTTAAAAGCGCTAGCGGCATCTGTGATGTCACTGGTAACAGTGGGAGCAGTGTTTTCACAGCAAGCTCAGCCTGCCAAAGCACTCAACACAGCAAAAGAGCTCAACATCTACTCCGCCCGTCACTACCAGACTGACGAGCAGTTGTATGGAGGCTTTACCAAGGCAACAGGGATCAAAATCAATCGCATCGAAGCCAGCGACAATGCTTTGATTGAGCGCCTAAAAAGCGAAGGTGCCAAAAGCCCTGCCGACGTAATTTTGTTGGTGGATGCCGCCAGATTATGGCGAGCAGAAAAGGACGGCATGTTTCAGCCAGTCAAATCAGCGTTCATTGACGAGCGGATCCCAGAAAAATTGAGGGCAAAAGCCGCAACTGGTGGAGATACTTGGGTGGGCTACTCGACACGCGCTCGTGTGATTGTCTACAACAAAGCGCGCGTCCAACCAGAGAATGTCAATACGTATGAAAAACTTGCAGACCCAGGCAATAAAGGCAAGGTTTGCACGCGTTCTGGCTCACATCCTTATATGTTGTCACTCGTTGGCGCGATGCTTGAGCGCAACGGCGAGGCCGCGACGCAAGCATGGGCAAAAGGGATGGTGACCAACCAAGCACGCTCACCACGAGGCGGTGATACGGATCAGATCAAAGCCGTCGCAGCAGGGGAATGTGGCGTGGCGTTGACTAATACCTATTACCTTGTTCGGATGATGCGCTCAACCAAGCCCGAAGACCAAGCGCTCATGGCTAAGGTTGGTTTTGTGTGGCCTAACCAAGAAACGAGCGGTACACATATCAATATCGCAGGTGGTGGCATCGCCAAAAACGCACCGCATCCAGAGGCCGCAAAGCAGTTTCTTGAGTACTTAGCGACTGATGCTGCCCAAGTGTATTTCGCAGACGGTAACAACGAGTGGCCAGCAGTCGCTTCGGTCAACCTCGATAATCCGGGTTTGAAAAAACTCGGCCCCTTTAAGGCTGAGGATGTATCTGTCGCCGCGATGGGGCGAAATCAAATCGCAGCACAAAAAATTCTAGATCGTGCTGGATTTAAGTGAGATTAGAGTGGAAATGCAGTGAAGAAGTATTGAAGAAGAAGTGAAGAAGTAGAAGTCAAAAATCCCGCGAGTGTTCAAAGCTCGCGGGATTTTTTATATTGCGACAACTTAATGATCGAGAGACTTAAGCAGCGCCCCAGGGACGGATCGCCGCTTTGAGTTGCTTGTAACCATCGATGTAACGTGGGCGATTGCCCGCATAAATCTTGTCGAAGGTAGCAAGCTGATCATCCAACCACTTGGCTAACTCTTTGTTGTCTGGGTTCGCGGCTTTGTAAGCTTCGTTAATCAGAACAAAGTGAATGCGTGGGTCGTAAGGCTGCTTTTCGCCGCCGACTGTTTCGTCGCCGTCCAGTAAACGCAACAACATGGCATCTGCTGAGCCGAGTGTTTGTTCGTATATTGGCGCGCCATGCACGCGATACATCACGCTAGTCATGTCTTTGCCGTTGGTCATGGTAAAGCCCATGTCTACCCAAAGTTTCTTCATGTCCACCTTGGCGCCAACCTTGTCCAGCACGATTTGACCCCAGTCACGCAAGACGTCAGGTGCATCGGCCATCAAGTCGGTTAGACGATCGCCGTCCAAGTCTGTGGCGTACACGATGCAAGGACGCTGACGGATCATGTCATGCAACAACAAACCGAAGTTAGTGTCGGCAATGTGTTCGTAAATGTCGCCGGTCCAGTTTTCCATGCCAGCTTTGAAGTCCTTGGGGAGCAAGGCTACGATGGCGTCGACACTGGTGCGGTGCTCTTCGTAGGCGTCAACGGTGTATTGACGCTTGAGCTTGAACTTGGTGCCTTGCAACAACCAACGCATGATGCCTGCATTGATAGCGTCTTCTTGAGCCTGTGTAGGCTTGGTCGCTACGCGGCCGATTTGGCCTGTCTCGTGCACCATTTTCAAGAACAGACGCGCAGCATAGGCCATACGGATGCCAGGGGTGTTCATTTCCGAGTGAATCACACCAGTGGCGTGATCAACATTGAATTTCTTTTTGTCTTGCGAGTAAGGCAGACCTGGCATAAAGCGGATGCTGGTAATGCCGCCGTAGGGGCGCACGTTGCAATACACGCCTGCTGCGGTGCGCAGTGGCGCGTTGGCAGACTTGCCGTTCACAACCACTTTTTTGCCACCTTCGTTGACCATGAAGTCACCGGCAGTCGACCATTTGAGTGCGGTGTAGTCCAGTTTGCCAAACCACTCGAGTGACTGGAGTTTGCTGTCGTGACGGAACTGAGCCATCATCGGGACGCCGAGGAAAGGCAGGCCCAGCACGTCGAGTGCCATGAGCGTGCCGTTCAAGGCAAACATATCTGTAAAAGCGTGTGCGACGGGCTTGACACCACCGTGGGCATTACCGCCTTCCCAAATGATTGCGTCTGGGCAGCCGACGGGTTTAGCCGATGAACGCTTATAGATGCCATCGAGCATCTTGAAAAGATCGCCGTTCTGTTCTTCTTGGGCGATTTTTAGCAAATCCAATTCTTGTGCCATGAGCGGAAAGCCTCAAATTTTAAAGTGGGTAAAAGACATCTGTGCAACTAGGGATTATCGCACTAGTGGCGAATGTCACCAAGTGGGTCGACCGGATTGGGTCGACCGGATCGATATACTTATGCATGCTTTATAAGCAAGTATATTAAATTCGGTCGGTTTGGAGGACTAAACTAACTCGCTGCTTGAAACTCAAAGCCGCGATAGTTATCCTGAATGACATTTTCACAAATGTCACGATAATGACTCAGACCCCCCGCATAGGGCATAAACACTTGCGGTTTGCCTGGGATATTCGCACCTAGATACCACGAGTGTTTGACCTTGGTGAGCAACGTAGCGTTAGCCGCCGCATCGACCTCGGCTTGCCAGAGGTCTCCCGAGGCCTCAGACACTTCGATGCAATCCAAATCCTTGTCACGCATATGCTGGATGCAACGCGTGATCCAATCAACGTGCTGCTCAATAGCCGGCGGCATGTTGCACAACACGGAGGGGCTGCCCGGACCCGTGATCGTGAACAAGTTGGGAAAGCCAGGGATCTGCAAACCTAGATAGGTGCGTGGACCCGCGTGCCAGTAATCCTTGAGTGTCCTGCCCTCGCGGCCCGTAATATCAAGTTTGACCAATGAACCCGTCATCGCATCAAAGCCCGTCGCAAACACGATGATATCGAGCGGATATTCTTGGTCAGCGGTTTTGATGCCGGTTTCTGTGATGCACTCGATGGGTGCTGAGCGAATGTCGACAAGTGAAACATTGTCGCGGTTATAGGTTTCAAAATAGTGCGAGTCGATTGGCGGACGTTTGGCGGCAAATGGGTGATCAATATCCGCTAATAATTCGGCGACTTCAGGGTTTTTAACGACCTGCTTAATTTTGTTGCGGATAAAGTTGGCCGCGGTGTCATTGGCTTCTGCGCTAGTTAGGATATCGCGATAGAGCGCACGAAACTGAAAACCGCCTTGTTCCCACTTTTTTTCATAGGCTTTGAGGCGTTCGGATTCGGGTACATCCAGTGCAGATTTGTCTTCGATATAAAAACCATGACCATTGGTGTTGCTAGTCATGATGGCGTGGATGTCTTCTGAGTGTTCTTTCGCGTATTTTTTAAACTCAGGTGTAAGGGGTGCATTGCGTGCGGGTAAGCTGAAGTTAGGCGTGCGCTGAAACACCGTTAGGTGGCCCGCACTCGCGGCGATCACGGGAATCGCCTGGATACCGGTCGAACCTGTGCCGATGACGCCAACGCGTTTACCTGCAAAGTCCACACCTTCGTGCGGCCACTGGCCTGTATGGAACCACTTGCCTTTAAAGTCGGACAGGCCTTTGATTTTCGGCATGTTGGCCGAAGAAAGGCAACCTACTGCAGTGATCAGATATTTGGCGCTGTATTCCTGACCATTTTCTGTTTTGATCTGCCAACGATTGGTCGCTTCATCGAAATGGGCTTGTGACATGCGCGAGTCGAGCACGATATCTGAGCGGAGTTTTAACTTGTCCGCGACAAAATTCAGGTAGCGCAGAATTTCTGGCTGTTGGGGGTATCGCTCGGACCACTCCCATTCCTGAATGATTTCTTTTGAAAAGTAATACATGTAGGTGTGGCTCTCGGAGTCGCAACGGGCCCCGGGATATCGATTCCAGAACCAGGTACCTCCGACTCCGCTCCCCGCCTCGAGGATCTTGGCGTTCATGCCAAGCTTGTCGCGCAAGCTATAGAGTTGATACATGCCCGAAAAGCCAGAGCCTATGATGATGGCGTCTAATGTTTGCATGGAATGTTCTGCTGTCTCGTCTGTTTGAATGGGTCAAATTTTCTTATCGTGATCCAGAAATAGTACATCAAACATGCGCATAACTGAGGCCTGGGGTGGGGTAGGATTTGTTAGGTGTGAGTAAGCTATTCCGAGGTATGCTGACTGATAATCGATAATTGTTGCGATTTTTAACAAGGGGAAAAGTGATGACAAAAGAATTCGGTCAAGGCACCGTGCTGTGTGACGTCGACGCGCGAGGTGTGGTGACGGTGACTTTAAATCGTCCTCAGGTCAACAACGCCTATAACGGTGACATGATCGGGGGCTTGCACGAGGCGTTGGACCTGCTAGGTCCGAAACCCGATGCACGTGTGGTGGTGATCAAAGGAAATGGTCGTCATTTTCAGGCGGGTGCGGATCTTGCCTGGATTTCGAGTGTTTCTCATACCTCTCCAGCTGAAAATGAGCGTGTGTCACGTCTAACCGCCGAGGCAGTGCGCCGGCTCGATATCGTGCCGATCCCGACTGTTGCACTGATTCAGGGCGGTTGTTTTGGCGGTGGCACAGGTGTGGCGTCCGTGTGCGATATCGTGGTGGCGGCTGACAATGCAGTGTTTTCTATTACCGAAGCCCGCTGGGGATTGATTGCGGGCATTATTTTGCCGCAACTCTGCCAAGCCATGGGTGTGCGTCACGTCCGTCGCTATGCTTTGTCTTCAGAGCGCTTTGGACCGGATATTGCATTGCGTATTGGTTTTGTGCATGAAGTTTGCAAGCTCGAGGAGCTTGAGGCCACTGGCGCCCGGATTGTCGATGCCTTGTTGATGAACGCACCCGGCGCAGTGTCAGCGACCAAGATGCGCACAATGGAGGTTGCCGGCTCCTTTTTGGATGATGCCTTATTAGACGACTTGATCAAGCAGCACTCGGACATGCGTCAGCTGGCCGAGGCGGCTGAAGGGACGGCTTCGTTTATTGAGAAGCGTTTGCCGAAGTGGTATCCCGGTCAGTAAGGGGGGCTCAGCGACTGGTACACAGTCGTCTCAAAGTCTGTAAAGAGCTTGAGCGCGGAGGTATCAACAAAGGGCAGTACTTGCATCAACAGTACACCCGCGATCTTGCGAGCTGGGTCGATCCAGAAATAAGCGTTGGGTAAACCCGCCCACGCTAGACTGCCTGCTGAACGACCTGTGGGGGCGATGACTTCATTAATCATGAAGGTCAAGCCCCATGTTTTTTCCACACCGGGAAAAAATTCCGCATCGAGTGACATGTTTGGATTGACCGTATGCAGCATCTTGACGCGTAGCGGTCCCATCGCATTTTTTGACATTAGCGCGACAGTTTCTGGCTTAAGAATCTGTTGACCATTACCGTGCCCATGATTGAGCATCATGCGTGTAAAGCGCAGATAGTCGCTGGCGGTTGAGTAGATCCCACCGCCGCCTGGGTCAACCTCGGGCTCTTGCGGCACTTCGAAGTCCAACAGGCTGAGGGACTGATCGGCGGGGTTGCGCAGATGGACTTTGGCCACACGCGCACGCATCTCGGGTGTGATTTTGAAACCTGTGCTGTGCATGCCCAAGGGGCCGGTGATGTGTTTATGAAGGTATTCGCCTAACCGCATCCCAGTGACCGCGGAGATGGCTAGACCAATCCAGTCGATGTTAATGCCGTACTCCCAACGCTCGCCTGGGTCAAAGGAAAGCGGGATATTGAGCGCATTGCGTTGTCCCGAGCCTGCACGAGGCAGTTTGTGGAGTTTGAGAAAACGCGATGAGTTTTCGCTCCATATATCCGAGGTGAAGCCGGCCGTGTGCGTCATGAGATGGCGCAAAGTGATGGGAGTTTTGGGCGGACGCAACAGGGGTTGTCCCTGCGCATCCCATCCTGTCATGACCTGAATGGCATTGATATCAGGCAACACCTCGGCGATTGGATTATCCAGCGTGAGTTTGCCCTGTTCCACTAGCTGCATGGCAGCGGCGCCTACTAGGGGTTTGGTCATCGAGGCCATCCACATTACTGTGTCCAAGCTCATGGGCGCGCTCTGGCCCTGCGCGCGCAAGCCGAAGGCGCCTTCATAAAGCGTTTCCGAGGCATTGGTGACCGCAGCAGCGACACCAGGAATTCGCCCTGTGGAAGTTGCTTCTTTCAGCACAGCGTCAGCTTGGATGCTCAGACGGGTGCGCTGGGCTAGGTTTGACGCTGTGGTGTCATTATTCTGGATAGTCATAGGAGGGGATGCGGTGATTGAGCGGGGTGGGTAAGTTTTCGAGAACGCGCTGAATAGAATTTATACACGAAGGTTGATTCGGGCGGTCAAGTTGTTTCGGCGATAGAATCTACGCATGAGACACACTAGCCGCCGTTCCACCGAGTTTGTAAACGACCCGCATCACTCGCAAGACCCTCGACAGCGAAGCGACTGGCGCATTATTGGCGACTTGCTCCCCTATTTGATGCAATATAAGTTGCGTGTTGCGCTCGCTTTGGCTTGTTTGCTTGCGGCCAAATTCGCCAACCTTGGTATCCCTGTGATGCTCAAGCATATGGTCGATGCCTTAGATGTGCGAAACAATGCACCCGGCGTGCTCTTAGTTGTGCCCATTGCGCTCATCATCGGCTATGGCTTGTTGCGGTTTTCATCTTCGATGTTCACGGAATTACGTGAGTTGTTTTTTGCGCGCGTGACTCAGCATGCAGTGCGTCAGATTGCCTTAGAAGTCTTTGAACATTTGCATGCGCTTTCTCTCAGATTTCATCTTGGCAGACAGACTGGAGGGGTGAGCCGCGATATTGAGCGAGGTACACGGGCAATTCAATCGCTGGTATCGTTTTCGCTCTACAGCATTGTGCCCACTTTGCTCGAGTTCTTATTAGTGCTGGGTTATTTCGCCTACAACTACGACATCTGGTTCGCAGGGATCACGCTCAGTGCATTAGTGATCTACATCGTGTTCACGATTTATGTGACCGAGTGGCGGACCCACTTGCGTCGGACCATGAATGATATGGATTCGCGCGCTAATCAAAAGGCGATCGATTCGCTGCTGAATTTTGAGACAGTCAAGTACTTTGGCAATGAGACTTTTGAGGCCGAGCGCTATGACGACAATTTGCTGCGTTATCAAGCGGCCGCGATCAAATCTCAAAAATCATTATCGCTTCTGAATGTCGGCCAACAGGCGATTATTGCGACGGGTCTGGTGCTGATTTTGTGGCGTGCCACGCTAGGCGTTTCAGACGGCTCGATGACCTTGGGTGATCTGGTGCTAGTCAATACCTTGATGATTCAGCTTTATATTCCATTGAATTTTCTCGGTGTAATTTATCGTGAAATTAAACAGTCCCTGACGGATCTGGATCGAATGTTTACTTTGCTGGAGTCGGATCGGGAAATCGCCGATGCGCCGAATGCGCCTGCTTTAAAGATTGCGGATCAGACCAACGGTCCCGAAGTCCGTTTTGAAGGGGTGTCCTTTCATTACGAATTCAATCGCGAAATTTTGCATGATGTGAGCTTTGTGATCCCAGCGGGAACAACAACGGCCGTAGTCGGACGCAGTGGAGCAGGAAAGAGCACCCTGGCGCGTTTATTGTTCCGTTTTTACGATGTGCAGCATGGCCGTATTTTGCTAGATGGTCAGGATTTGCGTGCTGTTCAACAGAAGAGTTTGCGTCAAGCTTTAGGGATCGTGCCGCAAGACACCGTTCTGTTTAATGACTCGATTGGCTACAACATCGCGTATGGACGTCCCGGTGCGACAGAGCTTGAGGTTCAGGCCGCCGCACGTGCGGCGCAGATGAGTCAATTTATCGAGCATTTACCTGAGGGCTATGCCACCCAGGTGGGTGAGCGCGGTTTGAAACTGTCTGGTGGCGAAAAACAGCGTGTTGCGATTGCGCGAACCTTGTTGAAAAAACCAGCGATGCTTATTTTTGATGAAGCGACTTCAGCACTTGATTCCAAGACAGAGCGTGCACTGCAAGAGGAGCTTGCGAGCCTTGCACGCAATCACACGACTTTAATCATCGCGCATCGCTTGTCGACGATTGTGCATGCAGATCAGATTTTAGTGATGGAGCATGGGCGAGTGATCGAGCGAGGCACGCATCAGGACTTAATCACTGCGAATGGTGCGTATGCTCAGATGTGGCAGATGCAGAAAAGAGAAGAGGGCGAGGGCTAAAAAGCCCTCACCCCCTTATTGTCGCGTCCCCGCATGCGAAGTCGGAGCTCGGGGCTTTAACGCATGTCAAAGCCTAGCTGTTTCAGTGCATCGACTAATTGATCGCGTCCGGCCATGGCGTCTGGACCGCGAACGCGATGCAGGGATTGTATGTGCCATGGGCCAAGCGGCTTCATACCTTGTTCGGCATAGAACTTTTCCATCGTCGCATTGTAAGCATCGACAGACTCGTTTTTGGCCTGTACATCATAAGTCTCTTTATGGAGAACTGCACGCTGTGGCAAACGTGGCTTGACGACGTTCTTGGCTGTCGCGGCTGGGTCAATATTGCCCACGCACATGCCAAAAGTGGCAAAGCTCATTGGTGGCAGGCCTAACTCTTTTGCGACGTCCAGTGGCTTGTTGCGGATACCGCCAATGTACACAATACCAAGATCGAGAGACTCGGCGGCAATCGCTGCATTTTGAGCGGCCAGGGAGGCATCAATCGTGGCCATCATGAGCATTTCGAGATAATTTAAGCTTTCATGGGCAAGCTGGTGCGCCTCACCCAGTTCTTTTAGGCGTGCGAGGTCGGCCACCCAAACAAGAAACAAGGGACAGGCACTAATCCACTTTTGATTGCCAGCCATCGCGGCCAGGCGGTCTTTTCGGCCTTGGTCTTCTACTGCGACCACACTCCAAGTCTGGAGGTTGGAGGAGGTCGACGCCGACTGGGCCGCGGCCACGAGGAGCTCGGCAGTATTGGGCGCTAGAGGCTGGTCAGTGAAGCCGCGCACGGACTTATGCTGAAACAAGGTCTCGAGCGTTGGGTTCAACGCATCAAGTACTTCAGGTCCTCGACCGTAGCGATCTTTGAGGAGTGTGGCGAGGTCTTTTGTGGCTTGCGTAGTCATTTGCGGGAAATCCATCAGTTCGTGAAGATGCCATAGCATACATTGGGTTACAGTCAATGCCAAAATAGAGAAGATTCCGCCATTGTGGCGAGGTGATTCTCAATTTCTGGCGTCTAGCCTGGAGTCCGAGTGTCAACTTCCGTCAGTCCTTCAGTAAATTCTCATCAGCAAGAAAGGGTTCTGACTGAGCAAAGACGCCGTCGATATGCTTTTTTCCTGCTGATGTTGTTAGTGCTGGCCTGGGGCGTGAACTGGATTATTGCCAAAATGAGCTTGCAATATGTCACCCCTATCTGGGTCACGGCATTAAGACTCTTGCCTGCTTGCGCATTGTTCTTTGTGCTTTGCCTTGCCACAGGAAGATTACGCGTACCAGTCAAGGCGGATCTACCCGTTATTTTTAGTGTCGGCTTATTGCATATGGTGGGCTTTTCCGTTTTGGTGAGTGTGGGATTGCAATACCTTCCAGCTGGAAAATCCATTGTTTTAGCCTACACCTCGCCACTCTGGGTGCTCCCGGCGGCGTGGTTTTTTCTGCGCGAACCGTTGACCTTGAGGCGATTACTTGGAATGCTGATTGGATTGTCTGGTGTGGTGCTGATTATGCAGCCAGGTCAGATGGATTGGAGTGATTCCAACATCGTCTTTGGTCATGCGCTTGTTTTAGCGGCGGCACTCTTCTGGGCGGTTTCGATTGTGTATGGACGAGCGCACAAATGGGTGACACCGCCGTTTTCCCTTTTGCCCTGGCAAATGCTGGTCGGGGGCCTGGTTCAGTTGGTGTTGGCTTTGGTGCTAGAGGGCATCCCTCATATTGAATGGACGCTCGAGCTTGTTTTGCTGATTGGTTTTAATTGCTTGATCGGTAACGGCGTGGCCTACTGGCTCATGAATTTAGTGAGCCGAGATTTACCGGCAGGTATGGTGTCAATGGGATTGCTAGGTGTGCCAGTCATTGGTTTGTTGTGCGCCAGCGTATTTTTAGGCGAAACCCTCGGCGTCCCGCTCCTACTTTCCGCAGTGTTGATTATTGTCGGTATTGCGCTAGGAACTACGACAGGCCACACAAAGCTTAAAACAAAATAAAAAACACGGATCAATTTTAAGGAGCCACACAACATGAGTCAGACGGAATCAGATCTCGGCTTTGCCTCTGATGAGGATATTCCCATTCCTTATATGACCCGTACGAGAGATTGGTACCTCGCGCTGGGTTATGGCAATCCTTATCGTTGGGCACATTTCGTTGAGGTGCCTTTCACGCCTCTGGATAAGCCGCTTGCGCAAATGAAGGTCGCTTTGCTGACCACCGCTTCGCCTTATGATCCTGCCAAAGGTGAACAAGGAATTGGCGCTCCGTACAACGCAGAGGCCAAATTTTACAAAGTCTATTCAGGCGATGTTGCACTAGACCATGATGTACGGATTTCTCATGTTGCGATCGATCGCAAAAATACGACGATGGAAGACAGCAACACTTGGTTTCCCTTGCCCGCTATGAGAGCGGCCGCTGCAACTGGTCGAATTGGTTCTTTAGCGCCGAGATTTCATGGCATTCCAACTAATCGTAGCCAACGGCATACGATCGAGGTGGACTGCCCTGAGGTATTGAGGCGTTGCCGAGAGGATGGTGTGGAGGCCGTAGTGATGGTGCCCAATTGCCCAGTCTGCCATCAGACTTTGAGCTTGGTCTCTCGCTATCTCGAGGCGGCGGGTATTGCAACGGTATTGCTGGCCTGCGCGAAAGATATTGTCGAGCACTGCGGTGTTCCGCGTGTAGTGTTTAGCGACTTTCCTTTGGGAAATGCGGCGGGTAAGCCCAACGATCCCGCTTCTCAGGCTGCGACGCTTGAGTTAGCGTTTCGCACCCTTGAGTCCGCCCCTGCCGCACGCACTACAGTCCAATCACCGCAGCGCTGGAGTGCTTCAACTGCATGGAAACAGGACTATTCAAACGTTGCGCGTGTGAGTGAACAAGAATTGGCCCGGTTGCGTTCCGAGAACGACCGGGCCAAAGAAGCTGCTAAAGCGCTGCGTGCGGATCAGTTAGCATAGGGCCCGCCTAAACAGGTCTACTTATAATATTTGCGTAATATTTTTTTCGTTCCTTCACTTTTTTTGAGTTTCATTCCATGCCTATTTCAATGATCGAATCCTCCATCTTCAAAGATATGTTTGGCACCGCCGCGATGCGCGAAGTGTTCGATGATGCTGCGACCTTGCGTCGCTACACCGACACTGAAATCGCCTTGGCAAAAGTGCAGGGTGAGCTTGGAATAATTCCAAAAGCAGCAGCGGCCGTGATCATTGCGCGTGCAGATTCCAGCAAGCTCGATATGAAAGAACTCAAGCGCGAAACAGAAATTGTGGGTTATCCGATTTTGCCCCTTGTCCATCAGATCTCCAAGATGTGTGGTCCTGAGGGTGAGTACCTGCACTGGGGGGCGACGACCCAAGACATTATGGATACAGCAACGGTGCTGCAGGTGCGTGATGGTCTGGCGATTATTGAGCAAGATTTGAACGAGCTCGATGCTATTTTGGATCAGATGTCGTTGCAATATCGGGATGCTCCGATGGCAGGGCGTACACATTTGCAACACGCGTTGCCGATCACGTTTGGTTATAAAGCCGCTGTATGGTTGTTGATGGTGCGTCGTCATCGTGAGCGCTTGGCACAAATTAAACCCCGCGTGTTGATTGGTCAATTTGGCGGTGCGGCCGGTACGCTTGCATCTTTAGGCGATCAGGGAATCGCGGTTCAAGAAGCGCTTATGAAAGAACTTGGTTTGGGTTCAGCTCCCATCACCTGGCATGTTGCGCGCGATGGTTTGGTTGAAACGATTCAGTTTTTAGCGCTTGTGACAGGTTCGCTTGGCAAGATTGCGCTCGATATTATGTTGATGATGACCAATGAGTTAGCTGAGGCATTCGAGCCCTTCGTCAAAGGTCGTGGCGCGTCGAGCACGATGCCGCAAAAGCGTAATCCGATTTCTTGTGAATTGATGCTCAGTGCCTCCAAGGCCGTGCGTCAACACGCAGGGTTAGCTTTGGATGCCATGGTGCAAGACTTTGAACGTGCAACAGGCCCTTGGCATATCGAGTGGTCCGCGATCCCTGAATCATTTATTTTGACGGCAGGTGCACTGAAGCAAGCCAAGTTTATGTTGAGCGGCTTAGAGGTAGACACCAAGCGCATGCTCAAAAATCTCGACTTATCGGGTGGCCTGATTGTGGCTGAGGCTGTGATGATGGGACTGGCTCCTCATATTGGTCGTCAGACCGCGCACGATGTCGTATATGACGCCTGTCGGATCGCATCGATCCAAGGAAAAAAGCTTGCCGAAGTCCTTTATCTCGATGAAACGGTAAGCGAGAAACTCGATCGTGCGATGATCGATCGACTCTGCGATCCCGCAAACTATTTAGGTGCTGCTCCTCAGATGGTGGATCGTATGCGTGCTTGGAATAAGGCCTAATCATGCGCGTGATTCAGGCTCGCGATATCGTCACCAGCATTGCGGATGCGTTGCAGTATGTGAGCTACTACCATCCTACGGATTTTGTACAGGCCCTTAAAGACGCATATCAAAAGGAAACTTCAGCGCCTGCGCGCAATGCCTTGCTTCAGTTGCTGGTTAACAGCAAACTCAGTGCTCAGGCGCAGCGACCTATCTGTCAGGATACGGGTGTCGCACATGTTTTTTTTAAGCTTGGCATGGATGTTCGGATCGAAGCACCTGAGCGTCCGGCGACCCCGAGTTTGCAAACGCTGGCAAACGAAGGTGTGGCTAAAGCATACTTGTTTGCGGCAAATCCGCTACGTGCGTCCATGATCCGTGATCCACTCGGACAAAGAAAAAATACAGGCGATAACACTCCAGCGATTGTTCACATCGAACTAGTGGAAGGCGATACGCTAGAAATCATTGCAGTCGCCAAAGGTGGGGGTGGCGATGTTAAAGCTCGCTATGCCATGCTCAATCCGAGCGACTCGATCGCAGACTGGGTGGTGAGTCAGTTGCCTGGCATGGGTGCGGGCTGGTGTCCTCCAGGCGTTCTAGGACTTGGCATTGGTGGTACGCCTGAGCAAGCCATGCTGATGGCTAAACGTTCGTTATTTACACCTATCGACATACAGTCTGTGCGCTCAAAAAATACGAAAGATGAAGCCGAGATGCTCCGTCTTGAAGTCTTTGATCGTGTAAATGCTTTGGGGATTGGTGCACAAGGCTTGGGTGGTGACTCCACCATCCTGGATGTCAAAATCGAGACGGCTGCATCGCATGCCGCATTGTTGCCGGTAGCTCTGCTGCCTAACTGTGCGGCGACGCGGTTTGTCTCATTTTCTCTGGATGGTTCGGGTCCTGCGGTGTTTTCGCCGCCTGATGCTTCAGTGTGGGACGGTATCCCTGGTGCGATGCCAACTGCCGATGGACGGCGTGTTGACTTAGATACTTTGACGCCTCAAGAAGTGCAGAGTTGGAAAGCGGGAGAGCTGTTGTTGTTGTCTGGCAAATTATTGACAGGCCGTGACGCTGCCCATAAACGCATGGTCGAGACGCTTGCGCGTGGTGAGTCACTACCTGTCTCACTTAAAAATCGCGCAATCTACTACGTAGGTCCTGTTGATCCAATCAAGGGAGAGGCAGTTGGTCCTGCAGGTCCCACTACCTCTACTCGAATGGATAAATTCATGCCAACTTTGCTCGAGCAAACTGGTTTGCTCGTATCAGTAGGTAAGGCCGAACGCGGCCCCGTAGCGATTGAGGCGATTAAAAAAGCAGGTGTGGCCTATTTAGTCGCCGTCGGAGGCGCAGCGTATCTCGTGTCTAAAGCCATCGAATCTGCTCGTGTTCTAGCCTATGAGGATCTTGGCATGGAAGCGATCTACGAGTTTGTGGTGCGTGACATGCCTGTGACAGTCGGTGTTGATGCACGTGGTCAAACCATCCACTGGATTAGCTCAGTTCGTACCAATCGCGAATAGAGGTCCATGCTTGTATGAGTTACCCATTTCAGAGGGGGAAACTTTTCTTCGAGTTCAACAGTCAGCTCGGTCGCTGTTTTGGCGTTGTTGATTGGTGGTTTTGGTGCTAAGGAAGCTCCAGAGCAAATCATTAAAAGATGAACCGCCATGTCTAGGAGTCCTACAGCTACCCACTTTCTAGCCTAATATATTCCAAAAGCACAGTTTTGATCATGAAAAGGATACAAGCATGAAGTTGGTGAGTTACAGCTATCGAGGTCAAAATTCTTATGGTGTCTTGCGCACGGACGGTGGGATTGTCGATCTTGCTTCGCGTATTGGTCAGAATTACCCCACACTGTTGCAGCTAGTCCAAAAGAATGGCTACGCGGCCGCGCAAGAGGCACTCTTGGGCGTGTCTTCAGCCGATATGCAAGAGTCGGATATTCGTTACTTGCCGTTATTTCTTGAGCCCGTCACGATTCATTGTGTGGGTTTGAATTACGCTGCACACGCAGCAGAGGCGGGTCACAAACTTCCGGAGTTTCCCAGAACATTTATCAAGATACCTGCCGCGTTGGTGGCGCATGGCGAAGATTTTGAAAAGCCAACGCTCTCGCCAGAGTTTGATTTTGAAGGTGAAGTCGCGGTCGTGATCAGCAAAACTGCCCGTAAGGTTCGCGCTGAAGACGCTGCCGAGTACATCGCAGGCTACACCTGTTTTATGGATGGTTCGGTCAGGGACTACCAGTTTCAGCGCACCCTCGATCAGGGTAAAAATTTCTATCGTTCTAGTTCAATTGGGCCCGCGCTGGTGACACCTGATGAGGTCGGTCCTTTGGATCACTTAACCCTCACGACGGTCGTATCAGGCGAGACGATGCAGCACACAGCCTTTGACAATATGATTTTCACGATCCCTAAACTGATCGAATACATTTCAGGCTTCACCGAACTTCACGCGGGAGATGTGATTGCTACTGGCACACCCGAGGGCGTGGGTTTTAGTCGTACGCCACCCAGATTCTTGCAAAAGGGCGATTATGTGGAGGTCATCATTGATAAAATAGGCACTCTGCGTAACAAGGTTTCTTAGCAAAATGACAATTAGCGATCCACAGTACTCGCAGTCAAGCATCCTTGAACCGGTTGCAGTGACTGTAAGTCCGGTGGGGCACGGCTCGACGCATGTACTGATGCTCGCGGCGATCGGCGTTGTGTTCGGTGATATCGGCACGAGTCCCTTGTACGCACTCAAAGAGTGTTTTAGTCCAGAGCATGGTATTCCCTACACGCCAGAAGCGGTGATGGGAATCCTATCTATGCTTTTTTGGGCTGTCTTATTGATCGTGACGCTTAAATACGTCGTGATTGTGATGCGAGCAGACAATAGGGGTGAGGGTGGGGTGTTGTCGCTTATGGCACTTGCGATGCGTTCGCTCAAAGGCAAGGGCAAACCTCACATAGCTGTCATGATGCTCGGGATGTTTGGCGCTTGCATGTTGGTCGGTGAGTCTGTGATCACGCCCGCTATTTCTGTTTTGTCTGCGGTCGAGGGATTAGAGATTATTACCCCTGAGCTGCAAACGTACGTGATCCCGATCACGCTCACAATTCTCGTTGGCTTGTTTTTAATTCAAAAACACGGCACTGCCGCTGTCGGTAAACTCTTTGGCCCCATCACTCTTCTTTGGTTTTTGTGTCTGGCTGTATTGGGTGTCTTTAATATTCTCAAACAGCCTGAGATTTTCGCCGCGATCAATCCGATGTATGCGATCGACTTTATCTATCAGCATACGTTTCTCGCCTTCATTGTGCTGGGCTCTGTTGTGCTCGTGGTGACAGGGGTCGAAGCGCTCTATCTGGACATGGGGCATTTTGGGAAAAAGCCTGTTCGCTATGCTTGGTTGTTTGTAGTGATGCCAAGCTTGTTGCTGTGCTACTTCGGTCAGGGCGCTTTATTAATGACCGATCCTACTGCGATCCGTAACCCATTTTATTTAATGGCGCCCAGTTGGGCCTTGATCCCTCTTGTTGTCTTGGCCACCAGTGCGACGGTGATTGCTTCCCAGGCTGTGATTTCTGGCGCATTTTCTTTGGCGAACCAAGCGACGTTATTAGGGTTTTTGCCACGCATGAGCATCAATCACACCTCGGAGGCAGAGCGAGGTCAGATTTATATTCCAGTCGTCAATTGGGCATTATTGATCATGGTGCTGTTCACCGTGATTGAATTTCGTGAGTCGAGTAATTTGGCCGCTGCCTACGGAATTTCTGTGACGACAACCATGCTGATCACAACCTTGTTAGTTGCAGTTGTCATGATTCGTGAGTGGAAACTTAATCCACTCATCGTGGCAGTCTTTTTAGTCGTATTTTTAGCGATTGATTTGTCATTTTGGGCAGCCAACCTGATCAAGCTTAAGGATGGTGGTTGGTATCCTCTGTTTCTGGGCTTAGCGTGTTTTACTTGCCTCATGACTTGGTATACGGGTCGCCGTTTATTACGTGAAAAGGCGATCGATGGATCGATCCCTCTGTCCGCTTTTGTGACGAGTATTTTGGCTCATCCTCCTCATCGCGTGGAGGGTACTGCCGTGTTTTTAACTGCGCACGTAGATCACACGCCTGCCACGATGTTGCACAATCTCAAACATAACAAGGTCTTGCACAAGAGAGTGTTTTTCATCAAATTGAGTACGTGGGACGTCCCTTATGTGAACGACGGTGAAAGATTGCAACTCAAAGAACTCGGCAAAGATATTTACGTTGTGCGAGCGGTACACGGTTTCAAAGAGACCCCAGACATGAAATCTGTTTTGGCGTTGATCACCGCCAAGCATGGTCTTGAGTTTGAAGATATGGAAACCTCTTACTTTTTAGCGCGCGACACGATTGTGCCGAGTAAGCTCCCCGGCATGGCGTTATGGCGTGAAAAGCTTTTTTCGTGGATGTATCAGAACTCAGCCAAGCCATCAGACTTCTTCAAGATTCCACCTAACCGCGTGGTCGAGTTAGGTGCAAAAATCGAAATCTGACAATTAAAATTGGCGAGGTCGTGCATACAAGTCGGTATGGCCGATCTCGCAAGTCAACGCTAGACAGCGGCTGCGTTGCCAAGCGTTGACATCCTCAACTGAAACTAGGCCCGTCTCGCGCACAGCGCCAGCACTGCCCGTCGCGAGTTGTTCGATTAAGGCTCGATCCTGAGTGTCAAGTTTCCAAGGGCTCGATGCACTCGACACTACAAACCCTCGCGCGCGCAACAATTTTTCCATCTCCTGGGCTGCTCGGGGTCCTGCCGCTACACCAAAACCTTTATCAGTTTGCTGGTGCGTATGAAACGCCTCAAGCATGGCAGCATCGATTGCCTCAGATGGCGTCCATTTCTCGATACCGTTATAGGTTAATACCGTATAGAGTGGCGTGGAAAGTTGACCACAAAAGCGTTCGAGCCATTGCACCGCTACAAGATCAAAAAAAGCAGCAGCTGTCACGAGGTCTGAGGGCTCGGCAAGTACAGCTTCGATATTGCTTGCGAGATCAACAACACGAAAAACAATCGAAATATGCTTGTTATTTTTGATTAGCTTGAGCGTGACATCATTTGAGATCACTTGGTCGGCCCACTGCATGCAAGCCACACGCGCTGCCTCTAACAATGCGGGATCGTAATCGACCAGGGTCCAGTGTTGAGCCTCTGGCAAGTAAGGTGCCAAACCACGCAAGTTGGAGCCAGAGCCTGAACCAAGATCGACGAGCTTGAGTGGGCCCGCACGCATCCTTGCGAGACGCTCCAGGTCATGAATGACGAGAGATTGTAAGGAGACATCGCGTGCGCGATGATCAGCAGGTTCGCGAAGAGCCAGCCACTGTGCAGAAAATCCTGTCATCTCAATTCCATTTGTATATTGGATTGTGAAGATTGCTCAACAAGTACGTTGAACTGTTGCTTCACAATCTCAGTAAAGCGCCCGTCTTGTGCATAGAGCGTGTCAAAGGTACCGACTTCGATGACTTGACCCGCATCCATCACTAAGATCATATCGGCTTGTCTAATCGTACTGAGTCGGTGCGCGATCACAAGTGTGCTGCGTTGCCGTGTCACTTCCTCCATGGCTTTGAGTAAGCTAGTCTCAGTCGAGCTATCAAGCGCGCTTGTTGCTTCATCCAAAATCAAGATAGGTGGATTCTTTAGCAGGACTCGTGCGATCGATAAACGTTGACGTTCGCCGCCAGAAAGACTGCGACCGCGCTCTCCAATGATCGTGTCAAAACCTTCTGGTTGACGCAAGATAAAGTCGAGCCCTTGTGCACGTGCGCAGGCTTCACGTAGATCCGTCTCGCTGGCTTCCGGAGAGCCAATGCGTAAATTTTCTGCAATCGAACGATTAAATAATAGTGGTTCTTGGAACACGACACCAATATTTCGGCGTAAAGCTGTGAGTTGAAATTCCCGTATGTCGCGACCGTCAATGGTGATGGAGCCTGTTGTTGGATCAAAAGCGCGATAGAGCAAACTCAGTGCGGTAGATTTCCCAGCTCCTGAGGTGCCCACGAGAGCCAAGGTCTGACCAGGAGCAACTTTAAAACTCATGTTTTGAATGGCAGGCCGTTTGCTATCGTACGAAAAGCTGACGTTGTGAAATTCGATGAACCCTTCGCAACGACCGGGATCAATGGCATCAGGCGCATCTAAAATTTCTGGCGCCGTATCGAGCACACCAAAAAACTCCTTTAAGCGCGGAGCATCCATTGCAAGCTTGTTAAAAAATGCGACGATTTGTTCGAGACGACCAATCACCATGCCAGCAAAGGCAATAAACGTCACGATCTCGCCGATCGTGATGAGTGATTTTGTGTAGAGCCACGCTCCTAAAATCACAATGCATAAAATACTCAGGGTTGTGGCAGAGCGGGTCAATACCGTCACGATTGCCCACCACGACAGCACTGGCAGTTGAGCGCCAAGAACGCGCAGGCTGATGTTGCGTAATGCTGTGACCTCAGTTTGGATGCGTGAAAAACTTTGGACCAAAGCGATATTACCCAGGGTATCAGAGGCGAGCTCAGCGAGATCGGAATGATGACTTTCAACTTGTACTTGAAGTGCTTGTGTTTTACGCAAAATAAAGTTGGTCAAGACACCAAACAGCAGACACAACACAATCAAGACAATAGCCAGTCGCCAGTTGATGTAAAGAGCCAGAGGGACTAAAACGACCAAAGAGACAAACGCAGCCAGATTTTCTCGAAAAAAGCTCAGCCACAGCCACCAAAGCGTATCGGTGCCTTGCAGCATGATTTTCATCAGGCGACCAGAGTGCGTGCGTGACTGCTGAGCGAGTGGCAGGTGGAGCACGTGTTCAAAATACTCACCAAATACCGCATGTCGACGGCGATGCGCGAGTCGATCAGAAAAGAGTGCGACGAGTGTGCCACATAAGATTGTGAACAAGCCAAAACCAGTCCAGAGCAAAAGCAAAGGCCATACGCCGGTCCAAATTGCGGCAGGCTGGTCACTTGGAGTTTTAGAGAGCGTGTCGATTACGCGTCCAAACAATACGGGCTCCGCAAAGAGTGCTATGGCGAGTGTGACGTTGGCCAAGGCCAATATCCAGCCGAGCCTTTGATCTGACCCCAGCTTTTCGAGCACACGCAAATAGAGATGAAGAAATTTCATGTGTGTTTATGTCTTGTGCGGTGGTCTGATGGTTTGTAGGATGTTGAGTGCCTTGAGGTCAAGTTCGAGTAATGCTTGAGGTGGATTGATTTCTTCGGGTAAAGAGAGCAATTGACGTGCCATCATCCACCTTCCTAGCACGGGGAGGGAAGTGAGTACCGCCAAAGGAATAGCAAGCAGCAGTCCACTCAAAAATATCAATGCATAAGGCAGCGCGGCCGGATGCGTAGCCAGCAATAGACCCGAGAGTACGAGGCCGAGTAGGGTGTGCGGCCAAAACTGTCTGACGGCATCCGCAAGCGCAATGGTGTGGTCGTCACGAGACTGAGCGGTCCATCCTGCTTTTTTACCAAAGGTGAGGCCGACTATAAAAATAGTATGGTTGAGCCAAGTGATGGGTGTCATCAAAATTGAAAAGAGCATCTCCAACGTCAGGCTCAGTCCAAAGCGCCAACCACCTCCAAAGCGCGCCCTCTCTTCTTTACGCAACAACACATCTAAGGCGCCTGCTATTTTTGGGAGGTACCACATTAGCAGTACAAAGATTAGCAGTATCAGAGAGTGCGCAGGTTGAGCGAAATCAGTAGCAGTGGGTGTGAGGCTCAAGGCTAGCGTGCCTAGGACCAACATTGCGATCCAAGCAGGTGAGCCCAAAAACATAAAAATTGCCAAGGCAAGTTGGTATCGATTCATGAGTTTGAGGCCTGGCAAAGTGAGCAAATGGACATATTGCAAATTACCTTCGCACCAACGCAAATCCCGACGAATATATTCGCTCAAGGTGGTTGGGTTTTCTTCCCAACTTTCGTCTTCTTGCGGAAACACCCTTACCTCAAAGCCTGCGCGTCTCATCAAGACTGCTTCGACTTGGTCATGACTTAAAATATGTCGTGTGTTGCCATCGCGACTTGTCAGCGCAGGCAGCTCACAGTGCGCGATAAACGGCGCTAGTCGGATGATTGCATTGTGACCCCAGTAAGGACCGCAGTCGGCTTGCCACCAAGCGGAGCCCATGGTGAAAGAACGCATGCCTAAGCGCATGCCGTATTGAAACAATCGTGTAAAGGCGCTGGTCGAGGGTAGGCCGACTACGAGGCCTTGCAAAATCCCCAAACGTGGGTTGGCTTGCATCATGCGCACTAAGCGCAGGATTGCTCCGCTCGTCATAAAACTATCGACGTCTAAGGTCAGTGCAAATTCATGCTGAGCGCCCCAGCGCTGGCAAAACTCTGCGATGTTGCCTGCCTTATATCCTGTATTGTCTGTCCGGCATCTGTAGGTGATCCCGACATGATCGCTCCAGCGCTGTTGCATCGCGTTAAAGCAAATTTGCTCTTGCTCGGCGATGCCACTGTCGTTGGTGTCACTCAACACATAGAGGTGAAAGTGTTCACCGATTCCGGGTGTAGCAAGGCCCTTGAGCATGGACTCAAGATTGCGTTCGATGCGCTCGGGCGTCTCGTTTCGGATGCATAGCAAAATCGCGGTCGATGTCGTTAGAGGTTCTGTATCGGTGATGTCCATTTCGCGCGGCAATACTGACGCTGTGGGCTCGGTCGATAACTGACAGAGCAACAAGCCAATGAGGGCATTCCAGAAACCGACAACCATCCAAGGCAAGGTCAAGCTGAATAAAACCATCAATGCCACGTATATGGCGGTGGGTATTTGAGGCGCAAGCGTCTCTTGCATCAGCCAAAGCATCAAGGCTGCGGTACTGGTGGCCAGCACGAAAAAAACGCTACGACGTGCGGCGATAGCACGCGCAGAAGGGTTATTTATAAAGGTATGCAAGGGATGGCCTCTGACTCACTTATACTCTGCAACATGCGCTAACAGTATAGGGCAGAGCGGTTAGATTACTTTTAAAAACCTAGGATTCAGTCGTGTTGAAAGACCAACCCCAATCTTCAAGACCACCGTCTGCTCAGGCGCTTTGGTACATCGCCCCTGAACAAGCCGAATTGCGTGCTGAGAGTCTTCCCAGTTTGGCAGAGGGAGCCGTCCAAGTGCGCTCGATTTTCGGTGCCCTGAGTCGTGGGACCGAATCCTTGGTCTATCGTGGCCAGGTGCCAGAGACGGAATACGCCCGAATGCGTGCTCCTTTTATGGGTGGAGACTTTCCTTTCCCGGTGAAGTACGGCTATTCGAATGTCGGGCGGGTCGAGCTGGGACCGGATGCCCTTGTGGGGCAGTTAGTCTTTAGTCTGATGCCGCACCAGACCGCCTTTCATGCATCGTCTGATTCAGTGATTGCGATTCCCCCAGGCCTAGAGGCATCGCGTGCAGTGCTGGGTGCCAACATGGAGACGGCACTCAATGCCGTGTGGGATGCTGCACCCGGACCCGGTGATCGTATTGCGGTGATTGGTGCAGGGGTCGTCGGATGCTTGGTTGCTTACCTGTGCGGGCACCTGCCAGGCGCCGAGGTGACTTTGGTGGACATCAATCCCGAGCGCGCCTTAGTTGCGCGTGCGCTGGGTGTGCAGTTTGCCTCGCCCCAAGCTGCGCCTCAGGAGTGCGATGTGGTGATTCATTGCAGTGCCAATGCGTCGGGACTGACCACTGCGCTGGGCTGCGCAGGTGAGGAAGCAACGGTTTTGGAGCTCAGTTGGTATGGGTCGGGTATGGTTGCTGCGCCGCTAGGGGGAGCCTTTCATAGCCGCCAGATTAGATTGCAAGCCAGTCAGGTCGGTCATATTTCCGCTTCACGCCGACCGCGCTGGACGTACCGTCGACGTTTGAGCGCTGCGCTCAACATGCTTCAAGACTCACGTCTGGACGTGCTGTTAGCGCCAGCTGTTGATTTTACAAATCTACCTGCACACTTGCCAGAAATATTAGGCCGTCAAAGCACCGTGCTTTGCCAGCTGATTCGTTATCCTTAAGGAGTTTTTATGTTTACAGTTGAAGTGCGTGACCACATTATGATCGCCCATTCTTTTCGTGGTGAGGTGTTTGGGCCCGCTCAAGCCTTGCATGGTGCGACATTCGTCGTTGACGCTGCTTTCATTTCAAAAGAGTTGGATGAAAACGGGATCGTGGTAGACATCGGATGCGCGCTCGATGTGCTTAAAGCCACGCTCAAACCATTGAACTACAGCAATCTGGACGAGCGTCCAGAGTTTAAAGGCGTCAATACGACCACTGAGTTTTTGACCAAATACATTTTTGACCAACTCGCAACGGCTGCGCGCAGTGGCGGTCTAGGCCGTGACGGCAAGCAGTTGCATGCCATTCGTGTGACGATTTCTGAGTCCCATGTCGCACGTGCATGGTACGAAGCGGCTATCCACTAAGCAATCGCAATGATGAAACGCGTGATATTTGCCTTTCCTGGCGAGCTCGATACGCCCACAGGAGGCTATATCTACGATCGTCGCATCATCGATGGTTTACAAAGACTCGGTTGGCAGGTTGAGTTGCTCAGGCTGGGGCCCGGGTTTCCCTATCCTTCCCAGCAAACGCGCAATGAGGCTGCTGAACTTTTAAAAGCGATTGCCCCTGACACCTTGATTGTGATCGATGGTTTGGCCTTGGGTGTGTTGCCAGAAGCCGTAGCGGTCTGCGCCAACACTCATCCCGTGATTGCCTTGGTTCACCATCCCTTGGCGTATGAGTCGGGTTTAAGTTTAGAGCAGGCTCAGGTATTTCTAAAAACTGAGACTCAAGCGCTGAGCCACGTGGCGCAAATTATTGTCACTGGACCCGCTACCGCCCGCGATCTTACACAAAGCTTTGGCGTAGATCCTAAGTCGGTTGAGGTGGTCTGTCCCGGAACTGCCCGAGCGCCTCAGGCTCAAGGTAGTGGCTCACAAATTTTGCATCTGTTATCGGTGGGTACCGTAACGCCGCGCAAGGGTTTTGACGTTCTACTCGCGGCATTACAGCCCCTGGCGGACCTCCCCTGGACCTTGTCGATTGCGGGAGACCTGTCGCGAGATGAGCAGGCTCCTTTGCGGCTCCAGCACGACATTACGCGTTATGGTTTTGAAGACCGCGTGCATCTTTTGGGCGTCGTCGACGATGTCCAGCTAGAGGCACTTTATCGGACGTCCGATATTTTTGTATTGGCTTCGTTGTTTGAAGGCTATGGTATGGCTTACGCAGAGGCTTTGGCGCGCGGTCTACCCGTAATCGGAACAACAGGTGGTGCCATCCCAGATACCGTTCCATCCGGCGCAGGCTTGCTCGTTCCCCCTGGAGATGTCAAGAGCTTGACGCAGGCTTTGCGCAGCGTTATGCATGACGCTGCTTTGCGAGCACAGTTGTCTCTAGGCGCAAGAAAGGCGGCTGCCTTACAGCCAACTTGGGATCAGTCCGCCAAACGCTTTGGAGAAATTTTGTCCCGTCATGCAATCTTGATCCGTTGAGCGCTGAGGTCGCAATCAAACAACACCTCATTACCCAACAAATGTGTGTGGACATTCAAACGTAAAGCTTGGTCCATATGTTCGATCGCAGGGAGGTTGAGGCTTGCGCGACCCGACCCCATGAGGATGGGTGCGACGATCAAATGCAGACGATCGAGGCAGCCGGCTTGAAGAAAACGCGATACAGTTTCCGCACCGCCTTCGATCAAAATACGTTTAAGTCCCCGTTGGTGAAGGCTAGCCAAAATGTCCTGAGGCCTGATGCGCCCGTCGATGATCGGCAGGGCAATGACCTCAACACCCTCTGGCGCTAAAACCTCTACCCCCTCCGTAACGATCCATAAACGCCGAGCCCCATCGGCATTCCAGACGCGCGCTTTTGCGTCAAGTTTGCCCTTTGGGTCAATCACCACCCGAGCAGGATGCTTGCCGTTCACGAGTCGGACATTGAGCAGCGGATCGTCTGCGAGCACCGTACCCATTCCCACCACCACCGTGTCAAGAAGTGCCCGCAGCTGGTGCAAATGGGTCAGTCCTGGTTGACCATTGATGTATTTTGACTGGCCGGTCACCGTGGCAATTCGACCGTCTAAGGTCTGCCCAAGCTGCCCCACCACTAGCATGTTGTCTACCGTGGCGGCTCTCAGAGGCTCAAAAAGACCTTGGAGCGGGGAGTCTGGGAGGGAACCATCCGCGAAAAAATCTGTAAAAAAAGTATCCCAATGGGTTTTGGTCTCCATTAAGGCATGGTCTTCTTGAATGGCGGTTTGTTGTTTAGAAGAAACCAAAGTTTGACATACCTCAAAACATGTTGTGATGTAGGTATATTCCATTAGGGATTTACCTTTAGCTGTCATAATATTCCTACATGTGTGTTTTTGCCCAAGCTTTTATTTTTAAAGCCCGATTCACCCTTTTGACTCTCTCATCTTGTCAACCTCAGCTCCTCTCATCGCAGTAGATCGTGCCATTTCCGAATTACGCCGTGGAGCACTCGTACGCGTGCACGATGGTGATACCAGCTTGTTGATGCTGGCGGCGGAAGCATTAAACCCTGAGCATCTCGGGTTGCTCACACGCACCGGCACCAGTGCGCCTCGGCTTGTTATGACGGGTACACGAGCCAACGTGCTCGAGATTGATAAGACTGATCGTGCGGCGTGCGTGGTGTCGCATCCGCATGGACTGGATTTAGCGACGATTGAATTTTTAGCCAACCCACTCGCGGCGCTCATGACGCGTCCTGCTTTGACTGGCTTACTCATTGATGATGCCGATGCGATTTCACAAGCCTGCGTGACGCTTTCCAAACTGTCCCGCCTGTTGCCAGCCGCCTTGATCGTAGAGGGTATTGGGTCATCAGATATTTGTGCGGTTGAGGCGACTCATATTCAACACTACATGAAAAATGCGGCCAACTCGCTGACCTTGGTGAGCCAAGCGCGGGTGCCATTGGAAAACGCCGAAAATGCGCGTGTGGTGGCATTTCGTCCGCGCGACGGCGGGATCGAGCATCTTGCCGTGATGGTGGGTGATGTGGATCCGACCGCGCCAGTGTTGGTGCGTTTGCACTCTGAGTGTTTTACAGGCGATCTGATTGGTTCTTTGCGCTGCGATTGCGGAAATCAGTTGCGCGGTGCGATCACCGAGATGTCCAAGGCTGGTAGCGGTATCTTGTTGTACCTCGCCCAAGAAGGTCGCGGCATCGGTCTCGTGAACAAGCTACGTGCTTATCAGCTCCAAGATGCTGGCTTTGATACGGTGGATGCCAACTTAAATCTTGGTTTTGATTCGGATGAACGCAACTATTTGCCCGCTGCGCAAATGCTCAAACTGTTGGGTATCAGTCGCGTCAAGTTGATGACCAACAACCCAATCAAGGTCGTTGCGCTTGCTCAGCATGGGGTGGAAGTCGTTGAGCGGGTCGCGCACATTTACCCGTCTAATCAGCACAATGACGGGTACTTACGCACCAAGGCTGCTAAAAGCGGACATATGTTTGAGTTTTAATTTGACCTCATGCTTGTCTGTTGTGATTAAATTAGAAAAATTAGCAGCGATTGCAACAGGATTCAATATGAAAAAATTACTCGGAATATCGTTTGGCCTTTCCGCATTATTTTTATCAGGATGCGCGCAGGTCTCAAGTGTGCAGCCTGGTACACCTATTGTGGATGTCCTCAAACAATACGGTCGGCCTAACGTCAGCTGTCCTTCTAGGGATGGCGGCAAACGGATGGTCTGGTCACAGCAGCCCGATGGAGAAACTGCCTACGCCTTGCACGTCTCAAAGCAAGGTCTGGTCGGTGCACCTCTGCAGGTTCTGACGGACAAAAGCTTTAGCATCCTAGGCAATGGCGAGGTCTGGACGCGCGAGCGTGTGCATTGCGAGTTTGGCCCGCCTGCAAACATCACCCGTGACAATTGGGGTAATGACCAACAATGGATCTGGGGATATCGCTATTTGGATAGCTCAGGTGAAGCGCAGATCATGTATGTTTATCTGGGCAATGAGGGTACACAAGTCACCAAGTTCCGCTCATTACCCGATGCCATCAACAATCCTGAAATTGCGGAAGGGATCACCTTATACCGCTGGTGAGGTCGGATGATCCGCCACCAAGCCTTCATACACGGGAGGATGCGTGACGATTGACTTGAGTTCGGGATGCGCCTCAAGCAGTTGACTCATGTCAGGCTTGGGGCGTTTGAGTTCCGAATCAAAACTAAAAGCTTGCTCGAGCGCATGTGCTGCAGCCATCAGTTTGCCATCCTCAAAAAGCTTGCCAGTGATTTGAAGTCCAAAGGGCATGTTGTGTTCGTCGCGACCGCAGGGCAGTGCAATCGTTGGATTTGTCGCCAAGGTCACAACATAGGTGAGTGCGAGCCAGTGGTAGTAGTTCCTCATCTTTTGACCATCCACTTCGGCCGCATACAGTTGCGTCCAAGGAAACGCGGTGACGGGGACGACGGGAGAAATAATCAAATCATATTTTTCAGTGGCTGCGGCAAACTGACGCGAAATACGTGTTTGTTCTAGGTGCGCACGCGCGCGATCTTCGAGCGTGATCGCTGCGGCCATTTCCATATTTGCACAAATATTCGGTCCGAGCGTTTCTGGTTTGCTGCGCCAGATATCTGCAAAGCCTGCGACGAAATTTTCAGCACGCAACACATCAAAGGCACGATCCGCTTCAGTGCAGCGCAAGTCAACCGGCTCGCAGACCTGCACAAGTGGCGCAATCGCGGCTAAGCGTTTACGAAATACTCTACGAGTTTCTTGATCGACGATACACACGCCGAAGTCTTCGGTGTAGCCAATACGTAAAGTTGACAAATCAGTATGACGCATCGGCCAGATAGAGCGAGGGTCGACTGGATAAGCCAGTGGATCCAATGCGTCGCGTCCAATGCAACCCGCCATCATAAAAGCGGTATCCGCGACCGTACGACCCATCGGCCCTAAGACTGAGATGACAGACCAGCCCAAGGCACGCGTATCGTTACCAACCGTGCCAGGCGAAGGACGCATTCCAACGACGCCACAGAGCGCAGCGGGAATACGCAACGATCCACCTGTATCGGAACCTGTGCAAATTGGGAGCATGTCGGTCGCGAGTGCAGCGGCTGAGCCACCTGAAGAGCCCCCTGCATTCAGGATTGGATTAAATGGGTTACCTGTTGCACCCCATACGGCATTACGCGTGTTGGCACCCGCACCCATATCTGGGGTGTTAGTTTTGGCAGTCACGATGGCGCCTGCTTGACGCAATCGTGAGATCAGGCTGTTGTCGCGTGAGGGTATATTGCCACGCAGACCGACATTGCCGTAGGTGGTTAATAAACCCGCCGTATCTTGAAGATCTTTGACTCCAAGCGGCAAACCATGCAGTAAGCCGAGCGGCTCGCCGGACATCACGGTCGCTTCAGCCTCCTGAGCCTTTGCACGCGCGCGCTCAAAGTCCGTCGCAGCAATCGCATTGATCGCAGGATTGAATTGCTCAATCCGAGCGATGCAGGCATCCATCAACTCAACTGGGGATATCTGTCGGGTACCGATCAAACGGCGTAATTCAAGGGCAGAAAGCTCAGAAAGATTCATGGTGCCTAGGTTCCATTTGGAGAGAGAATTAGGTGATGTGCATCAGCGTCTTTTGCAATTCGTTGACTGTCACATGAGTATAGTCCTTGCCGATTTCACCCACCACCACTTTGGCGACATTGGCTGGCAGATGTTTGCGCAGGTCGCCGAGTGCTTGAGGAGGCGCGATCAGGATCACTTCAGCGCACTCTCCGGACTGGACATCTTGCGCCAAATGGTCCATCACGCCTTTCAGAAATCTGTCTTCTGCGACCTCATGGATATTGGTGGATTCGAGCGCAGATTTTGAGTAGCCAGAGTTGTCATTCATTCGTCCGGGCTTGTCGCGCCCAAGTTCGTGGGTATGCCCCGTGTGTTGGCTGCTGCTGCGCACAAGAGCGAGTTTCAACTCACCGATTTCGCCGACATTTTCGTACACATTGGCACGGCCGCCATCTGCAACCACAATCCAAGCTTTTCTGTTGATAATCATATGCTGACTCCTTAAGTAGTCATGAGTACGCTTTCATTCTAAGTCGTCGGTCTCGTACTTGATCATTCTCGCCACTGTTGTTGGACACTTAGTTTGCGATAAATCAAGAATCAGATACATTCCCCTATAATCTCCTAGACTTTTGAATCCTGCTAATGATAATTTTCTGCAGCCACTTTATTTAGAAAAGTCACCCAATGAAGCCTATTGTTCCGCTCGACAAGAAAATCACTAACCGTGAGTTCAAACTATTGCTCAAGCCCGAGGGACTTGATCGCTATAGCCGGATTATTCATCTGAGTCATTTGGTACATTCATTTTGTAATAAAGAGGGTGTTGATTTTTTACATCTCGACAATGCCAATACCGGTCTGCGGAGCGTTTATTTTTACGACACACCAGAACAAGATTTTCGGAAAAATAATTTAATTTTGCGAGTACGCGAACTTAGACAAAATGTTTGGATCGATGATTGGTGTGAGGTGACCTTGAAATGTCGAGATAACTCATTGCAAGAGGCTCTTGCATACAGCCCCCACTCTGATACGCACTATAAAACTAAGTTGCGTCTCAAAGAGGAAATTTTGCGAGGCAAGACACTCGGCAGCACGCGCATGATTTATTCCAATAATTCGATCATGGATTCCATTCCAGTTGATCAAATTTTCGAACGTACGATGGGCCAACTTGTTACTCTCTTTCCCGATCTGGGGCGCTTGAAGCTTAAATCTGATGTCCCTGTTTCTATCGTAGGCGGGAGGGCAAACAAGATCCTAGAGGCCTGTATGCCTTTTGGTGATATTGTCTTTGGGCCTAATGTCAGCGCACATTGTGATGTCGCGATTTGGATGCGCAGCGTAGGTGAGCCGATTATTGGCGAGCTCGCATTTTCTTATCGCGTCACAAAGTTGAATCGTGATAATACCGAGGCGCATCAGCGCGCAGATAAATTTTTCAAAAATCTACAGCTCGCCATTTCAGATTGGCTAATGACGGGTAGTACCAAGACCGCACTCGTCTATGGGATTGAGGAATGACGCCAACGCTTTGGGTTATTTTTAGAGAATTTCTCTTAATCGGTGTGGTGAGCTTTGGCGGGGGCATCGTGGCCTATGAGCGACTGCTTCTGGTGGATAAGCGTAAGTGGCTGACACCAGACGAGTTCATGGCAACTCTTGCGATCAGTCAAACCATGCCAGGATTGAATTCTGTCAACCTCGCGCTACTTGCGGGTGATCGCTTGCGTGGCTTTTTGGGGGCCCTGATTGCTGCCGTCGGCTTGATGTTGCCAGGGGGGCTATTTGTATTGATCGCGGGGGTGGCATATAGCGAAGGCGCAGATCACCCTATGATGAACATTTTGCTGGCCGGTGTGGCGGCGGGAGCGACCGGTCTGTTGGCCTCAATCACCTACAAAATTGGTGACCAGCATTTTCGGCATATACGGTCACTATCAATGATTGTGGCGACCTTTGTATTGATGAGTGTGTTAAAGCTCTCTCTCGTCACCGTTCTATTGATTATGGCGCCGATCGGTCTGTATCTCTATCGTCCTCGCGCAGAGGAGCCACGCAAATGAGCGCCTTACTGCAACTTGCGACGACCTTTGGGATGTTGTCCGTGTTGGCGGTGGGCGGCGGAACGGCGGTACTACCGGAAATGCAGACTATTTTGGCGCAGCGTTTTGATATCGATCACACTGCGTTCGTGCATATTTACAGCTTAGGGCAACTCGCACCTGGTCCCAACATGATGATGGTGTTGGTCTTTGGCTTTCAGATCGCCGGTTTGTTGGGGGCGGGGGTTGTGTTGTTATCTTTTTTCATTCCGTCGAGCATGCTGTGTCTTGCGGTTGGGCGTTTATGGAACAAAATTGGCGAGCGGCCTTGGAGACGATCGGTACAGAGCGCTTTAGAGCCCATAGCGATTGGACTCATGTGTTCTGGCGTGTATGCGGTAGCAAAAGCCGCCTTAGTCGGACCTTTGACGATCGGTCTTGCAATCGTGGTGTTTGGTTTGCTGCTGCGCACACGCATTAACCCTGTTTATCTGATTTTAGGTGCAGGAGCGAGTGGCGCGCTGATCATGCATCTGACAGGGATGCGATGATCAGACTGAGTGAGCATACATGTGCCGGAGCGGATTACTCCACCAGGCCACTTAGCACATTAGAAAAGCCCGAGTCCACATGAATGATCTCGCCCGTGACGCCAGCCGATAAATCTGAAAGCAGAAAAGCGGCGACGTTACCGACTTGTTCGATCGTGACATTGCGGCGTAATGGCGCATTGTCTTCAACTACCTTTAGTATTGTTGAAAAATCTTTGATGCCGCTGGCAGCCAGTGTCTTGATCGGACCTGCGGAAATGGCATTTGAACGAATCCCTTCTGGGCCGAGGTTTGCGGCTAAGTAACGCACAGATGCTTCGAGTGAGGCCTTGGCCAATCCCATTGTGTTGTAGTTTGCCATGGCCTTTTCTGCACCCAAATAAGTCAGTGTCAGTAAGGCGCTATTTCGTCCCTGCATCATGGGGCGTGCGGCTTTAGCTAGTGCTGGAAAACTATAGGAAGAAATATCATGCGCGATGCGGAAGGCCTCACGTGAGAGCCCGTCGAGGAACTGTCCGGTGATCGCTTCGCGCGGGGCAAAGCCAATTGAGTGGACCAAGCCGTCTAGCCCATCCCAATGTTTGGCGAGCTCAGTGAAGGTCGCCTCGATCTGAGCGTCATCGCCAACATCACAGGGCAGGACGATCTTGCTGCCAAACTCAGCGGCATATCCGGTCACGCGCTCTTGAAAGCGTTCGCCAACGAAGGTAAAGGCAAGTTCTGCACCTTGTTGGTGACAGGCTTTTGCGATGCCATAGGCAATTGAGCGGTTAGAGATTACGCCAGTAATCAGAATACGTTTGCCAGAAAGAAAGCCCATGGACCAGTCCTAGAGATAAAAAATTAAAAGAGAAGCGCGAAATTAACCTTAGTTACTTGCAGTCATTACACGTAACTTAACGCCTGCACGCAGGTTATCCGATTTTAAGTTGTTTAGCTTGCGAATTGAGGCGGCCGAAGTGCTGTAGCGTTGCGCGATGCCGCTGAGCGTTTCGCCGGTTCGAACTGTGTGCAAGCGAATCGTTTGACGGTTAGCCGCAGTCGAAGTGCTTGTTTTATTAGCTGTGCGAGTCGTCGTCGGCTTCGCCCGGATGTTTGCTTGTGCCAACGAGGTTTTATCTGCCGGATTGAGTCGAATACCCTCACCGCTTGGGCCAGGAATAATCAGTGTTTCTGAACTCGCAGTTCTGACATTACTGGGAATGCGATTGGCCTGACGCAGGCGCGCTTCAGGTACGCCGAACTTGCTGGCAATCGCAGCGATGCTTTCACCGTCTTGCGTGTCATAGGTCTTCCAAGAGGTGAGGTCCCCACGATATTGCGCAAGATTCTTGTTATAGATGTCTACGCGATCACGGGGCAGGATGATGGCTTGGTTTTCCTTGACCGAGATCACGGGTTGGTTAAAAGATGGATTCAGCGCCTGAAAGTCTTCTAGAGGTAACTCTGCGAATTTGGCCGCCAACACATAATCAATATTGACGGTTTTCTTGAGCGTGACAAAATAAGGCGAGTTGTCGACATTGGGCAAGACAACAGAGTATTTTTTGGGATCGGCGACGATGTTTTTAATCGCCTGCAGCTTTGGCAGATAGTTGCGCGTCTCATTGGGCATATTGAGCGAAAGATAGTCGGTCGGCTTGCCGGCCGCTTCATTGCGCTTGACTGCGCGCTGCACCGCGCCCTCGCCCCAGTTGTAAGAGGCTAGCGCTAAGTACCAGTCACCTTGGAACTCAAACAGATACTCTAGATAGTCGAGTGCGGCATTGGTAGAAGCAATCGGATCGCGACGTTGATCGTGCCACCAATCTTGTTTGAGCTTGAATTGCGTGCCCGTGCTGGGGATAAATTGCCACAAACCTGAGGCTTTTGCGTGAGAGTAAGCAATAGGGTTATAGGCGCTTTCGACAAACGGTAGCAATGCTAATTCGGTGGGTAAGCCTCTGCGATTGATTTCCTCGACGATGTAATACAGATATTTGCCCGCCCGATTGGCCATACGGTTCATCGACTCAGGGTGTCTGGCGTAGTAGGCCGTCCATTTGTCGACCAAAGGGGTGTTGAGGTTAGGGATGGCGTAGCCACGGCGAATACGCTCCCAGGCGTCAGGCGCGGGGACAGTTAAATCAATTGTCAGAGAGGTGTCTTGCGCGCCACCATCGCCTGAGCCAGACATGCCGGCACAACCCGCCAGTACCAGCAAGGTGACCAAGGCGACAAGTCGGGCCAAAAGGGTTTGAATATTTAGCATCAACATCAACGAAAATTGTTTTTCCACTCTCTGAGCGCGGCAAAGACTTCGACCGGAGTCTCGAGGGCGTGCTCAGCCCAGTTGGCTGCCGCTTGGGCAACTTCAGGCTGTCGCGCACGTAAAAATGGATTGCAAGACAGCTCGAGTTCGATCGAGCTCGGCAGAGTGGGTTGTCCTTCGGCACGCTGTTGTTCAGCACGGGCATGCCAGCTTTGGAGAGCCTGATTGAGGGGCTCGACTGCGCGCGCCCAACGCATATTAGAGAGCGTGTACTCGTGGGCGCAGTAAACAGCAGTCGCCGCGGGCAGGGATGCGAGCTTGGTCAGCGACTCGCTCATCTGAGTGGGTGTGCCCTCAAACAAACGACCACAACCTGCAGCAAACAAGGTGTCGCCGCAAAATAGAACGGGATGACCCGCAATGTCGCCCGCGAAAGCGATATGACCTGCGGTGTGACCTGGCACATCGAGGACGGATAGTGAGAGTTGTAGGTCTGCATCGTTGACCCGATCACCCTCGACCAAGGCCACATCACAGATTGGCAAGACTTCACCGGCTGGACCATATACCTTGGCACCCGTCTGAGAGACCAACTCGGCGACACCGCCGACATGGTCTTGATGGTGATGGGTGAGTAAAATGGCGATAAGCTTTAGGCCTCGCTCGGCGAGTGCTTGCTGAACGGGGACTGCCTGACCCGGGTCGACCACCATGGCAAGATTGCCATTGGTGATTAACCAGATATAGTTGTCGCTAAATGCGCTCAGGGGAATGATCTCTGATTTTGGAGGAGGCGTTTGGCCGTCGTGCGCGTCGCGAGGCAGGGTTGAGTCAGCAGGCATTTATATTTTTTTCAGGAACAGCGTGTCTACACAAGAATCGGCCATTGTAAGTCTTAGTGCGTGGTTAAACACGGATCCGGGTCAATATGCCCAAAATTGGGAGCAAGGCCGCTTTGATGCGATGGTAGGTAATGTCTTTGGTTATCGCGCACTTCAGGTCGGACTGCCTGAATTAGATCTGCTGCGTACCAATAGAATGCCTTTTAAAGCCTTTGTAGGACCAGACTTGTCTGCGTCTAAGGTTACTTATGATTGGGCGGGGATCGTGCAGGCTGAGCCAGAGTTTCTGCCTTTTGACAGTGAAAGCATGGATTTAGTGGTTTTACCGCACACTTTAGAGACAGCTAGCAATCCACACCAAGTCTTGCGCGAGATCGATCGGATCCTCGTTCCAGAGGGGCGGGTGGTGATTGCTGGTTTCAATCCTTGGAGTTTGTGGGGGTTGCGCCAGCGTGCTCCGCTTCTCAAGCCTTGGTTGCCTGCTGAGGTGGGTCAGCAAGTGTCGCTTTCCAGGTTGAAAGATTGGTTTAAGTTATTGTCATTTGAACTCGATCTTGGTCACTTTGGTTGCTATGTGCCGCCCTCTCGCACTAAAAAATGGCTAGACCGTACTGAATTTTTTGAGGCGGCTGGCGACCGCTGGTGGCCGTCATGTGGAGCGGTCTATGTCGTTTCGGCCGTCAAACGCGTACCTGGGATGACCTTGCTCAAGCCCAACTGGAAAACCAAGCGTGTTAAACAGTCTGTTCGCCGGGCAGCCGGTGTGGCGATGCAACAAAATTCAACCCCAACTAAAAAGTAAGTAAAGTACAAGATGCAAACCGAAGAACACGTAGAAATCTGGACAGATGGTGCCTGTAAAGGCAACCCCGGGCCTGGAGGCTGGGGCGTTTTGCTCAAGCTCGGACAGGTTGAAAAGACTCTCCACGGTGGCGAGCCCCTGACGACTAACAACCGCATGGAAATGATGGCGGTGATCGAGGCCTTACGTGCCCTGAAACGTCCTTGCACGGTCATGCTGCATGTCGACTCACAATACGTCATGAAAGGCATGACCGAGTGGATTCACGGCTGGAAACAGCGGGGTTGGAAAACCGCCGATAAGAAACCCGTTAAAAATGCGGATCTCTGGCAATTGATGTCAGACGAGGTCGCGCGACACGAGATCAGGTGGCATTGGGTCAAAGGTCACGCCGGCGATCCAGGCAATGAACGTGCAGACCTGTTGGCTAATCGTGGCGTCGACGAAGCCCGCGCTAAAATGAATAGCTGAATTTATATATTTCGATTCAAACCCTTTTACGGCGGCTGCACTTATGCGTTGGATCATTCTTGATACAGAAACGACCGGACTTGATCCCGCTCAGGGACATCGTATCGTCGAGATCGGTGCCGTCGAGGTGCTCAATCGCGGTGTAACCGACAACCATTACCATACCTACCTCAATCCAGATCGTGAGAGTGATCCGGGTGCGTTGGGCGTACACGGTTTGACGACGGATTTTCTGTCGGATAAGCCTCGCTTTAAAGATCAGGTCGATGCATTTTTAACATTCATCGAAGGGGCGGAGCTGATTATTCATAACGCTCCCTTCGACCTTAAGTTTTTGAATGCCGAGCTCGCGAAAGTGGGACGAGAGCCTGTCACCGAGTTTTGCAGTGGTGTGACCGACTCACTCGTTCATGCCAAGACACTGCATCCTGGTAAGCGTAATTCGCTCGATGCTTTGTGCGAACGCTATGGTGTGTCCAACGCACATCGTGCTCTGCACGGCGCCTTGCTGGACTCGCGCTTGCTCGCTGAGGTCTGGCTTGCCATGACCCGCGGTCAGGACAGCCTGATGATCGATACGTATGACGCGCCCGAAACAGAAAGCGCCGAAGCCCGTGGCCATCAACAGGATGCCTTGAAGCTGCCTGTGATTTTGCCAAGCGCCGAGGATCTGCTTGCGCACGAGGAGTACTTGGCCACCCTCGACAAGTCGGTCAAGGGCAGCTGCTTGTGGCGACAGCTTGAGTCCAAACAATAACCGCCCTTTGCTAGCTCAACACTCCAAGCGTTTTCTTTTTAATCAGTTCGAAATCGATTTGAGCCCCTAGGCCCGGTCCCGTTGGCGCATGGATCATGCCATCGCTGTCAATGTCAAGATCTTGAAGGAGTCCATACTTTTGAGACTCTGAGGGTAGCAAGACTTCAAAAAGTTCGGTATTTTGTAACGCCATAATGACGTGCAAGTTCGCGAAGTTATTTAGAGAGTTACCACCATGATGCACCTCGTAGTTCAGGTGAAACGCCTCGGCTAGATGCGCGGTTTTCATGAGTGTGGTGATACCACCCTTGACGGCAACGTCTCCTCTTAAAAAGTCAGTCGCGCGCTCTTTGATCCAAGGTGCATAGGAGTCCAGTCCGCCAGCCGGATACTCAGTAGCCATGATTGGAATGCTCAGATGCTTTTTGAGCTCAATATAGTTGTAGATATCCGCATCGGCCAGAGGATCTTCGTACCAATAAAAATCGAGATCTTCGATGACGTGACCCACGCGCAACGCTTGGGGATAGTCATAGCTCCAGACAGAATCCAACATCAATACATACTCATCGCCGACCGCCTTGCGGACCGCTTCACACACCTTGATGTCCTCACGCCAGACTTGAGGTGGATGAATCTTATACGCAGCCAGATTGAGTGCTTTGTAATGTTGCGCTTCGTCTGCATAGGCTTGAGGACTCGCAAGCACCGCTGAGCTGATATAGGCAGGAACGCGATCACGATACGAGCCCAGTAGCTGGTGAATTGGCAAGTTCGCAATCTTGCCGGCAATATCCCACAGCGCGACATCTACCGCGCCGATTGAACGCGCGGTGGTGGTGCGGACACGTTTCCACATCGCTTTGTAGAGACGTTCGCGATCCAGCGGATTTTGACCCATCAAAATCGGCTTGAGATAACGAATCAGACTGCCACCATCCATATCTGCCGGAAAAAATGCAGAGCCCAGAAAGGCATGTCCGGTGACGCCCTGATCCGTTGTGATCGCCAACAAGCCAAGTTTGCTCGCACCTGAAAAACGACCAGTATGTGCGCCGTAGCTGGTGGCGGGAATATCGTCCCAACTAAAAAGCGTTAGGGTGACGTCTTGAATCTTCATCATTAATTGATCCGACTTTAGAAGTTAACAACGTAGCCTGGTCCATCAATCAGTGGATACTTTTTAAATATCGACTCGTCGACTTCTATCCCGATGCCTGGCTTGTCGAGCGGCTCGACACAGCCGTCCTGCCCAATCTCAAAGCTCACCCCAAACATATCCCGCAAGGGGTTGTAGTGGGATACACAGGCCTCAAAATATTGCGTGTTTTCAATTGCAGAAGCAAAGTGAATCGTGGCGGCATGATTCAGGCCAGTGGCCGAACTGTGGGTATTCATCGGGATACGGTGTGCCGAGGCGAGGGCGGCAATGGCCAGACCTTCGGTGATTCCACCGCACTTGGATAAATCAGGTTGCCAGATCCGAATATCACCTGCTTCAAGCAGTTGGGCAAACTCAAAGCGGGTGTAGTGATTTTCACCCGCTGCGATGGGGACGAGTGAGGTGATCTTGGTGGCCTCACGATAAGAGGCAAAATCGCTGCATGCGAACGGCTCCTCTAACCAACCCGCTTTGATCTCAGCCAGCACCGGCAAGACGCGCCTGACATCTGCAATGGTGTAGGCCGTATTGGCATCCGTCAAAATGTCGATGTCGTCGCCGAGCACCTTGCGTACATGCAGCACCCGTTCGATATCTTTGGCAGCCGTATCGCCAAGCCTGAGTTTGATCGCCTTGTAACCACGCGCCACGTATTCTTGGGCTTCCTCCGCTAGAGACTCCTTGGGTTGATAGCCAAGAGAAATCCCGCCTGCATAAGCCGGCAAACGTCGTTTACTGCCGCCAAGCAATTCATACAAAGGCATATTGGCAGCCTTGCCACGGATGTCCCACATCGCCATGTCGATACCAGCCAAGGCAAGAGAGGCACCTGAGCCCACACCATGGCTCGAAAGCTGCATCCGGTGCACGCGTTTCCAGACACCCACGCAGTCGGTGGCTTTCATGCCAATCAGCATGGGGGCGAGTGTGTTGTGAATCAAGCTCACTACCGCACCAGGACTGCGCCCGGGATGTGCTTCGCCATAGCCCGTGATGCCTTCCGAGGTTTCGACACGCACAATAATCGCGTCACGCTTTGTGGTGCTACCGATCCCCATCGTGACGGTTTTACCCTGATCGAGGCGAAATGACAGCGGAATCGCTGTGATTGCAGTGATGTTCACAATTGTCTCCGCTTTTTTTTTTTGCGTGTAAATGTTTGTAATAGTCTAACTCAAGCTATTGAGTACGGGATTGATTAAGTTCAGAGTAGAGGTTGTGGAAAATTAAAGCTGAGTGTTTTTTATAAGGGAAGTGAGATGGGTATTTTGCAACGGCATAGTCAGTTCGAAACTCGTATTTCATCTGAGTTTGCAGATTTGAAATCTATGATTGAGGCCAATACAAACGAATTTAAAAAAGAATGTTCCAAATTACGCGCAGATATTTCAGTACTGACCAATTCCCATAAGTACGTCCTCTGGATCGGGGGCGGGTTGGCCACCATGTGCATGGGGGTCTTTGGCTTGTGCATTTCCATACTGTTGCCTTTAGTTTAGGCAATTGGTAAAAATTCTTGGGCGAGACTTTTTCATTCAAAACTATTTTTTAAGAATTATGGCTACTCTGCCTACAGATATCTTGTGTAATGCCGCTTATTAAAAGGAGGATTCACTCTGTGTATAATCATCCACTTGATCTTTTTGTACATTCCAATTGAGCAAACCGTTCGAGTTTGTTTTCGATTGGGCGGTTAGCTCAGTGGTAGAGCACTGCCTTCACACGGCAGGGGTCACAAGTTCGAAACTTGTACCGCCCACCAAAA
>CAWUWN010000005.1:0-75804 GCA_963926265.1 uncultured Burkholderiaceae bacterium
TATTTTTATGGCTGGATTAACGGAGGTCCTGTAGGGTTAGATACAACTGCTGGAGGTGTTGCGCCCACCGGTACATACTCTTGTGGTTTTGTTCCTAGTGCAGCAGCAGGCGGTGCAGATAATGGGGCATGCTATCAGCCCAATAATTCATGTACGCTGATTACAGGCCCCAATGCTGATGGAGACGTGCCGGGTAAGCAATGTTTGCAATCCGGTGGAATTTTAGTGCCTAATGCAAGCTGTCAGTCTACTCCTCCAAGTGGTCTTAACTTTAGTCAGGGGAGCGGCTACTACGTATCGCCCCTAGTTATTAATAGTGCTGAAGGTGGAGTGCAGGCAATTCCCAATACCGATCCACGTAATCGTGGCTACCGCACTACGATTGAAACTCAGGCTGCCATTGATTGGATTAAAGGCCGTAGTCCGAGTAAACCGTGGATGGCAACAGTAAGTTATAGCGCATCGCACACTCCATATCAACAGCCCCCAGGAGCTTTGGTCAAGGGTGGTTCAGGTGATGATTTGAGCTGTACCAGCCTTCTTCAACAGAAAATTATTTTCAATAAGATGACTGAAGCAGTAGATACCGAATTTGGAAGACTCTTGGTTGAAATTGGTTTGGCAAAACGCAGATTAGACGGTTCTTTGGCTTACGATCCAAAGGCAAGCAATACGATGATCGTAATTGTTGGCGATAACGGCTCATTTGCAAATAATGTTAAGTCACCATTTGATTTAACGCGCGCAAAGTCCACCGCTTATCAAACCGGGGTATGGGTCCCAATGATTATTTCTGGACCCTCGGTTGTGATGCCAAATCGTGATGTTGAGCATATGACGAATATGGTTGATGTATTCCAATTCTTTGGCGAGATTGCAGGCATTGATGTGCAGAAGGCCGTTCCACGAACAATTGATTCGGCTCCGCTGATGCCATATCTGACCAGTCCAAACCAGTCAAGTATCCGAACACTTAACTTTACGCAAGGAAGTTATAACATTCAAGCAAATGGTCAACGTAATGGCGCTTGTTTGGTATCAACTATGCTAGGAAACGCAGTATTACAAACTGTATGTACACAAAGCGTTTTTGATAAAGGCCCATGTGAAGATAATGCGGGTGTCTGGTGGGGTCCGGGATATACCGATCCTACCGTTATAACTCCTACGCAGTACTCTGGTGCGCCTGATTCAACTAACGGTTATAGAACTTGCTGGCAAGTTAATCAATCGCAGTTCAAAACAGGTCAACCACTAACAGATATTCTGCCTGAGACTGGTATCGCCATTAGAAACGATAACTATAAATTAGTGCGGAATACTATTCAGGTTTATGACGCAACAAATAATTCTGGTGGCCCAGTGACAGCAGATGAGTTCTATGAAGTTAATCAGGCTGCACCCACACCAAAAATTGATACTGCTGATCTAGATTTAATGCCTACTAAAGCATCTTGGTCCTCCGCGGTGCTTGCTAATTACAATGGGTTACTAGCTTCTATGAACGGCATTTTGAGTTCTCAGCCAGAATGTCCTGGGGATGCGAACATTGATGGCGTGGTAGATGGTTATGATATTAGCGTTTGGGAAAAATTTTATACCTGGGTTTACTCTAGCGTCGCTGACTTTAACTTTGATGGTTTGACTAACAATGTTGATTTGCAAATAATTGGCAATAATCAAGGGACCTGTCCTAAGGCAACCTCAGTATATTAGGATTCGAACCTTACTTCTAAGACCCGCCAATCTAAACTCCGGCGGTTTCAAGTTTGAAGTGCAACAAGTCAGCGGAATACTCGTCGGCATTTAATGTATCGTGTAAAACTAGTTCTGCAGGGTATTTAAACCGAAGATTTTTACCAGATCGAGTATTGAGTGACCACTGTGGTGTAACAATACGGCAGGTTATTGGTTTGGTCACTAACAACTAAATTTAACTATTGAGTCCTATGAAAACATCTCGCCGTTTATTCACACTCCCTTTGATTTTCATCTTAGCTTTGGCGATTGCCTCTTGTAGCTCAGGAGATGATTCTTCGTCAGATAGTTCATCAAACCAATCAACTCCAAATATTTTGTATGTGATTATGGATGATGTGGGTATTGACCAAATGCTTGCGTTTGGATACGGTGGTGCTACACCGCCTAGTATGCCGAATATTAATGCAGTTGCGCAAAATGGTGTGCGTTTTCGTAATACTTGGTCAATGCCGGAGTGCTCAAATGGGCGCTCGGCCTTCTTGGTTGGACGTTACCCTTTAAGAACCAATATCTACGCTGCAATAGGGGACAATGATCTCGCTAATTCTCAACTAACTCCTTACGACGTTACGATTCCAAAACTACTCAAGCAGGCGAACTATGATAGCGCCATGTTTGGAAAGTTTGGTGTGGCAGGTCCCTTTAACAACCAAGCTGGCTATAACGCACCCGCTCAGTTGGGTTGGGATCATTTTTATGGTTGGATTGGTGGTTTACCTGGCTCAATTGATTCAACTGCTGGCGGCATTGCTGCATCCGGAACGTATGAATGTGGTTTTGTTCCTGGGTCAGTCTCAAAATCAGGCGCTTGCCATTATGCAAATAAAAGTTGTACTGAAATGTCTCAAACATCCGCTTCTGAGCAAAATGCCGCAGGCCTTCAGTGTTTAGACTCCGGAGGTATTTTTGTCCCCAACCAGTCTTGTGATACACCCCCAGCGAATTTGAATTTCAATACGCAGAATGCATACTATGTGTCTCCTCTTCTTATTATTGAAGATGGAAAAGATGCAGTGCAAGTGCCTCTGTCAGACAGTCGTGCACGCGGATACCGAACTCGTATTGAAGCAGATGCAGCAATTAATTGGATTAATGGCCGCAAGAATTCCCGTAAGCCTTGGATGGCCACGGTGAGTTTTAGCTCAGCACATACGCCTTGGCAACAAGCGCCTAAGAAATTATCTCCTGTAAGCTACAGCGCAGTTACAGACGATTTAAATTGTACAAATGCAAATGGCATTGATGGTCGTGTACTCCAGAATCAAATGACTGAAGCTCTAGATACTGAGTTCGGACGAATTTTGATTGAGACTGGATTGGCTACGCGCGGTGCAGATGGATCGTTGATCTATGATCCAAAAGCTAGTAATACTGTGATTGCCATTGTTGGTGATAACGGTACACTTGGCAACGCCGTTAAGGCGCCATTTAATCCACAATTAGCGAAGGCTACTGCATACCAAACTGGAGTTTGGGATCCCTTGATTGTGGCAGGCCCGATGGTGGTTGATCCCGATCGCGAAGTAAATCATATGGTTAACGTAGTCGATCTGTTTCAGTTCTTTGGAGAGTTAGCTAATATTGATGCTCACAAGGCTGTTCCAAGAACACTAGATTCTGTAGCGTTACTGCCCTATCTTACAAACCCAAATCAAGCTAGTTTACGAACCATTAACTTTACTCAGGGTGGTTTTAATATTCAAGCAAATGGTGGTCGTAACGCACCTTGCATTTTTTCCGCATCATCCTGCTCTCAGGTCCCAATTTCCAAAGGTGTCTGCCAAGATAATGGAGGGGTATGGTGGGGTTCTGGATATACCGATACAACAGTGATTGATAATGGCGGCGTTGGCTATACCTCATGCTATGCGGTTAATGAGGCAAAATATATCGCGGGTGGTAATAGTATGTCTGCCGCAGAACCAAATGCCCAGGTAAAGATTATTCCAGGTGTTGCTAATGCGATTCGTAATGACAAATACAAGTTGATTCAAAATCAAACTCAAACCTTTGATCCGAGCTCTTCTGCGCCAGCACCAAATGTAGTTACTAGCTATGAGTTCTTTGAAGTTGACCAAGCTAAACCGATACCTAAGCTTGATAACCCAGATCTGGTTATTCCTCTGCCTTATACTGGTGAGGTACTGACAGCTTATGACGATTTATATGCAAAGCTCCAAAGTCTTTTAGTGTCTGAGCCGTATTGCCCCGGAGATGGCAATAATGACGGGATTGTTGATGCGCAAGATTTATTCAACTGGCAGAAGATCTATAGTTACGCCACTTCTTCTAATGCCTGGTCTAGCGTGTATAACTTCATGACATCTGGTGTGTGGACTGGAATTACCAGTACCGCCGATAAACAAATCATTGAACAAAATATTAATAACAGCTGCCCTAAAACCTATAGCATTTATTGAAAATTTTAATGTGGATAACGCTATTTTCTTTTGTGGCTATTGTGTCAACGTTAATTTTTTTTAAGCTCAGCGATTATGAGAAAAATGATTTCAAAACGTAGCCTTATGATTACTGCTATTGCCTTGATTGCAATAGCAGGAAGTTTAATAGCCACCTTTTTCTTTTTTCAAAAAGGCAGTGCTACATCTACTGTTGCTCCTGTCGTCATTCAAAGTGATGGTAAAAATGCGCCACTAGGTATGGTGTGGGTGCCGAACGGTGAGTTTTTGATGGGGAGCGATCACAAAAAAGCGCAAGTCAATGAAAAACCCGTTCACCGCGTTAAGGTTAATGGCTTTTGGATGGATTCTACGCATGTAACGAATGACCAATTTGCTAAGTTTGTAGATGAAACCAATTACCGCACTACAGCAGAGCAGATTCCTGATTGGGACACCATTAAAGTGCAATTGCCCCCGGGGATTACCAAGCCGCCAGCTTCAGCGTTTGTGCCAGGCGCCATGGTGTTTGTGGGCACTCAAAATAAAGTGTCTCTTAATGATTATTCGCAATGGTGGGCGTATGTTCCTGGGGCGAACTGGCGCCATCCTAATGGCCCCAATAGCAGTATTGATGGCAAGGGGAACCATCCGGTAGTTCAGGTGAGCTATCAAGATGCTTTAAGGTATGCCCAGTGGTCAGGCAAGCGCTTACCGACTGAAGCGGAATGGGAACTGGCTGCTAGGGGCGGGTTAAATCAAGCTACCTACGCCTGGGGCGATCAATTAGAGCAAGAGGGTATGACACCAGCCAATATCTGGGATGTCAAAAAACAACCCTTTCCAGTCATCAGCCCTAAGGCTGGTGGCGCTGTTGGAACTACTGCAGTTGGCACCTTTCCGCAAAATGGCTATGGCCTATTTGATATGACAGGTAATGCATGGCAATGGGTATCGGATTGGTATGGGTTTGATTATTTTGCTTATCAAGCCAAGCAAAATGGTGACAAGCTGATTGTCAATCCTAAAGGGCCTAATCAATCTTTTGATCCAGCTGACCCGGGCGTTCCTCGCAATGCACCTAAGCGAGTCATAAGAGGTGGCTCCTTCTTATGCAATGAGACTTACTGCCAGTCATATCGCCCAAGCGCAAGAAGAGGATCAGATCCTTATAGCCCTATGTCGCATTTAGGTTTTAGGTTGATTAAAGACGCTAGTAATTAAAGCTATTAAAAGAGTTTAGTGAAGATACAAGCAATTTAATTTTCGACTATCTTTTCTACTCAATGAACTCTTCGGGTCGTTAGCTACCGTTTAGCAAAGTGAGCGTCACTTTAAGTAACGCTCACCATTCCTTTACCGTCCTCGTCATCTCTTTTAGCCTAGCAATAAGCACTTTCTTTAAGGAAAGCGAACTTTTTTGCTGAAACAGCGTTTGCTTTAATGTTAAGATAAAAAATATATATATGATTCAATGACTTGCGATGATACCATCAGGATTGACCTGCTCTAATGCCCCTAATTATTCGTTGCCCCGTACGGCCCGTCTCAAAAGACGTTGAAGATTGGTCATCACTGGATTTGTATTTCTCATGGGCTCAGAGCGCTGATGCTGATGTTGATTTTGAAAAGGTCTTAGATTTAGACGCTTTACCTGTTACAGACTCTGTGCTCGCGATTATTCCTGGTATTGATGTTCGATTAACAGAACTCAAAGTTCCTGCGGTCAGTTCGAAGAAAATCATTCAGATATTACCGATGCTCCTCGAAGATGAATTGTTGTCTTCCGTTTCGGACACCAGCATTCAGTTGCTTCCACCGGTGTTGAATCAACCTCCAGATCGACGATTAGTGGGAGTAATTGATCGTGATTGGTTATTGTGGCTTAGTCAAAAATTGGCTGTGATCAATTGTGAAAAGCTTTCATTGATTCCAGAGAGCATGTTGCTGCCAGCATCGGATTCAGTTATTTTTTTTCATCAAGAAGATACGACTGTTTTCTACACCTCAAAAAAATCAGCCACCAATATCATATGCTGGTCGCAATCTGTCACTGATCCAGTCCTTACGACTGATGAACACAACGAACAACCTGAATTGCTTGCATTATCTGCAGCGCTATTGATTAGCGGTATTTCCACTGAGAAAAAATCTTATGAGTCTATTAATTTATTGCCTGACGAGTTTTACGACGTTAGAAGAGACAGTCAAAGTGAATTGCAACATTGGCTGTCTCGAGATCTATGGAAGCCGCCCCTAAGATGGGCTAAGTATTCTACGCTGACGCTTTGCGTGTGTTGTCTTTTCTATATTTTTACACTAGTATGGCTCGATCTAAAGTGGGCCGCACTTTCACAGAACACTACTAATCAAGTCATGTCAGATCGCGTCAATGGTCAAGCGAGCTTTAAAAGCTTGGTAGACGCTGGTTGTCTAGCTGCTCATAACAACCTCGAGAGTTGCGATGGGGACTTTGAAAGACTTTTATTGGTTCTAAAAAACGTATTGAAAGATACCCCACCTGAGGCTTTAAAAGGGCTGGAGTATTCCAAAAAAGGGCTGATTTTTGAGTTGCAAGAATCGATCCTTTCGAAGAGCCAGCTCTTAGCCATTTTGCAAGACTACTCAGTCCACAGCCTTGGGTCAGCGCGTTTTCTGTTGCATCCTTATGCGAATCTTGTGTATGACTAAATTTTCATTTTCGTCTTTGACGATAAAAAATCGTTTGCATGCGTTTAAGTTGTTACCACCTCATGTGGCAATTTGGGGTGGCCTGTGTGTGACAGTGGGTATTCTTTGGTTTCTGGTTATTCAACCATTGCAGCAAACCCTCGAGCTACGTTTGCAAAGATACCCCGTTCAATTATTGAGTATTCAGGAGCTCAATCGAACGCTACTTTTTTACAAAAATAAGAACGTACGAAGATCGAGCCTGTCAGACACCGAGCTCTCCATTTTGCAACAAAAGCTATTTTCTCAAGGAGTCAAATTTACCTTGATGAGGATAGAGAGTACAAGTGCAGCGGTGCTAGATTTAAAAATTGATGAGATTGAATTCAGTCGCTGGCTTGAACTCATGGTTGATTTTCGGCAGAATTATGGGTTGTATCCTAGCGATGTTGTGATTAAAAAAAATGACGGCATAGGCGTTGTTCGGGTAAATGCCACCTTGGTGCAATCGAGATGAATCTTCAGTTCGATCGCCATTCGTTCCGTTTTGGGTGGCCGAGTCGTATTGTTTTGTTAGCATTCCTGCTAATGCTCGTGGTCGCATATCTTCCTGTACGTTGGCTAGGTTCGAGTTTTGCAAAAATGACAAATTGTCAAGTGCATCTGCTTCAACCAGAGGGTACCTTGTGGAAGGGCAGTGCACAGCTTGGCTTTTCAGATATTAAAGTCCGCGCCTCAGAAGCATGTCAGAGCCCGAATTCGGGCTCTGAACGATTTTCATGGAAAACTAAGTGTTCAGTAGCTGATTTGAACTGTAAGTGGATGATTCAGTATGTCAACACTGTGAGGCCGCTTGAGCTAACCGTGAATCCCCGCGCAATCATGCTGAGTAGCAATCAAATCGAATTGCCAGCAAATCTGATGGAGGTCACGGGTGGACTATTGCGTTCGCTGCATCTTCGTGGAAAATTAGACATCCGTTGGGATGATCTTATTTGGGATGGGTCGGGCAGTGGGCTTGTAGAGGTTCAATTTTTGAATGTGATGAGTTCAATTAGCCCCATTAAGCCTCTCGGAAGTTATGCGTTAAAGTTTCAGATTCATCAGGCGTTAAAGTTTGATCTTTCGACCATCAAAGGGCCATTGCTGTTAACGGCAAAGGGAACCATTGAAAAGGGGCGGCTGTCTTTGCAAGGAGAAGCAACAGCACCGGCCGAATCGATTGACTCCTTAATCGGCCTGCTTTCAATCATTGGTAAAAAAGATGGTGTTGTCTACCGCTTTAAAATTTAAGGCTACTGATGTTTCGATTATTTAGAACGACTTTCAAAATAGTTTTGATGCTTATTGTGCATCAAAACTGCGTGGCACAAAGTCAAGGTATTAATCTGTCTTTTAATAATGCTGATGTTGGGGCTGTTATTTCGAGCGTTGCCCGGGCGACCAATAAGTCTATCTTGGTTGATCCTAAAGTTCGTGGCAAAATTTCTTTGAGCAGTAGTCAGTCACTCACGCCCGAGCAAGCAATAGAAAGTTTGGCGACGGCACTTCGAATGAATGGCTTTGCTCTCGTTGATACTGCCGATGGGTATCGCGTGGTGACAGCAGCCGATGCAAAATTGCAATCCTCTCAGACTTACACCGCAAGAACGGGTGTGTCAGGCGATCAAATTATTACTAGAGTATTTCAGTTAAATTTTGCATCAGCACCAAATGTTGTCACCTTAATCAAGCCTCTGGTTTCGCCCAATAATACGATCAACGCCATAGCTGGTAATAACTCAATCCTTGTGACTGATTACGCAAGCAACATTGATCGAATTGAAAAAATTATCCAGAGTGTTGATAGTTCAGCCAGTAGCAAAGTTGAAATGATTCAACTAAAGAATGCCCAAGCGAACAAAGTCGCTAGCCTAATTAATCGGGCGTTTCAAACGAGTGGGCCTCAGGGTAATGATCCGATGTCGAAACCCACAGTCCTAGCAGACCCCGGAACAAATTCATTAGTAATTCGCGGTGGCAATGCAGAGCGTATTAAACAAATTCGAGTGCTTGTGGCTAGGCTCGATTCCTCAAAGAATGTTGGCAATATCTATGTGGTGCCTCTTAAGAATGCAGAAGCTGCTAAGTTAGCAATCACTTTAAGAGCTGTTATTGCGGCAGATAATTCATCTGCAGATGCCGGAAACAATAATACCGAACCCAATGCCGGCATCAATGGTCTACGACCCAATCGGAGCGGTGCAAATTCTACGAACGCTGGTGGCCTCAACAATGACAAGTCTATTGGAGGTGCGCCCTCTGCATCCGCAACCTCAGCCTTAACAAGCAGCAGTGCTCCTTCTACCGGAGGAAATATTCAGGCTGATCCTAATACAAACTCACTGATCATTACGGCTACAGAACCTGTTTATAAAGATTTATTGAAAGTGATCCAACAACTCGATCGACGTCGGGCTCAGGTCTATATTGAATCAATGATTGTTGAGTTAACGGATTCAAATGCAGCCGAACTCGGTGTTCAGTGGCAGGCGTTGAACAGTTCGAACACTGCTTTTGGCGGAACGAATTTTAATGGTCCAGCCTCCTCAGGCAATACAAATATTTTCGGAGCAAGTGCTGCGATTAATGCAGCGCTCGGTACAGCTGCGGCAGTTCCGACATTAGGTCTCGGACTCAATATTGGCACAATCACAAATTTCGGAAGTAATTTGGCGTTTTCCTCGCTGTTAAGAGCTGTTTCAACTATTTCTGGAGCAAACGTTTTATCTACGCCAAATTTAATGACGCTTGATAATGAGGAAGCCCGAATCATTGTTGGTCAAAATATTCCAATTGTGACAGGTTCATACGCTCAAACGGGAAGTACTTCGACGGTCACACCCTTTCAAACCTTTACGCGACAAGATGTTGGTTTGACACTGCGTGTGCGGCCACAAGTTTCCGAAAATGGAACGGTTAAGCTTCAAATTTTCCAAGAAGTCTCCAGCATTCAAGCGGTCACAAGTGCTACGGGAATTATTTTGAATAAAAGAAATGTCGAGTCAAATGTGATTGTCGATGATGGACAAATTATTGTGCTCGGTGGTCTCATTGGTGATGAGTACACTGACGGCAGTGAAAAGATTCCCTTGCTTGGCGATCTTCCATTAATTGGCGGTCTATTTAGATACGACAATAAGTCTCGAAAAAGAACCAACTTAATGGTTTTTATACGTCCCTCTGTGTTGCGTAGCAACGATGCCAATAACATTATTTCAAATCGTGAATTAAATGACTTGGAAGAAAAGCGTAAGAACTTTGTGCAAGTTCCTCTGTGGCTGAAAAAAGAAAATTTAAATGCTACGACTTTGAGAGATATCAGAGACATCATGCATGACATTGCACCGTGATGAAAATTCCTTTTTCCTTTGCTAAAACCCACGAGGTCTTGTTGGTCGGTTCTTTAGAAGAGACCCCAACGCTTTATTGGAGTCTTAAAACAAAGCCATCGATTCTTCATGAGGTTGCGCGTAACTTAGGACCACTTCACTTTTGTAAAAAGAGTTCTGACGAGCTGCTTTCAATGATTAGTCAAGAGTATGCTCAAAATGAAACTGATGCAGCAACGGTGGTGGATGAGTTAGAGGAAAATGTTGATCTCGCGCTTTTAATGCAAGATATCCCTCTGACGCAAGATCTCTTAGAACTTAAAAATGATGCGCCTATCATTCGCATGATGAATAGCCTGTTTAAACAAGCGAGTCGTGATGGTGCGTCCGATATTCACCTAGAAGCTTATGAAAAACAATCGGTCGTCCGTTTTCGCGTAGACGGAGATTTACGAGATATTGTAGATTTGAAGCGAGGTCTGCATTCAGCCTTAGTTTCAAGAATTAAAATTATGGCTTCGCTGGATATCGCTGAAAAGCGTATGCCCCAGGACGGCAGGATCTCTTTGAGGGTCGGCAATAAGGCGCTGGATATCCGAGTGTCCACGCTGCCAACGGCACACGGTGAACGTGTAGTGATGCGCTTGTTAGAAAAAAATTACTCTAAATTAGATTTGAAAGTGCTGGGCATGGCGCCAGATACAGAAAAAAGTTTTTTAGAACTGATTAATAAGCCTTATGGGATTGTGCTGGTGACGGGTCCCACGGGTAGTGGAAAAACCACCACGCTCTATAGCGCGCTTTTAACCTTGCGCTCGCAAGTCACCAATATTATGACTGTCGAAGACCCCATTGAATACAATCTGGAGGGTGTCGGACAAACACAGGTAAATTCGCGCATTGAAATGAATTTTGCGAGGGCGCTACGTGCAATCCTGCGTCAAGATCCTGATATTGTCATGATCGGTGAAATCCGCGATTTAGAAACGGCACAAATTGCTGTTCAGGCTTCTCTCACGGGGCATCTGGTGCTGGCGACGCTTCACACCAACGACGCCCCATCTGCGGTCACTCGCTTAATCGATATGGGCATCGAACCGTTTTTGTTGTCCTCTTCGTTGCTAGGTGTTCTGGGTCAGCGTCTCATACGCTTGAGCTGTCCAGCCTGCCAAGGTCAGGGCTGTCCAGACTGTACGCAATCTGGCTTTAAAGGTCGCGCTGGCATTTACGAGTTGATGTCAACGTCTCCAGAACTAAAAGAGTTAATCCACCAAAGTGCTTCAGAAGCACAAATACGACAAAAAGCCTTGGACAGTGGGATGCGCTCGTTAAAGCAGGATAGCGAGAGGTGGGTCAGCGCCAACATGACGACCCCTGCGGAAGTGAGGCGCGTGACCGGTACGGATCACCTGGACGCTTAACATGCCATTATTCCAGTTTGAAGCCGTGACCTATGCTGGCAAAACAGAACGCGGTACTGTTGAAGGTGAAAGCGTGCGTGCGGTCAGACAGCTCTTGTTAAACAAAGAGTTGGTGCCTATCTCGATTACCGATGTGGTACTCGCGCAAGCAGCAGTCAAAGAGCGCAGCTTATTTTCTAATCACAAATCGATCTCCGCAAAAGACCTGTCTATTTTGTCAAAACAGTTGGCTCTTCTGGTCAAAGCTGGAATCTCGATCGAAGACAGTATCACCGTGCTTTCCGAAGATTCTGGTATCAAAAAGCACACGCGTAAAGTGCTTGATTCAATCTTGGCTGATATCCGTTCTGGTATGCCTCTGTCTCAGGCACTTGCCAACCATCCCCAATCCTTCGGTGCGTTTTATCAAGGTATAGTTGCTGCGTCAGAACAATCAGGCCAAATGGCTCAAGTGCTGACACAGTTGGCTATTTTTTTAGAAAAGAGAGAAGCCCTCAAGCAAAAAGCATTAGGAGCTTTGGTCTATCCCGCGACGCTAATGAGTGTGTCCTTTTTTGTCATTATCTTTTTAATGACCTATGTGGTGCCGCAAATTGTTCGTGTTTTTGAATCGACAAAACAAAAATTACCAGCCATCACTCAAGTTGTGATGGCGTTGTCTAATTTTCTAACTCAGTGGGGCTTAACGCTTTTATTAGCAGGCTTGCTCAGTGCGCTGCTCTTTAAATACATGTCTCGTCGACAAGAGTTCCGATACCGCTGCGACGCGTTGTATTTAAAAATCCCTATTGTGGGGCAATTACTGCTTGAGTTTGAAACGGCGAGATTCGCTGGAACAATGGCCTTACTTGTGGGTGCTAATGTTCCAATACTCTCGGCGCTTCATCATTCAAAAAATACGCTTTCTAACTTGGTACTCAAAGAAACAATTGGGATGGCTGAGGCGCGCCTCGCTGAAGGCACCTCGCTGGCCAAGGCTATTGCGAACCAAGGAATATTTTCGCCAATCCTCGTGCACTTAATCCGCTCGGGTGAGGCAAGCGGACAGTTAGCGGAAATGTTGGCTTATGCCGCAGAAAACGCAGAAGTCGAAGCCGAAAACAAAACCAAAATTTTTACCAATCTACTTGAGCCCGTGTTGATCTTATTGATGGGGGGCTTTGTACTCACCATTGTGATGGCCGTGATGCAGCCGATTTTAGAGATGAATAACGGTATTCGTTAATTTGCTGGCTTATGCCAAAATATTATTTCACTTGAACGATTTTTTGCTTGCTCCATAAAATCGCAGTGTAGTTATTATCAGACTGTCGAGTGGTAAATCTTTTAATAAGAGTTTGGATATTAATATTGCGCTTTTCGATGAGCATATTGGTATTTGCCAACCAATAGTCTGATTTGACACCAACAGAGCTGAGTGTATCTAGTGTTTTGTTTGGTTGAATCTTTGTGAGCAACTGAGCGATATCATTGTAATTTTTTAATGGCATACTCACTCGAAGCTGAATCAATCGCTCAGCGTCAGTTTTAGAGAAGCTTGGCCATAGCGCTAACAAAACTTCGATAGACGTGGTGTTTATGTTGATCGCAGTGGGTTCAGGTAAAACTATCGTAAATGGACGAATTCTTTTGATTGTATCGCGGCTGTAGCCTGGAACATTGATCAGCTCATCGAGGTATTGAAGCCGACTGTTGTTGGCTAGAATATATTGCGCAGTTTGATCGGCTAGATTCCTGTTAAGCCCGAGTTGCCCTAGTAAGTTAGCATAGGTTTGAATACCTTCTAGATTGATAGTGCTTGTGTTTGCATTCCATAAATTGGCAATATTGAAAAGTGCTTGTGCATCTTGAATCGAGCCGCTAAATTGGATTTTTTTTAATTCTTCTGGCAGATCTTGATTTTTAATATAATCTTCAATACGACTGTCTTCGATAGGTAACGCCCAAATTTCGCCCAAGTGATCGACTGCCTGACGATTCATTAAATCAATTGTTAAGATTAATCTCACAACATCAATGAGAGATCGTTGCAACCAAGACACCTGAGTATTTTCTTTATAAATGTGTGTCTTTCTAATTTCAAAATCTTGTTGCCAGCTTAGACTTGTGATGCAGATCGCAACGAGACTGACAACAATTAAAGCAATAATCGTAGCTGATCCTTTTTGTGCCTGTGAGCGTGTATCACGCATTTATATTTTTCCTTCTGCTATACAAGAACTTGTCAGTGGGTTTTGATTGCCCATAAGTGATAGTGAAATTTGCAGACCTAAAGCAGAGCTCTTCGTGTCCGAACTCCAGTAAGGTTCAAGCTTTTGTCGTACGACATGAGGCAATTGATATGAAAGTTGAGTGGACGGTAGACCTAAGTCTGGATCTTTTGACAGCGCTTCGAGAACGTGCACAGCATCTTGCTTATTGCTAAAGGGTAGGGTGGTATATCTTTTAAGAGTATTTTCTTCTAATGTGTAGCCGACAAATTGCCAACCATTAGCCTGAACCGAGGAATAGTTTCGCATTATCCAAGTATATTTATTTCCTTGAATAAAAATAGGCAGTAATTTTCCATCGGTATTTTTAACCATTGCCTCACAGTCGTTTTGAAGGTGTTTCAGCATAACCATTAAGGTTTCACGATCTTTAATTTTTCCTTCTATGTTATCTTTCACCCGAAATGCGCCATCCAGCCCTTGGCTGGCCATGACTCCTAGGATTCCTAAAATCAGCAGCGCTACCATGGTTTCAATTAAGGAGAAGCCTTGATTGTTCCTCATAGAGTTGAAGCCAAATAATTGAAGACAATTGTTGTGAGTTTGGCTAGTCGCTGATCTTGTGCTGCGGTGGGGTCAGTTGGGCTTGCGAGAAATACCTCAATGACGACCTGCCTAAAAAAAGGATTTGGTGTAGGAAAGGTAGAGCGGATACAAACTAAAGGTACATTCAGTTGCGAACAGTTTGTTTTGTAAGTTTCATATTCAGGCCATACTTTTTGTAAGTAAAGTTTGTTCAACGTATCATTGGCCGATAACATTGCCAGATACTGTTGTTGAATTATCGTTTGAGTTTGAACGCTTTGAGTTAATGCCTTAACACTTACCGTGAGGACGATTGCTAATATAGAAAGTCCAATCAAGACTTCTATTAAAGAGAAACCGTGCTGCTTAAAGCTATTTCTTTTTTTGACAGCACGATTCTTATTGAATTTCAAAATAGCCATCCCTACGGCGATAAATCGTAGCTGATAATGTATCTTGAGTAATCTGAAATACCACGGAAGGCGTGAAGACAGCATCGTCTAAATGGAATTGAGTTGTACCATTAACGTTTGTTTGCGTCGTCCAAGAATAGGGCGTTAGCGCATCGCCGAGAATATAATATTCTTCTTGCAGGTTTGGCGCTAAAAATCGCCAGCCTTTACCATCGATTTGAAACATAATCGGAGCTCCCGACAGTGTTGTTTCGTCTTTACCATGATTCAGACTCGCTATTAGTCTGCGATTTATATCTTTCCATTGTGTTTGTTGAGTGTTGAAAAAAGATACAGACACCATACCAAACGTAATACTGATGATCAATAAAACTATAAGTACCTCAATCAGTGAAAAGCCAGCTTGTTTTTTTTTATTACCAATTACCGAGATCGGCGTCAAAACCGGTACCTCCAAGCTTATTGTCTGCTCCGAGGCTAAAGACATCAATTTCTCCTCTGGTGCCTGGATTTAAGTATTGATAGGAGAATCCCCAAGGATCTTTTGGTAAGCGGTCGACATAGCCGTTTTGTTTCCAATTTTGGGGAATTGGCGCACTGGTTGGCTTTGCAACCAGTGCGGTAAGACCCTGTTCGGTGGTGGGATAACGACCGATATCCAGACGATAAAGCTTGAGCGCTTGGACAATAGAATTGATGTCTTGTTTGGCAGCAATCACACGCGCTTCATCAGGCTTGCTCATAATCTGCGGCACGATTAAAGTTGCCATGATTCCGATGATGGCGATCACTACCATTACTTCGATTAAGGTAAAGCCGAGCTGAGAGCGAGTCTCTGCGCATTGAGTTTTAAGCTTGTTGATAGAAATATTGATTAGGCTCATTTCGCTTGAATTCCAGTGCACACAAAAAGATGGTAGAAGGGGATAAAATCATTCCTGTAGTTACTTCATACACACTTGACCCTTTATGCAAAAAATTTCTAGTTATAAAAAGTCGCTTGTTCAACTCATGCAACGCATCAGAGTTTTTTTGACATCTGAGCGCTCTGTTGACTGGTCGAAGTTAGAGCATACTGTGGCAGGCTATTGGTCGTCTAATAAAAAGGGTCACGATGTTTATCGTACTCGACGATTGGGTATGTTATTACAACAGATTAAGCCGTTGTGGATTGTAAATTTCATTCGAAATGCCATGGTTTTTTTTATTGTCATGACCTTAGCCTATATCTATTTAGCAATTCAACGCCTGCCTCAGGCTGATAAATTTGAACAACCTGTAAATGTTTATCAGATTCATGACGTTCAACGAGCTGCAAAGTTATTTGGTCATAAAAATATTGGTTTATCTAAAGTCCAGCTTACGGGCTTGATTAGAAATGACACATCCCAGAGCGGGTTTGCCATTTTTGAAGTTGATGGCAGAAATAGTGGTGCGATTGCTGTCGGAGAAACTTTTGATAATGGGTATTTTTTAAAGAGCATGGGGGAAGATAGTGTTGAGATTGTTTTCCAAGGCAATCAATATCAAATTTCAATGATGAGCAAACCGTTTTAAAAATAGGAATAGATGTATCAAATGTTTATCTATGCCACCGTTTGTATCGTTTTGTTTATTTGGGCATCGTGCATCGATTTAAAAGTGTTCATACTTCCTGACTGGATCACCTTGCCACTCATAGCAAGCGGTGTGATTTTTAATTCATTTAGTGAAAATTACTTTTGTTCCAGTACAGATTCTTGGCTCGGAATCCTGATCGGTTATGGATTGATACGTTTAGTCGATGAATGTTATTTCAAATTAAAAAAACAACATGGTATCGGACAGGGTGATGCAAAATTGTTGGCGGCGATTGGAGCTATTTTGGGATGGCAGACAATCTTTCCGATCTTGAGTTTTGCTGCGATTCTTGGCCTTATCGTTGGACTTTTTCTGATTCGATTTAAGCATTTGACTCTTAAAAATCAGATACCTTTTGGCCCGTTTTTGAGTTTATTTGCATGCGTATTTATTCTTGAAAGAGTGATAAGCACAATACTTGAGACTTAAATTTTTTTATTTTGCAAAGCGTTCGGCTTCAGTTGCGATGCCATCATAAATCTTTTTGCGATTTCGGTTGTAAACACCCCATGAAATATTTCCCCGATATAGATCCATGCGATTTTTTTCGGCCGCTGGAAAAGCAACTGTTTTGTTGTATTCGGCCATCTGTTTGTTAGCAGGCGATATGAGAAACAGTGCCTCGTTCAGTTCAGTTGCAAGCCTGTCGTACGTTAGAGACCAGGCATTTAGGGCTATTTTTTGTTGCGGGTTTATTTTGGTTTTATCCGACATCATTGCAAGGTCTATGTCACTTGGTGTGCAAAAGGTCCTAGCAAAGTACGCAGTATATTCTGGTTGTCCACACAGCCCTTTGATTTTGTAGCTGAGATCAACGACAGTATTTTGCGATGTCTGCTTGTTCGTTGATTTCGAGGTCAGGGTTCTTCCCTCAGGTGGGAGTGCACACGCGTTGAGCAAAATGATTAAGATAATGCCAATCGTGCGCATGAGGGTGCTCATAAGTTTAAATATACCAAGGTTGATGCTAGTTAAGGCTTGAATGAAACGTACGAATCTGTTGGCATAGTTTACAACAAATCAGTGTGGATCTTGACGGTGTCGACGGCTTACAAGCGCTTAAAAATTGCTGCAGTTGTGTGTTTTAGGTAAAAGGAACAGATTATAAAAACCTTAAAATGAGGGATTTTTTTTATCAGTGGTGTGAAAGGCATTCAATCAATTAACTCATTCCTGTGGCTCTGTAATAGGCGTTGCTCTATTTCTTCCAAAAGGAGCGCGGTTAAAAGTTGGTTTTTAAAGGAGAGTGACCTATTTTTTTGTGTATGGTTAATACTAAAAATTATAAGAAATTGTTTTTTATAGGGTATACGCCAAATGAAATCAAGAATATTCGATATAAAAAAAAGAAGCCCATTTGTTGCGCTTATATGTTTCGGGCTTTCGCTGGTATTGATTGGCTGCAGTGATGGTGGTGACGTTAGCACTTCGGCAAAGCCGAATATTTTATTTGTCATCATGGATGATGTTGGTATTGATCAAATGAAGTATGCGGGGTACGGTGGCGCTAATCCTGCTAGCACACCGGTGATTGACACCTTGGTTGCCAAGGGCGTTACCTTTACAAATACTTGGTCAGCACCTGAGTGTTCGCCAACTAGGGCAATGTATTTTAGTGGTCGCTACCCTACTCGTACATCCATTAACAGTGCAATTATTCCAATTGATTTAGCCAATTCGTCAATGAATCCAGATGAAGTTACGACTCCTCGAATACTTCGTAATGCAGGATATAAAAGTGCTTTGATTGGTAAGTCTCATTTAACTGGATATGCGATTGATGGACTTCAGAGCAATGCGCCTTTGGGAAATACCGCAATGTCCCAGTTGGGTTGGGATTATTTTCAGGGGTGGGTTGAGGCCGCACCCTATCCTATCGATACTACCGCTGGAAATGTTTTAGTTACTAATTCTGCTAATGGTCAAGGCCCTTATGCTTGTGGTTGGGTGCCAACTGTTGCTCAAGACAGCACAAACGGTGCAGATACCGGCGCGTGTTACACGGTCGCAGGTTCTTGTGCTGAAATGAATATTGCTTCTACCGGCACTCAAGGTCCCGGTAGAACTTGTCTTCAACAGGGCGGTATTTTCGATCCTAATCAGTCCTGTAAGATCTCTACGCCAACCAACATTGCATCTGGGTTTGCTTCACAAAATGCTCATTATGCGGGCACCTTGGTGGAAAATTTCCTTGGCGTTGAAAATCCTGTTACTGCGGCCCCTAACGATCCTTCAGGCAAAAGCCGTGGATTTAGATCAGTGATTGAGTCTAATGCAACTATTAATTGGATTAATGCTCAAAAAGGTGGAACTCCATGGATGGCAACTTTATCTTTTGCTGCTGCTCACGCGCCATTTCAGCCACCACCATCATCCTTAATTTCATCAGTTGATACCGTTAATGGAATTAACTGTGGGCAAACTCTCGGAATTAAGACCATCATGAGGCAGATGGTTGAAGCCATGGATACTGAAATTGGGCGCGTCTTAGTTGATACGGGCATCGCTACTAGAAACGCAGATGGTTCAATTAACTACGATCCCACAAAATCAAATACGGTCATTGTATTTACTAGCGACAATGGCAGTTATTTCAATACTGTAAATCTACCTTTTGCACCGCTGCACTCAAAAGGGTATGTCAATCAATCTGGTGTTTGGGTTCCGTTGGTTATTGCCGGTCCTATGGTCGTTGACCCTGGTAGAAAAGTGAATGCGATGATTAACGCAACTGACCTTTATGAATTATTTGGTGAGTTAGCTGGCCTTAAGGTCAGAGATTATGTTCCAGAAAATAGAGCAGTTGACTCGTATCCAATGCTGTCGTATTTGACAAATCCCAATCAGACTTCTATTCGTGAGTTTAACTTTACCTATGGCGCTGACAATCTTCGATCCACAACTGTCATAGAAAATGTTCAAGGGGCTTGCGTGCTAGCTGGGGTTAATGTTTGTACGGAAATTATTCCTGGCAAAGCCTCTTGCGTTATGCAAGGGGGGGTTTGGTACGGGCCAGACTCCATAACCCCGATTCATGATTGTTGTGGGGCTGCGAAGTTTATTGTCGAAAAAACAGGTGCTAGCCCGCCCACAATGATCCCAATTGAGCAATACTCGGTCAGAAATTCAAGTTATAAGCTCAATCAAATAACCACTAAGGTATATTCCGGATCTAGCGATGCTCAAATTGCAGCTTGTAAAAATCCCTCTCCCGTTGCAGAATTCTATAAGATTAATGAAGCAACTCCAATACCTGCAATTGATAGGCCGCCAGGCGTAGTTTATTTGCCCAATGGAGCAATCTATCAATTTGACGGTATAGCTAATAATTTAGACATTAATTCCTTAAGTGGTGCTGACAAGGTAGCCTACGATTCTCTTTCTGCTGAATTAATGCGCATGATTAACGCTAAAGCGACACCTGAGAGCTGTCCAGGCGACGGGAACTTTGATGGCAGGGTTGATCAAAATGATGTAGAGGGATACCGTACCTGGGCAGCTAAAGCTAAGAATGGATCAACTTGGTACGACTTTAATTTTGATGGCATCACTAATAATGCGGATCTAGAAATTATTAAGGCTAATCTTGGTAAGACCTGTGCTAATCCAAGGTGATATGAGCAAAGTAATTTCATAGCGCTATCGACCTGAGCTTACCGAATGAAAATATTTTGAGTGAATAGAGCAAGCCAGCCACTTAATTTTTTAGTGACTCTGCAAGCCCTATGTGCGTGAAAAAAATTCTATTTCATGCGAGTTGAGTGATTATGGATGAGACTAATCTCATAAAACATCAGGAGCATCCGTTCGTCATTCGTAGCATGACGATGGACGACCTTGACTTAGCGATTCTCTGGGCCGCACAAGAAGGCTGGAATCCCGGACTGTGTGATTCTGAACCTTTTAGAGCAGCTGACCCAGAGGGATTTCTTATGGGGGTGCTTGATGGTTTACCCATCGCGGCTATTTCTGCAGTTCGATATGGTGCTGGTTTTGGCTTTATAGGTTTTTACATCGTTAAAACAGAATTCCGTGGACAAGGGTTTGGCTTTGCCTTGTGGAAGGCTGCAATGGCAAGACTAAAGGATAGGGTTATCGGTCTAGATGGCGTTCTAGCTCAGCAAGATAAGTATCGCCATTCTGGTTTCAAATTAGCACACTGCAACATACGATTTGAGGGTGTAGTGGTGCATGAGGAACCCAGCGCAACAGATGATGCCCGGATTGTTCCGCTCTGTGAGGTAGCACTCTCTGATCTTGCGGCCTATGATCGCCAGTGCTTTCCAGAGCCCCGTACAGAATTTTTAAGCGCTTGGATTAGTCAGCCCGGTACTATTGCACTTGCTGTGATGCGGCAAAATCAGATCATTGGTTATGGTGTTGCGCGGCCTTGTAGAGTAGGCTGGAAGATAGGTCCGCTGTTCGCAAATCTTCCTCAAATTGCTGAGAGGCTTCTCGAGGCATTACAATTAAATATGCCCTTGGAAGAACCATTCTTTATCGATGTTTCAGGTAGTAATGCCACTGCTATTTCTTGGGTAGAAAAACGGGGGCTTTCTAAGGTTTTTGAAACTGTGCGCATGTATCATGGCCTCTCTCCTACGATCGATCACAACAGAATATTTGGCATCACATCCTTCGAGTTAGGCTAGTACTAAATTCCTTGTTTTAAGATCAAGTCCTGATGGCTCCATCCACTGTTCTGATGGCGCATGTCGCACTCCAAAAAGGCGGCGCTATTGACTTGAGTGCCCAATGGTTTAATATTGTTCGAGATCACGCTTAGAGTGACAATAGACGAGATCAGAGCCCAGGCGGCGACCAATAATTAGATATTTCCGCTGTTTGATCTTTCGTAGCAAGGGGGGGGGATGCATAAAAGCAGTGCTTGTGATTCATGGTGGAGCGTGGGCGAACGCATATGTGCATCATGTCCGTAACCCCGAGCGCGCTGCATGCAAGTTCATGATAGCTAGCCAAATGCCCGCGCAGGTGCATCCTCTTAATATGGACAAGAAATTCGGAACGCTTGGAGCTGTGGCGTTGGATATGCTTGGCAACCTTGCCCCAGTAAATTCTACTGACTGCAACTCCAGTAACCAAAACTGTACGGTATAAACCATGTCTTTTATGCTGCGTTAATGCGCGGTGTTTTAACTTTGGAGTCTGGTACGAACATGCACTTAATGAAAATCATTCGCAGTCGAACACTGTTACTTCTTTCATGAAGCACGCATTTAAGCGCTACCTGTTCATCTTGGCTTGTACAGCGATGATGGCTGTATTGGCTTCGAGTTATGTGAATTGGCACTCGAGTGTGCCAACCATTGAGACACGCGATGGAAGAGTACTTAGAGTAGGGTGGGACAATACGTCTCCATTGCCATCGATAGTACCGGGGCACGGTGCAAATACCTATACGCAAGGCGGCATGGACTTTTATATGATCAATGCGGTCACAGGTCAATTAGGCTGGCGTGTCGAATGGGTGCCGGGGACTTGGGCGAAATTGCTCGCTGATTTAAAAAGCGGGAAAATCGACGCACTTGCACAAGCAACAAAAACGTCACAACGCGAAGCATTCGCGTATTTTTCCATCCCCTACTTTGATACAACCTATGCGACATTTACACGACGCGATCATATGTCGCAAACACCATCCAGTGGCAGGGCACCCACGTTGGAGGCTTTACTGAAGGACACTGAACGCGGGGCTCTGAAGATAGGATTGATTAAAGGCTACGCCTATCCTGGCGCCATACAGACAATTATCGATAACGCTGACGTAAGGCGAGTCGAATTTGGCAGCGAGCACCAGGCGCTAAGGGGTGTGACCAATCGGGACGTTGATTGGTATGTGGCCAATATGCTCGATGGGGCCGTGGTGATGCAACGCGACGCCCATTTATCGCGACTTTTACATATGGAGCCATTGAAAAGCGTTCATGCTTACTCGCATGTGATGTTTTCCAGGGCCACAGTCACCTCACCCGAGGTCGAGGCATTCAACACAAGCCTAAAAGCGCTTAAGGATAGTGGACACGCCTCGCGTATCGTGCGCGCTGAATACTACCCAGCACTGTTATCGTTTGTAACACGCCATATGGGGATTAATGCGTTGTTTGTGCTTGGGGTCTTGGCGATGTCGCTCACCGGTATTGTGATCGCTAACCGCGAGGGCTATAGCGTGATGGGTGCGATCTTGCTGGCTGCTGCACCTGGTGTGGGTGGTGGCCTCATTAGAGACCTAGTGTTAGGGGTCTCGCCACCTAGCATCTCGCGTGACTCTGCTGCCATTGGTGTGGTGCTGATCGCGGTTTTTCTAGGCTGGATTTTTTACAAGCTGGTGGTTCCGCGGCTGACGAAAGACGTTCAAAATAAAGTGAATACCTTTGAGATCGCACATAGTCCATTGTTCATTTTTCTTGAGTCGATCGGATTAGCCAGTTTCACGGTTGTGGGTGTTCTGATTGCGATGGATATGCGGGCCGAGCCTCTTTGGTTGTGGGGCCCATTTGCGGCCGCATTAACGGGGAGTGGCGGTGGCATTTTGCGGGAGATCTTGCGCGGCAATCACAATATTGCCACTATTCGCGGCCGCATTCATATTGAGTTGCTATTGGGATGGGCCTTGTTTTTGTCATTGGCACTCATGTATTTGATCGATCACCCACCGCACAATCCTATCATGGTGCAACTAGCGATAGGTGTCACGGTGATTGGCATGTTGGTGACGCGTTGGATTGTGCTGCGAAGAGGCTGGACGAGTCCTATGTATTGAGAATGACCTTTTTTCATGCAGGTCTTATAGCGGAGCGTTAATAAACATCTAATCAGTGAATATGATGAAGCCTTTAAACCACCACCTTTATATATGCTCACAATTTAAAAGGAATTAACCAAATGCACAAACTCAAACTACCTGCTCTCTTCATATTTTCTTTTTTATTAACTGCGCCAGCTTTTTCAGCCGACACCACAAGCATGATAGGAACATGGGTTGGCGTGGCAAATGTAGCAGTACTTGGAGTGAATCCGCATCACAATACAAAGGATCCTCAAGAGGTTCGTTTTACGAAGACAGAATTTACTTTCATCATTGATAAACAGCAGGGGCAGAACTTTTCAGGTTACCGATTCTCAAAGAATGGCGCTAAAGATACCTTCGTTGGCGCCTTGCGCTCAGACATGAAAAGTGGCGTGATGAGTGACTCCGATGGAGCACGTGCATTTCAGATGATTGGTAATAATTTAATGGACTCTTGTTACACCCATACGATTAGCGCAAATGGAAAGAGTACGGTTGCTGAATGTAACGAGCTTAAGCGTCAGTAATTTTTCCCTTATAAGCTTCACGGTCTAAGTATCTATTCATTTGTAAAAAAGGCTCACCCTATGAGTAAGCTCTGGCAACTAACGGCTAGCGATATCGCTGTACAAACAAACAACAAAACCGTCAGTGCCATGGAAGTTGCGCGCAGCGTGTTAGAGCGACTGCACCAGGTCAACCCCAAGTTAAATGCTGTCGTCCAACACAATGATGAATGGACACTTGATCAAGCTCAGGCTGTTGACAGACGAATTGCGGCTGGAGAGAAACAGCCCCTAGCTGGTGTACCCATCACAGTTAAGGACAATATTTGGGTAAAAGGACAGACGATTACCCAAGGATCACTTTTGTTCAAAGATTTTGTTGCGCCTCAAGATGCCTGGGCTGTCGCAAGGCTCAAAGAGTTAGGCGCAGTAATTATTGGTATCACAAACTGCTCAGAGTTTGCGTGCAAAGGAGTCTCCAACAATTTGGTGTATGGTCAAACCCGCTCCCCGTGGAACTTAGGGTGCACGCCGGGTGGTTCTTCGGGAGGTGCAGTCAGTGCAATGGCTGCAGGTGTTGGCGCACTTGCTCTCTGTACCGATGCGGGTGGTTCGATTCGTCGTCCCGCTGCGCACTGCGGACTCGTTGGAATGAAGCCTACGTTTGGACTCGTCCCTTGTGGTCCTGGGTTCGATGAACCAAATTTTGGCTTATCGGTGAATGGACAAATTGCGAGAACAGTGGATGATGCTGCACTGATGTGGAAGCACTTAGTGCAATTCAAACACAGCGATTGGGGCTCACAATTGCACAACAGTGCAGAGACTCAGAGCAATCTCAGCGAAGCACCCTCAAGAAAGTTGCGGATAGCCTATAGCCATGATCTAGGATGTCACTTTGCGATCGACGAGGATGTCAGGGCAGTCGTAGAACATGCAGTCAACGCTCTTGAAAAGGATGGATATCAGGTGGAGTTGGCAGACCCAGCATGGCCGCAAGGTGTGCATGCCTACCCCTTGCTCAAACTCCAGCAGGCAGGCTTAGCTGCGCTTCACGGTAAAGCCTATGATGAAGATCCCTCACAAATAGATCCTGATATTGCTGCGCAAATCGTCTTAGGAAGAACCTACTCTGCAGTTGAAATCGCTGAGGTTTTAATTTTGCGTGAGCATATCTATGCGGCGTATGCAAATTTTTTCGAGAAATTTGATTTACTGCTCTGCCCAACAACACCCACGGTATCTTGGCTAGTCGATGAGCTCGGCCCCAAGATGATTAGCGGACGTGAGGCAGGGCCCAGAGGTCATGCAGTCTATACTCCTCTCTTTAATTACTGTCAGGCACCGGCCTGCACCGTACCCGTTGGGCTTGCCCGCGGGCTACCAGTCGGGCTACAAATCGTCGGAGCGAGGTATCAGGATCCACTCGTGTTGCAGATGGCCAAGCATGTTGAGAACATATTGGGCGATCAAGCCAAACCTGCGCTCTGGAATGAATAAAAGTTCAATTACATCTTGTTGGGTAACCACGTCACGATTTCTGGGAAGATCATTAGGAGCATAGTAAACAGAATGATGATGATTGCATAAGGGAGTGCACCCCACATCACGTCTTCGATACCGCCTTTGTCAGGTCGTATCCCGTGCACCACGAATAGGTTCATGCCAACCGGTGGCGTGATGAGGCCTAATTCGCACATTAAAATGACGAAAATACCAAACCAAATTGGATCAATGCCCAGCGCGATGGCGATAGGGTAGGTGATTGGAATGGTGGCCACCATCATCGAAAGCACATCCATAAACATACCGAGTAGCAGATAGAATACGATCAGACCTAGAATGAGCGCAGTCTGGGAGAGCCCTAAACCGGTGACCCACTTGGTCATGACGTCGGCCACCCCAGTCAAGCTAATAGTCAAATTCAAAATAAATGCGGCAGCAATAATGAGCAAGATCATGCCCGATACACGTGCAGTTGAAATAAAGCATCCTCGCAGTAGAGCCCAATTGAGCCGACCCGACTTCAACACAAATAACACGACTGTGCTGACGCCAAGGGCTGCGCTTTCAGTGGCTGTAGCGATTCCGAAGTAAAGGCTGCCCATCACCACACCGAAAACTATGATCGGCGGAATTAGATGCACAGAGACTTTTAATTTGTCCTGGAAAGAAACCTTTTCTTCTCTCATGGCGTTACCACTCAGCAGGCTGGTGATAGCGATATAGAGCATAAACGAGCCCGTAAGAAGCAAGCCCGGAATAATGCCAGCTATAAATAGTTTGCCAATTGAATTACTGGTGAGTGATCCGTAAATGATCATGTTCACACTAGGAGGAATTAATATTCCAAGGGTTCCACCTGCAGCAATTGAGCCTAGAGAGGCTCTCATTGGATAGCCGCGCTTAAGCAATGAAGGCAGGGCAACAGTTGAGATTGTTGCAGCGGTGGCGACCGATGACCCTGAGGTCGCTGAAAATAAAGCACAACTACCAATATTCGTGTGGAGTAATCCACCAGGTAGTCGGCCAAACCAAGCAGAGAGTGCGAGGTACATTCGATCTGCGATTCCGGATCGCAGCAAGAGTTCGCCAAGCAAAATGAACATTGGAATCGAGGTCAGTAGATTCTCATTTTGAACGCCCCAGAGGACGGGTGCAATCGAATTCATATAGGGCATGCCATAAACGGCCACACCCCCAACAATGCCGACAAGTGCCATCGAGACTGCAATAGGCACGCCGGCGACCATCATGAAGACCATGATAAAAAATGCAATGATAATGATGCTTGGGCTCATGTCTTACTCGTAATTTCAGAAATATTTGAGCGCTGAGCTAAATCGTCAAGCTCTTCTTTGAGCTCTTCTTTGGCACTCTTTGGGGGGAATTCCTCGTTGATCGTGATGATTTGTCCCGTAAATAAAAGATACGTCGCTCGCAACGCCCAAGCAAGAGACACTCCTGCAAAAATAACGAGACCTGCGTACCAAACCGCCTGCGGATAGATAAGTGGAGTCGCCCACGGTGTTTGTGCGGTGCTGCTGTAACTGATGGAGTCTAGCAAGACATTAATCGTCACGAAGCATAAAAATATGGCAAATACAGCTATGCTTAACGCGGCAAACCAATTCATCCAGGCTTGTAGTCTGGGAGGGTAGCGTTCATGCAAGACATCCACGCGGATATGATTTCGGCCAAAAACGGCTAGACTGAAAGCGAGCGTTGAGCCAACAGCCAACGCATAGCCTCCCAGCTCATCAGCACCTTGTAATGAAACGTTAAAAACTTTTCGGACAATGGTTTCAACGGTTATGACGATCACCAATAGTCCAAAAATTGCGCCAAACAAGATGCTCAAGATGCTTTCTAGCCGTTTTTTCATGCTTAATCTCTATTTAACACCGAGGATAGGGCCTACAGTTTTTTTCCAGTCTGCTGAACAGGTCGGATTCGTCTTGTCGCAGACGGGTGCCCAAGCTGGGAATGAAAGCTGATTGACTACATTTCCCACCAATTTGATATCGGATGCAGATACCGGTGATGTAATCACTTTGAACTTCTTTCCTGTTGTGCAAGGATCTTTCCCTTCGTTACAGCGCAGCGCATCGTTATAAAGCTCTTCTGAATATTTCCAGATATCATTAGTGAGGTCAGTAAATGCAGCTTGCAGCTTCGCTTGTTGATCGGGCTTCAGCTTGTTCCAAGTCTTGAGCGAAATAGCATAGCCGTTGAAACCCATCTGGAATCCAAGCGGTAACTGGTGAGTGACAATTTCTGTCCATGACGCAGAGTTTGCCGAACTTGGTCCTGTTACAGCACAGTCGACGACACCTAAAGACAGTGCTTGATGCACCTCGCTAAAACCCATAGGCACCGGAGTTGCGCCGAGGGATTGCAAGAATTTTGCCATGATTTGGTCGGTTACGCGAACTTTCAGGCCTTTGACATCAGCCAGCTGAGTGATTGGCTTTTTACAAAAAAGCATTTGTGGGCCAAAGGGCCAATGACCTAGCAGCTTAATGCCGAACTGCTTTTGTAGTCGTGCGTCTAATGTTGGCGTCCATGCATCTGCTGCTTTTCGACTTGTGGCGTAGTCCGGGCTGCCACCAACTAGGTCGAGTCCGATCAGGGAGGGTTCATCTCGCGAGTTTTGCGAGAAGCGCAATGAAACCAAATCGAAAAGACCAGTCTTCATGACGCGCAATTGCTCGGTGTCTTTAATTCCGAGCGTATCCATTGGTTTGTATTCAACCGTAATGGGTAGACCTGTTTTGGCAGCAAGTTGCTCAAAAAAAGGTTGTTCGCGATTCTTTTGGATATTGCCAGTCGCCAGCGGCTGACCAATCACTTTCATGGTGATGTTTTGAGCTTGGGTCGTTGGTGTTGCCAAGACCACACTACAGAATGCAAGTGGGGCGAGATATCGTTTTATCAAAGACATAATGAACTCCGGTAGGGAAAGGGAAGATTGTTAATAACCCATGGCGCGAGGCAAGGTTGTCACAATCTCAGGAAAAAAAATACAAAGTAAAAGAACGACATACATCAATGCAACAAAAGGCCAAATATTCGTAACGAGTTCACGCATGCGGATGCCCGTCACGCCACAGACAACAAAAAGTACGACGCCCACAGGAGGTGTGAGCATGCCAATCACAAGGTTTAGAACGAAGAGGAATCCGAAGTGCAGGGGATCGATACCGTACTGAATTGCAATGGGGTGCAGTAGCGGAACGAGCATGATGTAAGCTGAATTCGATTCAAGAAACATACCGACAACAAACAGTAGCGCCGTCACCAAAAATAAATAAATGATCGGGTCTTTCGTAATTGAAAAAAGTAACTCTGAGAGTTTCTGGGGCATCAGATCGACTGTCATCAAATAAGTGATGACGGATGCGAAGGCAATTAACACGCATACCACGGCCGTTGTCACGGCTGCGCGAAGAATGATGCCTGGTAGGTCAGAAAGTTTTAATGTTCGGGTAATGCCAAAGCCTAAGATTAATGCATACACTACCGAGACTGCCGACCCTTCTGTTGCGGTGAAGGCGCCACCAATAATCCCTCCAATAATGAGTAATGGCATCAACAAAACAATGGCTGATCTCTTTAGTTCGTTCCAGAGCCGCCCAAACTGAAATGTTTCACCCGTGGTACTCCAGCCCCGACGCGTGGCAATCCATGAGCATAGTCCCATGAATCCTAACGTGATCAGTAGGCCCGGAACGACGCCAGCCATAAACATGCCACCGACCGACACAGAGGGGCCTGCCATAAACGCATAAACAATCATCGCGGCAGAGGGGGGGATGATGGGCCCCAAATTAGCAGCGGCTGCCACGATTGCCGTTGCAAAACCTTTGTCATATATTTTTGAGAGAGACGGAACAAGAATCGCAGCTAGTGCGCTGGCGTCAGAGACCGCCGTGCCCGACACCGTAGCCAGTCCTGCGCCGGATAGCATCGTCACGTGCGCAAGTCCACCGCGTACGCGACCTACTAAGGCATTGGCAAATGAGATTAAACGTTCAATAATCCCAGCTTTGATCATTAACTCCCCTGACAACATAAAAAACGGGATTGCCATCAATGGGAACGAGTTAACTGAATACATCATTCTTTGCGGGATGATGGATAAATCAATACCTGAAAGCCAGATCGCAAAGACTGCGCTGAGCCCCATGGTAAATGCTATGGGAATCCCTAGAAGCGCAATCGCCATAAAGCCAAGAATAACGAGTGCGCTCATTCAGCTTCACCCAGTTGCTTTGTCGGTTGTACCGTAAACGCAATGCGGGTGAGATGCAAAGCCGTTATCAACATGCCAAGACCGACCGGAACAAAGAAGTAGGCAACGCTTATATCAAGAGTCGCCATCTTTTCATCCCATTGGTCTTTGCACAGTTCTATACAAGACCAAGCCACTGCATAGCAAAGGATGGCGCATAGGCCGGCTGATAACTTTCTGATGGACATTTGAAGGTTTGGCGAGACTTTATCAACAAGTAAATCAATGCCGATATTTGCTCCTTGTGCTGCTGCAACTGGTATCGATAAAAAAACAACCCATACAAAGGCAAGCCGTCCGGACTCGTCCGCCCAGTCAATCGACATGTTGAATCCGTAGCGAAGTGCGACTTGTGCAGACACAATGCCGACCATGAAACAAAAGATCATGACGATCGTCGCGATGAGGATCATATCGATGCCCTTGAAACACTTCCCTAGAGGTGTTGTGGTGTTGTAGTGCATTGAGATCATCTGCATTCTCTATTGACTTACTTGATGTTTACTTAGAAGTCTCGGCCAAAACCTGATTCACAAGATCTGCACCAGCTCTTTTCTTGACGCTTTCCACAACGGGAGCCGTCATTTCACGCATTTTTGCAAAAGTTGCAGGGGGGATTTCGGTATAGGTCATTTTCGTTTTTAGATTGGCCAATGCTTTTTGTTCGTCTTCGGCGGCTAGACTCCGCTGATAAGCAACGGTCTTTGCCATCGCTTGTCTGACTGCAGTTTGATTGGCTAGGCTCATCTTATCGAATACACGCTTGCTGGCGACGACTACGATGAAGTCAAAAAAATGAGATGAGTTCGATAGATATTTTTGCACTTCGGCGAACCGGTTGGCATTAATAACTGTGTAAGGGTTTTCTTGGCCATCGACAACTTTTTGCTCAAGTGCTGAGTACAGCTCTTTAACGTCCATCGCAACAGGGTTCGCGCCCAAAGCCCTAAAAGAAGCAAGATGTGTTTCGTTCGGTTGCATGCGAATTTTCATACCTTTCAAATCATCGACCGACTGAATTGGGCCCTTGCTATTTGTCACATGACGCATCCCAAGTTCCATCCAGCCGAGCACGACAAATCCCTTGTCTAGCAGTTTCTTGTCGATGGCCTTACCAACAGGGCCGTCAATCACGCGGTAAGCGGACTCACGGTTTTTGAACACGAAAGGAAGGCTCACGGCCTCAATCTCTGGAGCAATACGCGACATGAAAGCAGCACCGACCCAAGTCATCCCGAGTGTTCCCGCGCGGACACCATCGACATTCTCTTTTGCTCCACCCAACTGCATCGCTGGAAAGACATCTACTTGCAGTGTGTTGTTTGTCAGGCGCGCAACCTCAGCTTTAAATACTTTTTCTACTGCAACGCTGCTGGGGTGTGATGTCGCGAAGTTGCCTGCGATCTGTAACTTGTCCTGAGCCGTTGCCTGCAGGCAGGTGGCGGATAGAATAAGCGTGCCTATTGCGTAAGCCAGACGATTAACGGCCGTGATGTTGCTGTTCATGTTGCGTCCTTTAAGTGAGATTGAAGTCGATGATGTCCATTTGCGAGCAACGTTTCGATTGATGCAGGAAGTCCTGCGTGAGGTTTTTTGGGTGGAGCGGAGAAGCTGCCTGTTATTGTTTGTCCAGCATTTAAACGAATCAGTGTTTCGGCATGTCGAACTGCACTCGACACGCCATCCACGACAGGCACGGGAATCATGTCAGACAAAGTGCGCGCGAGTCCTGCCAAAGGAGCGCCGGCTAGGATGATGACATCCGCGCCGTCTTCACTTACGCATAGGTTAGCAGTAGCGAGAAGGCTAGTCGCTTTGTCTTGTTGAACCGAACCGATGTTCGGCAGTGGCTCGTCAAGACTGCGGATGCTGACCAGACGACTTCCCAATCCATAGGCATCTACTGTTTCTTGGTACCAGGCTCGGATGCGACGCGAAATCGCGACAATAGAGATACGGTTACCCAGAAGGCAGGCACTCGCAAGCGCAGCTTGCGTCAGACCTACGACTGGACAGGGCAAGACTTCTTTCAGTCCTGCAAGTCCAGGGTCGCCAAAAGCGGCGACCACAACAGCGTCATACTTTCCAGAGTGCTCGCCCGCAAGTTGTGCCGCGGCGTATGCACCAATCAGGGCTTCAAAGCGCGTTTCAATATACGCCACACCAAAGGAAGCGGTGACAGTTTGAATGACAGTATCGGCGCTTGCGGACCGCTTAGCCTCCATATCGATCAGCTCCGAAACGCTCGAAGAAATGTTGGGATTGATTAATAAAATTCTCATCACGAGGACCCTAGCGAGAAGTTGTCATGAGAGTTGGCTTGCCGCAGGTAAGGAATTTTCCTTTGCCCAAACGCGGCAGGAAATTTTTACCATCCCATACAACTTCGCCGTTACTCAGTGTTAAGCCCGGCCAAGCTTTCAACTCAATGCCCTCATAGGGTGTGTAATCCACTGCATGATGCAGCAAACTGTTCTGAATAGTGATTTCTTTTTCGTCCCAGATAACAAGGTCTGCATCTGCACCAGGTGCGATGGTGCCTTTGCGTGGGTGCAGTCCGTAAGCTTTTGCAGGATTGGTCGAGGTCAGTTCGACAAACTTGTTCAAAGAAAGTCGGCCGTTAAGTACACCTTCGGAATACAGCAAAGGCATACGAGTTTCGATTCCGGGTATGCCGTTGGGTATGTGACGAAACGGTTGCTCTTTGCCATCAGGTTTTTTACCTTCTGGGCCGTCATAGTTAAAAGGTGCATGATCGGAGGAAAAAACTGAAAACAAACCATCTCCTAATGCATTCCAAATAACTTCCTGATTACTCTTATCCCTAGGAGGTGGGCTGCAGATACATCGTGCGCCCATATAACCATCATCGACGCCCAAGTCCTCAGCGGTTAGAAATAAGTATTGGGGACATGTTTCAGCAAAAATCTGTAACCCATGGCTGCGTGCCCACCGAATTTGCTCAACGGCCTCTTTTCCTGATACGTGGACAATCAGAATAGGTACGTCAACTAACTCAGACAGGGCGATTGCGCGATGCGTAGCTTCGCGCTCGACGAGCATGGGCCGTGAGCGCGCATGAAAACGTGGCGCAGTTTGACCAGCAGCCTCTAGCCTGCGGGTCAGCCATTCGATGCAGTCTGCATTTTCAGCATGAATCATCGCCATCGCGCCGTGTTGCTTGGCAACAGACAGCACATCGAGAATTTGCCCATCGTTGAGCTTGAGGTCGTCATAGGTCATGTAGATTTTGAACGACGTGTAGCCCTCTGCAATCAAAGCGGGGAGTTCTTCGTTGAGCACACTTGGTGTGGGATCACTGACTATAAGATGAAAACTGTAATCAACGTGTGCCAGACCGTCGGAGCGACGGTGGTAGTCTTGCACTGCTTCGCGGAGTGATTGACCTTTTGCTTGTGCGGCGAAAGGAATGACAGTCGTTGTGCCGCCACAGGCGGCCGCACGCGTACCCGTATCGAAGTCGTCAGCCATCTTAATCGGGGCGGGCATTGGTTGGTCGAGGTGGCAGTGCGCATCGACCCCACCTGGTGTCACGACTCGGCCCGCGGCATCGATAGTTTTCTTGGCAGATGGTAAGTAACTACCCACAACAACAATTTTCCCATCTTTTATGCCGATATTGGCGTCAAATGTGTCAGCGGCGGTTGCGACACGGGCGTTAGTAATGACTAGATCAAGTATGTCAGACATGCTGGAAGCTTCCGTTGAGAACAGACATAAATGCTTTATTCCCCAAGTTGGGGCGGTCGATTGTCAACAACAGTGCATACATAATAGTTTTTGATCCTTTTTTGCTTGAGTCACGTCTTGCTTGGGACGATTACGTGGCTGGCATAGCATTTGCTTGATTAGTCATAAGCAAATGTCGTGCCAGAATCTAGTTTGACCAATATTAAATAAGTAATATATTGTCAACAATAGTATTTACACCAATGTCGACATATTTGGAGTGATCGTGAATAAGCCAATACGGATCGGGGTGTTGACCCCGTCCTCTAATACTGCACTCGAGCCTTTGACGAGTTCAATCGTTTCTCTCATGCCGGGAGTGACAGCTCATTTTTGTCGATTCAGTGTGACAGAAATAGCTCTTTCAGATCAGTCACTTGGGCAGTTTAATGATAGTAAAATATTAAGTGCGGCTGAGTTGCTTGCGGACGCGAATCCTGACATCATTACTTGGAGTGGCACGTCAGCAGGATGGATGGGCTTTGAAAAAGATACGGTATTGTGTGAGAGGATTACTGAGCGTACAGGCATACGTGCTTCGACAGCCGTTCTTGCTTTGAATGAGTTGCTGGCGATTAAAGGTGTGAAGCGTTTGGGGTTGGTGACACCCTATACGAGTGACGTACAGGAAAAGATCGTCGCGAATTACGCAAAGATCGGCATTGAAGTTGTCGCAGAGACGCATCGTAATATTTCCGTGAACTTTGATTTTGCGTTGGTTGAGCCTGCGGAGATTGAAGCTGATTTGCTTCAAGTGGCTCGGGCGCAACCTGAGGCAATCGTCACCTACTGCACGAATCTTTGGGCTGCACAACTCGCGGACCACTTTGAGGCGCGCACTAAGATTCCGTTGCTCGATACCGTGAGCACCACTGTGTGGGGTGCTCTGCGCAAAGTGGGCGCTGATCCAGCTGCCATCAAGGGCTGGGGTCAATTGTTTGATTGGAAATAGGGCGGTGATCAAAATTAGTACGATTAGAGAAAACTATGCAATCTAAGGTATCGGCTCGGTTGCAACGAGAAAACACGCAAGATGAGATCTACGAGAAGATCTATGGGGCGATTCTCGAACATCGTTTGCATCCCGGTACAAAGCTCGTCGAGGAGCGTCTTGCCGAGATTTTCAAGGTTAGTCGCGCGCGTATAAGGGAGGTGCTTGCGCGCCTCGCGCATGAGCAAGTGGTGGATATGTATCCACAGCGCGGTGCGTACGTTGCACGGCCGACGATCGAACAGACCGTCCACGTGTTTGAGGCCCGTCGACTCATTGAGCCCGAATTAGTCAGGCGTCTAATAGAGAATCTAACACCAGAACGTATAGAGCGTTTACGGCAACACTGTTCTCTTGAGCAAGACGCCCGTAGGCGCGAAGATAAGCGCATGGTTGTGCGCTTATCAGGAGAGTTCCATATGTTGTTATCCGAGTTGGCAGGTAATCAGGCACTCTCCAGAACGATGCGTGAGCTCTCTTCGCTCACTTGTTTGATTATCTTTTTGTATGATGCACCCACAGCTTCAAGTTGTCGTGCTGATGAGCATAGTTTGATTACAGATGCGATTGCCAAACGCGATATCGAGGGTGCTCAAAAAATGATGCTCGAACATCTTGCCCATATTGAAGGTAGCTTAAATCTTGAGCCGGCCGATTCTGAAGTGGACCTTGCAACAATTTTTGCTGAGTGAAGATGAAAATCCTTCTGATTAATCCAAATACAAGTGAGCATGTGACGCGGCGCATACAAGTAAACGCGCAGCAGGCTGTGGGAGAGGCTGCGACGATCCATGCCTTTACCGCGCAGTCAGGGCCTGAGATTATTAGTAGTCGTTCAGAGAACGCTATTGCCTTGGCAGAGATGCTTCGATTGGCAGCTTTTCACCATAAGGGACATGATGTCTTGATGCTTGGGGTCTCAATTGATACAGGTTTGCAAGCACTTAGAGAGATGCTGGATATACCTGTGGTTGGTATGGCAGAAGCTGCGTTACTGACGGCAAGTATGTTGGGTGGAAAAATTGGCTGTCTAACCCTAGGTGCAGCGATGGTGCCGGTGTATGAGGAACTCACCGCAAGCTATGGCTTGAGTTCACGTGTCTCGAAATGGCGTGCCGTAGATGTACCTAGTGCGTTTACGGTGACAGACGCAGATCCGGAAGTCGAGCGTGCTCTGATTCTTGCATCTGAGCAGTTAGTCCGTCAGGATGGCTCTGACGTGATTGTGTTGTGCGGTGCTGTACTTGCAGGCTATGCCCCCCAGGTCGCAGCGGCAGTTGGGGTTCCCGTCGTAGATCCCGCCCAAGCTGCGGCGCTACAAGCACTCACACTTGCAAGAATGCAGCCGGCCAAACAGCGCTGTGGAAGTTTTGCTCGACCCAAAGGACGAAGTTTTTCCGGTATCGATCCTGAGATTGCTTCGTTATATAAATAACAAACCCCTAAGTACATAAATAGTCTTCAGGAGCAGGTGAGATGGACCGCAGAGATTTGTACGGGTATCGCGATCAACGGCCTCACGCACTCTGGCCACATGGCGCAAGTGTTGCGTTGAGTTTTGTGTTGAATGTTGAAGAAGGTGCCGAGTTAAGTCTCGCTGATGGCGACTCTGCCAACGAACCGGTACACGAGGTCACGAGTAAAGTGGCGACTGAGCCAGATTTGTGCCGGGAGTCTCATTTTGAGTTTGGATTACGTACTGCCTATTGGCGGGTATTACGTGAGTTAGATGAGGCGGGGGTAAAGTGCACCTTGAACGTATGCGGACGCACAGCTCAGCGAACTCCAGAGTTGCTGAGGGATGCGGTAGTTCGCGGACATGATGTGTGCGCCCATGGTTGGTTATGGCAGTCTCCGGCCGGAATGGATCGGGAGCAAGAGCGTGCCATGATGCTCAAAACGCTGGATACTATCGAGGCAGCTTGTGGGGTACGGCCCACGGGATGGCATTGCAAATCAACTCCCACCCTCAATACTCGCGCTTTGGCTAATGAGCTTGGCTTGCTCTATGACAGTGATGCTTATAACGATGAATTGCCTTATTGGGTCGCGCTCGACAACCAGAAAGCTTTAGTACTGCCATATCAGTTTGATACAAACGACATGCGATTTTTCGGTGAATCACCTGCTTTTGTAAGAGGATGCGATTTCTCAAACTATGTGATCGATACTCTCAACCGCCTACTCTATGAGGGTGAGAAATGGCAGTCTCAGTCGATGCTCACCGTCGGCCTTCACTTGCGAATCATCGGCAGGCCTGGGCGAGTGAAGGCCTTGCAGGACATCCTTAATTTTGTTCGTGGCGATGCGCGTATTTGGATTGCTTCAAGGACGTCCATTGCACAACATTGGTTGTCGCGCTATCCAAAAAGCTAGTGCTTGATAAAAACGAAGAGTTATATGACAAACGGCCAGGGCGCTTGATAAGCGTTCTGACCGTTTATTTTAAATAGTGCATCTAATCTGGTTGGATAAACCTTTTTAGCTCATGCTCATCATTCGCGGCAACCAGGTCACAATTTGTGGGAAGGCAATCAAGACTGCAATCGTCACAACGTCTGCAATGAAGAATGGCCCAACACCTTTAAAGACCTGATTAAGAGGAATGTCTGGCCTAACCCCATTGACGACAAAACAGTTCAACCCAATCGGAGGTGTGATGAGGCAAATTTCTGCCATTTTCACTACGATAATGCCAAACCAAATTGGGTCATAACCCAGCGCAATCACGGCTGGGTAAACCACAGGCAAGGTCAATAGCAACATGCCGATGGCATCCATGAACATGCCAAGTACAGCGTAAAAGAGCAAGATGCCAATCAAGATATACAGTGGCTCAAAGGGTAATGCGACAACCCATTTTGCAAAAGCATCAGGCAAGCCAGCGAAACCAAGGAAGCGCACGAAAACGAGTACGCCCCAAATGATGGAGAAAATCATCACGGTTAGTTTGGCCGTTTCCATCAGGGCTTCTCGAAGGTTGGCAAACTTCATACCCTTTGCCATCGCCATCACAAAAACTACTGCAGCACCGAGTGCACCTGCCTCTGTTGGTGTTGCCCAACCCTCATACATAGCGGTGAAAATAATCAGCACAACCAAGAAAATGGGGAAAGTACCGGGTAAGGACTTGACCCGCTCGCCCCATGTAAACCCAGTTAAAGGCTTGCCAAGGCTAGGCTTGAGTTTGCACATGATGATGATGAGCAGCACATAAATCAATGCAGAAACAATGCCTGGCAGAAATCCAGCTACGAGTAGCGCACCGACCGACTCCTCCACGATAATGGCATAAATCACCAAAATTGCGCTGGGTGGAATCAAGGTCGCCAGTGTGCCCCCAGCAGCAACGACGCCAGCGGCTAGCGTACGGTCGTAGCCGTATTTGAGCATATCGGGAATTGCTGTTCGAGCAAACACTGCTGCCGTAGCGGTACTGGCTCCAGACACGGCAGCAAAACCGGTTGCTGCCATGACAGTTGCCACAGCAAGACCGCCCGGCAGCCACCCCAGCCATTTGCGCCCAGCATCAAACAATGACTCTGTAATGCCTGCGTGAAATGCCAGAAACCCAATGAGAATGAACATCGGCAATACGGAAAGTGTGTAAGTCACAGCCTTCGAGTGCGGAATCGTCCCCGCCATACCTAGGCCCGCTTCCAAGCCAATAATAGAAACTAAACCTACTGTTCCGACTAAGGCAGCTGCTAAAAAGACCCGCATTCCCAAAAAGACCATCACAATGAGGGCGATCACACCAATAATTCCAATGGTAAAACTATCCACGATCTACGCTCCCTTTGGAATCTTCGATTTCTTTTTTAGCGAGATCCTCTTCAGTAAAAATTAATGGGACTGCAAACGGTTCACTGCTTGGGTTTAACAACAACCGCCAGTAACCAATGGTTTGAATGAGCATACGCAGAAACAGGACAACAAAAGCGATGGGTATTAATATTTTGGAGGGCCAAACGGGATACTCCATGTCGATGGTGCTGTCACCACTTTCATATGCTCTAAGGAAGTGCTCCCAGCTGAAATAAATCAGCACAGCAATCAACACCAAAGGAAGTAGGGTAGTGAGAAACTCCATCAGCCACCGTGCTCTGCCATGAACAAGCCTGACGAATAAATCCATACGCACATGACCGCCAACCCGTTGACAATAAGCGACCGCCAAAAAGGCAAATGTCGCCATGGACAGCTCGACTAAGTCGATGTATCCCATAAAAGGGGTATTAAACAATTGGCGACCGAGAACTTGTCCGATCCCCATGAGCATGAGTATAAAAATGCAGACTGCAGAGGCCATGGTCAAAAAGTCTTCGACCTTAGTGAGCCACTTGTCAGCCCAGAAAAGCCCCGGTGGGCCGCTGGTCGGGGGTGGAGTGGAATGAGTTTGCATATATTTTTGTTGCTAGTTTTGAGTGTCAATATCGGAATATATGAAAAACTCACGCATCTTTTGAATGCGTGAGCCGTTCTTTTGCTGTAAGGACTTTTATTTTTGCTTAGGTGTTTCTGCTTCAACCTTAAGGATCAAGTCAATCAGTTCTTGTCCGTTGAATTTGCTTTTGTTGGCGGCTACCCATTCTTTCCAAACTGGCTCGGCTGCAACTTTCTTGAACTCAGCTAACTGCTTAGGTGTGTAGATGATCTCTTTAAGTTTGGCGCGGAAGATTGGCAAGTTTTTCTTGTCGATGTCTTGGTACGCTTTGGCTTGAATTCGATAGTACTCAGGCTTCAAATCCTCAAGAAGTTTCTTGTACTGAGGTGGCAACTTATTGTAAGAAGTTTTGCTAAATGCGGTTGGGCACGCTGAGGTGCCTGGCGACATGTTTGCGGTAAACCAATCTGCAACCTCAGGGATTTTGTAGGCAGCTTGGGCATAAGTGTATGGGAAAGACGCCGCATCCATTGTGCCACGTTGCATAGAGGTGTAAACCTCTGTGGCTGTTGTGGTTGTCTTAAAAGCTCCCAACTTGACCATCGCATCACCAATGCCTCCACCCGCACGAACTCGACGACCCTTCCAGTCTGCGAGTTCAGTAGGCGGTTTACCTTTACCAAGAAACTCATACTGAGGCATCAATGCACCGGCGTAAACCATCGCGTTCCATTGGTCCATATCTTTCACAAGTGCTGGATGCGCATACAGGGCTATGCGAGCAGCCTTATTGACATTCCAGTCGCCTAAAGGTAAGAATGGTAATGAGAAAACCATGAAGGCAGGATTTTTACCAGGTGAGTAAAAGTTACAAAAGGATGCACCATCGACGGCGCCAAGCTTGATGCTATCGAGATTTTCACGTGCCTTGGAGAATTGCTCACCATAACCGATGGTAATGGTGAAGTTACCGCTAGTTTTTTCTTTAAGCTGAGCGGCCAAAAACTCAAGACCTGCTGTAAAGGCACGTGGATTACCCCACATTGAGTAGCGCCATTCAACCTTGGGTCCATCGACCTCGGCTGCTTGTGCGGTAGCTCCTGCAGCGACAAAGCTTAAAGCTAAAGCTGTAGTGAGTAGTTTTTTTGAAGTAGTCATATTGTGTCTCGGCTGTGCGCGTTACGTCACTTTTAAAAAAAGAACGTTAGCTCTGTCAAAAACAAAGTCCTTTCATGTAGCCTGCTAGTTCAATACACAGGTTGAAAGTCTCAAGCGAAGCTTCATCCTATCACCCTGAGAGATCCGATTGAATAGGGTAATCCCGTTTTATAGGGTAATCCAGAGTTTGACTGATAATGACCTACCCCCAATTTTGAAACTTGACCCACCACCTAAATACACTGACGACTCGCCGCCTTGTTAAGTCGTCGACTATCGCGTGACCGGATGTATGAGCGTCGATAACCATAGCGCCAGGTAAGCGATCTGTTCGTTTTTATGGTGTGGCGTGAGTTAAGATGATTTGATTGCAAAACTCTATAGGTATTCCTCAAGCATGAGCATCACTTCGTCTTTTGTTTTGACGCTTTCTTGTACAGACCGTATTGGTATTGTCAGCGCTGTTTCTAAATTTTTAAGCGATCGTTCATGCAATATTTTTGAAGCGGCTCAATTTAATGACCCAGCTTCAAACCTCTTCTTTATGCGGGTTGCATTAAAGGTAAACGCGCAAGGACTTAGTCTAGCTGACATGAAAACTCAATTTTTTGAGGTAGCAGAGTCTTTTGGTATGGCGTGGGATTTGGTGGATGCTCAACAGCGGATGCCGACACTGATCTTGGTATCAAAGCTTGGGCATTGTTTGCACGATTTACTATTACGTTGGAAAACAGGTTTAATTCCTATCGATATCAAGGTTATCGTATCCAATCATCTGGATTATCAGGATTTGGTTGAGGCGCACGGTATACCTTTCCACCATATTCCTGTGACTGCTGCAACTAAGCCTGAGGCCGAAAGCAATCTTTTATCACTTATTCATCAATATCAGGTCGAGTTGGTTGTGCTGGCACGTTATATGCAAGTGTTAAGCAATGAGCTTTGTCACAAACTTGCTGGGCGTGCGATCAATATTCACCATAGTTTTCTGCCCGGCTTCAAAGGGGCTAAACCCTATTATCAAGCATATGACCGCGGCGTCAAACTTATAGGTGCGACTGCCCATTACGTGACTGGGGACCTTGATGAGGGTCCTATTATTGAGCAGGATGTTGAACGCGTCGATCATTCAATGAGTCCGGATGCACTGACCTTACACGGTCGTGATATTGAAAGTGTGGTTTTAGCGCGTGCTGTGAAATGGCACGCAGAGCGCAGAGTCATCCCTAACGGTAATCGAACGGTCGTGTTTAGATAAATACTTATCAGACTTAGGTTGATTCGACTGAGATAATGTGTGCGGTTTGATTTTTGAAAAACACTGATGTTCTAAAATTTTTTGAATGGCTCACCTATGAAACGTTACTCTTCTAGGATGGCGGCAGTTGATGCCCCTATCATTCCCGCCATCGCCGAACTGGTTAGAAATAATCCAGGTACGATTTCATTAGGGCAGGGTGTTGTAAATTATGGCCCTCCAGAAGAGGCGATTAAAGCGCTTCCTAGCTTGATGGGTGATACTCAGCTTCACAAGTACCAAGCGGTATTGGGACACACAGGCTTACTCGAAGCCCTGACTGAAAAACTGAGCTCGGAAAATAATATTCAATTAGGCTCTGAGTCACTACTCATGGTGACTGCGGGTAGCAACATGGCTTTTTTAAATTGCATCATGGCCGTTGGTGATCCCGGGGATGAGTTTATTTTGCCAATGCCCTTTTACTTTAATCAGGAAATGGCGGTTCGGATGTGTGGTTGCGTTCCTGTGACCGTACCTGTCAACGAGGATTGGAGCCTTGATGTTGACGCGCTTGCGGCAGCCATCACTCCTCGGACCCGAGCCATTGTGACAGTGTCGCCCAATAATCCGACGGGGGCCGTGTATTCGGAAGAATCATTGACCGCAGTGAATAAGCTGTGTGCTGAAAAGGGCATTTACCATTTTAGCGATGAGGCTTACGAGTACTTTACCTATGATGGTGCGAGGCATTTTTCGCCGGCGTCTTTGCCCGGAGCGGAGCGGCATACTTTTTCGTTTTATTCCATGTCTAAAAACTACGGTATGGCGAGTTGGCGTCTTGGTTACGTCATTTTTCCCGCTGACTTATTTGACGCTATGAATAAGGTGCAGGATACCAACTTGATTTGTGCGCCTGTTCCTTCGCAATTGTTGGCGTTTCAAGTATTGAAGTATGGTCGCGAATGGGTGGCCCCCAAGGTCGAAGCGCTTGCCGCTGTTCGAGAAAATGTTTATCAGGCGCTAGACCGGCTGGGGGACTTAGTTCAGTTTCCAAAGACGCAGGGTGCTTTTTATGTTTTGATGAAAATGCCAGGACTCAAGGCTGGGCAGGATCCTCTCGTATTTAATCGCGCTATGGCACAGAAGCATAAGGTTGTTTCTATTCCAGGATTTGCGTTTGGACTGACCAATATGCAAGAGGCGAATTATCAACGCTTGTCTTATGGAGCGCTGCAGGCAGCAAGCGTGTCCGAAGGTGTTGAACGCTATGTATCGGCGGTGAAAGATTGGTATGGGCAATAAATGGTTAACAAGGAGCTGTGTCCTTGTGGACGGGCTGCTTTCGAAAAACCGCTTCTTTTTGAGCAATGTTGCGGACAGTATCTTGATCATTTTGAAACACAGCCGGCCCCAGATCCGGAAAGTTTAATGCGCTCTCGTTACAGCGCCTTTGTCCGCGGGCGTGAGCGTTATCTTCTGGATACGTGGTGTCTCGCAAATAGACCACATACGGTTGAGTTTGATTTGCAAACAAAATGGCTCGGACTATCGATAAAATCTAAAAAAACTCTTGATGAGCATCACGCTGAGATTGAGTTCGTTGCACGCTATCGTTTAAATGGACGCGCGACAAGACTGCATGAGAACAGTTTGTTTGAGCATCAGTGTGGTCGTTGGTTCTATGTGAAGGCCCAAGAGAGCAATTCAAGAGCCTAAATAGGCTCAAAGCCTAAGATTTTGTTATCATGCGGATCGCAGTAGGCGAGCTTGCACGCATGTGTTTACTAGAACATCAATGCTGCTTGTCTATTCACATTCAACGCCACAACCGTGACATTAATGTTATGACACTACTGACGATTATTCTGTTGCCAATGCTAGCCGGGACAACACTTGCTCTTCTCGCTGCGCGAGTGAGTCGTTTAGCCTCCGCGTGGGCCGTTGCAGGCGTCACCGCATGTGGCCTAGGGTTACTACTAGGATTTAGTGACGTTATTTTCAGCGGTCAAAAAATAGTCACCAGCATCCCTTGGATGCCAGAGTTAGGCATTAATTTTTCTTTTAGGTTAGATGGCCTGGGCTATCTTTTTACCTTGCTGATTCTCTGCATTGGTTTACTTATTATTTTGTATGCCAAATACTATCTGTCAGAAAAAGATTCGATTGGAAAGTTTTATGCTCTGCTGATGCTGTTCATGTCAGCGATGCTCGGTATTGTTTTGACTGAAAATATCTTATTAACTTTCGTATTCTGGGAGCTCACGAGTCTTTCCTCTTTCTTATTAATTGGTTACTGGAACTTCAAAGCTGAGTCACGCCGAGGCGCTCGGATGGCATTGACGGTGACGGGCGGCGGTGGCTTAGCCATGTTGGCTGGATTTCTGCTGCTTGGGCATGTTGCGGGTAGTTATGAATTAACGCAGATATTTGCTGCGCGTGCGGTCGTCCAAGCGAGCCCGCTTTTCATGCCAATTTTAATTTTGATTTTGCTGGGTGTTTTCACCAAGTCAGCTCAGTTTCCTTTTCACTTCTGGCTGCCCCAAGCTATGGCGGCCCCCACACCTGTTTCAGCCTACTTGCACTCCGCGACAATGGTCAAGGCGGGGGTCTTCATGCTGGCGAGGTTGTATCCCGTACTGGGTGGTAGCTACGACTTTGAAATTATTGTTTCGGTAGTGGGGCTGACGACAATGGCATTTGCTGCCTATGTCGCAATTTTCAAACACGATCTCAAAGGTTTGCTCGCCTACTCAACAATTAGTCACCTGGGTTTGATTATCTTTTTGATTGGTTTGAGTTCACCTCTCTCCGCCGCCGCGGCTGTTTTTCACATTATTAATCACGCAACCTTTAAAGCTTCGTTATTTATGGTTGCGGGCATCATTGACCACGAGTGTGGGACACGTGATATGCGTCGCTTGCGTGGCTTGTTTAAATTTATGCCGTACACAGCAACTCTTGCCATGGTTGCTGCGGCCTCGATGGCGGGCGTGCCACTGTTTAATGGATTCTTGTCCAAAGAAATGTTCTTTGTTGAGTCGCTGGCTTTATCTCATTTGGGTTGGTTCGGTACCGTTGCTCCAGTAGTCGTGACCTTTGGCGGCATGTTCAGTGTCGCGTACTCTGCGCGTTTTGTGCATAACGTGTTCTTTAATGGCACACCAACAGACTTGCCTCGTACACCCCATGAGCCGCCCCGTTTTATGAAAATACCGGTCGAGTTGCTGGTAGTACTTTGTATTTTGGTGGGTGTCTTGCCTTCGTTGACTGTTGCACCACTGGTATTTTTAGCCGCTGTCGATGTGTTTGGTGGACCGATTCCCCATCAACCAATCTCGTTGTGGCATGGTTTCAATATTCCTTTACTCATGAGTGCAATCGCGCTGTTGGGTGGAGTGTTGATGTTCTGGCTTTTACAGCATCGCTTTAACTTGCACTTGATTGCTCCTAAAGAATTGACGGGTCACCGGATTTTTGTCCATACGATTGAGACTTTGCGAGCATGTGCCAGAGGGCTGACAACACGATTACAAAATGGCTCTTTGCAGCGATATCTTGCTTTATTGATTGCGAGTGTGATTATCTTGGGTGCCTGGCCATTCCTTCAGTTTGGCTATAACACCGGCGATGCACCGCTGAGTGCTCTCAATCCGATCGCAGTGATCGTTTGGGTGATTGCCGTAGTGGGTTCCGTTGCGACAGCTATCCTGCATCGTCAACGTTTGGTGGCAGTGATTTTGGTAGGAGTAGTTGGTTTAGCAACTTCACTGACATTTGCTTATTTTTCAGCCCCTGATTTGGCTCTGACGCAACTATCAGTTGAGGTTGTCAGTACGGCACTGATGCTGATGGCTCTGGCCTTGCTGCCATTAAATGGTCCTAAAGAGTCGAGTGTGTCGCGCCGTAGTCGCGATATCGCTTTATCGATCTTGGCGGGAGCTGGTGTGACTGCACTGATGTGGGCGGTCTTAACTCGTCCGCTTGAGTCGATTGCGTGGTACTACTTGGCTGAAAGCGTCACCCGAGGCGGTGGCTCTAATGTTGTGAACGTGATTCTGGTGGATTTCAGAGGATTTGATACCTTTGGTGAAATCACAGTACTGGGTATCGCTGCCATTGGGGCACTGAGTTTGATGGACGGCTTAATTATGGAGCGCAAACTTTCGCCTGCAGTACTCAACTCAGTCATGCTCTCAGTAGCTGCGCGTATCCTTTTACCTTTTGCACTTTTGGTCAGCGTATATATTTTCTTACGAGGCCATAATTTACCGGGAGGCGGCTTTATCGCCGGACTGATTACCTCGGTCGCGATTGTCATGCAATACATTGGGGGTGGCTCGGTGTCGACTTCTCAAACACTGCGTATTGAGTTTCCCAAAATGATCGGTAGTGGGGTCTTGATTGCTGGCCTCACTGGTTTGGGAAGCTTTATTTTTGGTTCGGCTTTCTTGACTAGTACTTTTGGACATCCCACTTTGCCCTTGATCGGAGAGGTGCCGCTTGCGAGTGCCGCAGCCTTTGATCTTGGGGTATTTTTGACAGTTGTCGGCGCAACGTTGCTGACGATTTCTGCGTTGTCCGGGGCGAGCCAGCGTTCTGAATCTGTTGCAGGAGTGACTCAATAATGGAACTTCTATTATCTTCCGCTCTAGGCATTGTGACTGCATGCGGTATTTATTTGATCTTGCGCGGCCGAACATTTTCCGTTGTGCTGGGGCTATCGCTCTTGAGTTACGCCGTCAATTTATTCATCTTCGCGATGGGTCGTTTGGTTGCAGGTCGTCCGCCCGTTATTACGGAACAAGCACTTTCGTATGCTGATCCAATTCCTCAAGCTTTGGTCTTGACTGCTATTGTCATTGGATTCGGAATGACGGGATTTATTGTTGAGTTAGCACTTCGGACTAGACACGAGACAAAGTCAGATCACGTGGATGGTGTTGAGCCTGATCAACAACAAGAAGGGAAACGCGTATGAATCATCTTCTTGTTCTGCCGATTGTTTTGCCGGCGCTGACTGCGGCGCTATTGTTGTTTTGTGGACGTCAACTGATCTTAAGTCGTTTGTTGAGTCTTGGATCGACGGCGTTGTTACTTGCTATTTGTATCTCATTATTCTTGGATGCCGGCACAGGCGCGTTTCAGACGTATGCGCTCAGTGATTGGGTCGCTCCGTTTGGTATTGTTCTTGTGTTGGATCGTCTGTCGGGGATGTTGGTGTTGTTGACCGCCTTGATTGCGCTGGCGTCGCTTTTTTATGCGATGCAGGGGTGGGATACGCGAGGCAAATATTTTCACGCATTATTTCAGTTTCAGTTGATGGGCATTAATGGGGCATTTTTAACTGGTGATTTGTTTAATCTATTTGTGTTTTTTGAAGTGTTGTTGATTGCCTCTTATTGTCTGTTGATGTACGGTTTTGGTGAGAAACGTTTACGAGCGTCTGTGCATTATGTCGCGATCAATCTCACTGGCTCCGCAGTTTTTTTGATTGCGGTGAGTTTGTTATATAGCGTGACGGGTACGCTTAATATGGCGCATTTAGCCGAGGTTGTGGCGCACTCCGCCCCGCAGGATATTGCGCTGATTCGGTCTGCAGGCCTGATGTTGCTTGGTGTGTTCGGAATCAAGGCTGCACTATTTCCCCTTTATTTCTGGTTGCCTTCGGCCTACTCAAGTGCTTCAGCACCCGTTGCGGCTTTGTTTGCGATCATGACAAAAGTTGGGGTGTATGCAATCTTGCGTTTTACAACTTTGATTTTTGCAGGCACGAATGGCGCTTCAGCTGATTTGACGGCCCCTTGGCTCTTGCCTGTGGCACTTGTTACCTTGTTGCTTGCCGCGCTGGGGGCTCTTGGTGCTCAACGCCTGCTTGAATTGTTTGCTTATCTGACGATTGCCTCGGTCGGAACAATTTTGATTGCTGTTTCGGCTGGTGGTGTAGCTGGACTTTCTGGCGGCCTGTACTACTTGGTTCATAGCACCTTGATTGTTTCGGCTCTCTTTTTGCTTGCGGAGATGATTGGACAGTCTCGAGGTGATGTGAAGGACCAATTGCATTCTGGACCGTTGCTTTTAATGCCTGTTAGGCTGGGCATCGTGTTTTTAGTTGCTGCGGTGATTGTTGCAGGCTTGCCCTTATCCTCTGGCTTTCTTGCGAAGCTTATGATTTTGCAAAGTACGACTGAAAGCCCATATATAAGTTGGGTGTGGGGCATTATCTTAGTGTCGAGTCTGTTCATTCTGATTGCACTGTCGCGTGCAGGCAGCATGATCTTTTGGAAAACCTCACATGAGGTATCGGCTCAAGCGGTATCGCCCACAGGTCTAAGATGGCTCCCGATCTTAGGGCTGATTGCACTCAGTGTCTTGATGGTCATTTACGCAGCACCGCTCAAGCGCTATACCGATGCGACTGCTAAGCAATTGACCACGCCTAGCGAGTACATTAGCGCTGTGGTTGGTAAAACAGCAGATCGTGCGCCGCGTGCGCTTCCGACGGAGGCAAAATAATGAAATCTTGGCTCCCGTACCCAGTATTGTCTCTGATGCTTTTTGCAGTTTGGTTGCTGCTTGTTGCTGAAGTCTCTGTGGCGCATGTTTTATTAGCATTGTTTTTAGCTTGGGGAATCCCTCAACTTTGTAGGCCATTTTTAACTGGTTTGCCTTCAATTCTTCAGCCGATTGCTGCAATACGATTGGTGGGACTGGTGACTTACGATATTGTTCTGGCGAATGTCACCGTCGCGCGTTTGGTATTGGGGCCGACTGCGCGTCTCAATCCAGCTTTTGTCCAGGTACCGTTGGCATTGACGCAGCCGCTTTCGATTTCGCTTCTTGCAAGTATCATTACGATGACTCCAGGAACGGTTTCCTCTGAATTGTCGCTAGACAATAAAATGTTGCTTGTGCATGCCTTGGACTGTGACGATCCAGAAGCGCTTGTCGCGGATATCAAACAACGATACGAAAAACCTCTCTTGGAGATTTTCGGATGCTAGAAATTTCGATAAAAATTGCCTTGTTAGCGATAGGTTTGTCCATGGCGTTTACCGCTTATCGTCTGATCAAAGGGCCTGATGCACCTGACAGAATCTTGGCACTCGACACTCTTTATATCAACGTTGTAGCTTTGCTGATTGTTTTAGGTATTTACGATAGCAGCTCCATTTATTTCGAAGCGGCGTTGCTGATTGCATTAATGGGTTTTGTGGCGACAGTCGCGCTCGCGCGCTATCTTGCGCGTGGCGATGTGATGGATTGAGAAGGGGAGACAAATAATGCTAGAAATTATTACGTCAGTGTTTTTGTTAATTGGGGCTTTTTTTACTTTGGTCGGTTCCATTGGGCTGATTCGTTTGCCTGATTTTTTTATGCGATTGCATGCACCGACTAAAGCCTCTACGCTGGGGGTAGGTGGAGTGTTATTGGCTTCAATGGTCTACGCATTGAATGAGGGTGTACTGATTCACGAACTGATCATTACCTTGTTTGTATTTGTCACTGCACCTGTCAGCGCGCATTTGCTTTCTCAGGCTGCACTCAGGCTTAAGCTCAAGTCAAAAGCTCGTTTCCCTGAATGAATAGTCTCGTGTTGGGCTATCGAGCACTGGTGATTGGCTCGACTGGCGCCATTGGCTCCGGATTTGTTGAGGTATTGCGTGCAGATCCGAACTGCGCAGAGGTTTTAGAGGTTTCCCGTTCCAATTTCCCTGATTTTGCTCTCGAAAGAGAAGCAAGCATTACGCAGCTTGCAACGGAACTGCTTAGTCGGGGTCCGTTTGCTCTGATCGTGGATGCGACTGGCGCGTTGACGATTGATGGGTATGGACCGGAAAAGCATTTGGGTGCTTTAGATGAACAGCGTCTAATGCGTAGCTTCCAAGTGAATTCGATTGGCCCAGCACTGCTGCTTAAGCATTTTTTGCCGCAATTGGCTCCTGGTCGTTCTATCTATGCCAAGCTTTCTGCCCGTGTCGGGAGTATTTCTGATAATCAGAAGGGAGGGTGGTATGGATATCGCGCCTCTAAGGCTGCTCTGAATATGTTTTTACAGACGGCTGCGATTGAGTATGCTCGTAAAAATCCGTCCGCTATTATTGCCGCCTTACAGCCAGGCACTGTTCAGTCTGCTTTGTCCAAGCCCTTTGTCAGTCAAGAGGGACTTTTGACGTCAAGAGACTCTGCTGAAGGTTTGCTTTGTGCGTTAGATCGCCTAGGAATTGATAACTCGGACCATCAAGGTGCTTACTTTATCGATTACAAAGGTCAGGTCATACCCTGGTAGTAAAATAGCTATTGAGCTAGTTTCCAAGCCCTTATATTTCTTTTTGTTATAAATAGATAGTAAATATGTACTTCAGCTTTATAAAATCACAGAGCAAAATAGCACCTTCGTATATTTTTACAGGCGGTCTCTGTTATGAAAAAAATAGCTGCATATTTCATAGGTTTGTTGTTTTCTTTTGCTGTGAACGCATCTGAACCACTGTTATCCGCTCAGTTTGTGCAGGCTGGGCTGACAAAGCCTAATACGGTCGTGATTGATATTCGCGATCCTAAATCTTATGCTGCAGGTCATATTCCCGGAGCTTTAAATGCACCCTATGGAACTTGGCGCGGCCCTGCAAGCAACCCTGGTGAATTGCCTTCGATTGGCAACTTAACGAAGCTCGTGCAACGTCTGGGTTTAAAACCAGACACGCATGTGATTGTGACTTCTACGGGTAAAGACGCAACCGATTTCGGTGCAGCTGCGCGCGTGTACTGGACACTTAAAGTTTTAGGATTACAAAATCTTTCAGTTTTGAATGGCGGCTTAAAAGCATGGCAGGCTGCGGGTCTCAAGCTCGATACTCAAGCTGTCAACGTGACTGCTAGTTCTTTTGTGCCGACGATTAACCAGAATATGATTGCCACGCGTGAAGAAGTTATCACCAAGGTTCAGGCTGGTAAAGCCCAATTAATTGATGCGCGTCCAGCTGCCTTTTTCGATGGTTCGACGCGCCATACTGCGGCCAAAGTGCCTGGCACCCTTAAAGGTGCCATCAATGTTGAGCATTCGACGTGGTTTGAGCCAAATAGTACAAATATCGTTTCGGCGAGCGAAGCCAAAAAGTTAGTCTCTTCCTCAAATGTCCAGACAGACCAAGACACGGTGTCATTCTGTAATACCGGTCATTGGGCTGCGACAAACTGGTTTGTGCTCTCAGAGCTTGTTGGTCAGCCAAATGTAAAGCTCTATGCGGGTTCAATGGTCGACTGGACGCAAGCTGACGGTGCTTTGCCAATGGACAACGTGCCTAATCGTCTAAAGCAACTGTATATTGATACGAAACTGTGGCTGGATAAATAAGCATTAATGATGAAACGTTTTCCCCTCAGCGTACTGCTTCTGCTGTTTTTTGTTTTCCTTGCCTGGACCGTTTCTATTCGCCAAGCAGTGTTGTTTGCTGTGGGCATTGGTATGGGCGCGGCACTCGCAGGCACGCGGTTCGGTTTTACAACCGGGTGGCGTCAGCTGATTGTACAGCGTGACCCAAGAGGGGTAATGGGGCAATTAATGTTACTCGCTATAGCCTCAGTGATTTCTCTGGCGCTGCTTGGACAATATTCTGAGCTCACTGCGGCACTGGGACCACCTAGTATCAGCTTGCTGATTGGTGCGTTCGTATTCGGACTAACAATGCAGATTGCCGATGGCTGTGGTTCCGGTACCTTGTACAAGGCTGGCCTCGGCATTCCACTCAATATGGGCATTTTGCCGCTCTTTGCGCTGGGTAGTTTTTTAGGGTCAGTACAGGTAGGTGACTGGCTCAAGCTCGGACAGATTGAGCCCATTGGTTTGGTCACTGAGTTCGGCAGTGCTCAGGCGATCTTGATCACATTAATTGGGCTGGTGATTTTGGGCTTGGTCGTCAGATTATGGGTCGGCAAAGGTCAGACATGGTGGGATCGTAAGTGGTTGGTTGGAGCCGTTGCATTGGCGATACTCGCAGCCCTCAACTTGATCATCGCGGGTCAACCATGGGGCGTTGTCTATGGTTTTGGTCTGTGGGCTGCCAAAATCGTGAATGCTGCAGGACTATTTGACCCAGCGGCAAACGCCTTTTGGAGTCAGACGGGCAATGGGCAGCGTCTAAATGAAATGGTATTAATGGACATTACGTCCATCACAAATATTGGTATTTTAGGCGGGGCGTTATGGATTTCTGCGCGAGTATCCTCAGATAGCAAACCCTTAACCTCCAAACAATGGATGGTTGGATTGCTTGCAGGTTTTCTGATGGGCTATAGCTCGCGTCTGGCTTTTGGTTGCAATATTGGTGCCATGCTCAGTGGAATCTCAACAGGAAGTGTGCACGGTTGGATCTGGGTTCCTCTTGCTTTTGCCGGTACACTGATTGGTGTCCGTATTCGGCGTCATTACCGATTTTAAGGGATGAGCATAATGATTCGGTCGACAAAAAAATATCAGGCGATTTTTTGGGCTTGTCTAATTTCTTTTTTAGTGTGGGACACTACCGTGTCTCCACCAGTTGATCTGCGCAATGAGCCACCCTTACTCGCCGCAGGTTCTGGCAAGCCTTCAAGCGGTGGGCACTGCGCTGTTTCGAAATAGAAGCTCAATCACGAATGCGCTTATTAAGCGACGCTAACGTCTGACTCGTTCTGGATGTTCGCCATAAGGCGGGCCATACATCACTAGTACGCGTGCAGGTTCAGCACTCGTGACTGAAAATACATGCATTGTGTCTGCAGGGAAAAAGCAAGTGTCTCCGGCTTCCATTTCAAAAGACTCTCCGTCAACCTCGACGTGCGCTGAACCTGCGAGCAGATAGCAGACTTGCTCTAGCCCTGGGTGAGCATGAGGCAAAGCACCACCGCCGCGCGCAATCGTGCCCAGCACCACCTCGATATGTTTGGCGCCGACATTGTCGGCTCCAATCAATCGGCGATTGCTCGTTGCATGATGGTTAGCTGGCGAATAGGGCTCGACACTAGCTTCTTTGATCAAGTATTTTGAACGCATCGGGATCTAGTCTTATTGAGGTTTGACGCCAGCGCCTTTCAACATTTCACCCCAGTGTTTGAGTTGAAAGTCCACATACTTTGCAAACTCTTCGGGCGTTTTAGTTGGATCGAGTTCAAAGCCCGTCGCGGCAATTTTTTGTTGAAAGTTTTTATCTGCGAAAACAGCTTGCAGTTCAGTGTTGAGCTTGTCGACAATCGGGCGAGGAAGATTGGCTGGACCGAAAATGCCATTCCAAGAGGTCAAGTCAAAACCTTTAACGGTACTGGCGATCGACGGGACATTTGGAAAGCTTTTTGACCCTTTCGCTGTCGTAACGGCCAAGGTGCGAACACGATCTGATTTGAGTGAACCCATGCCAGAGCCTAAGTCCACGACATATACCTGCACAACGCCCGCAATCAAATCAGTCATTGATTGTGTGCTGGCTTTATATGGAACGCCAACAACGTCGATGCCAGAGATACGCTTAATCGTTTCCATCGCAACCAAAGAGGTGCTGTTTGGTGTGGCGTAGGATAATTTGCCAGGGTTCTTTTTAGCGTAGTCAATAAACTCTTGTAACGTCTTGACGGGCAATTTCGGATTGACGGCCATCGCGAAGGGCAGTTCTCCCACGCGAGCAATCGGTGTGAAATCTTTAATTGGGTCGTAGTTCAGCTTTTTGAACATCCAAGGATTCGCAGAATGCGAGGTATTGGTCGTCATGAAGAGCGTATAGCCATCAGGTGCTGCTTTTGCGACATATTGCGCTGCGATCTGTGCGCTGGCACCCGCTTTATTTTCAACGATGATGGTTTGTTTGAGGCGCTCGGATAATTGCTGCGCAACGATACGTGCAACACCATCAGTGCCGCTACCTGCTGCAAAGGGGATGATCAGCGTGATGGGCTTGTTTGGGTAGGCTTGCGCAAAAACGCTTGCTGAAAGAGTGAGTGCGGCAATACCAAGCAGAGTGTGTAACTTCTTCATGCGGACTTTATCCAAAAAATAAAAATATCTTACGATACGTTGTAGTTAAAAATTCATACGAGTTTTAGATGTAGTTGACTTTAAGCCGTAGCTGTTTTTCGGCTCATGCCTGGCACTAAAAGTGCAAGGACATAACTACAAGCAACCAATGCGATGCCTATTAAGTCAGTTACTAATCCGGGAACGATCAGCAGAAAAGACCCAATCAGTAATAGAATGCGAACCGGCCAAGAAATCACGCCAGCTCGATATAGATATCCCTCGGTGCTCGATGCCAGTGTCCACATCGCTACAACGGCAGTCACGCTCGAGAGGATGATCGGGCCAGTGTCGCCTTGCAATATGAGCGAAGGATTCAAGACAAACATAAAGGGCAAGACAAACAGGATGCCACCTAAACGCATTGAGTACAAACCCGTTTGCCACGCATTTGATCCTGCGAGGCCAGCTGCGGTAATCGATGCCAATGCTACGGGTGGCGTAATGTAGGACATCATGCCCCAATACAAGATAAATAAGTGACTGGCTAGCGGGTTCAAACCTGCTTCCACTAGAGCAGGTGCTAGCAAAATCGAGAGAAAAATATAGCAGGCACTGACTGTCATGCCCATACCCAGAATAAAGCTCGTCACCGCTCCGGCGATCAGCATGAGGGGCACGTTGCCATCTGCATACAAGAGCAACTCGCGAGAAAAGGCACCCGCCACACCGGTGTAAGACAAGCCACCTACGACTAGACCAATACCCGCCAAAATAGCAACCAAATTCGCGACACTGACACTCAGTTCAAGCATCAAACTCAAGATGCCTCGCCAATTTAATCGGTATTTCTTTTGAAATAGTGCAATGACTAGCAAGACAGCCGTAGCGTAATAGGGTGCATAGGCCTCGATCCGCATAAATAGCAGCATATAAACGAGCATGGCTAAGCTGAGTAAGTATGGCCAGCCTTCTTTGAGAACAGTCCATACCTTTGGGATCTCTTCTGGCGGCATTCCGCGTAAACCATTGCGTGCCGCATAGTTATCGACTTGGAATAACAGCGCTACATAAAACAAAAGTGCGGGAAGAAACGCCGCTACCATCACATCTGAATAGGGTACGCCAAGAAAGGAGGCCATGATGAACGCTACGGCACCCATCACAGGAGGCATCAGTGTGCCGCCAGTCGAGGCACAGGCCTCTACGGACGCAGCATAGTGCGGCGCGTAACCCGCACGCTTCATTGCTGGAATCGTGATGGTGCCGGTGGTGAGGATGTTAGAGATCACGCTACCTGACAAACTCCCCATGAGTCCGCTAGAGAGCACGGCAACCTTGGCTGGGCCACCACGGGCTCCGCCCAGTAAGGCGGCTGCAATTCGCATAAAAAAGTCACCACCACCCGTGACCGTCAATGCTGCACCAAAGACGACAAAGCCAATCACAAGGTTTGCGACGACTTGCATGGGGATACCGATGATACTTTCAGCACCCATAACATGGGCGCGGATGGTTTCGCCGAGACTGTACTCTGTGCCCCAGAGAAAACCGGGCATGTAGTCGGCAAAAAGCGGATAGGCACCAAAGACGACCACAACAATCAACAAGGGTGTCCCACCGCTGCGACGAATTCCTTCGATAACGAGTAAAAGTAACGCTGAAGAAACGAGTGTTGCCTCGACGGGGGCCGAGTAATCCCAGCCTTGCTCAATGATTTCAAGGCCATGTATGCCGAGATAAATGCTGCAACCAATCGCGATTAGACCCATTAGCCAGTCATACCAAGGCACATACTTTTTAGCACTTGCTGTTGCTGGAGAAATAAGAAATGAGGCAGCGAGAAAAATACCGATTAGATAATACAAAAAAGAATTGCCCATGGGGTCAAACCCCATGAGCCTAAGTGAAAAGGTCTGATTGATACCCATCAACAGACCGATCGTACCGAGCACGATCACGCTCCAATAAGCCACACCTGAGACTCTGCCTTTTTGACCTGAGGCACTCTCTCTCAGTGTGTTTTCTAGCTCTAACTCTTGGCTCATGATCGAACTCTTCTACTTGTGTTTTTTTTACGAATTACTTTTTTACGGCTTATTTAAGTGAGGCAATCACTTTTTCACGGCGCGCTTCCCAAAGCTTGGCGAAGTCAGCATCGGAGAGTGTTTTCCCTTCTTTCATGACATCTGCCCAAGCTGCGATCATTGCATCAAGGCGCTTGATGCGTGCTTGGTTCCAAGCTTCATGCTCTGCAGTCCAGGTTCCGCGTTCCTTGAGGTAACGGACAGCACCTTCGTGGAAGGGTGCATCGGCAGGTGGAGTACCCGCCAAATCCAAGTTCCAACGCGGCATCACTTTGGTCGCACCTTTGTACATGTCAAAGGTTGTATCCATCGCCTTCATAAAGGCATAGACCTCGTCAGCCTTCATGTCCGCGCGCGTCACAAGGATTGGGTAGCGATAGGACATGACTTGAGCAGGTTTTTGCACAGACATACCTGCACCAACTGTTTCTTTGTAGGGAGCAAAGAATGGTGCGATAGCATTCATACGTGCCCAGCCTGCTTTATTGTTAGGGTCGACGCCCACCCAGTGAATACCGCGAGGTGAAGACTCCAGTTCATAAAGTTGGCTGGTCGTGGGTGTGGTGCATGTTGCGTCAGATTTTCCCTGAGACATTGAGCTCATCGCTGCAGCGTAAGTGGGGAACATGATGACTTTGACGTCTTTACGTGTCAGTCCACCAAAGCCGATGTAAGCATCGCATTTCACGTTGAGTGAAGGGTTGCCAGCCACGAAAGCCATGCGTTTACCCTTGAGGTCTGCAAAGGTGCGAATGTTGGCATCTGCTGCTGTCGGCATTCCAAACGCTGCGGGGCGCCCTGCAAGTATCCGCAGATTTTGAGGTCCCCAACGTCGGCTAGCAAAGTCTTCAGTCCCTTCTGTCGCAAACCAAGTTTCAGTTGCTAGATAGCCAAAGTCTGCACGACCTTGCACCACAGGTTGGAGCCGGCCGATAGAAGATCCTGACGGTTGAATTCTGATGCGAGTGTTGTATTTTTTGCCAAAAGCATCAGCGATCGCAGAAGCTTCAGCATAGCCAGCCGAACCGACGTCATAGGACGTCCAAGTCATAGACTCGGGTAGTTTTTGGGCATTGGCACTCAAGCCAAGGGAGAGCAGAGTGGCGGCTGTGATAGCAGCCAAAGAATTACTCAGGCGATAGGATTGCTTTTTCATGTTTACTCCTCACTGTTTTATGTATAGAACGCTTTTAGCAGCGTTTGATCTGTGAGTATGTTTTTAGCATATGTCGCGCTTGTGCAGTCGCTCAATAGGTGAGTATCTACCCTAGGTGATGACTTTACGTACAGCTAGCAAAAAGGCACAATCACGCTATGTCAGCATCTTCTTACTTAACCGCAGCGTTCTACATGTTTGTAGATCTCCCTGACTTTACGGCTCGGCGTCAGCCCTTGCTTGAGTGTTGCGAGCAGCATCATGTAAAGGGCCTAATCCTTTTAGCGCGTGAAGGTATCAACAGCACCATTTCAGGTCATTCTGCGGACGTTCATGCCGTATTGGATTATCTGAGGTCAGACCCAAAATTTTCTGCGTTGCAACACAAAGAGTCCTGGTCAGATCTACCGCCTTTTCATCGAATGAAAATCCGTCTCAAAAAAGAGATTGTGACAATGGGGGTGCCTGGGATCAGTCCAACTGTTATGGCCGGAGCTTACGTTAAACCGAAGGATTGGAATGCTCTGATTAGCGATCCATCGGTTGTATTGATCGACACTCGAAACGACTATGAGGTCGAGCTCGGTACATTTGCCGGTGCGATTGATCCGAAAATCAAGACCTTTTCGCAGCTGGTGAAATGGGTGGACGAGGCTGAAATCCTCGCTCAAAAAACAGGGCAAAAACCCAAAGTTGCCATGTTTTGTACGGGTGGAATCCGATGCGAAAAATCCACGGCACTTATGCGCACTAAGGGTTTTGACGAGGTTTACCATCTTGAAGGCGGTATTCTCAAATATCTTGAGGAGGTCCCGCCAGAGCAAAGTCAATGGCGTGGCGAATGTTTTGTTTTCGATGACCGCGTGTCGGTGGACCATCATCTTCAGCGCTCCGGGCGTCAACTCTGTTACAACTGTCGGGATCCACTGCCAGACGGTGCCTTACAGTCGCCAGAGTTTGAAAAGGGCGTAAGTTGTCCGCGCTGCTTTGCTCAAGGCGATGAGGAGCACAGGCGTCGTGCACGCGAGCGTCAAAAACAGTACGAATTAGCCAAGGCGCGCCGTCAGCTTCATATCGGCGCTAAGATAGTGACGTTTAAATAATATTTTTTGAGACTACTTTATGAAATTCAAACATTCAATCGCAGCACTGACCAGTGCTATTTTGCTGAGTTGTGTGGGCGGTGCTGCACTGGCTCAAGAGTTCCCACCAGCCAAGGCTGTGACCTTGTATGTGGGTTTCCCTCCCGGTGGCGCCAATGATATCGCTGCGCGCATTATTGGAAAGAAGCTTTCCGAAAATATTGGTCAAAAAATTGTTGTCGATAATAAGCCTGGAGCGGGCGGTAACATCGTGACCGGAGTCGTCGCCAATGGACCTTCAGACGGTTCGGTTATTTTGCTTGGATCAATCGGTCCATTGTCGATTGCTTCGCACTTGATGAAGCTTCCTTATGACCCTGTCAAAGACATTGCGCCTCTTGCGATGGGTGGCAGTTTCCCCAATGTATTGTTGGTCTCACCTGAGTCGGGGATTAAATCTCTGAAAGACTTGGTTGATCTTGCCAAAAAAGAGCCAGGTAAATTAACCTATGCCTCGACAGGTGCAGGCTCTGCTTCGCATTTGCAGGGTGAGCTGTTCAATCAACGCGCTGGTGTCGACATCGTCCACATTCCATACAAAGGCGGTGGTGCCGCGACTGTTGATGTAATTGGTAATCGTGTCACTGTCTATTATTCGGCTTTGCCGTCAGCTGCCCCGCATATTCGTTCTGGCAAGCTTATTCCCCTGGCGCTGACAGGTAACAAGCGGGTAGATATTTTCCCTAATATTCCAACAATTTCTGAGTCTGGCTATCCAGGATTTGATGCAAGAAATTGGTATGCCTTCGTGGCCTCTGGCAAGACCCCGCCTGCCATTCTCGATCGCTGGAATCAGGAAATTGTCAAAGCTATTACAGATAAAGAAGTAACAGCTGCTTTGCATGCACAAGGTTTGACGCTTGATCCTGGCTCACGGGCTAACTTGACAAAGTACATCGCTAAAGAGTCTGCAACTTGGAGCAAGATCATCAAGGATCGCAATATCACGATTCAAAAGTAATCAGTTTTTCGATCAGCAAACTGTATGAATAAAAAAGGCGATGCATGCATCGCCTTTTTTATTCAGTGTGACTGTTCAGTCTTCAAACTGTCCAAATCGAACGGTTGTCGAGCCAACTTTGACATTTGAGGTAGATGGCATGACAAGCACGGTATTGTCATAAGGCACACGAATGGTTTCGTCGCCATCTGTTGCAACAATATCGCCTTTTTTAGGGACAACTTCTAAACCTTTGTAGTCTTTATTGAAGCGAAAGCCTGTTGACTTAGCAACAACCGCTTCTGTCACTCGCACAATGCGTTGTTTTTCGCAGAGAGGCAGGCGTAATGCTGGCTGTACAAAAGCATCATCAACCATATTAAACAAATGTAAAAATCGTAGCAACGTATCATTCGCAACATCTGCAGCTGACTTTTCCCAGTGCTGACCGCATTCAATGAGCAGGCCGGTGCGTGGGTCATCAGGTTTGCCAAAGCCACCTCGCTCAATCATCCTCAGACCGGCGGGATGACCAGTATCGATGAGTAAAAACTCTGGCAAGCCAACGCGCTTTGAGAGTGCTGCACTTTTCTCGCCACCTTGACCGGTCGCACCGCACACCATAATCGGTGCGCACGGCTCAGACATTGAGTGAATATCAAGTAAATAATCTGCAGCATCGACAAAAGGCTGCAACACGCGCGCACGACGCAGCTCAGCAGAGTCGCGTGAGCCAAACAATACGTCATCACCCCACACCCGGTTGAAGTCCTCATCCACATAGCGACTTGCGCTTGGGTTTTCAGGATCCCAGCGGGAGTAGGCTAGCGTGTTTGCAAAAGCAATCGTCAAGCGTCCAGCATTGGGCTTGATCTGTTGGCGTAGAAACCAGTCCACTGCGATGGCTCCGCAAAATTCGTTGCCATGGGTTAAGGCCTGCACCATGACATGTGGTCCGGGACGACCTGAGTCAAAACTCCAAACGTAGGGCACCCCAGTGTTTGAGTGCTCCCAAGCGCTAATGTCGGGTGCTTGTATTTCAATAGGATAAGGCTGTTTCATTTTGTTACTTTTAAAATTTAATGAGGATCATTGAGATGACAAGCAGACTGTCGCCCAGGGCTGATTTCTCTCAACGCCGGTGCTTCGACTGAGCATCGTGGCATTGCCTGAGGGCAGCGTGGGTGAAAATGACAACCTGAGGGCGGTGCGAGAGGAGAGGGAATTTCACCTTTGATTGGCACAAAGCTGCGATGCTTTCTATCGATCCGAGGAATCTCTTGAAGCAAGGCTTGGGTGTAAGGATGGTTTGGTTCGGCAAACAATTCCTCTGTGGGTGCGATTTCCGCTACGCGTCCAAGGTACATCACGACGACACGGTTAGACAAGTGTCGCACCACGCCGAGATCATGACTAATAAAAAGGTAAGTCAGACCAAGCTCATCGCGCAAATCCATGAACAGATTGAGAACTTGTGCCTGAATCGATACATCCAAGGCTGCGACAGCCTCGTCACAGACCAAAAACTCAGGCTTGACCGCTAAGGCCCGTGCGATACCAATACGTGCGCGTTGGCCACCTGAAAACTGATGGGGATAACGTTGCATATAGGACGGATCAAGACCGACACGTTTAAGCAAGGCCGCGGTGTAGTCACTTTGCTGTGAGCTGCTAACGAGCCCGTGCACACGAGGAGCCTCACCGACAATATCGATGACTCGCATGCGAGGGTTCAAGGATGCAAAAGGATCCTGAAAAATGAGTTGAACGGGGCGCCGCACACCGCTTTCGCTTTCGAGTGGTTGACCTCGATAACGCACAGTGCCCTCGGTCGGTGTGTACAGTCCGCAACCAAGGCGACCCAGAGTGGACTTGCCACAACCTGACTCGCCTACTAGGCCAACTACTTCGCCTTGATTGATTGTGAGGGTGACATGATCTACTGCATGTACAGTTTGCTCTTGCACGTTGGAGCCAAAGACACGAGCGATTTTTTCAAAAACATCGAGCTTCTTGCCAAAGCGTTTGGAGACTCGATCAAAGGCTAATAATTCGGTCACGCTGAGCTCTCCGAGGTTGCTGTGGATGGCTGCTGAACGATCGGATTCCAACAGCGCGTGCTGCAAGAGTCGATCACAACCATTTCAGGCATGACCGAGCAGGCAGGTAATACACGTGTGCAGCGCGCCTCGAAAGCACAGCCTGCACCAAGTTGCAAGATCGAAGGGGCAGAGCCTGGAATCTGACGAAGTCGTTGCCCAGGAGTAGTTGTCGCGGGCACGGAGTCCAACAATCCACGGGTATAAGGGTGGGTCGGATGACTGAGGACATCTTCTGCCGCACCATGTTCAACAATACGGCCGGCATACATCACGGCAATATTATCGGCAAGACCTGCTACCACGGCGAGATCATGAGTGATCCAGATTAGCGCAGTCCCTGACTGGCTCACCAATTGCTGCATTTCATACAAAATCTGACCTTGTACGGTGACATCCAGTGCAGTGGTTGGCTCATCCGCAATAATTAAATCGGGCTTGTGTAGCATCGCAATCGCTATCGCGACACGCTGACGCATGCCACCCGAAAACTGATGCGGATACTGACCAAGACGCTCGCTCGGTGAGGCGATGCCGACCTTGCCCAACACTTCTACGCAGCGTTCGCGTGCCAAAGCACGTCCAACAGACTCATGCGCCAAGACTGTTTCGACCATTTGTGTTTCCACAGTCAAGACAGGATTGAGCGTCATCATTGGATCTTGAAAGATCATCGCGATTCGACGGCCGCGCAAGCGCCGAAGAGTTTCCTCCTCTGCGCCGACAAGCTCTTGGCCGTCAAAAATGATGCTGCCCCCTGCGATCTTCCCAGGTGCATCGACGAGCCCCATGATTGAAAAGCCAGTCACGGACTTGCCAGAACCCGATTCTCCAACCAAACCAAGCACTTCGCCACGATTGAGCTCAAAGGAGACGTCTGCGACTGCTGGCAAGATACCGTCACGGGTAGGGAATTCGGTTCGAAGTCCTTTGATAGATAAAAGTGCGCTCATCGTGACAACCTCGGATTCAAAATGTCGCGCAACTGATCACCTACTAAATTGATTGCCAAAATCGTCACCAGCAATGCAATCCCGGGATAGACGCTGATCCAGTATTTTCCTGACATCAGATATTCATAACCATTAGAAATCAGCAGCCCAAGTGAAGGCTCGGTCGCAGGCAAACCTAAGCCTAAAAAGGACAGCGTCGCCTCGAGAGCAATCGCATGCGCGACTTGCACAGTTCCCACAACAATCAGGGGTGCCATCGCATTTGGGAGGAGGTGGCGCAAGACGATACGCGAGCCTTTTAACCCCAGGGACCGCGCGGCTTCGACATACTCTTTTCCGCGCTCGACTAGAGCGGCTGAACGAGCAGTACGAGCGTAATAAGCCCATTGGACACTGACTAAGGCAATGATGATTTTATCTACACCTTTGCCAAGTACGGCGAGCAAGACTAACGCGACCAGGATAGCGGGGAAGCCAAGTTGGATATCCACTAAACGCATGATGACTTGTTCAAAACGACCGCCCAGATGCGCTGCCAACACTCCCATGACGCTACCAATGACCAACGCGATGATGCCGCTGGTCAGGCCCACGTATAGCGAGACACGCAAACCGTAAAAGATCGCCGATACCATGTCTCGACCTTGGCCGTCTGTGCCGAGTAGAAAAGTCTGCCCATTCAAGCCTTTCTCGCCTGGTGCCAGACGTGCATCCATCAAATCTAAAGACGCGAGATCATAGGGATTTTGTGGTGAAATCCAGGGCGCGAAGAGCGCGGTGAACATCACTACAACGAGCATAACTAGACCGACCATCGCAATAGGACTTTCGGCGTACTGAGTACATAAACGCTTGAAGGGTGTTTGCACCTTGGCGACCGCTGTAATAGTTTCGCTCATCAGTGTTGCTCCGCAATACGAACTCGTGGGTCTAGAAGTGAATAAAGAATATCAACCACCAAATTAATAATGATATACATGGCAACCACCACTAATAGGTAGGCCACAACAACAGGTCGATCTAATTGGAAAATTGAGTCGATCACAAGTTTGCCCATTCCAGGCCAAGCAAAGATCGTTTCAGTCACAATGGCATAGGCAATTACCGAACCCAACTCAAGGCCAATCACAGTCACCAAGGGGATAAGAATATTTTTCAATAAATGTACGCCCACCACGCGACTTGATTTCAGGCCTTTAGCGCGCGCAAACTTGATGTAGTCGAGCAGTCCTTGTTCGCGTGTCTGGGCTCTAGTCAGGCGGATAATAAGCGCTAGCTTTAGAAGAGCCAGATTGAGAGCAGGAAGGAAGGCGTATTTCAGGCCTTCCCAGCTAAAAATTGACAATTGAAGACCAAATACATCGGTCGTGGGTCCTCTGCCTGTCGAAGGTAGCCAACCCATGCTGACTGCAAAAAACAATATAAGGAGTAAACCTACCCAGAAAGTCGGCAAGGAAAAGCAAACAATCGAGCTCGTCATGATGAATCGAGAAAATGGAGAATTTGGCCTCAGCCCAGCGTATAGCCCAAGCGGTATCCCAAGGAAAACCGAGATAAACATGGCCAAAACAGCCAACTCCATTGTGGCAGGCATTCTTTCAAAAATAATCTCAAGCGCAGGTCTTGCGTAAACAAAAGAGTTGCCAAGATTGCCAGTCAGGGCGCCCTTTAGAAAGATAAAGTACTGCTCGACGACTGGCTTGTCTAAGCCGAGTGCGACCCGAGCGCGCTCTTTCTCAATTTGATCCGCCTCTGGGTGAACCAAAATCTCTACTGGGTCCCCCACAACATACAGACCCCCAAACACCAACATTGACGTAACAAACAACACCAACATGGACTGTGCCAAACGACGAAGGATAAAAGCGGTCACTGGTTACAAGTCCTTAGTTGGTGTTGAAACGGAATAACGTCAATTACTTGGTACGCTTAGTGAAATATGCCGATGTGAACTGATCAGCACGACCGCCATACTGGATACCCTGACGAGTGGCCCAGGTGCTGACCTCGTAGTGAAGGGGAACCAGACCCATGAGTTCAATCGCTTTTTCGCTGGCAAGGGCTAACGCAGCATCGCGTTGTTTGTCGTCAATAATCACAACAGCCTTGGCGATCAACGCATCAAGTTCTGGACTAGAGAAGCGCCCACGGTTTGCTCCGCCCAAACCAAGCTTAGGGTTGTTCGTGGCAAGCAAGGCACGCAAGGGAGACGATGTGTCCCCCGAGGATGCACCCCATCCAGCCAAAATGAAGGAAAACTCTAATTTACTGGCACGTGAAAAGAATATGTTCGAAGGCATCGTATCGACCTTAGTCGCGATACCATTTCGAGACAAATACTGTGCTACAGCCTGGGCAGTGGAGCCATCATTGATGTAACGATTATTCGGTGAGTGCAGTGTCACGCCAAAGCCATTTGGATAACCAGCTTCAGCCATAAGTTTTTTGGCACCTGCTGGATCATAGGCATCAGGCTTGAGTTTTTTGCTCGTACCGAAGAACGCCTCATCCAGCAATTGACCAGCTGGTATCGCCTGACCTTCCATGACACGTGAGACGATGGCATTACGGTCAATCATTTTACTGATGGCACGACGCACACGCGCATCGGTCAGAGGATTGGCCTCCATAGGTTTGCCATCCGCGGCGGTGATGAAGGGGGAGTTCGTTTTGCGGTTGCTATCCATGTGCAGATAGATCATGCGGTTTGATACTGCGTTAGAAACTACGACACGCTTATCTTTCTTGAGCTTGGCTGCATCAGCCGTTGGAACACCTTCGATCATATGCACATCACCGGATAGCAGCGCTGCGACGCGGGCAGGCGCGCTAGTAATGATGCGGAAAGTGACTTTATCCCAATCGGCTTGTGGACCCCAGTATTCCTTGTTACGCGTAAGCATGACGCGATCACCTGAAACGTATTGCTGAAAACGGAATGGCCCAGTGCCAATCATGGCTTTGCCGGAGTTGAAATCCTCAGTTTTAGCAGTTTCTGCAATGGCTTTGGGGACAATCGCCACCGAAACCATATCTGTTGGCAACAAAGGGTAAGGACCTTTAGTTTTGAAGCGAATAGTGTGCGAGTCGACAACATTCACGTCAGTAATCGAACGCACAAATACCGCGAATGAAGCTGGGCTATTCGGCACATTTGGAATACGTTTAATTGTGGCGGCGACGTCTTCGGCAGTAAAGGGCTCACCGTTATGCCATTTCACACCTTTGCGAAGTTTGAATTCCCACTCGTTGGGAGAGATCGCTTTCCATGACTCAGCCAGGCCGGGGTATGTTTTGAGGGCTGGATCAGATTTGACGAGCGTCTCAAAGACGTGCGTGGCCATCGCATTATTGGGGGTCAGATTATGAAAGTGAGGGTCAACTGTCGTGACGGGCGTCGACAGGGCAATCACTAGATCTTTGACCTCTTGAGAAAACGAGACTGTCGGCCAGACAGTTGTCAAAGCGACAGTGGCGGCCACTGATGCGCCGACGAGTAACCGGCGCACCGGATTCATACCGAATTTTTGTGATTTTGATGAAGTCATGACAAACATCCCAGATCAAAGTGGTAACACCCTCCAATATAGCGGTTGGCTAGGTGAGTGACAACAAGATTGTCTAGTGGTTTCCACTATCTAAATTCGGCTTGCGTAGTGAAGGTATAGAATCATCACCAAGCTTTTCAAACTTGTACTGGATGCTATTGACATGAAACTGTTTACTCCAACCCAACTTGGTGCATTGTCACTTAAAAACCGGGTTGTTATGGCACCCCTAACGCGCATGCGCGCCGCTCACGAAGATATACCTGGCGAACTTGCTGCTGAGTACTACAGTCAGCGTGCGAGTGCAGGTTTAATTATTTCTGAAGCCACTCAAATATCAAACTTAGGCAAGGGTTACCCCGCCACACCTGGCATTTACAGCGATGCCCAAGTGGCAGGCTGGAAAAAGGTCACCGATGCCGTGCATGCTAAAGGCGGCAAAATGGTTTGTCAGCTTTGGCATGTTGGCAGGATTTCGCATTCTTCTCTTCATACAGAGGAAGGTTTACCCGTTGCACCGTCGGCCATTGCGCCAATTGGTAAGGTCTATACCGCGACTTGGCAGCTTGCAGAGTACGAGACACCTCGTGCGTTGGGTGTGGAGGAAATTTCTACCTTGATCGCTGACTACGTTCATGCTGCAAAGCAAGCAAAGCTTGCAGGGTTTGATGGCGTCGAGGTGCACGGCGCCAATGGTTACTTGCTTGATCAGTTTTTGCATGATGGCTCAAACAAGCGTGACGATCAATATGGTGGCAGTGTTGAAAATCGCAGTCGGTTGTTGCTCGAAGTATTAACCGCTGTGGTGGGTGTGTGGGGAGCTGATCGAGTAGGTGTTCGTTTATCACCTTATGGTACGTTTAATGATATGTCTGATCAAGATACCTTAGGTTTGTTTACGTATTTAGTTCAACAACTGAACCCGCTTGGCTTGTCTTATCTCCACTTGATTGAACCACGCTCGACCATGGCAGGTGGCACTGATAAACTCAAAGAGGGGCTGCCCAGCACTTCAGCGCTGTTCCGCCCTTTGTTTAATGGCAAGATTATTGCTGCAGGCGGGTTTGATCGTGCAGGAGCGGAGGAGTTTGTGGCTAAGGGAGAGGCCGATGCGATTGCCTTTGGACGATTCTTTATTTCAAATCCGGATTTACCCGCACGGCTTGAGAAAAACGCTCTCTTAAACCCATATGACAGGAGTACTTTTTATGGCGGAAGTGCTAAAGGTTATGTAGATTATCCAACTTTGGTGTAAAACTGAAGATAATAAAATTTTAACGTAAAAGAAGGGTATTTTTTCAACATGTAACTCAACACTAGCCAGGAATAAGGAGACAATGATGAGCAAAAAAATAAATAGTTTCATCTCGCGCCGTGCCTTGAACGAGGGTTTGCTTTGCTTTGCTTTCGGAGCATTAAGCTTAGGCACATCTTTTCAGGTATCTGCGCAACAGCAACCGATCGAGATCAAACTCGGGCATGTGAGTGCTCCAGGTTCTTTGTATGACTTGACCGCGACAGAGTTTGCTAAGCGTGCCAACGCTCGTCTCGGCAATAAGGCCAAGGTTGTTGTATTTGGCTCGAGTCAGCTTGGTGGTGATAAGGAAATGGTGCAAAAACTTAAACTTGGAACGCTTGATCTTTCAATTCCTTCTAGCGTAATGAGCTCTGAGTCTGATTTATTCGGCATTTTTGAGCTTCCTTATTTGGTGCAAGATCGTGAGCATATGAAGCGCATTTCCAAAGAGGTCGTTTGGCCGACTCTCGTCCCTGCTGCTGAGAAAAAAGGCCTACGTATTATCGGTGTGTGGGAAAACGGGTATCGCCACATCACGAATAATAAGAAACCTATCTTCAAGCCTGAGGATCTTAAGGGCATCAAGCTGCGTGTCCCTGAGGGTAAGTGGCGCGTAAGGATGTTTCAAGACTATGGCGCAAATCCCAGCCCGATGAAATTTTCAGAGTTGTTTACTGCACTGCAAACTGGCGTGATGGATGGCCAGGAAAATCCGCTCACTCAGATTTATTCTTCCAAGCTGAATGAGGCTCAAAAATATATCTCGATGTCGGGCCATGTTTATGTGCCTGCTTACCTCACGGCAGGATCACGCAAATGGGAAAAACTTTCCCCAGATGTTCGCAAGATCCTTGAGGAAACAGCAATCGAGGTGCAGGCATATGCCTACGAGATGGGCGCTAAAGGTGATTCCGAGTTACTCGGAAAAATCACTGCAAGTGGGAAAACAGCTTCTAACGAAGTAGATAAAAAGGCTTTTGTTGGTGCTAGCAAGCAGATTTATACCGACTTCGGTAAAGAGGTCAAGGGCGCACCAGCCTTGATTGACAAGGTTAACTCACTTCGTTAATACACAAAAAGGGCGCCCGTGAGGGGCGCTTTTTTTCAAATCAGTAGGAGCGTTTATTCATGTCTCAAGCGGCAATGATGCCCTCAGACTATGGACGGTTAAGAACAGTCTATGGTCAATTCCTTACGCTAGTCGTCAGTATCCTCATGGTAATTCTGTTCGTTGAGGTGACTTTGGGCGTTATCTTTCGGACCATCGGCCAGCCACTTGTCTGGTACGACGAAGTCGCATCGATCTTGTTGGCATGGCTGACTTTTTACGGGGCTGCGCTCGCATCGTACAAACGTGCGCACATAGGTTGCCCAGAGATTGTTGCCATGTGTTCACCTAGAATCAGGCGGGCACTTGGGGTGCTTGCTCAGTTGGTAGTGATTGTTTTTTTTGGAATGCTTGGTTGGTATGGCATGGTGATTATGCCAATCTTGGCGACAGACTTTATGTCGAGTTTGCCGGATATATCGATGGCCGTTGCGCAGTCTGTGATTCCGATTTCAGCGGTCTTGATTTTGATTGGAGAGTGTCTCGCCCTCTTTGACTTGCTTGCAAAACCGATTCAGCACTAAGGCCACATCATGCAGACAATTATTTTAATTTTTGGTGCAGTATTGGCGCTTGTCTTTATCAATGTTCCGATCGCAGTTGCCTTGGGGGTTGTCGCAACTATCGCCATGGTGGTTTCAAGCGGCACAGACATTATGCCTAATTTGCCCGTCGTGATTTACCAGAGTGCGACGAACTTTCCCTTACTTGCAATTCCTTTATTCATTTTGGCGGGTGCCATTATGAATTCTTCTGGAATTTCTCAACGTCTTGTAGAGTTAGCCTCGGCATTGTTTGGTTGGATTCGTGGCGGCTTAGCCCATGTCAACATTGGAACCTCTCTGTTCTTTGCAGAGATTTCTGGTTCTGCAGTCGCTGACGTCGCTGCTTTGGGTTCAGTATTGATTCCGGAAATGAAGCGCAAAGGATATTCTGCCGCGTTCAGTGCGGCGGTGACTTCATCGTCTGCGACCTTGGCTGTGATTATTCCACCCTCGATTCCGATGATTCTCTACGCAGTCATGGCAGAGACCTCGGTTGTGAAACTCTTTGTTGCAGGAATTGTGCCAGGCCTCATCGGCGGTTTAGGCATGATGGTGCTTTCATACTTTCTAGCGAAGCGTTACAACTTGCCGATTGAGGACAAATTCTCCCTACGGCGCGTCTGGAAAGCCTTACTAGGTGCCGGCTGGGCCTTGTTGTTACCGGTGATTATTTTGGGCGGTATCTTTGGCGGCGTCGTGACTGCGACGGAAGGGGCTGCGCTTGCTGTCTTGGCCGCTCTTTTCATCGGTCTGGTGATTTACCGTGAGTTGGACTGGGCACACCTTAAAGCTTCGGTTGTTGAGGGTGGCGTGCAGACTGCAGTCGTGATGTTGCTTGTGGCCGCCAGTGGCTTATTGGGGACCTACTTAACCGAAGCCTCTGCACCACAGCAACTCGCTGCGCAGGTCTCGGCCTTTACCTCCAACAAGTATGCTGTGCTTGGCTTGCTGAACGTGCTGTTTCTTGTGTTGGGTGTGTTTTTACATTCTGCGGCTGCGATTATTTTGGTTGTGCCTGTTGTAATGCCCCTTGTGCAGGCTGCAGGAATCGATCCTGTGCACTTCGGTTTGATTGTCACGATCAACCTGGGTATCGGTCAACAGACTCCGCCCGTCGCGAGTGTGTTGATGGTGTCGAGCGCCATTGCGAAGTGTAGTGTCTGGGAAACAACTCGCGTCAATATTTATTATATCGGCGTGCTGTTTACAGTCTTGATGCTCGTCACCTATGTGCCTATTACCGGCATGGGACTCGTTAATTATTTTTATCACTAAGTGGAGATTGATACACCATGTCTGATATTTTGCTGCAATCACGGACCGACGATATCGTGACCTTGACAATTAATCGTCCTGAAAAATTAAATGCAATGACGAAACCTTTGTGGGGAGAGTTGGGCGACGCGATTGTTGCCTTGTCAGCGCAAGATGATGTACGTTGCATCATTTTGCGTGGCGCCGGAGAAAAAGCATTTTCTCCAGGTAATGACATCAGCGAGTTTGAAACGCAGCGTTCCAATAAAGCACAGGCGACTGAGTATGGTCACTTCATGCATCAAACGGTTCAAAAGATTAAAAGCTGCCGCCATCCGATCGTTGCACAAATCCACGGCATTTGCGTAGGCGGTGGAATGGAGATTGCCGCACTTGCAGATATGCGTATTTGCGGGACATCGAGTCGTTTTGGTGCACCAATAAAGAATCTTGGCTTGGTCATGGCTTACGACGAAATGGAGCCTATCGCATCCTTAATTGGCGCCTCAAAGGCTCTGGAGATTTTGCTCGAAGGTCGAATCTTTGATGCGCAGGAAGCTTTACGTATTGGGCTCGTGTCACGTGTCGTTGCGGATGATCAAGTCGCTGCTGAGTCGCTTGCAACTGCCCAGCGCATTGCATCTGGTGCGCCCTTGGTGGCGCGTTGGCACAAGAAATTTGCCCGCCGTCTAAAGGATGATTCGCCCTTGACGGACAAAGAGCGTGAGGAATGTTTCGAGTGCTTTGACACCGAAGACTTTCGCATTGGCTACAAATCATTTTTGGCTAAGCAAACACCAAAGTTTGTCGGGAGATAGGCTGTGCATGTTTTGAATAGTCGTCACTGATCTTTTACCTCGAGTTGATTAGCATGAGTCAATCAGAAAAATTATCTGCTGTGCCCACGGGTCCCCTCGCGGGTGTCCGCGTTCTTGAACTCTCACAGATTATGGCGGGGCCCACCTGCGGAATGATGTTGGCCGATATGGGTGCCGATGTGATAAAGATTGAAAAAATTCCCAAAGGTGACGATTCGCGGGGTTATCAGGACCCCCGTATTAACGGAGTTTCTGCTCCTTTTTTAGTTTTGAATAGAAATAAGCGTGGCGTGGCACTCGATCTGAAAAATCCTAAAGGAGCAGATGTACTAAAGCGCATGGTCGTTCGTGCCGATGTGCTGACAGAGAACTATCGTCGGGGAACGCTTGAAAAGCTAGGTGTAGGATACGAAACTTTGCGTCAACTCAATCCGGGACTAATTTATAGCGTGGTGTCGGGATATGGGCGAACAGGTCCGTTGGCAGATAAGGGTGGCTTTGACTTAATTGCTCAAGGCTTCAGCGGTTTGATGAGTATTACTGGTCATCCAGGTGGGCCACCGGCAAAAACGGGTAACCCAGTGTCTGATATTAACGCGGGTATTTTGGCGTGTGTCGGGGTTTTGGCTGCACTCGTGCATCGAAGCAAGACAGGACAGGGACAGATGGTTGATACATCCTTGATGGAAGCTGCGATGCAACAAACATACTGGCAAGCGGCTATGTTTTTTGCAACGGGAATTTCTGCAGGACCAGGTGGGTCTTCTCATCCTTTGACAGCACCTTATCAGGCTTTTAAAACTGCGAATGGGTATTTGAATATTGGCGGAGCAAACCAGGCAAATTGGGAGCGTGTTGCCGAGACGCTTGGGCATCCTGAGTGGAAAACAGACCCTAGGTTTGAGACCAATACTATTCGTCTGAAAAATAGAGAAGTGTTGGAAGCACTGATCGAGACCGAGTTGAGCAAACAGACGACAGAGGAGTGGATCACGGTTTTTGATTCGACTGGTGTGCCTGCTGGACCCGTTCATACTATCGAACAAGCTTTCAAGCACCCTCAGGCGATTGCTCGCGAGATGGTTGTAGAGTCTATCCATCCCAAAGCAGGTATTGTCAAAGGCGTAGGTTTTCCTGTTAAGTTTTCTGAGCAACCTCGAACCGCAGTTCTGCCTGCTCCCGAGTTAGGTGAACATACGGTTGAGGTCTTAAGAGAATTTGGCTTTAAGGACGAAGAAATTAACGACCTTGTTCGTGACAAGGTCGTGTTGGATGCTTCCGAGTAAAGTGGAAAATATTTCGAACGTTTATGCGCCGTAACTGCTTACATACTGTCGGCAGTTAGATAGCAAGGTGTCGCTGGCTTTTGCCAGCAAGCCTTGGTCTGAGCCAAGTCCTACCATTTTGTAACCCCATTCGATGTAGCGTTGTGCATCAGCTTCTGAGGCTGCCAGAATGCCAATCGACTTGCCATGCGTGGCAGCAATTGCAGGTAATGACTGAATTGCTTTTTGTACATCAGGGTGATGCTGCTGTCCTAAAAATCCCATGCTAGCTGCCATGTCGTTTGGACCAATAAATGCTCCATCGACACCTTCAACACTGATAATTGAATCGAAATGTTTGACACCATCAGCAGACTCAATTTGAACAAGAACGCAGAGTTGTTCATCCGCTGTTTTTGTATAGTCGGCGATGCGTCCCCATCTATTGGCACGCTGTTGACCGGCAACGCCACGAATGCCTCTGTGGGGATAGCGCGTCGCACTCACAATGTCCTTGGCTTGGTTGGCAGACTCAACGTTTGGCAGGATGAGTGTGCGTACGCCCATATCCAGATATTGTTTGACCAAATCCTTGTCAAATTTCACGAGACGTACTGCAGGCTCAAGGTTGTAGCCTCCCAGCATTTGAATTTGAGTCAAGACTGTATGCATGTCATTAGGCGAATGCTCCATGTCGAGCGTGAGCCAGTCATAGCCTGAGCCCGCGACAATTTCTGTAGAGTAGCTGCTTGATAAAGCACACCAAAGTCCTAATTGGATTTGTTTATTGTACAAAGCAGCTTTAAGCAAGTTTGGTTTGAGCATCATCATGAACGTTTGTCTTTTCTTTTATGGTTGATCGGCTAAATGGTAAAACACATTGTGTCAGCATACAAAAAAAACTGGAAGAAAGACGTCCTCAGCGATGCCACGTTGTAAAGGCGTCGACCTCCATTCTCGTGCTTTGATAGCTATTGATCGAGGCATCCATATCCGGATAGCCAAGTGACATTGAAACAATGAGTTTTTTGCTAGCCGGAAGACCTAAACATTCGCGTATTGCGTCTGGGTAGCCCGATACGGAAGCCTGCATGCAGGTCCCGAGTCCAGCACCGTGTGCGGCAAGTGTAAAAGACTGAAGAAACAAACCCATATCTAGCGCAGACCAATGTTCGAGTGTCTCATCCATAAAAAAGAATGCTGCGCAGGGTGCCCCAAAAAACTTAAAGTTTTGTAGGCGTAGTTCATTACGCAATGTGCTGTCGTCGCGACCAATGCCTAGCGCGTTAAAGCGGCGTGTGCCGTGATCTTTTGCTCGAAAATCTAAAGCGGCTGGCCAGGTCTCAGGAGCAGGAAAGTCGTAGTTTGGTGCAGTATTCTCGCTTGCAAGCTTAAAAAGCACCTCGGATAGTGCATTTCGTGTGCTGCCGGACACGATGGCGACCTCCCAAGGCTGAGTGTTTTTATAAGAGGGGCTGCGCCCAGCTGCTAGTAAAACCTCTTTGATTAGGCTCTCGGGAATTGGGGTCTGTTTAAAGCCGCGGATGCTTTGGCGCGTCTGTATGCCTTGCAGTAAATCCATTTTAGTGTCTCTTTTGTGGTTTTCTGCGAGGATTGTAGCGATGGTTTAAAGTAGTGCAAGAAATATGACTCCTGGAGACTAAAAAATGCGATTTAACTTTTCTCGTTCTTTTTTGGCGGCTGCTACGCTGCTTGGTGCCACATTAGCCCATGCCGCCTATCCTGACCGTAGCGTTACCCTCGTGGTGACCTACCCCCCCGGTGGAACAGCAGATCGTGTTGCACGTTTAATTGCACCAGAGCTGTCTAAAGAGCTTGGTCAAAATGTGATCGTGGATAACCGCGGTGGTGCCGGTGGCATGATTGGTGCAGCCTATGTGGCTAAGGCGACTCCGGATGGATATACCATCATGCTTGATGCAGCCAACCACGTTCAAAATCCTGCTTTGCGTAAGATGCAATTTGATACGCTCAAAGACTTCTCCTCTGTCATGCTGTTGCAACGCGTCCCCAATATTTTGGTAGCGAATCCAGCATTTTCAGCGAAAACAGTCCAGGAATTGATCAAACTGACGACCCCCAAGACTCCCGTCGTTCACTATGCGACGTCTGGAGCTGGCAGTGCTCAACATCTGGCAGGTGCGTTATTTAATGCGTTGGCTGGTACGAATTTAGAGTCGGTACATTACAAAGGCGGCAGCTTGGCGATTACGGATGTGATGTCTGGTCAAGTGCCTTTGGCATTTGCAACGATTGGAACTTCTCTGCCGCACCTCAAGTCTGGGAAACTCAAAGCGATTGCTTCTGGTGGTGAAAAGCGCTCTGCTGTTTTACCCGAAGTGCCTACCATTGTTGAAAGTGGCGTAAAAGGTTATTCAAGCTACGAGTGGAATGCAATTTTTGCACCCGCAGGTACTCCCGCTACAGTCATTGATAGGCTGAACAAAGCTCTAGTCAAGGTGATGCAGCAGCCATCAGTGAAAGCGGGTATTGGTGCCTTTAGTGGTGAAATCATTGCTTCATCCCCCCAGCAGCTCGAAGACTTTCGCCGTGCTGAGCTGGCCAAGTGGCTACGCGTCACAAAAGAGTACAACATCAAGCTTGATTAATAACTTCCTGGGTGTGTGTTAGCACGCCCGGGATTTCAAGCACTGTGGGCTGGTGCCCGGTTGCTGCAAGAAATCTTTTAAGCTCTGCCTTGGGAATCACGACAGTCTCGGTATTGATCAATGGGTGTACTTGAATGAAATCTGCATTCCAGATTTTTTGATCAATGACTAGCTCTACTGAGTTTAATTGGTCATGAATCAGGCTTAAAACACTAACAGATCCTGATTCCACACCAAGATATTGTCGTAAGCTCTCCGTCGACGCAAAACCTAGCCGTTTGATGCCCAAAATGGTACTCAGCTGATCTAGGTCAATCTCGAGCGTAGGTTGAACGACGACTAAAACATGCCGATGAGCTTTTTATCCCGCAAAAACAGGTTTTTGTTCCTAGCGCCGGGAATGTTCGCAACGAGGCTCTCAAACTCAAGGCAGGTTTTAGTGGCAAGATGCTCGTATTTGGGAAATTCAAAACGATGGAAAGCCAGAAAACTTGAGATGCTCATCGTCAATAGAAAATCAATTTGAATAAAATAATTTTACTTCTGGAACACCCTTGAGCCCCTCACAATTGCTGTCAATGAATCCTTTTCGTCCGGGCGCTCAGTTTGCACAGAACACTCTAAAATACCTACTTTGTTTAAAAGAATTGGAATCTCACCATGTCTGGTCCGCTTTCGCATATCAAAGTCCTTGATTTATCCCGTGTGTTGGCGGCCCCTTGGGCTGCGCAAAATCTTGCCGATTTAGGTGCGGATGTCATCAAGGTCGAACGTCCTATCAAGGGTGATGATTCACGCGCATTTGCGCCGCCTTTTCTAAAGGATGAGCAGGGCAATACAACACGCGAGTCAGCTTATTTTTGTGCGGCAAATCGTGGCAAGCGCTCCATCACTATCGATATCTCCAAGCCCGAAGGGCAACAGCTCGTGCGCGAACTCGCGAAAAATGTGGATGTGATTCTTGAAAACTACAAAGTAGGGGATCTGGCACGTTACGGACTTGGCTACGAACATATCAAGGCCATCAATCCCGCAATTATTTATTGCTCAGTCACTGGCTTTGGTCAGACCGGCCCTGAAAAGGATCGTCCAGGTTACGACTTTATGGCCCAAGGAATGGGCGGCTTAATGAGTGTCACAGGTGAGCGTGATGATCTGCCTGGCGGTGGCCCGCAGCGTGTCGGTGTGCCGATTATCGATTTGACGACGGGGATGTATGCAAGTGTCGCGATTTGCGCGGCGATCGCGCATCGCGCAGTCACAGGGCAAGGTCAGTGGATTGATGTGTCTTTGTTAGATTCTTGCGTGGCATTTCTCGCGAATCAGGCGATGAATTATTTTGCGACAGGCGAAGCACCGAAGGCCATCGGTAACGCGCATCCAAACATCGTTCCTTATCAGACGTTTAAAACTTCAGATGGCGCACTGATCCTTGCGTGTGGTAACGATAATTTATTTAATAAATTTTGTGAGATTGCAGACTGTGTGCATCTATCCAAGGATCCCCTCTACTCAACAAACGGTGCGCGCGTTAAAAATCGCGAAGCCATCACCAATATTTTGAATGATATTTTCCTGAAACGACCCACACGTGAATGGGTCAAGATGTTGGATGAGGCAGGGGTTGCCAATGGACCGATTAACAATGTGGCGCAGGTTTTCGAAGAGCCGCAGGTCTTGGCGCGCGGCATGAAAATTGAGTTGCCGCATGCGGTGGCGGGTACGGTACCCTTGGTCGGGAGCCCGATGAAGTTCTCGGAAACCCCGATCAAACACGAAATGCCGCCGCCTGCGCTGGGGCAGCATACCGACGAAATTTTGATGTCAGTATTAAATAAATCACAAGACGAAGTCTCTTCGCTCAAGACGAAGGGCATCGTTTAATAAAAACATAT
>CAWUWN010000006.1:0-147873 GCA_963926265.1 uncultured Burkholderiaceae bacterium
ACCTCAAGGCCATGAATGATGCGCGTTCGGGCTCTTTGTTGGACTTTATCGAGGACTTTACCAATCGCTTCCCCGCCTGCGTGGACGAATACGAAACCTTGTTGACGGATAACCGCATCTGGAAACAGCGTCTGGTAGGCATTGGCGTTGTCGACCCCGAGCGTGCCAAGGCACTTGGCTTTACAGGTCCAATGTTGCGTGGCTCTGGCGTCGCTTGGGATCTGCGCAAAATGCAGCCGTACGAGGTGTACGATCGCATGCAGTTTGATATCCCTGTGGGTGTCAATGGTGATTCGTATGATCGTTACTTGGTGCGTATCGCTGAGATGCGCGAAAGTAATCGCATCATTGCTCAGTGCGTGCAGTGGTTGCGTAACAACCCAGGCCCTGTGATGATCGACAACCACAAGGTGTCGCCACCGCATCGCACCGGCATGAAGTCCAACATGGAAGAGTTGATTCACCACTTCAAACTCTTTACCGAAGGATTTCACGTGCCAGCAGGCGAGGCCTATGCTGCTGTTGAACACCCCAAGGGTGAGTTTGGTATTTACATGGTGTCAGATGGGGCTAACAAACCTTATCGACTCAAGATTCGTGCGCCAGGTTTTGTGCACTTGCAGGCGCTTGACGAAATGTCTCGTGGCCACATGATTGCCGACGCCGTCACGATTATTGGCACTCAAGATATTGTTTTCGGCGAGATTGATCGCTAGTTTTTTAACTGCGTTTTTGTTCTTGCTACCACCGGATTTAGATCATGCTGCTCTCTGAACAGGCTTACAAAAGAATTGATCGCGAGATCGCCAAGTATCCGCCAGATCAAAAGCAATCCGCCATCATGGCGTCGCTTGGTATTGCCCAAGAAGAAAAGGGCTGGGTCTCACCTGAGGTGATTCAGGATGTGGCCGACTATCTCGGACAGCCCGCAATTGCCGTGCAGGAAAACGCGACGTTCTACAACATGTTTGACGTGCGTCCTGTCGGCAAGTTCAAGATCACCGTCTGTACCAACCTGCCTTGCGCGTTGCGTGATGGTGAAAAGACTGCCGACTATCTGAAAAAGAAACTCGGGATTGGTTTTCGTGAAACGACGCCCGACGGTGCCTTTACTTTGATGGAAGGCGAGTGCATGGGTGCCTGCGGTGACTCCCCCGTTTTGTTGGTGAATAACAATCACATGTGCGTGCGCATGGAACGTGAAAAAATTGATTCAATGATCAGCGAGTTGTCCGAAGCCGCCAAGGGAGGCGCAGCATGAGTGCCGCAATATTATCCAAGTACTCGCAGGGCCTCGATGCCTCAGTCGGCGTTGACTCGATGGGGCTCCACGGTCGTCACCTGGGTGCGCAGATTATGGCGGATCTGGATGGCAAAAATTGGGGCCTCGCCGATTACGTCAAGCGTGGTGGCTACGAAGCGCTACGCAAGATTTTGACCCAAGGTATGAGTCAAGAAGATGTGATCGCTGAGGTCAAGGCTTCTGGTTTGCGCGGTCGTGGTGGTGCAGGATTTCCGACAGGACTGAAGTGGAGCTTTATGCCCCGCAGCTTTCCTGGTCAAAAATATCTCGTCTGTAACTCTGACGAAGGTGAACCCGGCACATTCAAAGACCGTGACATCCTCCGACTCAATCCGCACATTGTGATTGAGGGCATGGCGATTGCGGCGTATGCAATGGGTATCTCGGTTGGTTACAACTACATCCATGGCGAGATTTTCGAGGTCTACAAGCGCTTCGAAGACGCTCTGGATGAGGCACGACAGGCAGGCTTTTTAGGTGACAGCATCCTCGGTTCGAGTTTTAATTTTGAGCTGCATGCTTTTCACGGCTATGGTGCCTACATTTGTGGCGAAGAAACCGCCTTGCTCGAGTCCCTCGAAGGTAAAAAGGGTCAGCCACGCTTTAAGCCCCCGTTTCCAGCCAGTTTTGGTCTCTATGGCAAACCGACAACGATTAACAACACCGAAACTTTCGCGGCGGTGCCGTGGATTATCCGTAATAGTGGACAGGCTTACCTCGAAGTAGGCAAGCCTAACAACGGCGGTACTAAACTATTTTCGATTACGGGTGACGTTGAACGTCCTGGTAATTACGAAATCCCCTTGGGTACACCATTTTCCAAGTTGCTCGAACTCGCAGGCGGTATGCGTGGTGGCTCGACACTCAAGGCAGTGATTCCTGGTGGATCTAGCGCGCCTGTTATTCCTGGCCACGTCATGATGGATACGACGATGGACTATGACGCCATCGCCAAAGCCGGTTCGATGCTGGGTTCGGGGGCCGTGATCGTGATGAACGACACGCGCTGTATGGTCAAGTCGCTGTTGCGTTTGTCATATTTTTATTTTGAAGAAAGCTGTGGTCAGTGCACGCCATGCCGTGAAGGTACGGGTTGGCTCTACCGCATGGTCAATCGCATCGAGCACGGTCAGGGTCGCCCCGAAGACCTCGATTTGCTGGACTCGGTCGCAGGCAACATCATGGGCCGCACAATTTGCGCACTCGGTGATGCCGCTGCAATGCCAGTACGTGGTTTCCTAAAGCATTACCGTGACGAATTTGCACACCACATCGAGCATAAGCGATGTGTCGTAGCCCCCTATCTCTAAGGTCTGGATAAAGTTATGGTTGAGTTAACCATCGACGGCAAGAAAGTCGAAGTGCAAGAAGGCAGCATGGTCATGCACGCCGCGCATAAGCTTGGCGTGTACGTGCCCCATTTTTGTTATCACAAGAAACTATCCATTGCAGCGAATTGCCGCATGTGTTTGGTTGAGGTTGAAAAAGCACCCAAGGCAATGCCTGCGTGTGCGACGCCTGCCACCAACGGCATGGTGGTGCATACGTGCTCCGAGCGCGCAGTGGCTGCGCAAAAGAGCGTGATGGAGTTTTTGTTAATCAACCATCCACTTGATTGTCCGATCTGTGATCAGGGTGGCGAGTGCCAGTTGCAAGATTTGGCTGTGGGCTACGGTGGTTCAACCTCTCGCTACAACGAAGAAAAGCGCGTGGTGTTCCATAAAGAAATCGGACCTTTGGTTTCCGCAGAAGAAATGGCACGCTGCATACATTGCACCCGCTGCGTACGCTTTGGTCAGGAAGTTGCAGGCATCATGGAACTCGGCATGATCGGTCGTGGTGAGCATTCCGAAATCACTACTTTTGTCGGTCGCTCTGTGGAGTCTGAGTTGTCTGGCAATATGATTGATCTGTGCCCGGTCGGTGCGTTGACCTCCAAACCATTCCGTTATCAGGCGCGCACGTGGGAGCTCGCACGTCGTCGCTCCGTGTCGCCACATGACAGTATGGGTGCCAATCTGGTTGTGCAAGTCAAGGGTGACGAGGTTATCCGTGTCGTGCCTTTTGAAAATGAAGCCCTGAACGAATGCTGGATCAGTGATCGTGATCGTTTTTCCTACGAGGGATTGAACGAGGATCGCTTGACGGTACCAATGATCAAGGGTGAGGACGATCTGTGGAAAGAAGCCACATGGTCAGATGCCTTGCAAGTGGTTGCGCACGGTTTGATGGATGTGCGAGATGCGTCGGGCAGTTCACAAATCGGTGCTTTGGCGACTGAGTATGCCACGCTCGAAGAACTCGCATTGCTGGCGCGTGTGACGCGCGGTCTCGGCTCTGAAAATATCGACTTCCGTCTACGTCAAACGGATGCTTCGCTCGATGTGGCCTTGTCAGGTGCACCCTGGCTAGGTTTCCCCGTCGCAGACTTGGATACACTTGATCGCGTTTTGGTCGTCGGTTCGTTCTTGCGTAAGGATCATCCATTGATGGCCCAGCGTCTGCGTCAGGCGGCCAAGCGTGGCACACAGATTTCTCTGATCGATATTGCAGGTGACGATCCACTGATGAAGTTGACTGCGCGCGCAACAGTGTTGCCAGATGCGTTGGCTCATACGGTCGCCCAAGTGGCTGTTGCCTTGTCCAAAATCAAAGCTCAGGAAGTGCCTGCAGCTTTGACAGCTGTTCAGCCTGATGCTTCTGCGCAAGCGATAGCTCAGAGTCTTGCCAATGGCGAGCGGGTGGCTATTTTGATGGGCAATACGGCTGTAAATGCTCCTGACGCCAAGCTGATTGCCGCCAATGCGCAATTGATCGCTCAGTTGTCGGGTGGTAAGTTCGGCTTCCTGACCGCAGGTGCCAATACAGTAGGTGGTTATCTTGCTGGGGCTGTGCCGGTAAAAGGTGGGAAAAGTGCGGCTGCGATGCTGTCTCAACCGCTGAAAGCTTATGTTGTTTTGCACGCAGAGCCTTTGCTTGATGCAGATAATGGCGCACATGCTGTTGCCACACTCAAAGCGGCTGAGTTTGTGGTGGCGTTGACACCATATGCATCGGGTGCACGCGAGTGGGCGAATGTGATGTTGCCCGTTTCGCCTTTCACTGAGACCTCTGGTACGTTTGTGAATGCACAGGGAACGGCTCAGAGCTTTAAGGGTACGGCCTCGCCACGCGGCCAAAGTCGCCCCGCTTGGAAAGTCTTGCGTGTATTGGGTAACGTTTTGCATTTGGCAGGATTTGACGATGAGTCCTCTGAGACCGTCCGCGATGCTGTTCTTGCTAGCGGTGTGGATACCCGCTTGTCTAATGTGCTTCAAGCTGCACCTGGCGTAATGCCTACATCGACGCAAGGTTTGCAACGCGTCACTGATGTGCCTATTTATCGAAGCGATGCGATGGTTCGTCGTGCCCCTGCATTGCAAGCTACGGGCGCTTCACGTGCACCCGTCGCACGGATGCATGAGCAGACTTTGGCAAGTCTTGGTGTAACAGCCGGCCAATCAATCAATATCAAATCTGCCTCTGGTCAGATTACTTTGATGGCTGAAGCTGACAATACCTTAGTGTCTGGTGCGGTGCGGATTGCTGCCGCGTTTGAACAAACGGCTCCACTGGGTAGTGCGTTTGGCCAACTGCAAGTGGAGCGTGCCTGATGGAGTGGCTCAACGTTCTTGAAAATTTTGGTACGGACCTCATCGGAGCAACGCCTTGGCTAGTGGTCTGGACACTGGTCAAAATTTTGGTGATTGCTGTACCGATTATTTTGTGCGTAGCGTACCTGACCTATTGGGAACGCAAGATGATTGGCTTTATGCACATTCGTCTGGGCCCTAATCGTGTCGGTTTCAAAGGTTTGTTGCAGCCTTTTGCAGACGTCTTCAAGCTCCTCACCAAAGAAGTGGTCGTGCCAACTCAGGCAAACAAGATTCTGTTCATCTTGGCACCTGTTGTGACGCTGATGCCTGCATTGGCCGCTTGGGCGGTGGTGCCTTTTGGTCCTGAACTTGTGTTGGCGGACGTCAATGCGGGTCTGATGTATGTGATGGCAATCACTTCGGTGGGTGTGTATGGTGTGATCGTGGCAGGTTGGGCCTCAAACTCCAAATACGCTTTTCTGGCGGCGATGCGTGCTTCGGCTCAGATGCTTTCTTACGAATTGGCGATTGGTTTTGTACTCGTCACCGTATTGCTCGTGTCTGGCAGCCTCAACATGTCTGAAATTGTTAACGTTCAGACACGTGGATGGTTTGCAGACCTAGGACTGAACTTCATGTCTTGGAACTGGTTGCCCTTATTCCCATTGTTCGTGATTTATGTGATTTCTGCCGTTGCTGAAACCAACCGTCATCCGTTTGACGTGGTTGAGGGTGAGTCTGAAATTGTGGCAGGTCACATGGTGGAATACTCAGGAATGGCTTTTGCGCTGTTCTTCTTGGGTGAATATGCCAACATGATTTTCTTGTCTTGCATGGCGGCCATTATGTTCTTGGGTGGCTGGGCGGCTCCAGTGGAGTATGCGCCGCTGACATGGATCCCAGGCTGGATTTGGTTAGGTCTAAAGACTTTCTGCGTAGTGTCATTATTCATCTGGTTCCGTGCGTCATTCCCACGATACCGCTATGACCAAATTATGCGTTTAGGCTGGAAAATATTTATCCCTCTGACGGGTGTGTGGCTGGTCGTGGTAGCGATCTGGATGCAGACTCCCTGGAACATCTGGAACTGACCGCGACTCGACGGCAAAAAAAGGCATTTATGGAAGCGATCAAGGATTTTTTCGGTAGCCTCTTGCTGCTTGAGTTACTCAAGGGCATGAAGCTGACTGGTAAGTATTTTTTCAAGCGCAAGATTACGCTGCGCTATCCGCAAGAAAAGACACCGATGTCACCGCGTTTTCGTGGTCTGCACGCCTTGCGTCGCTACCCGAACGGAGAGGAGCGCTGCATCGCTTGCAAACTGTGCGAGGCCGTTTGCCCTGCCATGGCGATCACCATTGAATCAGAGCAGCGTGAGGATGGTTCACGTCGCACCACACGTTATGACATCGATCTGACTAAATGTATTTTTTGTGGGTTTTGTGAAGAAAGCTGCCCAGTTGATTCGATTGTCGAAACACATATTCATGAGTACCACGGTGAAAAGCGTGGTGATTTGTACTTCACTAAAGACATGTTGTTGGCCGTGGGTGATCGTTACGAAGACGAAATCGCTCGTAATCGTGCCATCGATGCGCCTTATCGCTGATCGCTGAGGCTAAAAGAAATCATGTTTATCACTATCCTTTTTTATGTCCTCGCCTTTGTTCTGGTGGTGGCAGCATTTCGCGTCATTACAGCCTCCAGTCCAGTGACAGCAGTATTGCATCTCATTTTGGCTTTCGCGAACGCGGCCATGATTTGGATGTTGCTCGGTGCAGAGTTTCTTGGTTTGCTCCTCGTTTTGGTTTACGTAGGTGCGGTCATGGTGCTGTTCTTGTTTGTCGTGATGATGCTTGACGTCAAAATGGAAGAGTTGCGCTCCGAGATCAAAACTTACCTGCCCATGGGCTTGATCGTTGGTTTGATCATGGTGGTCGAGATGTCATTTGTCTTGTCGACCTCATGGGGGCAGGTGGGGCCCGCTGCTGAAATGGGTGATGACTATAACAACTCGCGTGCTTTGGGTGAGTTGATGTACACAGAGTATGCTTTTGCTGTCGAGGTCGGTGCTGTCCTATTGTTGGTGGGCATGATTGCCGCGATTTCCTTAACGTTGCGTAAACGTCGCGATGTGAAATACAACGACCCTGCAGCCGCTGTGCGTGTCCGCGCAGCCGATCGTTTCCGACTCGTTGACTTACCAAGTCAGGAAGCCGTCAATGCGAAATCAGGAGACCAAGCATGATGACATTGACACTGCCCCATTTTTTGGTGCTGGGTGCCATCCTGTTTGCGATTGGTGTGTTTGGAATATTTTTGAACCGTCGAAATTTGATTGTTCTGCTGATGTCAGTTGAACTGATGTTGTTAGCAGTCAATATGAATTTCGTCGCTTTTTCCACTTGGATGGGTGACGAGGCCGGTCAGGTCTTTGTGTTTTTTATCCTGACCGTGGCTGCAGCAGAAGCTGCAATTGGCTTGGCGATCTTAGTGCTGTTGTTCCGTAATCTCAGCACGATCAATGTTGACGAACTTGACCGCCTAAAGGGCTAATCGGGAAATAGAAGAATATGTTTAGCTCACCTAGTCTCTATTTAGCCATTGCACTTGCCCCCTTGTTGGGCGCTGTGTTGGCGGGTCTCTTTGGTACGGGTTTCTTGGGCCGTCAGATTGGCCGACGCACCTCACACATGATCACCATCGCACTCGTCGCGTTTTCCGCTGTGGGTTCCGTATTGGTATTGTTGGACGTGTTGAACGGCTTGCGTTATGACGCTACGGTCTACACCTGGATGATGCTCGGAGAGGCAAAACTTGAAATCGGTTTTTTGATTGACCCTCTATCCGCATTGATGATGGTAGTTGTGACATCTGTTTCGCTGATGGTGCATATTTACACCATTGGTTACATGTCTGAGGACCCTGGTTATCAGCGTTTCTTTTCCTATATTTCCTTGTTTACTTTTTCCATGTTGATGTTGGTGATGGCCAACAACATGGTGCAGCTGTTCTTCGGTTGGGAAGCAGTGGGATTAGTTTCCTACCTGTTGATTGGCTTTTGGTACACCAAGCCGACGGCGATCTTTGCCAACATGAAAGCCTTTCTGGTCAATCGAGTCGGCGATTTTGGTTTTGTACTCGGGATTGGTTTGTTGTTTGCCTACGCCGGCACGATGCATTACGGTGAAATTTTCAAGCAAGCTGATGCGTTAGCTAAAAATACCCTGCCAGGTACAGATTGGATGTTGCTAACAGTGGCTTGTATCTGTCTATTCATCGGCGCGATGGGTAAGTCGGCTCAAGTACCACTGCACGCTTGGTTGCCTGATTCGATGGAAGGACCTACCCCTATTTCTGCACTGATTCACGCTGCGACGATGGTGACAGCAGGGATTTTTATGGTGGCGCGGTTTTCACCTGTGTTCGAGTTTTCGGATGTGGCACTTTCCTTCATCATCGTTATTGGTGGAATCGGTGCATTGTTCCTTGGAATCTTGGGCATCATTCAGACTGACATCAAGCGCGTGATTGCATACTCGACACTTTCACAGCTCGGCTACATGACTGTCGCGCTCGGCGCTTCTGCTTACCCCGTTGCGATTTTCCACCTGATGACACACGCTTTCTTTAAAGCGCTGCTGTTCCTTGGGGCAGGTTCGGTCATTATGGGTATGCATCATGATCAAGACATCCGCAATATGGGTGGACTGCGCAAATATATGCCGATTACCTGGATCACATTCCTAATCGGTACTTTTGCACTGGTTGGGATGCCTTTCTTTTCAGGCTACTACTCCAAGGAGCACATTATCGAGGCTGCGGCCGCATCGACTGTCTGGGGTTCTGGCTTTGGTTACTATGCAACGCTCTTAGGCGTGTTTGTCACCTCGCTTTATTCATTCCGTGTGTATTTCCTCGTTTTTCATGGCAAAGAGCGTTTTGACACCTCAGGTGCCCATGACCACGGCCATGACAGTCACGGTCATGATGATCACGCTCACCACGGGGGAACGCCACATGAATCTCCATGGGTGGTCACACTGCCTTTGGCGATGTTGGCGATTCCCTCCGTGATCGCTGGTGCCTGGCTAGTGGATCCGCTATTGTTTGGTGGATATTTCAAAGACACGATTGTGGTGATGTCTCAGCACCCCGCAATGGCGACGATAGCGAAAACGTGGCATGGCTGGGTCGCTTATGGCCTGCATGCCTTTATCACGCTTCCTTTCTGGCTGATGGTGGCCGGCGCTGTCGTGGCGTGGTATTGCTACCTGATTAATCCAAAAGTACCTGCTGCTATTCATAGCAAACTCAAGCTCATCAATTGCATTTTGGAAAACAAGTATTTTTTCGACTGGTTCTACGAGCAGGTGGTAGCGCGCGGTTCGCGGCTGTTGGGCAAAGGCCTCTGGCAGCAGGCTGATCGTGGCTTGATTGATGGTTTGCTAGTCAATGGTTCAGCTAAAGTGATCGGCGCGATTGCAGCAGTGACTCGACGCTTACAGACTGGGTATATCTACCACTATGCATTTGCGATGATCATCGGCCTCATGGCGGCGATCACCTACATTATCTTTGGTACCAAATGATGGCGAGCGAGATGGCTTCTTTTTCTACTCCTTGGCTTACGCTTTCGATTTTTGTTCCAATCGTTTGCGGTTTGATTGTGCTGGCACTTGGACGTGATGATCGTCCGGGTCTGACGCGTAGCCTTTCCTTGCTGGGTGCCATCATTAGTTTTTTGGTGACGATTCCGCTTTACCTTGGCTTTGATAGCTCAACAGCGGCGATGCAGTTCGTTGAAAAATCGATCTGGATCGAAGCGTTTGCTGTGTATTACCACCTCGGTGTAGATGGTATTTCACTTTGGTTTGTCTTGTTGACAGCTTTTATTACGATTATCGTGGTGATTGCGGGATGGGAGGTCATCACCTCGCGCATTTCACAATACATGGCGGCCTTCCTGATTTTGTCGGGACTGATGATTGGCGTATTTGCTGCACTCGATGGTCTGTTGTTCTACATCTTCTTTGAAGCCACCCTGATCCCAATGTATATCATTGTAGGAGTGTGGGGTGGTCCTAACAGAGTCTATGCAGCCTTCAAGTTTTTCTTGTATACGCTGATGGGTTCTCTGCTGACGCTGGTCGCCTTCCTCTATCTCTGGAACACCTCGGGTGGCTCGTTTGATATTTTGACCTGGCACACCTTGCCACTCGAATCGACGCCTCAGTTGCTGATTTTCTTTGCCTTTCTTGCGGCTTTTGCTGTCAAGGTGCCGATGTGGCCCGTTCATACTTGGTTGCCAGATGCGCACGTTGAAGCGCCTACCGGTGGTTCGGTTGTTTTGGCTGCGATTATGCTCAAGCTCGGTGCGTATGGCTTTTTGAGATTGTCGTTGCCAATCGTGCCAGACGCTGCTGCAAGCATGTCAGGTTTGATCATTGCTTTATCGTTGATCGCGGTGATTTATATTGGTCTGGTTGCCCTGGTTCAGGATGACATGAAAAAGCTGGTGGCTTATTCGTCCATTGCGCATATGGGCTTTGTGACACTTGGTTTGTTTATCTTCAATACGGCTGGTGTCGAAGGCGCAATTGTTCAGATGGTGTCGCACGGTTTTGTCTCTGCTGCGATGTTCTTGTGTATCGGAGTGTTGTATGACCGTATGCATACGCGAGATATCTCTGCCTACGGTGGCGTGGTCAACACCATGCCCAAGTTTGTGACCTTCTTTGTGTTGTTTTCGATGGCCAATGCAGGCCTACCCGCTACCAGTGGTTTTGTGGGTGAATTCATGGTCATCATGGGTGCGGTCGAGTTCAACTTCTGGATTGGTTTGTTAGCGGCGACGGCCCTGATTCTTGGCGCAGCCTACTCGCTCTGGATGGTCAAACGCGTTGCATTTGGTGAAGTCGCCAATGACCATGTGCGTGATCTCCATGATTTATCCTCCCGTGAGTTCGCGATGCTCAGCATCATGGCGATCGCGGTGATTTTTATGGGTGTTTATCCCAAGCCCTTTACCGACGTGATGCACGTCTCGGTCGAGGCCCTCCTGCAACACGTGTCTATTTCTAAACTGTAAGCCTCGCCATGATGCAATCCCAATTCGATTTCGCCCTGGCCGCACCAGAAATTATTTTGCTGGTGCTGGGTATGGTCATTCTGGTACTGGATGCGTTGAACCAGTCCCCACGCCGGACGTTGGCTTATAGTTTGTCGCTGTTGACGCTTGCGATACTGACGGTTGTCTCTGTTTGGCAGCTTTTGTCAGGCATGGTCGGAGAAACCTTCTCCGGACTATATGTCGCCGATCCTTTTGCGCATGTGCTCAAAATTGCTTCGTACATCGCAGTGGCGCTGACGCTCATTTATGGACGCGAATACATTCAGACACGTGATATGTTGCGTGGCGGTGAGTTTTACGTACTCGTCCTGTTTGCCTTATTAGGCCAAATGGTGATGATCTCGGCCGGCAACCTCCTGACGATCTATCTGGGCCTGGAGTTGATGTCGCTCGCAATGTATGCGCTCGTGGCAATGCGTCGTGACCACGCCCAGTCTACTGAAGCTGCAATGAAGTATTTCGTTTTGGGGTCTCTCGCTTCGGGTTTCATGCTCTACGGTATGTCGATGATGTATGGTGCTACGGGCGATCTTGACTTAAGAAACATTGCGGATGCAGTGGGTTCGGGTCAGATCGACGCTCTTCCTTTGGCATTTGGTGTGGTATTTATCGTGGCGGGTCTGGCCTTTAAACTCGGTGCAGTGCCGTTTCACATGTGGGTCCCGGATGTTTACCAAGGTTCTCCGACTGCCGTCACGCTTGTCTTGGCGGCGGCACCCAAACTCGCAGTATTTGCGATTGTGGTGCGGATGCTCGTGGTCGGTCTCGGTGAGCTCGCGGTGCATTGGCAGCCTATGTTGCTGATTTTGGGCATCCTGTCTCTAGCAATTGGTAACTTGACTGCAATCATGCAGACCAACTTCAAGAGAATGTTGGCCTACTCAACGATCTCGCATATGGGTTTTGTCATCCTCGGTTTGGCATCGGGCTCTCTTGAGGGTGATATCCAGGCGAATACCTCTGCCTATGGCTCTGCCTTGTTCTACATCTTGACCTATGTGCTGACGACATTGGCCAGCTTTGGATTAGTGATGTATCTGTCCCGTGAGGGCTTTGAATGCGAAAATATCGACGACCTCAAAGGCCTCAATCGCCGCAGCCCATGGCTAGCCGCGATGATGTTGATTTTGATGTGCTCACTTGCAGGCCTCCCACCCCTGGTTGGTTTTGATGCAAAGTTGTTGGTCTTACAGTCTTTGCTCCAGTCTGACCGACTTTGGCTCGCAGTGGTCGCAGTATTGTTCTCATTAATTGGCGCTTTCTATTATTTGCGCGTCATTAAGGTTGTTTATTTTGATGAGCCTGCTGAGCCAGTGCTGCCGATTCCGGCAATGGGATCCGCTGCGAATGGACTTATGCTGATCAATGGTCTGCTTGTGCTTGTGCTTGGTTTGATGCCCGGAGCACTGATTGCTTTGTGCTTGCAGGTGATGCAAATCACGTTGTCTTACTAAAAAATCGTGCTTCCCAAGCACTAGGTTGCACTCATACAGGTTTTTTATCGATGAATCAAAGTGCTGCAGTCTGGTTAATTATTGTGCTGGCCTGTATCGCAGCGAACTTACCCTTTATTAATGATCGGTTGTTCGCTGTGTTGCCAATCAAGCGGTTTGTGAATGGTATCAAGCCATTTTGGGTACGCGCAATTGAGTTGCTTGTCTGGTACGCTGTGATTGGCCTGTTAGGTGCGCTTTTTGAAAGCATGATTGGCAATGCTTTTGTGCAGCGCTGGGAGTTTTACGTGACGGCACTGAGTTTGTTTGTCGTGCTGGCCTTCCCAGGGTTTGTGATTCGCTACTTGCTCAAGCGTTAGTGGATCTGACGCCTTATTTTTCAAACCAGTTCAACACACCATCCAACCCAGTGACATTGAGCGCATAGCGTGCCTGTGCGCGTACAACTGGCTTGGCGCGATAGGCAACAGAATATCCAGCAAGCCCAAGCATTTTGAGATCGTTCGCACCGTCGCCGATTGCGATAATTTGCTCGGGACGTGCGTTGAGTTCTTGAGCAAACTGAAGCAAGGTGTCAGCTTTGCCTTGCGCATCCAAGATTCTGCCTTCCACCCTTCCTGTTAATAGACCGTCAGAGGTTTCCAAGACATTGGCATATGCTGCGTCTAGATTGAGCAAGCTTTTTAGTTTGTCTGTAAAGAATGTAAAGCCACCAGACACGAGCAAAACCTTGAGCCCGGCTTGTTGGGCACTGCGAACGAGCTGTTCAGCACCCGGGTTGAGACGGAGTTTTTGCTCATAGACGGCTTGCAATACCTCGGTGGAAAGGCCTTTTAAAAACGCTACACGACGCATTAGGCTTTCAGAAAAGTCTTTGATCTCACCTCGCATTGCTGCTTCAGTGATACTGGCGACTTGTTCTTTAACGCCGCCAAAGGCGGCTATTTCATCAATGCACTCAATATTGATGAGGGTAGAGTCCATATCCATTGCTAATAATTTGCAATCACTTAGACGTGCACCAGCGAAGACGTAGGCGCAATCTACATGGGTACGCTCACCCCATAGCCTAACTTCTTCACGTACAAGAGCATCTGTATTCACACCCAAAATTCGTGCGGCTGTCGTACCCAATCGCTGAACACCAGAGGCTTCGGCGATCGCGGCAGCGTGTTCGATCAAATCCCCTGAAAGGGCTGGAGATTGGATGATTAAGTTTTGAGTGGTCATAGGAGCTGTCATGGAATGCGAAATTGAAAGGTAAAAATAATATAAATGAAAATGATACGAGCGATAGTGTTGAACGTTACTGTAATGCTCTCAGCACAGTTCGAGTCGCATCAAAGCGTGCAGCCACGTCAGAGGCCTTGATTTCAACACGTAGCTTGTCCTGACCCGAAAAACGAATGTGCCGCTGTTTTTGCACGAGTTCAATGAGTTTAAGAGGGTCGACAGGTGTATTTTGCTTGAAATGCAGCACAATCTGAGTCTCGCTTGCATCAATTTTCTGCAGTCCAAGTGGCAGACCGAGCAACCGGAGTTTGTGGGTGGAAATGAGTGTTCGAGTCGGTTCTGGGAGTTTGCCAAAGCGGTCAATCAGCTCTTCTTGGATCGTGATTAAATCATCATCGTTTTTCGTGTTTGAGAGGCGTTTGTAAATAGACAGTCGGGCATGTACGTCGCCGCAATAGTCGGCAGGCAAGAGGGCAGGCGCATGCAGGTTGACTTCGCATCCTGCGCTAAATGGGGCATCCAGATCCGGCTCAACACCCGCTTTTAATGCTCTGACAGCTTCGTTCAGCATATCGTTGTACATGGAAAAGCCGATTTCCTGAATATTGCCAGACTGTGATTCGCCGAGCACTTCGCCGGTGCCGCGTATTTCAAGATCATGCATGGCCAAAAAGAATCCTGAGCCAAGTTCCTCCATGGCTTGAATCGCCTCTAACCGTTTTTTTGCATTTTTAGTGATGGCATCTTCGCCGGGGGTCATCAGGTATGCATAGGCTTGATGATGAGAGCGTCCGACCCGTCCGCGAAGTTGATGGAGCTGGGCTAGACCGAAACGATCTGCTCGATGGATGATGATGGTGTTTGCGCTCGAAACGTCAATGCCCGTTTCAATAATCGTTGTGCATAGCAGGACGTTAAAGCGCTTTTGATAAAAGCCTTTCATCACTTGTTCGAGGTCACGCTCTCCCATCTGGCCATGCGCTACGGCGATACGAGCTTCTGGCACAAGCTCTTCGAGTCGTGCCCGTCGATTGTGGATGGTTTCAACTTCATTGTGCAGAAAGTAAGCTTGCCCACCGCGTTTGAGTTCGCGCAAAAGGGCTTCCCGCATCGTGCTATTGTCTTCGCGTCGAACAAAGGTTTTGATCGCTAATCGCTTTTGTGGAGCGGTGGCAATAACAGAAAAATCTCGAATGCCTTCGAGTGACATCCCAAGTGTTCTCGGAATCGGTGTAGCGGTGAGTGTGAGTACATCGACCTCCGCGCGCAAAGACTTCAAGGCTTCTTTTTGCCTGACACCAAAACGGTGCTCTTCGTCAATGATGACCAAGCCCAAGCGTTTGAACTGCACATCTTTAGACAAAATTTTGTGCGTGCCGATCACAATGTCTACTGTGCCGGACGTGATGCCTTCGATTGCGCTTTTAATTTCCTTGGCAGAACGAAAGCGGGAGAGCTCAACGACCTTGACGGGCCAGTCGGCAAAGCGATCGGTAAAGGTTTGTGCGTGTTGCTCTGCCAAGAGCGTTGTGGGGCAGAGCAGGGCGACTTGTTTGCCGTTGGCAATGGCTAGAAATGCTGCACGTAAGGCTACCTCTGTTTTACCAAAACCTACATCACCGCAGACCAGTCGATCCATGGGGCGACCCGAGGTCATATCGTCAATGACACACTGAATCGCCGCGGCTTGGTCAGCTGTTTCGTCAAACCCAAAACCTTCGGCAAACAGATCGTAGTCACCGAGCGGAAGCTTAAAGGCAAAGCCTTGCCGTGCCGCGCGCTTGGCATATAAGTCCAGTAATTCTGCTGCCGTATCACGGACTTGTTGCGCGGCTTTGCGACGTGCTTTATCCCATTGGCCTGAGCCGAGTAGATGAAGGGGGGCCGACTCTGAGTCGGTGCCACTGTAGCGGGCAATGACGTGCAGTTGGGAAACCGGAACGTATAACGTTGTTTTGTTGGCATATTCGAGAAAGAGAAATTCCATCTCGCCTTCGCCCATGTCCATATTGACGAGTCCGTGATAACGGCCAATGCCATGCTGTGCATGGACAACAGGATCTCCCTCGCGCAGTTCGGAGAGATCACGCACCATCGCCTCGACGTTGCTTGCGCGCTCTTGGACACGTTTGCCGCGTCGAGCGGTTCCGCCATTGCCTGGATATAGATCGTTTTCAGTCAGAAAAAGGAGCCCCTGCGCAGGCACTGCAAAGCCTGTCGAGAGAGGCGCGACGGTCATGCCAAAATGCCCGTGACCTTCTAGAAACAGTGCAACAGATTCGGTCTGTGCATCGGGTGCTAAGCCATGTTCTGCCAGCATTTGCACAATGGTTTCACGACGGCCATGGGAGTCTGTGCACAACACAATGCGCTGGGCAGCGTCGCGACTGGGTATGCCGTCCGACAGCGTTGAGCGTGTGAGGAGTGCGCGTAATTTGGCGAGTGGATCCTCTGCTCTGCGCGAAATTCCGATGTCTGGCGCGGCAGCATAATCAGGATGTTTAGTGTCTGCAGTGAGTGCGAGTCTAGGGAATGCTTTAAGTTGCTCGAACAATGCTTCGCTTTGCAAAAAAAGTGCATCAGGTGCGAGGACTGGACGTTCGCGGTCACTTTTTAGAAAGTTGTAGCGGGTCGCGGTATCTTGTGTAAAGCGCCGCATCGCATCATCGATGTCGCCGAGTGTGACGATGATTGTTTCGGTCTTTAAATAATCAAAGAGTGTTGCTGTGACTTCAAAAAAGAGAGGCAAGTAATACTCAACGCCTGCAAATGGGATACCGTTCCCCATGTCCCGGTAAGGCAGGGCGCGAGAGGGATCGCCTTCGAATACCTCACGAAAGCTTGCTCGAAAATGGTTGCGCGCAGCCTCGTCCATTGGAAACTCTCGCCCAGGCAAGAGTTGAACCTCAGCGACTGGGTAGAGGCTACGCTGGGTATCAATGTCAAAGGCACGAATGGACTCAATCTCGTCATCAAATAGGTCAATGCGATAGGGGACAACAGACCCCATTGGAAAGAGATCAATCAGACTGCCTCTGACGCAAAACTCTCCTGGCGCAGTGACTTGTGAGACATGTGCGTAATTGGCAAGTGTCAGCTGATTTTTGAGTGCTGTTTCGTCGAGTTTGTCCTTTTGCTTAAAGGAAAACGTGTAGGCTGCTAAAAAACTGGGGGGCGCAAGTCGATAGAGCGCTGTGGTGATGGGAACCGTCAGCACATCCACTTCGCCAAGCATCAGGGCGTGCAAAGTGCGTAAACGTTCTGAAATCAGGTCTTGGTGCGGCGAAAAGCTGTCATATGGCAGAGTTTCCCAGTCTGGCAGAGGTCTTACCCTAAGTTTGGGTGCAAAAATCGGGATTTCTTCAGCCAGACGTTGCGCCTCTAGGGGTTCGGCTGTCAAAATGACGAGTGTCTTGCCGCTCGCGTTAGCGAGTTCAGTCAAAAGCCAAGCGTCTCCCGATCCCGCAGGGGTGGGTTGAGCAAAGCGCAAACCGGGCTTGAGCGAGGCGAGTAGGGAAGAAATAGAGTGAGAAGCAGCCGACATTGATAAGAAATCTTAGGAGAGATCGCGCATGAAAAAAGCGCAGGTGATGCGCGACAAGACGGTGTCAATGACACCGACTAAAGCAATGATTATAAAATCAAGCGCATATGACGCCTTCTAAACCCCTTTCTGATGTTCATAATCGTATCGTAGCGCTTGTGCCGGCAGCCGGCACTGGTTCACGCGCGGTCGAAGTTGGGCAGGCGCAAACGCCTAAACAATATCGCTTGCTTGCGGGGCAAGCGATGCTGAGGCATTCAGTGCAAGCCCTGTTAGCAGACTCGCGGATTCAAGAGGTTCGGGTCGCAGTGGCACCCGGGGACTCACATGCCCAAACGGTGTTGGCAGGCTTACCTAGGACGCATTGCTCACCTTGCGGAGGCGCGACGCGTGCTCATACCGTTTTAAACGCTCTAAGGGAAGCGCGGCTAGCACCTCAGGACTGGGTCTTGGTGCATGACGCTGCGCGGCCTGGCTTGCCTCTGGAGGCCTTGGCGCGCCTAATCGATGCCTGCTTATTGGATGACGTCGGAGGCTTATTGGCGATGCCTGCGGCGGATACTCTCAAAAAAGCGCAGTCACATAGCGATAAGGTTGCGAACACGGTTCCTCGAGAGGGTCTCTGGCTGGCGCAGACTCCGCAAATGTTTCGAGCAGGCTTGTTACTCGAGGCGCTGACCTGTGCTGTCGATGCCACGGAGGCACCCACAGATGAGGCTCAGGCGATGGAGGCGTTAGGCTACACACCGATTTTGGTGAGAGGCTCGGGTAAAAACACCAAAATTACCTGGCCTGAAGATTTTCAATGGGTGGAGTCTTGGATATGAGCGATTTTGCCTTTCGAATTGGACAAGGCTTTGATGTACATGCACTGGTCGAAGAACGCCCTTTGATTCTAGGGGGCGTGACGATTGCGCATACGCATGGTTTGCAGGGACATTCGGATGCGGATGCCTTGTTGCATGCTGTGACGGACGCGCTATTGGGGGCGGCCGGCCTGGGTGACATTGGTCGCCTGTTTCCTGATACCGATCCACAATACAAAGGCGCAGACAGCAGAGTTTTGCTGCGCGAGGCGTATCAGCGCGTCTTGGCCTCAGGATGGCAGCTAGTGAATCTGGACGCCACGATCCATGCTCAAGCACCAAAAATTGGACCGCATGCACCTGCCATGATCAAAAATATCGCACTCGATTTAGGCGTACAGGTCACCGAGATCAATATCAAAGCGAAAACCAACGAAGGTCTGGGCCACGTAGGTCGCAAAGAAGGGATCGCTGCAAACGTAATTGTTTTGTTACGTAGACGATAAAGGCGAGGATGCGCGTTGCGCGCGCAGCGAGATTTAACCGTCGCTTTGCGAGATAAAAATCTCTACTTTGACGATTAGTCCCCCGTCGGGTCTTGCGCTAAAACTCAAGCTGCCGTTCATGTGTTGTAAAAGTCGATCAACAATCGCAAGTCCGAGCCCAGTCCCCGAGGCGCCGGTTCGAGCAGCGTTACCTCGCCAAAATGGTTTGCGTACACGCTCGAGATCGTGCGTGGGAATGCCGGGGCCGCGGTCAGAGACTTTGATTTTGAGAGAATGACTGCTGCCCTCTAGGCTAATGTCGAGTTCTGGAAGGCCTTGCTGACTGATGCCGTAACGCCTGGCATTTTCAATAAGGTTGGTAAGGATACGACGCAAATCAGTGGCTGAAATCTGTGCATAGACTTCAGGTGCGATTGAGGAAGAGAGCGAACCACCCGCGTGTTTGGTCAGGCAACGCTCGCGTTCGATGACTTCGGTCATTAACTGCGAAATGTTGATCGCTCGAGGCGGCTGCAGGCTAGCGGGACGCGCATAATCCATGAGCTGGGCCAACGAGTAATTGATTTGTGCAAGATCTTGATCAATGGCTTGTCGACCGGCTTCACTCATGTTGCTCAGCTCGATTTCTAGTCGCATACGGGTCAGTGGCGTGCGTAAGTCATGCGAAATTCCTGCCAGCATTAAGGCACGGTCGGCGTTGGCCTGATGGAGTTCGCGTGCCATGCGATTAAAGCTACTGTTGAGCGTGCGTAGTTCCCGAGCGCCAGTCTCCGGTAAGGCGGGGGGAGAGGTCCCCTTTGATACGATGTATGCAGAGCGTGCCAATCGCGCGAGCGGTCGATTAATAGAAGACACTCCAATCGCAGCACCAATGACGGACAATAAAAGTGCTGCTGCACCCCAGCTTAGCCACTCAACACCGCCCGTCAAACGAATTTCGTGGCGCTCAAACGCAAGCCAATACTCCTCATCATTCAGGCGGAAACTTACCCAAAAGCCCGGTACCTCATTGACCGACCAGGCCAAGATTGTTTCCTCGCCTAGTTGGTTGCGCAAAAGTTTGGCCATGCGTTGCCAATAACGTCCACTCGGGAGCGGCTCGATGCTGTTCAAGCCTGTTCGCGAGTAGACGTCCAGTCCTTCTCGCATTGAAAGCGTGCGCAGTAGATCCCGACGTTCTGTACTTGGCGCGTAGGTAAGCGCCGTTAAGGTCAGATTCACGGAGGTCGCGATACGCTGACTCGTCTGTGCGGCACGAGGCCCCATCTCGAGGCTAAAGAATACGAGTACCCAGGCCCCTAAGCTTGCAAGCATGAGCGTCAGTAGGAGTAGAAAACTTCGCGTGAAGAGATCGACTTGAGACAATATATCTAAGAGCCAAGACCACCCTCGTCTGAGTCCGGTTACCCACTGCTGCACTTGCTGTCTAAGCTGTTGCCTAAAGGGGCTAGTGCCTGCCATCTGGGACAAAAACGTAGCCCATTCCCCAGACAGTCTGAATAAAGGAGGGCTTTGCTGGGTTGATTTCGAGTAATTTGCGTAGCCGCGAAATCTGCACATCTAAGCTGCGGTCAAAGGCCTCGTACTCACGCCCGCGAGCAAGTTCCATCAGTTTGTCGCGCGAAAGAGGAATTTTGGGGTGTCGTGCGAAGACTTTGAGAACTGAGAACTCACCCGTCGTAATGGGCACAATTTGTTGATCACGCATCAAGCATCGCGTCGCTAGATTGAGTGTGTAAGGCCCAAAACTGATGGACTCGTTGTCCTGGCTCGGGGCGCTGGGGTGCTCTTCTGAGCCCCGCCGTCTAAGCACCGCATTGATACGTGCAAGTAGTTCGCGCGGGTTGAAGGGTTTGGATAGATAATCATCTGCCCCCATTTCGAGCCCAATGATGCGATCGATTTCCTCGGCTTTGGCGGTCAACATGATGATGGGTGTCAGATCGAGATTGGCGCGTAGGCGTCGACAAATAGACAAACCGTCTTCTCCTGGCAGCATGAGATCTAGAACAAGCAGATCGATATGCTCGCGCTGCAAGATTTTGTTCATTTCTCTGGCGTCCTCGGCGGTCAGGACATAAAAGCCTTGTTCCGTGAGGTGACGGCGCAACAAGTCACGGAGTCTCGGATCATCATCGACCACAAGAATTTTGCGTGAGCAATGGGTGTTTAAAGTATTCATAAGCAAAAATGTAACCGTGGTCGAATCAGTCAGTGTGCGAATCTCACAAGGTTTTACAAACTCTGACACTTACTTACCAGTTTGTGACAAAGTGTTTCAACGCGGGTGTTTTATTCAGCGGGATCCAATCGATTGATGCAGAGGTTCATTACAATCCCCACATGACAAGAATTCTGGCATTTGAAACCTCGACCTCGACGGGCACTGTCGCGCTGCTATCCGTGTCTGGTAAAGCCATCACTGTGACCCAGCGTTCGATCGAAGGGACGACTGGTCACGCCTCTGGAGTACTCCCGCTGGCGCAAGCCATTCTAACCGAGTTGAATTTGACTCGGCAGGATCTGACTGCAGTGGCGTTTGGACAAGGGCCGGGGGCTTTTACGGGCGTTCGCGTCGCGTGCGGTGTGGCGCAGGGCATTGCACTGGCGCTGGATATCCCACTCATTCAGATCGGTGCGCTGCCTGCTGTTGCTTCGCAGGCAGCCACTCGGCATCCAGGTGCGCTGATCTATGTTGCCCTAGATGCTCGAATGGAAGAGGTCTATTTCGGTGTGTATGCCAGTGCTGCGTCAGCCTCTGAGCTGATCGTGATTCAGCCCCCCGTATTATTGGCGGCGGAAGATGTGCAGTTGTTTATCGAAAAACGTGACTCTTTTTGGCGCCAGCGCATGTCACACTTTTCCTCTGTGGCACTCGTGGGCGAGGGTTGGGGAGTGGTGCAAAACATCTGCCCCGCATTGGTTCTGTCTAACTTAGGAACTCTGGATCATTTACAGGCACGTCCCGAAGCTTGCGCGGTCGCGACCCTAGCGCTGCCTGCCCTTGAGGCAGGTTTGACGTTGCAGCCAGAACAAGCAGCGCCTCTTTACTTGCGAGATAAAGTCGCCTTTACTACGCTTGAGCGGGCAAGAGGAGAGGGTGGAAATCCGCGCGCACAAGCGCCTAGCGCTTTGGCAATGCTGCCCATGCTAAGAGCCGATTTGCGAGAGGTGGTTGCCCTCGAAGCTGCGGTGCAATCTTTTCCGTGGACATTAAAGAATTTTGAGGACGCTTTGGATGCTGGCTATGAGGCTTGCGTTTTGCGCACCGAGCAAGGCCTACAGGGATTTTTCATCACGATGATGGCGCCTGATGTGGCGCATCTGTTGGTGATCGCTGTGGCGCGGGATGCACAGCGACACGGTTACGGCAGGCAAATGATAGAGTACATCACGCGTCAAGCACGTGGCGCAGGGACAGAGGGGATTGTGCTCGAGGTGCGTCCCTCGAATCTTGTCGCGTTGGCTTTTTATCGCGACGAAGGTTTTGAGCAGATTGGTCTACGAAGGGATTATTATCCAGCAGCAAAGGGCCAACGTGAAGACGCCCTGATCTTGAAAAAGAGTTTTGATCACTGATGACCTCACCACAGCCGCGTGCTCTCCAATTGTCAGCTTTGCAACTAGCATGGTTGCAGGAGCTCGGCATTGAAAAGCCTTGGCTGCCAAGTGAGACCGTAGTCGCGAGCTCAGTGAGCCCCCCAGAAGTGCTTGCACAAAATGTGCCAGCGTCTCGTCCCGCCGCCCTCTCTGATGCAGGTCGTGCAACGATTGTCCAACCTAAGGCTGGCCCACGCCCGCGGACAGTCGTTCCCACAGCGGTGCTGCATGCACTTGAAACTCAGGTCGATACCCAAGCCCTAGCCGCTGGGGCGAGCGATATGGTCGCTCTGGCAAACACGATCAGCGGCTGTCAGGCATGTGGTCTCTTTCGTGAGCGTCAACAAGTGGTGACGGGCGAAGGGGTGATGAACCCCGCCATCATGGTGATTGGCGAAGCGCCAGGTGACTATGAGGATCGACAGGGCAGGCCTTTTGTAGATCGCCCAGGGTTGATGTTGGACAACATGCTGACGGCGATTCAATGTAGCAGGACTCAAAATGTTTACGTGAGCAATATTGTCAAATGCCGTCCGCCAGGTAACCGTAATCCCAAGCCCGCAGAACTCGCTGCTTGCAAGCCGTATTTGCTACGCCAAATCCAACTAGTTCGGCCATTCAGCATTTTGGCGGTTGGTCGTGCAGCGCAAGCACTTCTTGAAACAGATGAGCCCCTTGAGAAATTGCGTCAAGTGACCCATTCGCTCGAAGTAGCTGGGCAAAAGATTCCGTTGATTGTGACCAGTCATCCTGTCAGATTGCTCAATCATCCAGCTGAGAAAGCGGCAGCTTGGCAAGACTTACAGCTCGTCAAAACCGTTTCAGGCCTCTAACGCAGTGTTCGCAACTGAGAGGCTAAAGTGCTTTGCCATGCCCCTCTTGACCAATCTCATCCAAAAGGTGGGGGTGTTTATTCAGGTTGCTGCGGTTCCAGCGCATCATAACCATCATCAGCGACGCAACGAGCCCACCAAAAATCCAGATAATGATGTCAATAGACAGGTTCATCCATAGCAGCAAGGTATAGACCGCGACCATCAGTAGAATATTGAGCTGCTCGTTGAAGTTTTGTACGGCGATCGAATGGCCTGCTGACAACAAGACATGGCCACGATGCTGCAGCAATGCGTTCATGGGAACGACAAACAAGCCAGAGGTCAAGCCAATTAGCATCAGCAACACATACGCGACCCAGGGAAGCTGTGTGCCCATAAAGTTGATACTCATTGCGCTGTTGACGAAGGGCATCAACATAACAATAAAGCCCATCGCGACACCTAGCGGTAGTACCTTGAGTGCCTTGGGTAAAGCCACTCGGCCCGCAAGCACTGATCCTGCAATCGTACCGAGCGCAGTGATGCCCATCAAGATAGAGGCCTGATCCAAGCGATAGCCGAGGTGAGTTTTACCCCACTCGATCACGATTAACTGCAGGGTCGCACCCGCTCCCCAAAATAAGGTGGTGACACCAAGAGAAATTTGGCCGAGTTTGTCGTTCCAGAGGATGCGGACGTAACCTGCAAATGTTTTAACTAGTTTGATTGGGTTTTTGTTTTGCTTGGGATAGACAATATTGGTGTTGGGAATCAATAGATTGCAGCTCGCTGCCGCAATGTAGACAAAAGCGATCATCAAAATGGCGGCTTCGGCAGGCGTGTCTACCAAATGACTGATCCAAGCGTGGCTGAGTAGCCAGGAAGAAACTGTGGGCGAGACTAGGATGCCTCCAACCACTGTTCCCAGAATGATGGACAAAATAGTCAAGCCTTCAATCCAGCTGTTGCCTTTGACCAGTTGCAGAGGGTGGAGCATCTCTGTGACGATGCCATATTTAGCAGGAGAGTAAGCTGCGGCACCAATGCCGACCAAGGCGTAGGCTGCACATACTAGGGCAACCTGACCTTCTTGAGCCAAGCCAAACAAGGCATAGCAAAACATGAGCAAACAGCCGCTGACCTTGATGGCATTGGTCAGAAACATCACACGGCCTTTAGGAAACGAGTCCGCGATTGCACCCACAAAGGCCGCCAGCAGTACATAGGAGGCGGCAAACCACCATTTCATCATGGGCGCCATCCAGTCGGGGCCATGAAGTTCTTGGATCAGTGCGATCGCCGCAATGAATAGTGCATTATCCGCCAGCGAAGACAATGCCTGAGCCCCCATGACGGTAAAAAAGCCTCGATTCAAGATGGTTTCCCAAAAAAATATTCGCCCGCCACAATGTAGCATTTTGAATAATAAAAGAATGAGGGATTCCCCGCGGATTTAACCCTAAGAATCTTGAGCGGCTAAAACTCGACAAGCACGTTGAAAGTCTATTTTTGGCTCAGGCTGCGTTATGATCACGGTGATTCCATTCGAGATTGTGCCTATATTGTGCGTCTGACCCAGATCAAACTAGCGGGATTCAAATCCTTTGTCGATCCGACCGTGATTCCGACCCCAAGCCAGCTCGTGGGCGTGGTCGGGCCAAACGGCTGCGGTAAATCCAACATCATCGATGCTGTGCGTTGGGTGATGGGTGAAAGCCGGGCGTCTGAGTTGCGTGGTGAATCCATGCAGGACGTGATTTTTAGTGGTTCTGGTCAGCGCAAGCCCTCGGCGCGTGCTTCGGTCGAGCTGGTGTTTGACAATAGCGATGGTCGTGCGGTGGGTCAATGGGCGACCTACGCCGAAATTGCTGTTCGCCGCGTACTAACGCGCGATGGTACTAGTAGCTACTTCATCAACAACCAGCAAGTCCGTCGTCGCGACGTCAATGATATTTTTCTTGGTACCGGCTTGGGTGCGCGTGGTTACGCGATTATCGGTCAGGGCATGATTAATCGCCTGATCGAAGCAAAACCTGAAGAGCTCCGTGTTTACCTCGAAGAAGCTGCGGGCGTTTCGCGCTACAAAGAGCGTCGCCGTGAAACAGAAAATAGATTATCTGATACGCGTGAAAATCTCGTACGGGTGGACGATATTTTGCGCGAACTCACGTCGCAACTAGAGAAGCTTGAGTCTCAGGCAGAGGTTGCGCGCGAGTACCGTGCCTTGCAGGCCGAAGGTGAAGGCAAGCAAAATGCGCTGTGGTTCCTAAAGGAAGCAGCCGCCCACGAAGAGCGGGCGCGGACACAGCAAGAAATTGAGCGTGCTCAAATCGAGCTCGAGGGCTCGATGGCTGGTTTACGCGCGAGCGAAGCTGCACTCGAAGCCCGCCGACAGGCCCATTACGCCGCGGGTGATGCCGTTCACGCTGCTCAGGGTTTGCTGTACGAGTCCAACGCCAAAGTTAGCAGTCTTGAAGCCGAAATTCGTCACGTCGTCGAGTCGCGTAACCGCGTGCAAACACGTCGCGCGCAGTTGCAAGTCCAGATGACTGAGTGGGATTCGCAAAAAGAGCATTGTGTTTTGCAAATCCAAGAAGGCGAAGATGAGTTGATGACCAGTGCCGCGCGTGCCGAGCAGGCGCGCGAATTGGCGCAGGCTGCTCAAGAGGGGTTGCCGGATATCGAGGCACGTGTGCGCCAGGCTGCAGCCCAGCGCGAAGAAATGCGCGCAACACTTGCGCGTGTTGAGCAGAGTCTTGCCTTGGTTGCACAGACTCAGCGCGATTCGGATCGTCAGTTGCAGACGCTTGAGATGCGTCGTGAAAGACTTAAGCAAGAACTACAGGGGGTAGAAACCCCCGATGTCGAGATGCTCGAGCGTTTGACGGGCGACAAGTTGGTGGCCGAAGAGTTGCTCGAGGAAGCCCAAGGTGCGCTCACTGAACTCGAGGACAAATTGCCCGAGGCTGATGCACGTCGCGCGCAGGCTCAACAGTTGGCTCAAGTCGAAGCTGAAACACTTGCTCGCTTGGATGCCCGCTTGACGGCTCTTGTCAGATTACAAGAGGATGTGCAGAAGAAAGGCAGTCTCGAGCCTTGGCTTGCCAAGCACGAGCTCACATCTTTGGCCCGTCTATGGCAAAAATTGCATGTCGAGCCGGGCTGGGAAACCGCACTTGAGGCAGTGCTCAATGAGCGTATGACAGGCCTTGAGGTGCGTAACCTCGACTGGGCTCGCGCTTTTGCAAGCGATGCGCCACCCGCTCGCCTAGCGCTCTATCAGCTGCCGACTGCCGCCCCAGTGGCCCCTGCGGCTACAGGACTGACTCCGCTGGCCTCGGTGCTGCGTATTAGCGATCCTGAGTTGCGGACATTGTTGCAGGGGTGGTTGGGTAATGTTTACCTTGCAAAAGATGTGGCTGAGGCTCTCGCGGCTCGCACGTCGCTTCCGGCTGGCGCCATGCTGGTTGTGCAGGGTGGCCATTTGATCGATGCCAACAGCGTACGCTTTTACGCACCCGATTCAGAGCAAGCAGGCTTGTTGGCGCGCCAACAAGAAATCGAAAATCTTCAGCGTGAAATCAAAGCGCATCAACTGATTGCAGACAATTCTCGTTCAGCGGTAGCTCAGGCTGAGTCAGCATGCCAGCAGGTATCCCAAGCCTTGCCGCCTGCTCGTCAACGGGTCGCTGAACTCACGCGACGTCTGCATGATCTGCAACTAGAGCATACGCGCTTGCAACAACAAGTTGAGCAAACCCGCGAGCGCTCTGGACGTCTTGAGCAAGATATTGCAGAAGTCATTTCTCAGCAAGAAGAGTTGACTGCAGCCAAAATAGAAGCCGAAGCACGTTTTGAAGAGCTGGACGCCGAAATTGGCGTGCAGCAGGAAACGTATTCCGAAGCAGAAATGGCCGGCGAAGCGCTTTCAGACGAAGCCGAAACGGCACGCAATCGTTTGCGTGACCAAGAACGTGGCGCGCAAGAGGCGGAGTTTGCTGAACGAGGTATTCGTGCCAGAATCGCCGAGTTACAACGTAATTTACAACTCGCCACGGAACAAGCGACGCGCGCGCAACAGGAGTTGTTGTCTCTCGAATCAGAACTCTCAACACTCGATGCTGCCGCTGCCGAAGCAGGCTTGCAAGAAGCGCTTGAGTTGCGTGCCGAACGGGAAGAAACGCTTGGTCGTGCCCGAATCGAGATGGACACCTTGGCCGCGCAGTTGCGTGAAGCCGATGAAGAGCGCATGACCATCGAACGTTCGCTCGAACCGCGTCGTGAACGCATCATGCAGCTTCAGTTACAAGAGCAGGCGGCGCGTCTGGCGACAGAGCAGTTTGCCGAACAGCTCAATGAGCGGCAAGTCGATCGTGCTGCTGTAGGGGCTTCTTTAGCTGAGCAGACTGACGAGTGGCAGCGTCCGGCATGGTTACAGTCCGAAGTGCAGCGAATCACTAAAAAAATCGAGAGTCTTGGATCGGTCAATTTGGCAGCCTTAGACGAGCTCACAGCTTCGCGTGAACGCAAAAACTATCTTGACGCACAGTACTTAGATTTGCAGACTGCAATTGATACGCTTGAAGATGCGATTCGCAAGATTGATCGTGAGACACGCGACTTGTTGCAGACTACGTTTAACGAGGTTAATGGACATTTCGGCGAATTGTTCCCCAAGCTGTTCGGGGGCGGAGAAGCGCGCTTGATCATGACGGGCGACGAGATTTTGGATGCGGGCGTTCAAGTGATGGCCCAGCCTCCAGGCAAGCGCAACACTTCGATCCATTTACTTTCTGGTGGAGAAAAGGCCTTGACAGCGACCGCCCTGGTGTTTGCGCTCTTCAAGCTTAATCCCGCTCCCTTCTGTTTGCTTGACGAGGTTGACGCGCCGCTGGATGACGCTAATACTGAGCGCTATGCAAACCTGGTGAGCAATATGGCTGACCACACACAGTTTCTGTTCATTTCACATAACAAGATCGCCATGCAAATGGCACGTCAGCTCGTTGGCGTGACCATGCAGGAGCAGGGTGTATCGCGTATTGTGGCCGTTGATATCGAATCCGCATTGCAGCTCGCAACCGATGCTGCATGATCACCGAGACAACACATGAGTGAATTGCAAATCTACCTGATTGTGATTGGCGCAGCGATTATTTTGCTGCTGCTTGGCTTTAACTGGTTTCAGGATCTTCGTGTTCGGCGTCGCATGCAAGCTCAAATGCCTGTCATTGAACAGGATCCCCTATTGGGTGAGTCTTTCCCTTCCAGTGTCGCGAGACGTGAGCCTGGTTTAGGTGGCGTGAGTATTTCAGGTGAGAGTGGTGGAGACTCCGCCTTAAGCATGACGCACGAGCATCCCGATGCAGCAACAGATGAGCAGGGGCCAGATCCCTCTACCGAAGTTGTGATTGAAATTACGTTTCAAGGGCCGATGTTGGGTGAGGATTTAGTCCCCTTGCTTCAACCTTTGCGCAGTGCAGGACGTAAGCCTGTACGTATTTTTGCGCAGGACATTGAGGGGCAGCTTGATTCCCGCTTGCACGCAGAGGGTCAGTATGCTTCAGTCCATCTCGCAGTCCTGTTGGCTAACCGCAGTGGCGCCCTGTCCGCGATTGAGTGGTCACAAATCTGGAACCGTGCGCAGGGCTTAGCGGATCAGCTCGAGTCTACGATTGAAGGACCCGATCAACAGCAGGTGCTTGATGCAGCTTCACGGTTGGACGATGCTTGTGCGGCCTTGGATACCCAAGTCGGCTTGACCTTATTGCTTGGCAGTATGCGGCCAGTTTCAGAGGTGTTGGCGGCGACACAAAACATGGGTTTTGTGCCATTCAATGGTGGGCTTGTATGGTTAGGAGATTACGGTTTAGTGTGCTTCAGTTTGTCGCGCGCCGATGCCGAGTCGTTTGATGCAGGCATGGCAAGTGCGGATCGTCTGACTCTGCTCTTAGATGTACCCTGTAGTCCAGTGGATACACGTGCATTTGGAAAAATGGCAGAAGTCGGGTTTGAGTTAGCACGTCGCGTGGGTGGAGAGCTCGTGGATGATCAACTGCGTCCTTTGCAGCCGGGTGCTGAGGTGGCGATTGACGAAAAACTCATGACTTTGTATTCGCAGCTTGAAAAGGCTGGATTGGCTGCGGGAAGTCCGCGTGCAAGACGCGTCTTTGCTTGATACAGGTCTTTAAAAATGGATTCGCTTGACTCGATCACCGAGCGCTTGCACTGGTTGCGCAGTGAGATCGAACGGCATAATCAAGCTTATTACGTTCACGATACGCCTGTTGTGAGTGATGCGCAGTACGACACACTCATGCGTGAGCTGCAAACACTTGAAACGGCACACCCTCATTTAATTTCGACAGACTCTCCTACTCAGCGCGTTGGTGCAGCGCCTCTCGCAGCTTTTGGGAGTGTGTTGCATCGTGTACCGATGCTGTCCTTAGGTAACGCCTTCGAAGAAGCCGAAGTACGAGCCTTTGATAAACGCGTGTCTGATATGTTGCGTGCCGCAGGTAAGCTGCCAGCCGCTGAAGAAGTCTCCTATTTTTGTGAATTGAAACTGGATGGCCTTGCTATCAGTTTGCGCTATGAGCATGGTGTGTTGGTGCAGGCTGCTACGCGGGGGGATGGTCAGACGGGCGAAGATGTCACCATGAATGTCCGAACAATCAAGGCGATTCCTCTTAAGCTTAAGGGGGTGGCCCAGGACATTCCTGAAGTGCTCGAGGTGCGTGGCGAGGTATTCATGAATCTTGCGGATTTTGCTCGTCTGAATGCTGCCCAGCAGGTCCGTGGTGAAAAAATCTTCGTGAATCCGCGTAATGCAGCAGCAGGGAGTTTGCGCCAACTGGATTCTCGTATTACCGCGCAAAGGCCTTTAAGTTTCTTTGCCTACGGTTGGGGCGATATCGGAGATATTCAGCTGTCTCGTCATAGCGAGATGTTAGATTGGCTGGAAAGCTTGGGACTACCGATCAATGTGTCTCAACATGTGTTGGCGCATGGTGCAGATCAGTTACTCACCTTCTATACGGAAGTCGGAGCCAGACGTTCAAAACTTCCTTATGACATCGATGGTGTGGTCTACAAGGTCGATGATTTGAATGCGCAGCGTGTGCTGGGTTTTGTTGCACGCGCGCCTCGTTTTGCGATCGCCCATAAGTTTCCTGCTCAGGAAGCGACGACAGAACTGTTGGGTATTGAAGTGCAGGTTGGACGCACTGGAGCAATTACACCTGTTGCACGTCTGGCGCCGGTCTTTGTTGGGGGTGTGACAGTTACAAACGCAACCTTACACAATGAGACTGAAATCCTGCGCAAGGATGTGCGAATCGGAGATATCGTCATCGTGCGGCGTGCGGGTGATGTGATCCCCGAGGTAGTGGGACCCTTACTGGCACAGCGTCCGATTTTTGCTGCTTCTTTTGTGATGCCGACCGCTTGTCCAGTATGCGGCTCAGCGATTGAAAAGCTTGAAGATGAGGCGATTGCGCGCTGTACAGGTGGTTTGTTTTGCCCAGCGCAACGTAAACAGAGTTTGATTCATGCTGCAGGTCGCAAAGCGCTGGATATCGAGGGGCTTGGTGAAAAATTGGTTGAGCAGCTCGTTGACCGTGAACGTATTCATTCTGTGGCTGAGCTATTCACCCTGCGTGCAGAAGAGCTCGCTGAGTATGACCGAATGGGACGTAAGTCGGCAGAAAATATCATTGAGGCCATTGCACAAGCAAAGCGTCCACTGCTCAATCGTTTGATATTTTCTTTAGGGATTCGTCACGTCGGGGAAACCACCGCGCGAGATTTGGCATTGCATTTTGGTTCGATCGAGGCGCTGATGCAGGCGCAACCAGATGCACTTCTAAATGTTCCAGACGTGGGTCCTGTGGTAGCAGGTTCGATCGCACGCTTTTTTGCGGAGTCTCACAATCAAGGGGTCGTTCGAGCATTACGTGAGCAAGGGGTAGAGCCCCAGGCGCCCGAAGCACAGCGGAGTGCGGGGCTCAGCGGTTACACCTTCGTGTTGACTGGCACCTTACCGACCTGGTCGCGCGAGGAGGCATCGAGTCAGATTGTTGCTGCAGGCGGAAAGGTCAGTGGTTCTGTCTCGCGTAAAACGTCCTACCTTGTGGCTGGCGAAGAAGCCGGCAGCAAGCTGGAAAAAGCAACGGAGCTAGGTGTGGCGATTTTGGATGAAGCAGGCCTCAAGGCATTGCTTGAGGCCTCGCAGTAGATCGAGTGATTACTGGATCTTGGCTTTGCCGCGCAGTTGAGCCTGATAGGCTGCTAACGCTTGTTCACGCATCATTTGTTCGAGTTCTTTGCGAACTTGATCCAATGGTGGGAATTCGATTGGACGGGTATCAACAACCTCGATAACGTGCCAGCCAAACTGCGACTGGACAGGTTTGTCGGCCAGTTGACCTTTTTTAGTTGCAACGACTGCCTTGGCAAAAGGTTCGACGTAGTTCGTGTCGGGTGCCCATCCTAGGTCGCCACCTTTGGCAGCGCTACCGGTGTCCTTAGACTGTTTGGCAAGATCTTCGAACTTAGCTGATTTGTTTTTGAGCTTGTCCTGAATCTCGTTGGCCGTCTTTTCATCTTCGACCAAGATGTGACGAACGTTGTACTCAAACTTACTCGCCTCAGCTTTTTTCAGTTTTTCGTACTCAGCTTTAATTGCGGCCTCAGTGATTGGATTCTTTTTTAGGTAGTCAGCCATTAGGGCTTGAACCAAAATGCCTTGGCGAGCTAATTCGAGCTCGATCGCAACAGTAGGATCCTTAGGGATGCCTGCAGCGTCAGCGGCTTGCACCATGACCTGACGATTGATCAGCTCTTGCTTGATCTGATCACGCATTTCGGGAGAGTCCTTGGCGCCACGGGCAACCAATAGTTTTACAAACTGATCGACGTTCGCCTGGGTAATTGCTTTGCCATTCACAGTGGCAACGTTTTGAGCGTGGAGAGGTGCAACCAGCACAAGTGCGGCGGCGAGCATAACGATACGTTTCATGAATTTCCTTTGGTAGGCGCCCGAGTAGTCAGCGCAAGCGCATGAATCGGGTGTGGGATTAAATCGCGCAAAAGATCATACACCAGCCGATGTTGCGCAATCATCGGCCGGTTAATAAAACATTCGGCCACGATCATGGCACGAAAATGACTGGCATTGCCCGGGTTGCCTGAGTGGCCAGCGTGCAGATGAGACTCGTCAATGATATCGAGTTCCAGGGCATTGAGCGGGGCGAGACGCTCGCGAAGCAAGGTCAAGTGAGGGTTGACGACACCGCTCATTATTTGTTTTCCTTGGTGTCTGTTTCGGGAGGTGTATCTGTCGCTTCGTCATGTTGCATGTGCTTGCCGAGCCAGATGGACTGCGCGATCACAAAGACAATCAAGAGGGCCATTAAGCCAAAGACTTTAAAGTTGACCCACTGGCTTTCTGTAAAGAGGCCTGAAAACGCCACAAAGAGGTTAAGCCCTCCTGCCGCTAGAAAAAACAGTGCCCAGCTTAGGTTGAGTTTGTTCCAGGCAATGTCTGGCATAGTGACCTTTGCACCCAGCAGCTTTTGCATCAAGTTGCGGCCCATGACGTATTGACTGACAAGCAGCACTGCGCCGAATAGCCAGTACAGCACCGTAGGTTTCCATTTGATGAAGGCCTCATTTTGTAGCCACAATGTCGCACCACCAAAAAATACGATGACGGCAAAGTTGATCCAATGCATGGTTTCAATGGGCTTGCCAGTGAGCTTGATCCAAAGCATTTGTAAAACTGCTGCAGCAATGGCGACCGCCGTCGCGACGTAAATGTCGGAGAAACGGTAGGCAACAAAAAATAGGATCAGAGGAAACAGATCAAAGAGAAATTTTTTCATGGTTTAACGGGTTCGAACGTCAGAGACAAAGAGTTGATGCAATAACGCAGACCTGTGGGCGCAGGACCGTCGGGAAATACATGCCCTAAGTGACTGTCACACACATTGCACATCACTTCTGTGCGAACCATGCCGTGAGTCATATCAGTCTCTTCTTTGACGTTTTCAGGATTGAGTGGCTCAAAATAGCTTGGCCAGCCACAACCCGCATCAAACTTTGTATCCGAAGCGAATAGCGCTGTTCCGCAGCCTACGCAGCGGTAAATGCCGTATTCTCGGTGATCCCAGTAACGTCCTGTAAACGCACGTTCCGTGCCTTTTTGACGGGCAACATAGTATTCGTCGGCAGAAAGCTGGGCTTTCCATTCAGCTTCGGTTTTATTAATTTTTGACATACTTTACTTGGAGTGAGAGTTTTGGAAAAAGTTCTCATGCATAATCGGTCACCATGTTAATCGAGTTTAAAAATATCTTTGTCGAGCGCGAGGGTCGCCAAACGTTGGCAGACCTGAACTTAAGCCTGTCTGAGCGTCGTATTGGAATCATCGGTCCGAACGGCTCAGGTAAGAGTACCTTTATTCGCCTGATAAACGGCTTATTAATGCCTAAAACAGGACAAATTTGCGTTGATGGCCTAGATACCCGTAAAGAAGTAGAAAAGATACGCACCAAGGTCGGTTTTGTGTTCCAAAACCCTGACAACCAAATTGTCTTTCCGATTGTCAGTGAGGATATTGAGTTTGGTTTAAAACGCCGCGAACCTGACCGGATACGACGTCGTCAGCGTGCGCTAGAGGTATTAAACCAGCTAGGTGTGCTGCATTTACAAGATCGTCTCATTCACACCCTCTCAGGAGGCGAGAGGCAGCTCGTCGCACTCGCGGGGGTGCTGGCTACACAGCCTGAGATACTTGTGTTTGATGAGCCGACTACCCAGCTCGATCTTAGGTTACGCAATCGTTTTGAACAGCATTTGGCGGCACTTCCCCAGATGGCGGTGGTTGTCAGTCATGATCTAGATTTAATGCATGCGATGGAACGAGTGTTGGTTCTTCAGGAGGGGCGGCTTGCCTTTGACGGTGTCCCTCGTGCGGCGATCGCATGGTACAGGGAGCATTGCGGCTGATGGGATCTTTTTATTTTCCAGGCGATAGTTGGTTACACCGCATGGCAGCAGGGTGGAAGTTGGCGCTGCTCATGCTGGCTGGGGCCGGATTGATGTGGGTACATGACTGGCGTATTCAAGCAATTGCGTTGTTCGTTGTATTGTGTTTGCTTCAGCAGTCTGGTGCGCATACCCGGCAGTTGTGGGGTCATATCAGCACCTTAAGCTGGTTGGTGTTAGCGCTCGTGCTGTTTACCGCATGGGCCCAATCACCGATGGCTGCGCTTGAAGTTGCTTTGCGTATGAGTGCGCTGATACTCGCTGCATTATTGGTCTCCATGACTACACCGATCGCGCAGATGATGGATGTGGTGATTTGGCTATTGCAGCCGCTCCAGAAGCTTGGTTGGATCAATAGCGAGCGTGTAGCGCTTGTTTTCGGGCTGACATTGCGACTGATCCCTGAGCTGTCTTTGCAATGGCATGAAATACGCGAAGCTCAGGCTGCTCGCGGACTCAAAGTCAGTCCTCTTACAATGGGCGTCCCGATGTTGTTGCGGACCCTTAAGCGCGCTCAGGATATTGCTGAGGCGCTGGATGCCAGACAGTAGGGGTGTTTAATTTAACAATTGGAATCACGATGTTGAAAACTAAAGATCTAGTCCTGATCGCATTATTTACAGCGATGATTATTGTGTTGGGTCTGATCCCGCCTGTGCCGGTCCCTTGGGTGCCCGTGCCAGTCACTCTCCAGACTTTCGGTGTGATGCTGGCTGGACTGATCTTGGGGCCTTGGCGGGGCGGCTTGGTGGTCTTGACCTACGTGCTGATCGCCATGGTTGGGATCCCTGTCTTGCCAGGGGGACGTGCTGGGCTTGCGGTATTGGCCGGTCCAACAGGTGGGTTTTTGTTAGGCATGATCCCGGGGGCAGTATTGACAGGTTTATTAGCTGGGCGCATTCAAATAAACAGCGCGTCAAGCAACGCTATCAGTGGACAGCAGGGGTGGGCCGAAATGGCGCCCCAGGTCTTGCGCTGTTGGCTGGCGAGCGTTGTCGGCGGGATGTTGGTGGTCTATGCAGTCGGGATTCCCTGGCTGGCCATGGTGACTGGAATGGGTTTAACCAAAGCCAGCTTAGCGATCCTTGTGTTTATCCCTGGCGATTTGCTTAAAGCTCTGATCGCAAGCATCGTCGCACAGCGTGTGCGACGATTGGCGCTTGTTTAAGATTCGTGTTCGTTTAAGTTTGCTTGGGCGCCTTGCGGCGCTCCATCCAGGCTCCAAATTCACCCACGATTCCGCGGCGGAAAGCTAAAACGCAGATGACAAAAATGAGTCCGATTACGATCGAGACTGATTCGCCGAGTCGTTGAAACCATTCAATCCCGGTCCAGCCTGTCAGCGTTGCACCGAGTTCACCTACTTTGTTTTCTAGTAAAACAACGATGAACGCACCGATCACGGGACCCACGAGTGTCCCGAGCCCACCGATCAGCGTCATCAGAATAACAAGTCCAGACATTTGCCATGTGGCATCTGTGAGCGTAGCGGAGACAAAAATCAACATTTTGGTCGAGCCGGCAAGGCCTGCCAACATGGCAGATAGGACAAAGGCCAACAGTTTGAAACGATTGACGTCATAGCCGAGCGAAGTGGCCCGCGCTTCGTTTTCACGAATGGCTTTGAGCACTTGACCAAAAGGAGAATTTACTGCTCGCCAGATGATGAAATAACTCAAGACAAAAATACCCATCACGACATAATAAAGATTGAAATCACTTTTTAAATCAATCAAGCCAAAGAGCGTCCCCCGAGGAACGCCTTGCAGGCCATCCTCGCCGCCAGTGAATTTGGCTTGTAGAAAAAAGAAGTACACCATCTGTGAGAGTGCTAAGGTGATCATTGCGAAATAGATCCCGCTGCGACGGATCGCGATTGCGCCCATGGCCAGTCCGAGAAGCCCCGCAACGAGCACGCCAAAGGCAAGCCCCACTTCGGTTGGGAAACCCCAGAGTTTGATCGCATGCCCTGAAGCGTATGCAGCACTTCCTAAAAATGCGGCGTGACCAAACGAGAGGAGGCCTGTAAAACCGAGTAGGAGATTGAAGGCGCACGCAAACAACGCATAGCACATGATCTTCATGACAAAGACGGGATAAATGCCCGTCATCGGTATGAACGCTAGCAAGACCAGTGCAATGAGATAACCTAGATTCTGACGATTCATTTTTCTTTTCCAAACAAACCGGCCGGGCGAATCAGCAACACAATCGCCATGATGATAAATACAACCGTGCTTGAAGCTTCAGGCCAAAAGACTTTTGTCAGTCCTTCGATCACACCGAGTCCAAGGCCTGTGACAATTGCGCCTAGAATCGAGCCCATCCCTCCGATCACGACAACGGCAAACACAACAATGATCAGGTTAGAACCCATGAGCGGTGAAACTTGAATAATTGGGGCTGCTAACACGCCTGCAAACCCAGCCAGTGCGACACCGAAGCCGTAGGTCAACGTAATCATGAGCGGCACATTGACACCAAAAGCCTCTACGAGGCGAGGATTTTCTGTCCCGGCGCGCAATAATGAGCCGAGTCGCGTCCGTTCAATCACAAACCAAGTAATCAAGCATACCGTGAGTGAGGCGATCACCACCCAAGCGCGGTAGTTTGGAAGCATCATGAAGCCCAGGTTGGTCGCTCCACGAAGCGCTTCGGGTGATGAATAAGGCTGTCCAGAGGCGCCATAAAAGCTGCGGAATAATCCTTCGATCAGCAGCGTGATACCAAATGTCAGTAAAAGACCGTACAGATGGTCGAGTTTATAGAGGTGTTTTAAAAGAAACTTTTCGATCAGGATGCCAAACAGGCCCACCAAAATTGGGGCAACGATCAGCATCACCCAGTAATTCAGACCTAAATAATTTAAGCCCATCCAAGCTAGAAAGGCGCCCAACATGTACAGCGCGCCATGCGCGAAATTGATGACGTTAAGCAAGCCGAATATGACGGCAAGGCCTAGCGACAAAATAGCGTAAAAAGAGCCGTTGACCAAGCCAAGCAAAAGCTGGCCCAGAAACGCTTGCAAGGGAATGCCAAAAATAGTGATCATTGTCTGCCTACTTCATCAAGCCAATTACTAGAACAGCTTTTTGCCCCCAAGGTACCCAGCACCCTGGGGGCAAACACTGCTTACTTCTTTACGAGTTTGCAAGTGGACTCTGACAGCTTGGTGAACACTTCTTCACCTGGTAAAACGGCGATCTGCTTGTAATAGTCCCAAGGTCCTTTGGACTCACTGGGCTTTTTGACTTCCATCAAGAACATGTCATGCACCATACGACCATCCTCGCGGACATAGCCGTTCTTGGCAAACATATCATTGACTTTATTGGACTTCATCCATTTCATCACGGTATCGCCATCGTCACTACCCGTCGCTTTAACTGCATTGAGATAGAACGATAACGCTGAGTAGTCACCAGCTTGAATCATTGAAGGCTTGCGTTTAATACGCGCCTCAAATTTCTTGGACCAAGCACGCGTCTCATCGTTTTGATCCCAATACCAGCCGTCGGTAAATTGCATCCCTTGTGTGGCCTGTAAACCAAGCGAATGAATGTCATTGATGAAAATCAACAGGCCAGCCAATTTCATGGTTTTTCCGATACCAAACTCGTTTGCTGCTTTGATCGAGTTAATGGTGTCTCCGCCAGCGTTTGCTAGACCTAAGATTTGTGCTTTAGAGCTCTGTGCCTGCAGCAAGAAAGATGAGAAGTCGGAGGAGTTGAGAGGCGCACGCACCTGACCTTTGATTTCGCCCCCGGCCGCTTTGACAACTTTGGCGGTATCGCGCTCGAGTGCATGACCAAAGGCGTAATCAGCCGTCAGGAAGTACCAACTTTTGCCGCCTGCTTTCACGACGGCAGAGCCCGTGCCGCGTGCTAGAGCGACAGTATCATAGGCCCAATGAATAGTGTAGGGTGTGCATTGCGAACCCGTTAGGTCCGAAGCTGCAGCACCAATTGCAAAAAAAGGTTTTTTCTTTTCGGCTGCAATGCCTGCAAGAGCGAGGTTGACGCCAGAGTTGGTGCCACCAATTAACATGTCGATTTTTTGTTGGTCAAACCACTCGCGGGCGCGGGCAGCTCCCACGTCAGCTTTGTTTTGGTGGTCGGCAAAGACGAGTTCAATCTTTTTGCCGTTGATCGCACCGCCAGCATCGGCGATTGCCATGCGCGCAGCTTCAATGCCGCCTGCACCATCGATATCAGAATAGACGCTAGCCATATCCGTCAAAAAACCAATACGGATGACGTTGTCAGAAACGTTTGCTTGCGCGGTATGACCAACAAGTCCGAGACTTGCTAGCATGAGTGAAGCACTTAGGGTAGAAAGTTTCATAGAGTTCTCCAGGGGTTCGCTGCTTGTAAATTTTTTAGGGTGTTAATGAATATTATGTGTATGGGTTTTCTCTGCGACAGCGTGATGGTGTTTCAAACACCGAGTAATTCGTTTAATACAGATTGCTTTTCTTTAAGTTCGCTGGCTCCAAAGTGCTCAACGATTTGTCCGTGTTCCATGACATAAAATCGATCGGCCAAGAGCGCTGCAAAATGGAAGTTTTGTTCGACCATGACAATGGTATAGCCCTTACTCTTGAGCATTTTGATCATGCGTGAGAGTGCCTGGACAATCACGGGGGCTAGACCCTCAGAGATTTCGTCCAGCAAAAGTAAATTAGCGCCAGTGCGCAAGATCCGCGCAACAGCGAGCATCTGTTGCTCACCACCAGACAAACGTGTACCGGGAGAATGGCGCCGCTCTGAGAGATTGGGAAACATCTCATAAATTTCAGCGATCGTCATGCCTCCACCTGGTACGCCCACAGGAGGGGGTAATAAAAGGTTTTCTTCGCAAGATAGGCTTGCAAAAATACCGCGCTCCTCTGGGCAGTAGCCAATCCCAAGGTGTGCGATTTTAAAAGTCGGCGTCTCAATGACTTCGTGTCCGTGGACGCGCACGGATCCTTTGCGCGACCCAGTTAGGCCCAAAATCGCTCGCAGTGTAGTGGTGCGACCGGCACCGTTACGGCCGAGCAGGGTGACAACCTCGCCTTTGTTGACCGTTAAGTTTACGCCATGCAGGATGTGAGACTCGCCGTACCAGGCATGCAGGTTGTTGATTTCAAGTGCGCAAGTGTTCATCCATGTGCTCCCTCAAGCTCACCTTCAGTCGTACCCATGTAGGCTTGCATCACGGCGGGGTCTTTCGAGACGTGCGCATAATTGCCTTCGGCTAGGACCGACCCACGCGCAAGCACGGTGATGGTGTCGGCGATTGAGGACACTACGTTCATGTTGTGCTCAACCATCAAAATAGTACGGCCCACACTGACACGTTTGATGAGTTGTGTGACGCGGTCTACATCTTCGTGCCCCATGCCTTGGGTGGGCTCATCGAGCAGCATGAGCTCAGGCTCCATCGCAAGTGTGGTTGCGATCTCGAGCGCACGCTTTCGTCCATAAGGAAGGTTGACAGTCATTTCGTCAGCAAAGTCACTCAGATCGACTTGTTCCAATAGTTCCCGTGCACGCGCGTTGAGAGTATTTAAACGCCGATCGCTTTGCCAAAAATTAAAGGAGAGGCCAGTTTCACGTTGCAAACCAATACGCACATTTTCAAGTACGGATAAATGTGGAAAGACTGCTGAAATCTGAAATGAGCGAATAATGCCTTGGCGTGCGATATGCGCAGGCGAGTCGTGAGTAATGTCTGAGCCGTTGAACAAAATGCGCCCGCGTGTGGGCGTTAAAAATTTGGTGAGTAAGTTAAAGCAGGTTGTCTTGCCGGCACCATTGGGTCCGATTAATGCATGGATCTGACCGCGTTGCACACTCAGTGAGATATCGTCTACCGCAACAAAACCACGAAATTCTTTGGTGAGACCTTGTGTTTCAAGGATGATGTCTTGCATACAGCCACCTGCCTATACTATTTGAACTTGATCACCTAGTATTGCTTAGATCGGATCTATTGCTCAATGCGGGTTTGCCTGAAGGTATTAACCCTTGGTTTTTTTTGTGTATTCACACAAATCAGCAATCCCGCACTGCGGGCATTTAGGTGTGCGGGCGACACAAATGTAGCGACCGTGCAAGATTAACCAGTGGTGCACATCCAGTTTGAACTCGTCTGCGACAAATTTCTCTAGTCCTTTTTCAACTGCCACGACATCTTTGCCTGGTGCGATTTTGGTCCGATTGGATACTCTGAAAATATGGGTATCGACAGCAATAGTGGGTTGGCCAAAAGCAGTATTAAGCACCACATTGGCTGTTTTACGGCCAACGCCTGGTAGCGCTTCGAGAGCCTCACGTGTTTGAGGCACCTTGCCATCGTATTGTTCGAGCAAAATTTTGCTCGTAGCAATGACATTTTTCGCTTTTGTTTTAAACAGGCCGATCGTCTTGATGTAGTCCATGAGCTTTTCCTCGCCCAGCGCATAGAGCGCTTTGGGTGTGCCATAGCGAGGGAAAAACTTTCTGGTGGCAATATTGACGGCCTTATCGGTGGTTTGCGCTGAAAGCAAGACTGCGATGAGGAGTTGAAAGTCGCTTTTGTATTCAAGCTCGGTCGTGGGCGTAGGATTTGCCTCACGCAGACGCGTAAAAATCTCTCTACGTTTCTGTGGGTTCATGAGGGATTGGTATGCCGGCGGGCGCGCGCACGGGCGAGGGCAGCTTGAACTGCAGCGTGTTTATCTTCAGTCGAATTCAGCGCAGTGGCTTGCAGGGTCGTCTTTGATGTTGTGCTGTCGACAGCGACAGAATCATCATCGCTCGTTCTTAAGCTGGCGGGTGTTTTGATGAGTCGAGTTTGCCTGCGTTCATAGCGCGTACGCGCTTGATCTGCATCCGTACGTGTCCACGCCCTGGTGGGTTCAACATTGACCATTTCAATGCAATCCACCGGGCAAGGTGCCACACATAAGTCGCAACCAGTGCAGTCTTGGGGTAAGACGGTGTGCATGACCTTTGACGCGCCTAAGATGGCGTCCACTGGACAGGCTTGGATACACAGCGTGCAGCCGATGCAATAATCCTCATCGATTACGGCAACCTGAAGAGGGACGTGGATACCGTAGTCTGTGTTAAGCGGCAAAATTGCTTGATCGAGTAGCTTGGAGAGTGCAGCGATCCCTGCTTCGCCACCTGGTGGACAACGATTAATAGCAGCCGCACCTGCGGCAATGGCGCGCGCATATGGTGCGCAGCCATCAAAGCCACATTTGGTGCACTGTGTTTGCGGAAGCAAACGATTGATACGTTCAGCCAGCATCAGACCTGACGGATAAATTCCGCAATCTGAGGGCAAATCGTCGTACGCCAACGGCGTCCGGAGAAAATGCCGTAATGGCCGCAGTCTGGCGCTGTATAGTGCTTTTTGCGCTTGGCTGGGATACCGGAGCAGAGAGTTTGTGCAGCACGTGTTTGACCTTCGCCAGAGATATCGTCGAGCTCACCCTCAATCGTAAAAAGTGAGACTGATTTGATATCAGCAGGCCGGACAAGTTGCCCATCAATTTCCCACGTGCCGTTCGGCAGATCGAAGTCCTGAAAGACTACACGAATCGTATCGAGGTAAAAGTCGGCAGACATGTCTAGTACCGCGTTGTATTCGTTGTAAAAGCGACGATGCATCTCCGCATCCTCATCATCACCACGCAACAAGTCTAGATAAAAGTCGTAGTGCGACTTCAGGTGACGGTCTGGATTCATCGACAAAAAGCCAGCATGCTGCAAAAAGCCAGGATAGACGCGGCGCCCTGCACCTGGATACTGGGCCGGCACGGTGTGGATCAGCTTCTCTTCAAACCATTCAAAAGGTTTTGTGGTTGCAAGACGATTCACCTGAGTCGGTGAGCAGCGCGGATCAATCGGTCCGCCCATCATTACCATGCTGCGTGGCAGGCAAGGATCTTTGTTGGTCGCCATCAGCGAGATCGCCGCAAGAACAGGAACCGTGGGTTGGCACACAGACATCACGTGTACGTCCGGGCCAAGATGGCGGACAAACTCTTGCACGTAGCGAACGTAATCGTTCAGGTTAAATGTGCCGTCTGATAGCGGCACCATACGTGCATCGATCCAATCGGTCACAAAGACCTCATGGTTGGGCAGTAGGGCACGAACCGTATCGCGCAACAGTGTGGCATGGTGACCCGACATGGGTGCCACAACTAAAAGTTTAGGGGTCGCTTTGCGAACTTTTTCTGAAATATCGCGTTTGAAATAAAGCAGATTGCAAAAAGGCTTGGAATGCGCAATCTCTTCGCTCACGCCGACCAGTTTGCCGTTGACCTCAGTCATCGGCAAGTCCCAGGCAGGTTTCTCGTATTTTTTCCCAAGTCGATGAATCAGCTCATAGCTGGCGGCCATCTGTCTGGCGATCGGGGAGTAGGCGAGCGGACTGGCAGGGTGAGAAAAAATCTTGGAACCCACTTCTGTGAAGTGTGCAAGAGGCGACATCATGGCCCGGTGCATTTCATGCAATTGATAAAGCATGTGTCATTCCAATTAGTGTCATGTGATGATGCATTATGCTCCTGATCGAAGAGGAGTCGAGCAACACAAGTAAGGTTACTTGGTGCATCGCAACAGAGTGTCGCAAAAGCACCACGCGTCGAAGGGTTTACCAGTAGTTCTCTACAGCTAAATTGCCCGCGATACCACGTCGCCCAGGCGCAAAACCTCGAGCAGCCAGTAGTCCACGCATCTCAGTCACCATCGCAGGATTGCCGCAGAGCATGACTCGTGAAAGTGAGGGCTCAAGCGCCACGCCAACGCGCTGCTCGAGCTCGCCGCTGGTTAAAAGCGTGGTAAGTCGCGCTGGGCTGAGCCATTGCGGATGCACAGAGGGGGATAGCGCGGGAGTCAGAGCTTCTTGGGAGGTCACTGGGAGATAGACAAACTGGGCCCGCTGGCTATCTGAGAGCTTGGCGAGCGCCAAGAGCTCTTGGTGATAGGCGAGCTCATTTGCGTGCCTAACGCCGTGAAGCAGGACAATCCGCTTGAAACGTTGCCATGTCTTAGGGTCGCGCAACATGGATAAGTATGCAGAGAGTCCGGTTCCTGTTGCAATGAGCCAAAGATCCTCTCCGTCGGCAAACCGTTCGAGCGTTAAAAAGCCGAAAACAGATTTGTCGATCCAAAGTGCGTCCCCAGGCTCGAGTCGGGAGAGGGCAGGGCTGAATTTGCCGTCGGGCACAACCACAGAGAAAAACTCGAGTTCGTCAACATCTGGCTTGGAGACCATCGAATAGGCTCGCCATTCGTTCGGCGTCCGTGTCGAATCAGAGTGATCGGTTTCGGGCGTATCCACGCAGAGTCCTAAGCGCGCAAACTGCCCAGGAAGAAAGGAGAAAGCAGCATCACGCGTCACAGTGATGGAAAATAGCTTGCCCGTTAGCCAGTTTGCCTTGGCAAGCACAGTTTGCTGCGTGTAGCGTGGTGCGTTGGACGCGATGGCTTGATCATTCATGAATGGGTGAGGCGCTCAGTCAGACGGCAGTTGGGGCATGCCGTTCAGCGCTCGAGGTGTTTAAGCTTGTCAGGCATGCCGTTCCAATTGTCCGCATCTTCGAGTGGCTTTTTTGAGCGACTGATGCTCTGGAATGTTGGCGACAGCTCAGCGTTCAATGCGATGAACTTCATCTGATCCTGTGGCACGTCTTCTTCAGCAAAAATTGCATTAGCCGGGCATTCTGGGATACAGACTGCGCAGTCTATGCACTCGTCCGGATCGATCACCAGAAAGTTAGGGCCTTCGCGAAAGCAATCCACAGGGCACACGTCCACGCAGTCTGTGAACTTACATTTAATACAGTTTTCGGTCACGACATGCGTCATGTATTTCACCATAATGCAAATAAGATAGTTATATTTTACCCAAAGCGATCCCGCGTGCTCGGGATACCCCTTGGATGTGAGGTGGCTGTGCTAATGTTCAAAAAAATCCAGACAAAATAGTCCATGATCATCAAATCCCTGCTCGACACTGACCTGTACAAGTTCACCATGATGCAAGTGGTGTTACACCACTTTCCTGCGGCACAGGTCGAATACCGCTACAAGTGCCGGACCCCTGGGATCAATTTGCAGCCTTATTTGGACGAAATCAGAGCTGAAATTCACAGTTTGTGTCAGTTGCGCTTTAGTGAGGATGAGCTTTCATATCTGGGTGACTTACGTTTTATTAAAAGTGACTTTATCGACTTTCTGGGGCTTTTTCACTTGCCAGAAAAGTGCATCACGGTCACCGAAGGCGAGTTACCAGGAGAAATTGATATTCAAGTCAAAGGGTCTTGGCTGCACACGATTTTGTTCGAGATCCCAGTACTGGCAATTGTGAATGAAGTGTATTTTCGTCGTACGTGTACGGAGCCAGACTGGGAAGAGGGCCGCAAAAGACTTCAAACCAAAATGAAGTTGGTGCTCGAAGCGACAGATCTTGACGATTTTAGAGTGGCCGAATACGGCACCAGACGTCGTTTCTCTCGTGAGTGGCATGAGGAAGTGGTCATCACCATGAAAGCCCAAATGGGAAAACATTTTGCGGGCACCAGCAATGTCTGGTTTGCCATGCGTCATGGTGTCTTACCGCTGGGCACGATGGCGCATGAGTATTTGCAAGCATGTCAGGCTCTCGGTCCACGTCTGCGTGATTCGCAGGTATTTGCCCTCGAGATTTGGGCCAAGGAGTACCGGGGCGATCTAGGCATTGCCTTGTCGGACGTCTATGGCGTGGCTGCGTTTCTGCGTGACTTTGATATGTATTTCTGCAAGCTGTTTGATGGAGCACGCCATGATTCGGGTGACCCGTTTGATTGGGGAGAGCGCATGATTGCGCATTACAAAACTAATCGAGTAGACCCACGAACCAAGACATTAATTTTTTCAGATGGGTTAACATTTCCACGTGCGATTGAGTTAACTCGACGCTTTGCTGAACGTTGTAAAACAGCCTTCGGTATCGGCACCAATCTCACTAATGATTTAGGGCATGAGCCACTACAAATTGTCATGAAAATGGTGCGCTGTAATGGTCAGCCAGTTGCCAAAGTATCGGATGCCCCTGAAAAAACGATGTGTGATGACAAGGCTTATCTCGCCTACCTCAGACAAGTTTTCGAACTCCCGCCAGCCTAAATCGCCCAACTAATCGGTGCATAGAGCACCTCCCATTATTTAAGGAATATCAATGAGCAATATCAAGCGTGTAAATGTAGGGAAGCGCCTCTCCGACATGGCGGTTTATAACGGTGTAGCCTACTTAGCTGGGCAGGTAGCCAATGACACGACACAAAATGTGACGGGACAAACCACACAGGTATTGGCTGCAATTGACGCCTTACTCGCTGAGGCGGGGACTGATAAAACACGCATCTTGATGGCGCAGGTATTTGTAGCGAATATCGCCGAATACGATGGCATGAACGTTGCCTGGGAAGCCTGGGTGCCCGCTGGCCAAACTCCACCGCGTGCAACGATCGAGGCACGCCTAGCGGGTCCGGACTACAAAGTAGAAATCGTTGTGACGGCAGCGGTATAAGCTGAGTCGATTTTTGGTGTGAAAGCTTGGTTTCGCCCGGGCAACAATCGCGAGTAGAGACCCTGGTCGTCCACATGACTGAAGACGAGCAGGCTTTGCTGCGTCGGGCAGTGCAGTGGGCGAGTCAGGCGCTGGGCGATCAGTGCACCCCCACAGGTGAGAGCCTGATCGACCATGCATTGGGTTCGGCCACAATATTGTCGCAAATGCAGGCTGGTTCTGCGACCTGCGCAGCCGCGCTTTTGGTGGCACCCTCAGAAATGTTGCAGCCTGATCTGCATCGGGGCAGACATAGCGATCCCATCAAGGAGCAGTTCGGTGCAGAAATTGCGCGACTTGTGCAAGGCGCCCGGGAGCTGTTGCGTCTAAGCGGCATTGCGAGCGGTGCAACGGATGGCTTAGAGGATGCACCTTTACAAAAAGAAATGTTACGTAAGATGCTGCTCGCGATGGCCGCTGATTTGCGGATTGTGCTGCTGAGACTCGCCTCACGGCTGCAGACATTGCGTTGGCATGCGAATAGCAAAGTTCCTTGTCGACCTGACCTTGCTCGGGAAACCTTGGATCTTTACGCGCCCTTGGCTAACCGACTGGGTATCTGGCAGATTAAGTGGGAAATGGAGGATCTGGCGTTTCGCTTTACGGATCCTACCCATTACAAGGAGATCGCGGGCCTGCTCGAAGAAAAAAGAGCCGAACGTGAGCAATTCATTGCAGAAACGGTCGAGCAATTGACTGCCGAACTTAAGAAAATGGATATTGCCGCCGACATCACTGGACGGCCTAAGCATATTTTTAGCATCTATAACAAGATGCGTAATAAGGGTATCGGTTTTGATGAGTTATTTGATGTGCGTGCGATGCGCATCATCGTGCAGTCCGAACGTGATTGTTACAACGCACTTGGTCTGGTTCACGAACTCTGGGTGCCGATCGTCGACGAGTTCGATGACTATATTTCGCGCCCCAAACCGAACGGTTACCGCTCACTGCATACAGTAGTCGCGGATACGAACGGTCGTCCGTTTGAGGTGCAGATCCGGACAGGCTCGATGCACGAATTTGCAGAGTTTGGGATGGCTGCGCATTGGCGTTACAAAGAAGGCCCGCGCTCAGGTCCGGGTGAGGCGACGGTTGCGGCGGTCCAATATGATCGTCAGTTAGCTTGGATGCGGCAATTGTTGGCGTGGAATACCGAGGCCGCTCAACAGCCGGGCGGCGGTGTCGGTACGACAGTGGCTTCTACGCTTGACTCGGGAACGGTGACTGAAAGGCGCTCATCCGTGCGATTGTCCAAGCCACACGAAGAGCGCATTTATGTCCTGTCTCCCCAGGCGCGCGTTGTCGAGCTGCCAACGGGGGCGACCGCTGTTGATTTTGCCTATCATTTGCACACAGATCTGGGGCACCGTTGCCGTGGTGCGCGCATCGATGGCCAGATGGTGCCGTTACAAACGCAATTACAAACGGGTCAGACCGTTGAGATTGTCACGACCAAGTCTGGAGGTCCCTCCCGTGATTGGATTAATCCCCAACTTGGTTTTTTAGCGAGTCCTCGGGCTCGAGCCAAAGTGCGTGCGTGGTTTAACGCCATTGAGTTACAGCAGCGCATGACTCAAGGGCAGGCGTTAGTTGAAAAAGAGCTTCAGCGGCTCGGTAAAACAGCGGTAAATTTAGAGCATTTAGCACAACAGCTTGGCTTTGCCCAGGCGGATGACTTGTTTATCGCGGCGGCAAAAGAAGAGTTTAGTTTGCGTCAGATCGATGCGGTATTTCAGCCGGTCCAAGAGCCTTCTGAGCCGAGTCTTGAATCGCTTGTTTTGCATGCGTCGCGAGGGGACCGGGGTGGTACCCAAGGAAAAAGTGGTGTGTTGGTCGTTGGGGTTGATTCTTTGATGACGCAGTTGGCGAGGTGTTGCAGGCCCGCACCGCCTGATGTGATTTCGGGATTTGTGACGCGGGGGCGCGGAGTGTCGATTCACCGCGCCGATTGTGCCAGCTTTGGGGCGCTGAAAGTCCGGCAGCCCGAGCGCGCTATAGACGTGACGTGGGGGCATGAGCAGGGACAGTCCCTTTACCCAGTCGACTTATACGTACAAGCTCAGGATCGTGCAGGCTTGTTGCGTGACTTGTCCGAAGTTTTTGCCCGGTTACGTCTGAATGTGACTGGGGTCAATACCCACACCAAGGCAGCAATGGCTCATATGTCCTTTACAGTTGAGATTCGGGATGGCGAAGAGTTACAGCGTGTTTTGCTGGCGTTGCGGGATATTGATGGTGTGCTCACAGCAGAGAGACGGTTAGTCTAAATTTTAACTTTTGCGAGTTGTGTGGTGCCAATTGAGGGATTGCCTGCGGCTTTTCCTGTGACACACTGGTAAAATCAACGTTTAAATTAGTTTACGCACTTGGCATATTTTTGCCGGTGTAGCTCGGTCTGATCAGGAGATCCGGTCATGAAACCTTATGACTTCCCCGATGCCAAAGGGCATTTTGGTCCTTACGGCGGTGTGTTTGCTGCAGAAACTCTCATGCAGGCGATTGAAGAGTTGCGTTTGTCCTATGACAAATATCGTAACGACCCTGAATTTCTGGCCGAGTTTGAGTACGAACTCAAGCACTTTGTGGGTCGTCCGACGCCGGTCTATCACGCACGTCGTTGGTCAGATGAGCTCGGTGGTGCGCAGATTTGGTTTAAACGCGAAGATTTGAACCACACAGGTGCTCACAAGATTAACAACAGTTTGGGCCAAGCTTTGCTTGCGCGCAGAATGGGTAAGCGCCGGATCATCGCTGAAACTGGCGCAGGTCAACATGGTGTGGCGACTGCGACGGTTTGTGCGCGTTACGGCATGGAATGTGTGGTTTATATGGGTAGCGAAGACGTGAAGCGTCAATCCCCTAATGTCTTTCGCATGAAGTTACTCGGTGCGACCGTGGTACCGGTTGAATCAGGCTCCAAGACACTCAAGGATGCGCTTAACGAAGCCATGCGCGACTGGGTCACCAATGTGGACGATACGTTTTACATCATTGGAACTGTGGCTGGACCACATCCATACCCGATGATGGTGCGCAACTTTCACTCAGTGATTGGTCAGGAGTCGATTGAGCAAATGCCGCTGTACGCCGGACGACAGCCAGATTACGTGTTGGCTTGCGTAGGGGGCGGTTCAAACGCGATGGGTATTTTTCATCCCTACATTCCATTTGAAAATACCAAACTGGTGGGCGTCGAAGCCGCCGGTGAGGGTGTTGAAACAGGCAAGCATTCTGCTTCGTTAACGGCTGGGCGTGTCGGTGTGTTACATGGCAACCGTACCTATGTGTTGCAAGACGAAAACGGCCAAGTTGCAGAGACACATTCTGTCTCTGCCGGATTGGACTATCCCGGCGTCGGACCTGAACATGCGTGGCTCAAGGACAGCGGTCGTGCGTCTTATGTCAGCGTGACAGATGACGAAGCACTTGCGAGTTTTCATCACTGCTGTCAGATCGAAGGCATTATTCCTGCTCTCGAGACATCACATGCGCTAGCGTACGCTGCAAAGCTTGCCCCCACTCTGTCAAAGGATCAAGTGATCTTGGTGAACTTGTCAGGACGTGGCGACAAGGACATCAACACAGTCGCACAGCGTGCAGGCATGGTGCTCTAAAGTTTTAAAGGTTTTTAGATAAATATGGCTCAACACACAGATCGCATCGCCGCAGCATTCGACCGGGCTGCACAACAGCAGCGGGCGGCGCTGATTCCCTACATCGCTGCAGGCAATCCTTTGCCTGAGTCAACGGTGCCCTTGATGCATGCATTGGTCAAGGCGGGTGCCGATGTGATCGAGCTCGGTATTCCTTTTTCCGATCCCATGGCGGATGGCCCCGTGATTCAGCGTGCTGCAGAACATGCGATTGCGCAAGGCATTGGACTTAAGCGTGTGTTGGAGATGGTTGCTGAGTTTCGTCAACAAGATCAGGTCACGCCGATTGTGTTGATGGGCTATGCCAATCCAATTGAAAACATTGGACAACAAGTTTTTGCTGAACAGGCGGAAAAAGTGGGTGTGGATGGGTTGTTGACCGTAGACTACCCGCCCGAAGAGATCGATGATTTTGTAGGCTTACTTAACAAGCATCACATTGCACCAATTTTTTTGTTGGCCCCGACTTCTACTGAGAAACGTATCCAAGCTGTTGGCAAAATTGCCCGAGGTTATGTTTACTATGTCTCACTCAATGGTGTAACGGGTGCGGGCAATCTTGATACTGCTGATGTCGCTATGAGACTAAAGGGCATTCGACAACATGTCGCATTGCCAGTTGGCGTGGGCTTTGGTATCAGTGACGCAAAAAGTGCGCAGAGTATTAGTCTGGTAGCGGACGCCGTTGTGATTGGCAGTAAGCTCATCGATACTATGACGAAAGCCTCCTCAGGTTTGCCAAAAGACCAACAGTCCCAAGCTGCAATTGAAGCTGGTGCGAGTTGGTTAGCAGGTATTCGTCAGGCGATTGATGTCGCGCGTCACACAGAGAGTTTGAAATGAGTTGGCTTGGCAAGCTCCTTCCCCCTCGCATTAACAAAACGGTCTCACCGGAAACTGTAACTAAGCGTGTACCTGAAGGTATCTGGGTCAAGTGCCCGTCCTGCGAGTCGGTGCTGTACAACGAAGATCTTGCTGCCAATCTGCATGTTTGTCCAAAGTGTGATCACCACATGAGGATCGGATCGCGTGCGCGTATCGAGTCTCTCCTTGATATCGAAGGTCGCGTGGAGATTGGTTCCAATACACGCTCAATGGATCCGTTGAAGTTCAAAGATTCCCGCAAATATCCCGAGCGCATACAAGAGGCTGTCCGTCAGACAGGTGAAACCGATGCACTCGTGGTGGTGAGCGGTGCGATCCGCAGTGTTCCATGCGTATTGGCGTGTTTTGAGTTTGAGTTCATGGGTGGCTCGATGGGGTCTGTTGTTGGCGAGCGTTTTGTGTTGGGCGTTCAGGCCGCCATTAAGAACAAGGTACCCTTTATTTGTGTCGCTGCTTCAGGTGGTGCACGCATGCAGGAAAGTTTGTTTTCTCTCATGCAGATGGCTAAAACCAATGCGATGCTGACTCGGTTGGCACAAGCTAAGCTTCCATTTATTAGCGTGCTGACTGATCCCACTATGGGTGGTGTCTCAGCAAGCTTTGCCTTTATGGGCGATGTTGTGATTGGCGAACCAAAAGCGTTGATTGGTTTTGCTGGGCCACGTGTGATTGAGCAGACTGTCCGCGAAAAGTTGCCCGAAGGATTTCAGCGTTCGGAGTTCTTGCAGCAAAAGGGTGCGATTGATATGGTGCTGGATCGCCGTCAATTGAGCGAGGAGCTTGCCCGATTGATGGCGATTATGACGAATCAAGCTTTTGAGAGCGTTGCTGTCGCTTAAGTCAGATTGAGTAAAAAAAAACGGCGTGTCAACTTAGTTGACGCGCCGTTTTTTTTACTGCGTTGAGTTTAACGACTTGTTTCTACCTGAACCAATGGCTCACTGGATACTACAGCACGCGGCTTAGGCTCACGACCAAGCTTGGTGGGTATAAAGTGTTGATTCGCTATGGCTTGTGCGACACAAGCTGGATTGCTTTCTATCCATTGCAGGCCTGCCATTTTTACGATGGCATGCAAGGTAGCGGTGTCTGCACGTGGAGCGGCAGGTGCCACAACCGGGGCAGCAACAGTCGCAGCAACAGCCTGAACGGGAGTTTCTACAACCTGTACTGCTGCAGGAACTGCTAGAGGCGCTGTGGCGATGATTGGCGCGACTTCTGTATGCACAGAAGCTGCAGGAGCAGGAGCAGGGGCAGAAACAGCTGGAGCCACAGTGGTTGAAACCGGAGCTGCAACAGGTACGACAACAGGTGCCTCAATCACGGGTGCTACAGTCGTCTCAGCAAGCGCCGGGGTAGGCGTTGTATGTGCAACGTAGTTGACTGGGGCGCTAGAGAGGGCGGTGCTGGACACATGCTCAAAGCTTTCGCTTCCTGGAGCTTGGTCTTCGCGTCCCTCTTGGTTGCTGCCTTCGTCTGCACCACGGCGACCACGACGGCTGCGACGGCGACGACGCTTACGCTCTGGATCAGTCTGATCCAACTCGTCTTCGCCTAAGCCTTGAGCATCCAAACCATTTTGCAGATTTGCTTGATCGTCCGATACGTTGTTTGGCACAACTGGCGGGCGAGGTGCTTGAGTGCGACGCTCGGATGGCGCAGCAGCGTCGTCCGTTTGGTTGGTTGTGATCGCACCGTCAGTCTGTTCACGCACGTCCGTGCCGTCTTCACGACGGTTGCGACTGCGACCACGACGATTACGGTTGCCACGTGGGTTGTCATCGCCTTGGTCACCTGTCTCAGTACGCGCTTGGGTTGTACGATCTGAACGATCGTCCGTCTTGGGTGCTCGGCGGTTGTCTGGCGATACTGCGGAGGACTCGTCCGATGCGGAACGGCCTTCGCCACGATTGTCTGGACGACGACTACGACCTCCGCGATTTCCATTGCGTCGGTCTCCTTGTGAGCGTCCTCGCTCACGTGAATCAGTAGGCTTAGGAGCTTCCTCTTTTTTATCGGTAGTAGAAGAGCCTGACAACCAACTAAAGAAACGCGAAAACAAGCCAGGTGACGATTGCGCAGCTTTTTTGGCAGGTGTCGATGACACAGGCGCAGGTTTCGCAGGAGTGATACCTTTGACCAAAGCTTCGGGTTTGGTTTTAATTTCCTGCTCTTTTGGTGCCCAACTCATGTCAGTCGATGGCGCATCCACTAAATCAAAGCTGGTCTTGATGTCTTCAAGACGTGGATCGTCATGACGCAGACGTTCGATGTGGTGATGTGGCGTTTCAAGATGACGATTGGGAATCAGAATCAAGTTGACCTTGAGGCGAGTCTCAATCTTGGTGATGTCAGAGCGCTTTTCGTTTAGCAAGAAGGTCGCCACATCAACAGGCACTTGTGCATGCACTGCTGCAGTGTTTTCCTTCATGGCTTCTTCTTGGAGCAGACGCAAGACTTGCAGCGCGCTCGACTCGGCATCGCGGATCACGCCTGTGCCATTACAGCGTGGGCAAGTGATGTGCGAACCTTCATTCAGGGCTGGACGCAGACGCTGACGTGAAAGTTCCATCAGACCAAAACGCGAAATCTTGCCCATTTGGACACGTGCACGATCAAAATGCAGTGCGTCGCGCAGACGATTTTCAACCGCACGCTGATTTTTGGTGTCTTCCATGTCGATGAAGTCGATCACGATCAGACCACCCAAGTCGCGCAGTCGCAATTGGCGCGCGACTTCGTCGGCAGCCTCTTGGTTGGTGCGCAGCGCTGTTTCCTCGATATCAGCGCCACGGGTGGCGCGTGCCGAGTTGACGTCGACCGCAACCAAGGCTTCGGTGTGATCGATCACAACCGAACCGCCCGAAGGCAGTTCAACAGTGCGTGAGTACGCAGTTTCAATCTGGTGTTCGATCTGGAAGCGTGAGAACAGCGGCACATCGTCGCGGTAGCGTTTGACGCGCTCGACGTTGTCGGGCATCACGACACTCATAAAGGCTGTTGCCTGATCGGCGATGTCGTCCGTATCGATCAAAATTTCACCGATATCGGGTGAGAAATAATCACGAATCGCACGAATCACTAGACTCGATTCAAGATAAATCAGAATCGGAGCGGGATTGTCTTTGGCTGCACCATCAATCGCTGTCCAAAGCTGCATGAGATAGGACATGTCCCACTGTAGTTCTTCGGCATTGCGACCAATACCAGCCGTACGGGCAATGATGCTCATGCCAGGTGGAATTGTCAGCTGATCCATCGCTTCGCGAAGCTCTTGACGCTCTTCACCCTCAGCGCGGCGCGAAACACCGCCGCCACGAGGGTTGTTAGGCATCAGGACTAAGTAGCGGCCAGCAAGAGAGATAAAGGTTGTGAGTGCTGCACCTTTGTTGCCGCGTTCTTCTTTTTCAACTTGAACGATGAGTTCTTGACCTTCGCGCAACGCATCTTGAATGCGTGCGCTGCGGACGTCTACGCCTTCTTTGAAATAGCTACGGGCGATTTCTTTGAAGGGTAAGAAGCCGTGACGGTCTTCGCCGTAATTGACAAAGCAAGCTTCAAGACCTGGCTCGATGCGTGTGATGACACCTTTGTAGATGTTGCCTTTACGCTGTTCGCGTCCGGCGATTTCGATATCGAGGTCGATGAGTTTTTGCCCATCAACGATTGCAACGCGCAGTTCTTCTTGGTGCGTCGCGTTAAACAGCATGCGCTTCATGAGAGAGTTTCTCCATTTAAATGGCGCGCCGAAATCGACGCGCAGCCACGCGTTGTTGGCTGCGAAACACTGAAGCAGGCAAAGAGGACGCGCGCCCTGAAGGGGCGTGCGAAGAAAAGGTCTTTAGACCAGCACGATACGCCCTGAGGCGCAGGGTTCATTCAGCAGGAGGGTCAGAGTCACAAGAGTAATTGACAAAAGTGGTTGACTTAAAAAGTTGCTGAGAACATCAGGCGGATATGTGTCAAACGCCTGGTGCAGGGATACGACGGTTTCTTACTTTTAATCTTGCTCTTAATTCAGTATTGCGCGCGGCACGAAGAAGGGTACACATCTCAGGCGCGGGCGAAACGTTAAAACGTCGCAACAACGTGCCTGAAGTGCATCCCAGTCTAGCCGATGACCAGCAACCCAGAGGGCAAGTAAGCAAGCGGTACAATACAGAAATGTAGTGCAGTGCGCGATCCCGACGGAGACGCAACTATGCGTTGCATCTCAACGAAGGAGGGTGTTGTAATCCCACAGGTCGGTTGCTTTATAAAAAAGCGATCTCCTTCAAGGCTTTACATCCCAGCTTTCTTAACCCTTTTAAGGCTTGCTTAATTATAAGCCGCTTTTGCTGATGCGCAAAGATTCCAAAGATCCCTTTAAAAAAACTGCTCCGCCCGGTTTGAAATCGGTGCGAAAAGCAGCCGACCCATTGATCCAACATACCAAAACTAAGGATATTTTGTCTTTCGGTTCAAAATCCCCTGTTGCTGCCCCGGTTGTTCGGATCATTGAGGTCACTGAGGAGCATGATGGCCAGCGGCTCGATAATTTTTTGATGCGCCTGTGCAAAGGCGTACCTAAGAGCCACATCTATAAAGCGGTCAGGGGTGGAGAAGTTCGGGTCAATAAGGGGCGGGTTGCGCCCGACGATCGAATTAAGCTGGGCGATATAGTGCGGGTGCCGCCGATGCGTTTGCCCGCACCGGATGAAAAGAGAGCTGTTCCTGGTTGTGAATTTCCGATTGTTTTCGAAGATGAAGGCTTGCTGGTGATTGATAAGCCTGCAGGAACAGCCGTTCATGGCGGCAGTGGCGTGTCGTTTGGGGTCATCGAAGCCCTCCGGGCTGCGCGGCCAGAGGCTAAGTTTTTAGAATTGGCGCATCGCTTAGATCGCGATACGTCTGGTTTGCTTATGATTGCCAAAAAGAGAAATGTTTTGCTGGCATTGCACGAAATGTTCCGCACAAGCGGTGGCAGCAAGCATTATCTAGCACTGGTTGAAGGTGATTGGGTCAATGCCCGCCAACATATCCGCTTGCCTTTGGTGAAATGGACGACCCAGACGGGCGAGCGGCGTGTCAAAGTTGAAGCCGAAGGTCAAGTCTCACACACGATTGTGAGTGCAGAGCGTCGTTTCAATGGCTATAGTTTGGTCGATGCCGAACTACGGACCGGCAGAACGCATCAGATACGGGTGCATTTGGCCTCAAGTGGATTTCCAATTGTGGGCGATGATAAATACGGACGCGACGAAACCCGCGCCCAATTCACTAAGTTAGGGTTCACAAGAATGTTTTTGCATGCCTGCCGGTTGGAAATGCCTCATCCTTTGACACAAGAGCCGATGGTGCTTGAGGCGCCATTGCCGCCAACTTGTGAAAAAATCCTCCAAAAGCTGGAGGCACTATGACCCCTTATTCAGTCATTGTGTTCGACTGGGATGGCACATTGATGGACTCGACGCACAGCATTGTGACGGCGATTCAAGGTGCATGCCGTGATTTGGAGTTGCGGGTGCCGACCGATGCTGAGGCGGCATGGGTCATTGGTTTGTCCTTGGAGCCCGCTTTACGGCGTGCGGTACCAGACTTAACCGCCTCAATGGAACCGCTGTTTTTGGAGCGTTACCGTCATCACTATTTGTCTAAAGATACCCAGCTTAAGTTATTTGATGGCGTCACTGAAATGCTGAGCGATCTACAAGCTGCGGGCGCGATTTTGGCTGTCGCGACGGGTAAAAGTCGTGTTGGCTTAAATCGAGCCTTGACAGCAACCTCGCTACACAGCGCGTTTGCTGCAACGCGCACAGCGGATGAAACTTTTGGTAAGCCACACCCTGGCATGTTGTTGGAACTCATCGACGAACTGATGGTCGAACCTCATCAAATGGTGATGGTGGGAGACACCTCGCATGACCTGACTATGGCGGCGAACGCTGGCGTGCATGGAATTGGGGTCGCGTATGGGGCGCACCCTGAAATCGAGTTGCGTGCATGCCCGCACCACACGATCGCGTCCGATGTGCCGAGTTTGCATCAATGGTTACGCGAGCGCATTGTCTGACTTAAACTGAATATTTAAAGATTGTAAAACCCACATAATGTATGTGATTGGGTGTGATGAAGTGTGTTTCAATCGGCTCAATCCCTATTGACGGAGTTTCAGATGCCTGTATATCGCTACCCACGTATTCGTGCCAGTGAGATCACCCCAGAAGAAATCTGGCAAAGTCGCCGTCAGTGGATGAAAGCGGCAGGGGCCACCTTTGCCGCTGGCACACTTGCTGGACTACCTCAGCTCAGCGCGGCCGCAAGCCTGGCTGCGCTTGAGGCGCAACGCTCTGCCAAGTTTGTCTTGATGGAACCTCTCACGCCAGAAAAAGATGCAACCACATATAACAACTTCTTTGAGTTTGGCATGGACAAAGGAGACCCGGTTAAGTATGCGAACAAAATGCAGGTCACACCTTGGAAGCTGCGCGTCGAGGGCGAATGTGCTGCACCGAAAACGTTTGATCTCGATGATTTGCGCAAACTTGCTCCGCTCGAAGACCGCAGCTATCGGATGCGCTGCGTCGAGGGTTGGTCGATGGCGATCCCTTGGATTGGTTACTCAATGTCGGAGTTGATTAAACAAGTCCAACCAAATAGCAATGCAAAATTTGTAGAGTTCGTCACCGATGTGCAGCCTAAAAATATGCCGGGCGTGCGAACGCGCTCGATCGATTGGCCTTACCGTGATGGTTTACGGATGGACGAGGCGATGCATCCCCTGACCATGCTTGTGATGGGTATGTATGGAAAAGTCTTGCCCAATCAAAATGGTGCACCTGTGCGCATGGTCGTTCCATGGAAATATGGTTTTAAATCCGTTAAATCTATCGTCACAATTCGCTTGCTTGAAAAACAACCGGTGGGGAGTTGGGAAAAGTCGCAACCCTCCGAATATGGTTTTTATTCGAACGTGAATCCTGAGGTGTCGCATCCGCGCTGGAGTCAGGCGACAGAGCGTCGCATTGGTGAAGATGGCGTATTTTCGCCTAAGCGTAAAACACTCATGCTCAATGGTTATGCCAATGAGGTTGGGTCACTCTACGCAGGGATGGACTTGCGTAAAAACTACTGAGATATAGGCTTTGCAAGCGCTCTCAGTCAAAGCGTTTGACCGCGCAAAACCCCTGCTGTTTATTGCGGGGCTTTATCCCTTGCTGAGATGGGTGGTGCTTGGCTTCCAAAATGCACTCACTGCCAATCCAGTCGAGTTTTTAACGCGCTCCTCAGGTACCTGGACGCTCGTTTGTTTATTAGTGACTTTGTCTATTTCGCCACTCCGACAATGGCTCAAGCAGCCGGCGCTTTTGCGATGGCGGCGTATGTGTGGATTGTTTGCATTCTTTTATGCGGCCTTGCATGCGTTGACATGGGCATGGTGGGATCAAAATTTTGAACTGATCCCCATGCTGTCAGACATTTGGAAGAGGCCATTTATTTTGGTGGGTGCTGCCGCATTTTTAACCATGACTCTCTTGGCGGTCACCTCAACGCATGGCTGGATGCGTCGCCTCGGCAAACGTTGGCAGTATTTGCACCGATCGATTTACCTGATCGGTTTGTTAGCCATCCTGCATTATTGGTGGCATAAACAAGGCAAGAGTGATTTTGACACCGTCTTGATTTATGCCGCCGTGTTGGCGGTCCTGCTTGCCTGGCGAGTCAGGCGAGCATGGCTAAAGCGTAGAGCCTGAAGTCGGTAACGCCATGAGTCGGGCCGCAGTTTGCGGATCGGGTCTACTGGTGACGCGCTCAGAACGGTAGTGCATTTGAAAGGCGCCAATTGCTGCGAGCGTTTGCGCATCAAAATAATTTGACTCTGGCACTTGATAACCCACACGTTTAAGTTGCTTTTGAAACCAACCTGCATCTGGATAGCCTATGCGGATAAAGTTGGCTTCGTATTTGGTAGCGGCGGCCTCGTCAAACCACCTTCCAACACCTGCCTGTGCGAGTTTTTTCCATGGAAAAGAGGGACCTGGATCGACTTTTCGCATGGGGGCCACGTCACTATGCCCCACAATATTTTCAGGTGTGATGTTGTGGCGCTTGGCGACATCGCGCGTGAGCGCAATGACTGCGGCAATCTGCGTATCTGAGTATGGGATGCCTTTGTCCCCGTTGCTGTTGCGGGTCCAGCCAGGGTGAACGATCTCTATGCCTATTGAACGCTGATTGAGAAAAGTCTTTCCGTACCAGCTGCTATCCCCAGCATGCCAGGCACTTTTTTCCTCATTCACTAAACGATAGACGATCGGTGGCTTGTCATCGGTCACCACATAGTGCGCACTGACATCGCGATTGGTCAACGTCATGAGCGCGCTTGGCTTGGTGGAGGCGGTGTAATGCAGCACGATCACGTCGATGCGACCACTTTGTCCGCGCGATTTCATCGAATCATCAAAACGGAAAGGTCCACCCACTTGGGAGGCGCATCCTGACAAGAGTGATGCTAGAAAAAAAATACCAAGCCGCTTGTAAATCTTGCTTGTGAATAAAACGAGCTTAAGCATCATGCTGCCTGAAATAAGAAAAGGGTTGGGTGTTTGTCTAGCATGGGCGTTGCTTGGGTTTTCCACTGAGCAATCGTCAGTGTGCGGATCCATTCGTCCGTTGTCGTGACTGAACGTGCGATACATAAGCGCGTATTGCCTTTGAGGTGTTCAATTAGGCTCGCAAACATGGCTTGATTGCGATAGGGCGTTTCGATTAAAAGTTGAGACTGTTTTTGCTTGGCTGAGATGTGCTCCCAGGCTTTGATTTGCTTGACACGCTCTGCAGGTTCGACGGGAGCATAGCCATGAAAAGCAAAACGTTGGCCGTCCAAGCCGCTTGCCATTAGGCCCAACAAGATAGAGGATGGGCCAACCCAAGGTCGCACGGATGCACCCCATTGATGCGCCAGCGCCACTGCCCGAGCGCCGGGATCCGCGACAGCCGGGCAACCTGCGTCGGAGACCAAGCCAATGTCTTCACCCTCCTTGAGGGGTGCCAGCCAATTCTCAAGGCTAGCATCGTCGACGCGTGCATTGAGTTCGTGGATGGTGATCTCCTGCAAGGGGTGCGCGAGAGGGGTTAGTTTGAGAAAGGCTCTGGCAACTTTGGCGCTTTCTGCGATGTAAATTTTGAGCCTGCCTGCTTGAGTTTGCGCTTGTTCTGGAAGCCATTGATCAATCGGAGCCTCGCCTAGCCCAACAGGAATGAGGTGCAGCGTGCCGAGGCGCGCGCGATGCGCTGAGTTTTTTTTAGAATCGAGCGTCATGAGGCTTTGGGAGGCGAGAGGGTGGAAAGGCAAGCGTGCTCGAGGGGGTCGAGCCCGAAATCTGTCAATAGACGGGTCAGGGAAATCAGAGGTAAGCCAATAATCGAAGTTGGATCCGCGCTCTCCATGCTTTGCATCAAGGCGATCCCCAAAGACTCGGCCTTTGCACTCCCGGCAGTATCGTAAGGCGAATCAATTGCGAGATATCGTTCAATTGCAGCATCTGATAGCGTCCTAAAGATGCAGAGGGTTGGGACTTCAACCGTTTGGATGTGGTGATCTCGTGCAACCGACATGGCGCTATGAAAAATAACCGACTGGCCTGAAAGTGCCCGTAATTGACGTTTTGCGCCAGCATGATCGCCAGGTTTGCCGACAGGTCTGCCATGCAAAGAGGCGGCTTGATCGGCACCAATGACGATATGTCCGGGGTGACTGGCTGCAACGACTTGCGCTTTGGCTTGGGCTAAACGCAATGCAAGGGTTCTCGGATCCTCTCCCACTAAGGGCGTTTCATCAACATCAGGCGAGACTGTAAAAAAAGGAATTTTTAGTCTTAAAAGGAGATCTCGTCTGTATGGGGAGCTAGACGCGAGAATCAAGGGGGTGCTCACTGTTGGGGTGCTCACTGTTGTTTTGGGCGTATTTGAAATTGACGATGCAGGGGAAAACACGCTATTATCTCTTGCTTTGTTGCACTTTTGTTGGTCTGTTGTGACCGAGTGTCCTGTAACACGCGATTTAGGAAGGCAAGCGATTTTGTCAGACGATCTCAACGCTGCATTTCGATTCAGCGCCCCCCCCATCGTTGATGCGTTCGATTTTGCGCGCCGTGGTCAGGTTCTGAAGGGTGCTTTCAGTGTGCATCGCTTAGACCGTTTGCTAGAGGATCTGCCAGAGCAACCCATCGCAGAGTTAACTGAGCTAGATGGGCCCCCGAGCGTACCAGGCATTGTTCGCTACGTCATCGAAGGCCGTCGTACTAAAGACGATGTTTCCGAGCTCGTTGTTCAGATTCAGGCTAACTTAGTTCTTGAGTGCCAAAGATGTTTGAATGAGCTTATTTTGCCGGTAAATAGGCAAACAGTATTTCAGTTGGTGCGACGTGAGTCGGACCTCGGGGATGAAGACCTCGAAGAAGATGACTTCGGTCAGCCCGAAAAGATAGTGGGTTCGCCCAAGTTTGACTTGTGCGACCTAGTAGAAGATGAATTAATTTTAGATGTCCCCTATGTTCCACGGCACGAAGTGTGTCCGGAAATGGTAGATTTGGAGGCGCAGGCCGAAGAAGAAGCCAGTAGGGAGGAGCCCCCATCACCCTTCGCAGTGTTGAGTCAGCTCAAAACCAAGGGTCAATAGTTGTTATCAAGACGGTTGGCGTACAATTCGCCGATCCACAGGAGTTGTCATGGCTGTTCAGCAAAACAAAAAATCCCCGTCCAAGCGCGGTATGCACCGTTCGCACGACTTTTTAGTCAATCCCCCAACGGCGATTGAGCCGAATACGGGTGAGCAACATCTACGCCACCATATCAGCCCAACGGGCTTTTATCGTGGCCGCAAGGTTCTCAAGACTAAAACTGACGAATAATACGCGTCTGACGGGCTTACCTCGTCTGGGCGCGCCTTGTTTGAGCGCGCTGCGTTTTATCATCACGTGGCTTCCGTAATTCGCATCGCGATAGATTGTATGGGTGGTGACGTGGGTATCCCCGTCACGGTCCCTGCTGCGTTTGCTTTCGCGCAACGCTTTGACGATACGCACTTATTGCTTGTTGGCCTGCCCGAGGAAATCGAGCGGGCCTTTGCAACTTGCGCCAAGCATTTCCCTAATGTGGGTGTGGATCGTTTTACAGTGATAGCTGCAACAGATGTAGTCACAATGGATGACTCTGTAGAGATCGCCTTACGTCGTAAAAAAGATTCATCCATGCGTGTTGCTGCCCAAACTGTTAAAGATGGGTTGGCCGATGCGTGCATTTCTGCTGGGAATACGGGTGCCTGGATGGCGATTTCTCGGTACGTATTAAAAACACTTTCTGGCATTGATCGCCCTGCGATTGCTTCTGCCCTTCCCAATCAGAAAGGTGGCACCACGACTGTGTTGGACCTTGGTGCCAATGTCGATTGCACGGCCGAGCATCTTTTGCAGTTTGCCATAATGGGCACTGCGCTCGCTCAAGCAGGTAACCCGAACCATGTTCCCTCGGTGGGTTTGCTCAATATCGGCGAAGAGGTGATTAAAGGCAATGACATCGTCAAGCAAGCGGGTGAGTTGTTGAGACTAAGCTCACTGAACTTCTATGGCAATGTCGAAGGCAATGACATCTTTAAGGGCACCGTAGATGTCGTAGTATGTGACGGCTTTGTCGGTAACGTCGCACTTAAAGCTGCCGAAGGCTTGGCGAGCATGATGTCCGTGATTGTGCGTGAAGAGTTTGGACGAAATGTATTTTCAAAATTGTTGGGATTGATTGCGATGCCTGTTTTGTCGAGATTTCGACGCCGCGTCGATAATCGACAATACAATGGTGCGGCCTTACTTGGTTTGCGCGGAGTCGTTATCAAAAGCCATGGTGCGGCTGATATTGTCGCTTTTGGCTTTGCATTAGAGCGCGCCCGAGAGGCTGTCAGCAGCGGCTTGCTCAAACGCACAGCCGAATCTATCGCTCAACTCACACATTCAAAAGTCGAAGCGGTGTCTTTGACTCAAGCAGGAGACTCCGAATGACCCAGGTCATGCCTTTTGCGCGCATTGTTGGTTCAGGCGGTTATTTGCCTCCTCGCGTTGTGACGAATGACGATTTGGCTGCAGAATTAGCGACCCGACACATAGAAACCTCAGACCAATGGATTACTGAGCGAACCGGCATTCGCCAGCGCCATATTGCCGATAAGGGCATGACGACAAGCGCCCTCGCGACCGAGGCGGCGCGGCGAGCCCTTGAGGATGCGGGTATAGAGGCGAGCGAAGTCGATTTGATTATTGTTGCAACGTCTACACCTGACTTTGTCTTTCCCAGCACTGCGTGTTTGGTTCAGGCAAATATTGGTAACAAAGGTGCTGCGGCTTTTGACGTTCAGGCAGTCTGCAGTGGTTTTGTGTACGCTCTGACGACTGCGGATAGCTTTATTCGCGCGGGTCGTGCGCGTTGCGCATTGGTGATTGGTGCCGAGGTATTTTCCAGTATTCTGGATTGGAGTGATCGCGCCACATGCGTCCTATTTGGTGATGGCGCGGGAGCGGTGGTGCTCAAAGCAAGCGAGACCCCTGGTATTCTTGCAGCCGAACTGCATGCGGACGGCAGTCAAATGAATATCTTGTGCGCGGCAGGCAATGTCGCCTTCGGCCAAGTAACCGGTGATCCATTTTTACGGATGGATGGTCAGGCTGTTTTCAAACAAGCTGTGACCGTACTAGACCATTCTGCACGCGCAGTGACTCAGCAGTCTGGTTTTGATTTGTCCGATATTGACTGGTTGATTCCACATCAGGCGAATCTCCGAATTTTGACCTTTTTGGCTAAAAAATTAAACATCCCCGTCGAAAAGGTGGTGATCACCGTCGATCAGCATGCAAATACCTCAGCTGCGAGCGTTCCGCTTGCCTTGGATGTGGCACGTCGTGATGGTCGCATTCAACCTCATCAACTCGTGATGATGCAGGGTGTGGGGGGCGGGTTCACCTGGGGTTCGGTTCTTGTGCGTATGTAGTATTGTTCAGCATTCATTTTTTTATCTTATTTTCTCAGCGACAACATGAAATTTGCATTTGTTTTTCCTGGTCAAGGCTCACAATCGGTCGGCATGATGAATGTCTGGTCGGGGCATCCTGCTGCGATGCAAGTGATTGCAGATGCCTCCGCAGCCTTGGGTGAGGATCTCGGCTTGTTGATGGCTGAGGGGCCTGTGGAAAAATTGAACCTGACGACACACACGCAACCCGCCATGTTGACGGCTGGCGTTGCCGTGTACGAAGCTTGGCGTGCGGCGGGTGGTCCCCAAGCATCGTTGATGGCAGGACATAGCTTGGGTGAATATGCGGCGTTGACTGCGGCGGGTGCTTTGTCGCTTCCAGATGCGGTGCGTCTTGTGCGAGTGCGTGCAGATGCCATGCAAGCTGCAGTGCCTGTTGGAACAGGTGCCATGGCGGCTGTGCTGGGGCTTGAAGATGATGCCGTGCGTGCAGCGTGCGCTGAGGCAGCCCAAGGTCAAGTCGTCGAAGCTGTCAATTTCAATGCGCCTTCGCAGGTTGTGATTGCAGGCCATGCCGAAGCAGTTCAGCGTGCCATTCAGACCTCTAAAGCGGCTGGTGCCAAACGCGCCATGCTATTGCCTGTGTCAGCTCCTTTTCACTCGAGTCTCCTGAAACCAGCAGCGGATGTGTTGCAGGGTGCACTGGCTGCGATCAATGTGAATGCTCCTCTTGTGCCTGTTATCAACAACGTGGATGTGGCAATCGTGCAAGATCCTGCGGCCATCCGCGATGCCTTAGTACGTCAAGCATGGCATGCTGTGCGTTGGGTCGAAATTGTTCAGGCCATGCGAGGGCAGGGCATTACGCATGTGGTGGAGTGTGGGCCAGGTAAAGTGTTGACCGGAATGGTTAAACGTATCGACCCGGAGCTCGTGGCGCTTTCAGTCACAGACCCGGAGTCCATGCAGGCCGCGCTCGATGCGCTGGCTGCTGCTTAAGCTTCAGATCAAGGAAATTGCCGTGGACCTCAAAGATAAAATTGCTCTTGTAACAGGTGCTTCTCGTGGAATCGGTCGTGCGATTGCTTTGGAGTTGGCCGCACATGGTGCAACAGTCATCGGTACGGCAACAACTGAGGCGGGTGCGGTTGGTATCACTGAGGCATTGTCTGCGCATGGTGGTCGTGGTGTGGTGCTTAATGTCACCGATGTCGCTGGCTGCGAGGCTTTGCTAGATGCACTAGCCAAAGAGTCGGGTGGGCCACACATTTTGGTCAATAACGCTGGGATTACGCGCGACAATCTTTCTATGCGCATGAAAGACGAGGACTGGGATGCTGTGTTGCAAACGAATCTTAGTGCGGTCTTTCGCTTGTCGCGGGGTGTGATGCGCAGCATGATGAAAGCACGTTGGGGGCGAATCATCAACATTACTTCAGTGGTGGGTTCGAGTGGTAATCCTGGACAAGCGAATTATGCTGCAGCCAAAGCGGGTGTGGCCGGCATGAGTCGCGCTTTGGCGCGTGAACTCGGTAGCCGAGGCGTGACAGTCAACTGTGTGGCACCCGGATTTATTGAAACTGATATGACAAGTACGCTCGAGGAAAGCCAAACGGCGGCACTCTTGGGACAAATTCCGCTTGGCCGATTAGGTTCGGCAAGCGATATCGCGCACGCGGTGGCATTTTTAGCGTCACCTCAAGCAGGCTACATCACAGGCACGACATTGCACGTCAATGGCGGCATGTATATGTAATAGGTTTTTTTTTCCCGGTTGGCTATAATTCGCCGGACTTTTCCCTTTGGAGATCTGCATGGAAAGCATCGAACAGCGCGTCAAAAAGATTGTCGCTGAACAACTTGGCGTGAATGAAGCCGAGATTAAGAACGCATCTTCCTTTCTTGATGACCTCGGCGCTGACTCGCTCGATATGGTTGAGCTTGTCATGGCCCTAGAAGACGAGTTCGAAACCGAAATTCCTGATGAAGAAGCTGAAAAGATCACGACCGTGCAACAGGCCGTTGATTACATCACTTCCAATTCAAAGTAATTTTTGTTTGTAGTTAGGCAGCTAGGAAAGATACGTAAAATTTGATAGGGGTCTTTGACTCCTGTCTTTTTACGTCAAGCTTTTTGGCTTCTACTATTTATTTAAGGAGTGCTCCGTGAAGCGACGTGTCGTCATTACAGGCCTTGGCATTGTGAGCCCAGTGGGCAACGACATTGCTACGGCTTGGGACAATATCGTGAGCGGTCGGTCCGGAATTGGTCGGATTACACGCTTTGATCCCAGCGCGTTCAATGCCCATATTGCCGGCGAAGTCAAAGATTTTGATGTCACCCAGATCCTCCCCGCCAAAGAGGCGCGGACAATGGATACTTTTATTCATTATGGTATTGCTGCAGGTATTCAAGCTTGGAAAGATTCCGGCCTAGAAATCACTGAAGCCAATGCAGAGCGAGTCGGTGTCATTGTAGGTTCAGGTATTGGTGGCTTGCAGCGTATCGAGGAAACTCAGACTGAGTACCTTGAGCGCGGACCACGTCGAATCTCTCCATTTTTTGTGCCTGCTTCGCTGATCAACCTGATTTCAGGTCAAATTTCTATTATGTTGGGCTTTAAGGGTCCTTCATATGCAGTCGTATCTGCATGCACTACAGGTTTGCACTCAATCGGTGATGCGGCACGCATGATCGAATATGGTGATGCGGACGTGATGATGGCAGGTGGCGCCGAGTCAACAGTGTCTCCTCTGGGGATTGGGGGTTTTGCTGCGATGCGAGCTTTATCGCAGCGTAATGACGATCCTACAACAGCCTCCCGACCCTGGGATCGCGATCGCGATGGCTTTGTGCTGGGTGAGGGTGCTGGTGTACTGATTCTGGAAGAGTACGAGCACGCGAAAAAACGTGGTGCGCGTATTTATGGTGAGTTTGCTGGTTTTGGGATGAGTTCAGATGCACATCACATCACAGCTCCCGATCGCGACGGCCCTCGGCGCGGCATCGTCAACGCTCTGCGTAATGCCGGTATCAATGCTGATCAGGTGCAGTATGTCAACGCGCACGGGACCTCAACGCCCTTGGGTGATAAAAACGAAACTGAGGCCCTGAAATTGGCTTTTGGCGATCACGCCAACAAACTGGTGGTCAATTCGACAAAGTCTATGACGGGTCACTTGTTGGGTGCGGCGGGCGGTATCGAAGCTGTTTTTGCCACCCTTGCTCTCTATCACCAAATTTCTCCTCCAACCATCAATATCTTTAACCAAGATCCCGAGTGTGATCTAGATTATTGCGCCAATGTTGCACGTGATCTCAAGATTGACGTTGCGCTCTCCAACTCTTTTGGTTTTGGTGGAACGAACGGGTCGATGGCTGTGCGTCGTATTTGACGTCCAAGCAAGCCTTTTCAGGACTGCGTGTCCCACTAACTCAGCCTCGCTGGGTGGTGGGTTTTACGCTCACGTTGTTATCCCTGGGTGCCATCGCCCTCGTAACCTCAGCCTTTTGGGTAGGTTTAGACGCATGGTATGCAATTCCTTGCGCGGCCATCCCATTTTTGCTGTATTTTTTTGAACAGCGGCACAATCAAAAGATTCTGAAAGGGCGGATTCTAGTTGTTTACCCTCACCAGCCCTGGCAATTGGCTTTTTTTTCTGATGCTACTGGTCTGACTGATAGCATAGAGGTTATTGTCAGTCGTCGTTGGCTGCATTTTTTTGGTATGACCCTGGGTTTAAAATTGCAGAATTGTCCCCACAATATAAAAAAGACCGTCATGATGGTAGTTTGGAGACAGTGTGTCAGCTCTTTTGTCTTTCGCGAGCTTGCCTTAGGGGCTTCGCGCCAGATTGATGGGGCCGGACGTCATACTAAAGGGGATGCAGCTTGAGTGAGCGCGACGTAGACGCCGAGTTGGTGGCGCGCGTACAACGCGGAGACAAACAGGCGTTTGATCTGTTGGTTTTGAAATATCAGAGAAAAATCATGCGCTTACTGTCGCGCATGATTCGTGATTCCGGCGAAATCGAGGATGTTGCTCAGGAATCCTTTATCAAGGCTTATCGCGCCTTGCCCCAGTTTCGTGGTGAAAGTGCTTTCTACACGTGGCTATATCGCATCGCCATTAACACTGCCCGCAATTGGTTGGCTCAAAATAATCGTCGTCCAAGCACCCCTTCTGCACAAGAAAACGAAGATGGTGAAACTTTTGACGCAACTGACAACCTAACAGACAGTAGCAACCCAGAATCTGAGATGGCGAGTCGGCAAATTGCCGATACAGTCAATAAGGCGATTAATGATTTACCAGAAGATTTACGCAACGCAATCGTCATGCGCGAAATAGATGGTATGAGTTACGAAGATATTGCTGAAAGTATGAGTTGTCCGATTGGCACGGTTCGATCCCGTATTTTTCGGGCCCGTGAAGCGATTGCAACACGTCTGCGTCCATTGCTGGGTGACACCGGCGATCGACGATGGTAATGAGTTCAAATGATGAAACAGTCTAACGAGATCTCGAACATGAATCAGTCAACACAACAAGCCCACAGTGCAATTTCCGCCTGGATGGATGGTGATGCAGAGACTGATATGCCAGAGCATTTAGCTTCAGAGCAAGGGCAGGCAACTTGGGAGCTGTATCACCTGATTGGTGATATTTTGCGGACCCCTGGATTGGCATTGCCTGCTGCACTGTCTATGCAGCAGCGTGTATCACTCGCGCTCCAGAATGAGCCTGCGATCATTGCTGCGGCCAAGCCTGCATCAAAAGCCAAAAGTGATGTGCGGTTTTGGGGTAAGGCTGTCTGGCCGAGTGTTGCTATGGCAGCAGCGGTCGCTTCAGTGATTTGGGTTGCCAAGCCATTTTTATTGCCTGAATTATTTTCGCCCGCTGAGCAAGTTGCCGAGAGCGTGCCAGCCCAACCCTCCCGTGCAATGGAGGTCGCATTGAATGCGCCAGTGGTTCGCGACTATGTCAACACGCACCGCGAAATGTCTGGTCCTGCTAATGTCCGTCGAGTGTCTTTCGGAGCTATGCGGTAATGTCGCGCGTAGTTGGCTGTGCATTGACCCTGATGCTGGCGAGTGCGAGTGCGAGTGCGTTCAGTCAGTCCGTCCCAATACAGACTGTTGAGTCATCGAAGACGCAATCGTCACAACACGCTGTCACTCAGCCTTTTGATTCTTCAGAGGTTGGTAAAATTGTTAGCCAGATTCAACAGGCGGCACGCACGTTGAACTATGTCGGAGTGTTCGCATTTCAACAAGGCGAGCGTTTCGAGTCCTCACGCATTACGCATTTTTTCGATGGTAAGAATGAGAAAGAGCGGATTGAGGTGTTGGATGGGTCTCCCCGTGAATATTTGCGTTTCAATGATGAAGTGCAGGGCTTGATGCCCGATCGCAAACTCGTGTTGCTAGAGCGCCAACGTGGTGATCGGTTCCCCGGTCTGTTGCTCAATCAGGCTCAAACTTTAGATAAAAACTACAGCTTGCGGCTGGCGCCTGAACACTTGCGCATTGCAGGCCGCTCTTGCCGCGGTATTGAAATTACGCCGCGTGACACACATCGTTATGGTTACCGGTTGTGTTCAGACCTAGAGTCTAATTTATTGCTCAAGGCGCAAATGGTCGGCCCTGATGGTGTTGTGATTGAACAGGTCGCTTTTACACAAGTGACGATTGGTGCGGAAATCACAGACGCGATGTTAGCGCCGACGTGGACGACAACGCACTGGCGGACCGTGCGTGCACAACATTCCAAAATCGATTTGTTTGCACAAGGTTGGCGTATCCCAGCGCCAGCAGGTTATATCGCGACCTCACAATTGGAAAGAATTTTTTCTAACGACAAACGCGTGAATCAACTTATTTTGTCGGATGGTTTGGCAACTATTTCAATTTTTATTGAACCTTATCATCCAGAACGGTCTGAGTATGAACCCCAAGGCGCTGCGCGAAGTGGCTCAGTGAATATCTTTGGGATCAAAGTAGCAAACTTTTGGTTGACTGTTCTGGGTGAAGTGCCGGCCGCAACCCTCGAGCAGTTAGCTCAGACAATTCAATACGTCCCCTTAACGCCCGCACGCTAATAGCGTTGTGAAAAGTGAGTAGGGATGTTTAAAACGGAGTTCATGATGCAAGATCAGTCACACTCATATCTGTATCAGCCTGTTGATCGTATGCGCCGCATTGCGACAACGTTGACGGTAGCCATGGCGTTGGTGTTGGGCAGTTTGCAAATGATGCCTGCACAAGCGCGTAACGTGGAATTGCCAGACTTTACTGCAATTGTGGAAAAGTCAGAGCCCGCTGTTGTCAATATTCGTACTACCGCGAAAGTCGCTTCACGTGCTGGAGCGGGTGGTGCGCCCGGTCAAGATCCTTACGAATTATTTCGACACTTTTTTGGTCCTGATTTAGCCCCGCCCGGAGGTCGTCAAGGTCCTCAGCAAGCGCCTCGTGGTCGGCGTGCAGAGCCTGAAGAGCGATCGGTGCCAAGAGGCGTAGGTTCGGGATTCTTTATTTCTGAAGATGGACACTTGCTGACGAATCATCATGTTGTGGCAGACGCGACTGATATTTTTGTCACGCTGACGGATGGACGCGAATTCAAAGCAACCGTTATCGGTAGCGATCAGCGCACCGATGTTGCTTTGCTCAAAATCGATGTTAAAGGTATGGCAACGTTGCCAATCGGTGATGCCAAAAAACTTAAAAAGGGTCAGTGGGTGTTGGCGATTGGTTCACCCTTCGGTCTCGAATCGACAGTGACATCAGGCATTGTCAGTGCGCTGGGTCGCGAGACCGGTGACTATTTGCCGTTCATTCAGACTGATGTGGCTGTCAACCCAGGTAATTCAGGTGGTCCATTACTCAATTTGAATGGCCAAGTTGTGGGCATTAACGCTCAAATTATTTCGCGCAGCGGCGGCTTTATGGGGATTTCTTTGGCAATCCCGATTAATGAGGCGATGCAGGTTGTTGAGCAGCTCAAGGCTTCTGGTCGTGTCACGCGTGGTCGTATCGGTGTGCAGATTGGTGAAGTCAGCAAAGAAGTCGCGCAAGCAATCGGTTTACCTAAGGCTGAAGGTGCGCTCGTCAGTGCAGTGGAGCCCGATGGCCCGGCAGAGAAAGGCGGAATTTTGCCTGGTGATGTAATTTTGAAATTTGATGGCAAAACGATCGCTCGTATGTCAGATTTGCCCCGTCTGGTTGGTCAAACTAAGCCTGGTGTAGTTTCACCTGTTGAGGTCTGGCGCAAAGGCAAAACTGTTAAGCTCAAGGTAACAGTCATCGAGCTTAAAGTTGAGAAAACAGCTGCTGCCCCTACACCAAAAGACAAGCCCGCTGAGTCAAAAACGGTTGTGTTGGGCATGACGGTTGTTCCCGTAGCGGCAGACGCACTCAAACAGCTACGCATTAAATCTGGCGTCCAGGTCACGTCTGCAGAAGCACCTGCTTCTGCCGCAGGAATCGCCGAAGGTGACATCATTTTGGCTGTGAATGACACTGACATTACAAGCCCTGAGCAATTTGCCAAGCTTATTTCAGGATTGGCCAAGGCACGTTCGATTGCTCTGATGGTACGCACGGGTGAGCAAACACGCTGGGTTGCAGTGACGCCCGCCAAATAAGCCCAAGAACGGCTAGAATGGAGGATTGCCGCAAAAGGGGCGCAGAGCGCCCCTTTTGCTTGCTAGCTCGCTTACTTTCCAGGTGTTATGCAGCATATTCGTAATTTCTCCATCATTGCCCACATCGACCATGGCAAGTCCACCTTGGCGGATCGACTGATTCATCGCTGCGGAGGCTTAGCCGATCGTGAAATGTCTGCTCAAGTTCTAGACTCGATGGACATTGAACGCGAGCGTGGCATCACCATAAAAGCTCAGACTGCAGCGCTGCATTACAAAGCACAGGATGGCAAGATCTACAACCTCAACTTAATCGATACCCCTGGGCATGTCGATTTTTCTTACGAGGTGAGTCGATCTCTCTCTGCTTGTGAGGGCGCGTTATTGGTCGTTGACGCTTCTCAAGGTGTCGAAGCACAAACGGTGGCCAATTGCTATACGGCGATTGAACTTGGTGTCGAGGTTGTGCCGATCCTAAACAAAATGGACTTGCCTCAGGCGGACCCGGAAAGTGCACGGGCCGAGGTTGAAGAGGTTATCGGCATTGACGCGTCAGATGCAATTTTAGCCAGCGCTAAAACAGGCATGGGAATCGACGAGATTCTTGAGGCGGTCGTAGCGCGTATTCCAGCCCCCAAGGGTGACACTGAGGCGCCTCTGCAGGCACTGATTGTGGACTCTTGGTTTGACAACTATGTCGGCGTGGTGATGCTGATTCGCGTGGTCAATGGCGTGCTCAAGCCTAAAGATAAAATTTCTTTTATGGCGACCGGAGCGGTCCATCTGTGTGAACAGGTCGGAGTCTTTACGCCCAAGTCTGAGCCTCGCAAGTTTCTGTCAGCAGGTGAGGTGGGTTTTGTGATTGCGGGTATCAAAGAACTCGCTGATGCCAAGGTCGGTGACACGATCACCTTGTTCTCTAAGCCTGCCACTGAAGCCTTACCAGGTTTTAAAGAAGTCCAACCACAGGTATTTGCGGGGTTGTATCCAGTCGAGAGTAGCGAATACGATCAGTTACGTGATTCACTAGAAAAGCTCAAGCTCAATGACTCTGCACTGATGTACGAGCCAGAAGTGTCTCAAGCGCTTGGTTTCGGTTTCCGCTGCGGCTTTCTCGGCCTGCTCCATATGGAAATTGTTCAAGAGCGACTCGAGCGTGAGTTTGACATGGACATCATTACGACCGCACCGTCCGTGGTGTACGAGGTCGTGATGCGTGATAACTCTGTCATCCAAATCGAAAGTCCCTCACGGATGCCCGAGGTCGGCAAGTTTATTGAAGTGCGTGAGCCGATCGTCAATGTGACGCTGTTTATGCCTCAAGAGTATGTCGGGACGGTCATGACGCTTTGTAATAACAAGCGTGGAGTCCAGCTTGACATGACCTACCATGGTCGGCAGGTACACCTACACTATGAAATTCCGCTCGCTGAGATCGTGCTCGATTTCTTTGATAAGCTGAAGTCAGTTTCGCGTGGTTATGCTTCAATGGACTATGAGTTCAAAGAGTATCGTGCCGCAGATGTGGTTAAGGTTGATCTGTTGATCAATACCGACAAGGTTGACGCCTTATCGAATATTTGCCATCGCTCCAATGCACGCTACCGGGCTCGCGAAGTCGTATCACGCATGCGTGAGTTGATTCCACGCCAGATGTACGACGTCGCGATTCAAGCCGCGATTGGCGCTGAAATTATCGCGCGCGAAAACGTCAAAGCTTTGCGCAAAAACGTTTTAGCCAAGTGTTATGGTGGAGACATTAGCCGCAAGAAAAAACTGCTTGAAAAGCAGAAGGCCGGTAAAAAGCGCATGAAACAAGTTGGTAGCGTTGAGATTCCTCAGGAAGCTTTCCTGGCGATCCTACAAGTTGATGACAAATAACTTTCAAGCAAGGTTGAACTGATGAGCTGGAACTTTGCCCTGATTTTGTTTATTGCGCTAGTGATCACTGGTGTGATCTGGACAATCGACAAGTTTGCATTGAGAAAAAAACGCCACGCTCGCATGATGCAAGCGATTGATTTGGCGCGCCCTAGTTGGGCGGCCCTTCCAGAAAACGAAAAGCGTAGTCGCGAAGAACACATCCGTGCAGAATTAGGTAAACAACCCTGGTGGGTGGAGTATGGAGCAAGCTTTTTTCCAGTCATTCTGTTTGTGTTTGTGTTGCGCTCCTTTATCGTTGAACCATTTCGTATTCCTTCGGGATCGATGCTACCAACCCTGCAATCCGGTGATTTGATATTGGTGAACAAGTTTTCATATGGATTGCGTTTGCCTGTGCTGAACGAAAAAGTCATCTCTATCGGTGAGCCTGCACGAGGCGATGTGATGGTGTTTCGTTACCCCGTTGATCCGTCTGTTGATTACATCAAGCGAGTGGTCGGATTGCCAGGCGACGAGGTGGCTTATCTGGATAAGCGCCTCTATATCAACGGTAAAGAGGTTCCTCGCAAGCGCGATGGTGAATATTTTGAGCCCGACCGTGTGGCGTATACGGCACAGTTTACGGAATACTTAGGAAAAAAACCGCATCAAATTTTGCTTGATGAGCGAAGATGGCAGGATTTGGGGCCAACTTCAAGCTTTCCACATCGTGAAAAGTGCGATTATCTTAGAAATGGTATCCGCTGCACCGTACCGGCGGGTGTTTACTTTATGATGGGTGACAATCGCGATAACAGCCTAGACAGTCGATTTTGGGGTTTCGTCCCCGAGGCGAATATCGTTGGTAAAGCTTTCTTTATCTGGATGAACTTTGGAAACCTTGGACGCATTGGTCCTTTCCATTAAGCATTTCAGATCCTTGTCACCCGTTTGATGTCACCCGCTACATGCCCTTGGCCGCTCTTGAGAATTCGCTTGGATATCAGTTCGTTAAACCTGCCCTGCTTGAGCAGGCGTTAACGCATCGTAGTCATGGCGCGCGCCATAATGAACGCCTCGAGTTTCTTGGCGATTCGGTCTTGAACATGTCTGTGGCCGCACTGTTATTCAATCATTACGGCACGCTCGACGAAGGCGATTTGTCGCGCGTACGGGCTAATCTGGTCAAGCAATCTTCTCTTGCCGATATTGCGCAAAAGCTTGATTTATCCAAATACCTCCGCTTAGGCGAGGGTGAGCTAAAAAGCGGAGGCTTTCGGCGCCCGTCGATTTTGGCTGATACATTTGAGGCAATCCTTGCAGCAGTTTATTTAGATGGCGGTTTTATCGCTGCGCAAGACTTGATTGAACGCTTGTACAAACCAATCCTTGCTAGTGTGGATCCACTGACTCTAGGTAAGGACGCCAAGACTCTGTTGCAAGAGTTTTTACAGAGTCGCAAACTTGCCTTACCTCTTTATAGCGTTGTTGCGACCCATGGTGCAGCCCACAGCCAGCAGTTTGAAGTTGAATGTGCGATCCCCTCTCTCGAGATCAAGGTCATTGCGCCTGGTTCAAGTCGTCGGGCAGCCGAGCAGTCAGCCGCTAAGCTCGCGCTCGAAGCCGCTGAGACTGCCAGTCCGACACCAGTTAAAAAGCGTTCAACCCGAGCGCGCAAAACGGCACAATTAACGCTGCCGGTTGCGGTCGCTCAGGAACTTAAATGACAGAAATTATCGATACAACAGACTCCACCCCTCAGTCAGAGACGGCGGCCTACCGTTGCGGCTTTATCGCAGTGGTTGGGCGTCCAAACGTTGGTAAATCAACGCTAACGAATGCCTTGATTGGTAGCAAAATTTCGATTGTCTCGCGCAAGGCACAAACGACACGTCACAGAATTCAAGGCGTCCTCACGCGTGAACATGAGCAGTTTGTGTTTGTGGATACACCAGGCTTTCAGACGCGCCACGGTGGCGCGATGAATAAGATGATGAACCGCGTTGTCACACAGACCTTAGCCGATGTAGATGTCGTGCTGTTCGTAGTCGAAGCGGGCAAATGGTCCCCGGGCGATGCCAAGCTTTTATCTTTATTGCATCATCCAGAGCGTACGATTTTGGTTATCAGCAAAATTGATCAACTCAAAAATCGTGATGAGCTGTATCCCTTCGTCGCAAACATCGCCTCGCAATTCAAGTTCGATGCGGTGGTGCCAGTGAGTTCGACCAAACGGCACCAGCTCGATCAATTACTTGATGAGGTCGCCAAGCGCTTGCCGGAAAACGAGCCGTACTTTGATGCGGATACGTTGACAGATCGTCCTATGAGATTTATCGCGGCCGAACTCATTCGTGAGAAAATTTTTCGTTTGGTTGGTGACGAGCTTCCATATGGCTGTACCGTTGTGATCGAGCAGTGGGAAGAAACTGCTAAAGGTGCCCACATTAATGCATGCGTGATCGTCGAGCGCGACAGTCATCGCCCCATTTTGCTGGGCGCAGGCGGTAGTCATATGAAACGAATTGCGTCCGAGGCCCGTCAAGATATGGCCAAACTCATGGATAAACCCGTTCACCTCGAGGTGTATATCAAGGTGCGTAAGGGTTGGGCTGAAAAAGAAAGCAGCCTGCGCGATCTAGGATATGAGTAGACGAGTCCTTCGGGTCTTAGAGACGCCGGGCTATGTGTTGCATGCAACGGCCTGGCGTGAAACCTCTCTGATTGTTCAAGCGTTCTCTAGAGATCACGGATGGGTCAGTACGGTTGCCAAGGGCGCTAAACGACCCCATTCGGTACTCAGGCCAGCGCTGTCCGTTTTTCAACCCTTGTTGTTATCCTGGACAGGTTCTGGTGAGATTAAAACGCTGACGCGTGCCGAATGTGCAGGTGTGCATGCGTTGCCCGGTGCGGCCTTGATGTCATGCTGGTATATGAACGAGCTACTCTTTCGGTTGCTGCCCCGCGAAGATCCTCACCCCGGTTTGTTTGATGCGTATGTCATCGCACTGCAACGACTGGCTGCAGGGCAGCCTGCGGTGGGGGCACTACGACGATTTGAGTGGATTTTGCTCAAAGAGACGGGGTACGGCCTCGATGTCGAAGAGCCAGACTTTGACGACCCACAGGGAGAGCCCGCCTTGCGCGCGAGCTTACGTGAGCGCTTGTCGGAGCACTTGGCAGGCCGTCCATTGACGACTCGCCAAGTGTTGGTCGCGTTACAGCGCTTTCAGCCAGCAAAAACTTGAGGCTAAAGTGCTCTGCACCTAGCGTCAAGTTTCAACGTATCAAGCGGTTAGTACGGCTCGACCAGTGACCTTGCCTTGACGCAACGACGCGAGCACCTTGTCCGCGTCGGCAAGAGGGTGTTTATGAACAGGGATGGGCGTGATCTTGTTGTCTTTGACAAGCTGCAATAGCTCTTTGAGTTCGTCCAGAGAGCCTGTATAGCTGCCGAGAATCTGAAGGGCTTTCATCGGAATAAAGGCAATTGGCCAAGACGCGCCGCCGCCAAACAAACCGACAATGACGAGCTTACCCCCCTTGATCAGAATGTCAAAGCCCAAGGCTGTCGTAGCAGGCGCACCCACCAGATCGATCATCGCTTGCACCAATTTTCCGCCATTGGCCTGGATGATTTGTTGCGCGGCATCTGGTGCGGCACCGTCCACGACCGCAAGCGCACCTGCTTCTAAGGCCGCCTGACGTTTGGCAGGATCGATATCCACCACAATCGCACCGACACCATTTAATGCCTTTACCAAGGCTAGACACATCAAGCCCAGTCCTCCTGCACCCATAATTACGATAGGGTGTTTCTGATAGAGGCTGGCACCAACTTTGTTGAGTGCACTGTAGGTGGTGAGGCCTGAACATGCATAAGGGGCGATCTCGGCCGGGTCCAAGTCACCGATATCGATCAGGTAGCGTGGATGTGGCACAAGCAGGTGGTCGGCATAACCTCCTGGGCGCTGCACGCCGAGATATTGCGGGCTGGAACAATGATTTTCGAGACCATCTAGGCAAGCAGGACATTGGCGGCAACCAATCCACGGATAGACCAAATAGTTGCGACCTTTTTCAACACCCTTAGCCTCAGGACCTAACGCCACGACAGTGCCTGCGGTCTCATGTCCCATCGTCATCGGTAACTTGATACCACGATCCTTGAGTAAAAGGCTGCGACCATTGCCGAGGTCGTAGCTACCTTCCCAAAAGTGGATATCACTATGGCAGACGCCCGCGGCGCGGACTTGTACCAAGACTTGTGTGCCTGTTGGCGTGGGAGTTTCCATTTCCATCAAACCGAGCGGTTCTTTGAAATTCATTACGCAATAACATTTCATGTTTTAAGCTCCTGTCGTGCTGTAGTCTTTACATCACCAGTTCAATCAGTCGGGGGCCCTTTTCTTTGGCAGAAACGCGCAAGGCATCCGCAAAACCCTCAAGCGTGCTGACTTGAACGCCTGGGACACCATGCCCGCGCGCGATCGAAACCCAATCTAAAAATGGCCGATCGAGATCGAGCATACGGCGTGCGTTTTCACCGGCTTCAGGGCCGCCCATATTGGCGAGTTCGCCACGCAAGATTTTGTAAGAACGATTGGCAAAAATGACCACTGTCACGTCGAGATTTTCACGGGCCATCGACCAAAGTCCTTGGACCGTATACATGGCACTGCCATCGCCTAGGAAAGCAAAGACTTTTCGATCGGGGCAAGCGACGGCAGCACCGACCGCTGCAGACATACCCCAGCCAATCGCACCCCCTGTGATATCGATACAGTCATGCGGTGCGGCCTGAGGCGTCACTTTTGCAAATTGTCGTCCAGTTGTGACTGCCTCATCCACCATGATGGCATTTTCTGGCATGAGCGCCGCAATGATCGTTCCAATATGTTCGACTGCAGGTGCGCCGGTCGGTAAGTCTGTGATGATGGGGCCAGTGGACAACTCTGCAGGGGCAGTGTTTTGCGCACCTAGTGCATCAGCGAGTGCTTGCAAGCTCGCTTCGATATCGTGTGTGAGCGTGGCCAGTGTGTGCACCTCGCAGTCTGGCTGCTTGATCATACGTGGCTTGTTTGGATAGGCAAAAAATGCCACCGGTGGCGCGCTGCCGACCAAGACCAAGTGTTTGGTGTCTTTGAGCATGGCGACTGCGCCATCGACTGGGAAGGGTAAAGGCGTGATGTTGACGCGACCCCGTCCACGTTCCATACGTGGGTTGCGAGGCTCAGAAGCGAGCTTACAGCCAGTATGCGCAGCGATTTTTCCGGCGAGCGTTGCTTCGCGCGCACGCAAGGCGCGACCACCTAGTAATAGTGTGGTGGTTTCAGCCGTTTTGCGATTGGATAATAAACGGGCGAGGGCGACGATTGTTTCTGCCAATGGCGCAGCAGCGGTCTGCGCGGGTGCTGTGGAGTAGTGGCCCGGATCAGAAGGTTCCCATGCGCAGTTTGCAGGCAGCACCAAGGTCGCGATACGGCCTGGGGTGCTACATGCTTGAGAGATCGCTTCAGCGGTGTCCAGAGGGGCCGCTGCAGCCGACATAGTGGTCTTGACCCAGTTCGACATCGGGCGAGCAACGGCTTCTACGTCAGAGTTTAGAGGCGCGTTGTTGTGGATATGATCCCAGGCGTGTTGGCCGACAATATTGACCATGCCGGAGTAGGCACGTTTGGCATTGTGAATGTTTGCCAGTGCGTTGCCTAGGCCAGGCCCTAGGTGTAATAGCGTCGCAGCAGGCTTTTCCGCCATCCGGTAGTAGCCGTCAGCCGCACCACTCGCAACACCTTCGAACAATCCCAGCACGCAGCGCATACCTGGCGCGCGGTCCAAGGCTGAGACGAAGTGCATCTCTGAGGTGCCAGGGTTGGCAAAACATACATCAACGTCGCCTGCAAGCAGGGTGTGAACCATTGCTTCTGAACCATTCATTTTTATACCCCTCCAGTTTTGTTTTTCATTGTTTCACGCGCGATGATGACCTGCTGGACTTCAGTCGCACCTTCATAAATGCGCAGTGCTCTAATTTCACGATACAACATTTCCATTGGATGGCCGACTTTGACGCCTAAACCACCGTGCAGCTGCACACAGCGATCAATAATGCGTTGCGCGGATTCGGTTGCAAACATTTTGGCCATCGCAGCTGATTTAGTCGTGCGTTGCTTGAGTACATCGCGCTCCCAGGCCGCACGATAAATCAGCAAAGTCGCAGCATCGATTTCCGTGCTCATATCGCCAATTGCAGCTTGCGTGATTTGTAGGTCAGCGAGTGTCGCGCCAAACATTGGTCGAGAGGTGGCGCGTGCGATCCCCATGTCGAGCGCAGCTTCGGCAAAACCCAGGGCAGCTGCGCCGACGGAGGCGCGAAAAACATCAAGGTTATGCATCGCAACTTTGAAGCCCTTGCCTGCTTCGCCAATACGCTGAGTGACTGGAATATCACAATCAGTAAAAGTCAAGGTGCCGATCGGGTGTGGCGCGCACACGTCAAAGCGCTCAGTCACCTGAAGGCCAGGTGTCTTGGCATCCACGACAAACGCAGTCACACCTTCGGCTTCATCATTTTCAACACGAGCAAAGACTGTATAAAAATCAGCGATATCAGCATTGGAAATCCATGTCTTGACACCATTGAGGCGGTAGCCTTGTGCGGTGCGTGTTGCGCGTGTGGTCATCGCGGCAACATCAGAGCCCGCGTCAGGTTCTGAGAGTGCGAAGGCCGCTAGCATTTTTCCTGAGGCAACATGGGGCAAGTATTTTTGCTTGAGTGCCTCTGAGCCAAAAAGAGAAATTGGACCACTGCCTAGTCCCTGCATCACAAAGGCGAAGTCAGCTAGGCCATCATAGTAGCCAAGTGCCTGACGCATTAAGCACAGACTGCGTGAGTCAAGTTCTTTGAGCGCACCACCGTATTCGGCGGGTACGCAGTAGCGCAGCCAACCGGCGTCCCCCAGTTGTTGAGTGAGTTTGATGCAGTGTGCATCGACGCTACCGACATGGACTCGGTTGGTGAGCGCGACGGATGACCACGCCTGGACATCTGCGTAAAGCGCACGATGGCTATCATCAAAAAACGGCAACTTCAGCGAATCAGGATTGAACATATTTATTGATTTCCAAGAAGATCAAATTTCATTTGTACGAAACGCGTCGGTATCTCCAGGCGCGCAAAATATACAACCTGCCCCTCAATGCAGGCGTAACGGCGCAACTCTGCGACAGGTGCGGAAAGAGGAAGTTGTAGGGCCTCAGCGGAGTCTGCTCCCGCTTCGATAATAGTGAGTAACTGTCCGGCATGTGTGATTTTTTCTCCATGCAGCTCATTTAGAATATGAGCAATTGTGGAGTGGCGGTATCGAGTCGGATGTTGACGATAAATTTCGCGTTCGAGGTACATTTCGGTATAGCAAAATGGACCGCTTGAGGTTGTATGAATACGGCGTAAATATTGAAAGCGTCCGTTCGTGTTGTGAGGGCACTCCATCCCGAGCAGCGGTAACGGAACATCTGCATTTGATTCCATCAAAGTGATCGTTCCAAGCTCTTTAGAGAGTGCGACGGTGTCAGCCCAAGTTTTGGGAAGAGTCAGTTTGTAGGTCTCGGGAATATCTTCGTTGACATAAGTGCCCGATCCTCTCGAGCGATGAATGAGTCCCTCTCGCTCCAACAGACCAAATGCTTGTCGGACCGTCGCACGCGAAACGCCTAGCGTGCCGACTAGCGTTTCAAGCGCTGGAACTTGATGCCCACGTGGCCAGATCCCACGTTCGATGTTACGACGCACAATTGCGGCTACCTGCAAATACAAGGGCTGTGGACTTCTCGCGTAGAGGAGGCCGTGAGCTTGTTTCATGCGTCTGCTGCCAACAAGGCATTTGCCATTTCGCGCAATTTATTTTTTTGAATTTTGACAGCGTTCGCACTTTCGACGGAAGGAAAGACGGTAACGACTTCGAAGCGAACTGGAACTTTGTAGCCAGCCATCACACGTTTACAAGCCTGTGTCCAGCCGTCAGGATCCGCTTGTGCACCTTCTTTCATGATCACGAAGGCGACCGGTAAAATTTTGGTGCCTAGGGTGCCACCTACAACTTGACACGCTTGCACGCCCGATAGTTTTTCGACTGCCTGCTCGATTTCTGCAGGATTGACTAAAAATCCAGAGAGTCGCATCGAGTCGCCCATGCGTGTTTGAAATACAAACTGGCGCTCACTGATGGCGTACCCTAAGTCACCTGTCTTGAAATATCCATCGTCAGTGATTGCTTTTGCTGTGGCTTCGGGTTGGTCTAGATAGCCCATCATGCGACTGGGACTGTAAATTTCGATCTCGCCTGACTCGCCTTGTTTCAAAACTTGGCCTGTTTCGGGATCGGAGGTTCTGACACGCGCCTCAGGATGAATCAAACGCCCACCAGACAGATAACGGACGCTGAGGTCTCCCTGAGATGCTTCGGTCGGCTGTGCAGCCACCAGTGCCTGTAATTCACTTGAGCCATACAGTCCCGTCAGCTCAACGTGATTGCGTTCGGCTTGTTCGAGCAAGCTATTGATTGCAGGCGAAAAACTCGCAAACCCAAACAACTTGCAGCTTTCAAAGTCTGACGGAGATTGAGCGGTTTCAAAGAGTTTCAAAATCGATTCGTTGTTGGCATAAGTGTGGGTCACGCGATGTTTACGGATTTGTGCAAGGGTGCTGTGCGTGTCTGAAACGGGTTCGCTCACCGTCGTACATCCCGTGACGAGTCCGCCCGTCAATGTTGCAAAGCCAAAGGCGCCACAAAATGGTGCGCTGGCAAGGATGCGACTGCTGGCGTCATAACCATAGGCCTGTTGCATCACTTCGCCGTGTTTGATCAAGGTGGCCTGATCGTGCAACACGAACTTGGGTAGCGAAGTCGTTCCGGATGTGGTGAAACACAAAACGCCGGCATTACCAAACGCAGGTGGGCTCACGCTGGGGGTGTTGAGTAAGGTGTTGTAGCCAAGAATCTTGTAGCCTCTTGCTGCGATCGCTTGGGTAGCGGTGCCTTGTGTATCGCCGAGTGTGATGATGGCGCGCAGCCTGGACAGGACTTCTTTGGGTACATCGGCCAAAATATCTGCGAATGCGATCCCTTTAAAGTCTGGCCACATCAGCAGCCAGTCCGCCTGGCCTCGACCGACAATATCCGCAACCTCTTGGCTACGAAAGCGAGTGTTAACTGCCAGTACAGTCGCACCCAGATGGGCGCATGCTAAAAAGGTCTGTAACCAAGCTAGACAATTGGGCAACCAGACAGCGACGCGATCCTTAGGGCCGATGCCTTGAAGCGCGAGATTGCCTGCCAGCTGCATTGACTGCGCATGGAGCTCCTCAAAGGTCGTCGGGACATCCTGATCGATGAGTGCAAGGTGCTGGCCATGGCTTTTGGCCAGTGCGGCCATGCGTTGGGAAAAATACATTGATTGCCTCAGGTGAACTTTATGCAGCGAACGAGTTTGTACTGCTATAGTGATCTTGTTGAACTATTACTATAGTGCTTATTTATGTACTTTTGATTTAAGTTTCACTTATTAAAAACGTCTCTCTCAGACGTATAACGACAGGAGCAAGTTCCCATGAAGTCAACGCGTTTTATTATCCAAAGCATTGCGGCTGCAATGACCCTAGGCGCCGCCACTCTGGGCATCGCCCATGCGCAAAGCTATCCAACTCGTCCCGTCACATTGATCGTGCCCTATCCTGCAGCCGGTGCGGCAGATACGTTTGGGCGATCGATTGCACAGGCCATGGAGGCGACGCTGAAGCAGCCCGTCATTATTGAAAATAAACCTGGTGCAGCTGGCAATGTGGGATTGACCCAAGTGTCGCGTAGCAAGCCAGATGGCTACACCATCGGTCTGGGTACGATCGGAACTCAGGCGATCAATCCATTTCTCTATACCCAAATGCAGTTTGATCCTGCCAAGGACTTGGTGCCGATCGCACTGGTGTCTCTGACACCTAATGTTTTAGTCGTGTCTGTGAACTCTCCTTGGAAAAACCTCGCTGATGTCTTGGCTGCCGCACGCGCTGCAAAGGACAAAAAACTCAGTTACGGTACGCCAGGTATTGGTTCGTCACCTCATCTGACAGGCGCTTATTTTGAAGCGATGGCTGGTGTCGAGCTGTTGCACGTGCCATACAAAGGTGTTTCTGCCTCGATGCCTGCACTGATTGGCGGCCAGATTGATCTGTTGTTTGACAACTTGTCGGGTTCGATCGCTCAGATCAAAGACGGCTCACGCGTGCGCGGCATTGCCGTGACATCGCTGGAGCGCTCACCTATGTTGACAAGTCTGCCAAGTTTTGCAGAAAGTGGTGTGAAAGGCTTTGACGTGACGGCTTGGTTTGCCATCTATGCACCGAAAGGCACTCCACAGCCAGTGATGGACAAACTAATCGAGGCAGCACGTGTCGGGCTGAAGTCACCTAAAGTTATCCAAGCTTATGAGCGTCTCGCAGCAGTTCCCGGCAACTTGTTTGGACCTGATCTTGCCAAATTCGAAGCCGCTGAGCGTGCTAAATGGGGCAAGCTGATCAAAGAACGCGACATTAAGGCGAAATAAGATGAAAGGCACCACAGCACTCGTGACCGGGGGAAGCCGCGGAATTGGACGCGCTGTGGTGCAGTCGCTGATAGATGATGGCTATGAGGTCATCAATTTCAGTCGAACTGCACCTACGCAGTTATTGCCCGGTGAAATTTTCGAATCCGTGGATTTGGGTGATCCCAAGCGCGCTCGCGAAGCAGCTTTTGACTGGGCTGCTAAAAAAGACATCCTGAATCTCGTCAATAACGCTGGCATGATCCATGTTGGCAAGATTGAAGACATCGCGATCGAGCAAATCGAAGACATGTTGTCGCTCAACATGATTGCACCCTTAATCATGTTGCAGGCTGTTTTGCCAGCAATGCGAAAAAATAAGTTTGGTCGTGTCGTCAACATTGGGAGTCGCGCTGCACTCGGAAAGGTTGGGCGGACCATTTACGGTGGAACGAAGGCGGGCCTGGGAGGTATGACGCGCACGTGGGCACTGGAAACTGCGGCTGATGGCATTACGGTCAATGCTATCGCACCGGGTCCGGTGGCGACTGAGTTGTTTATAGCCAGTAATCCACCGGATTTACCTCAGACCAAAAAAATTGCAGAGTCAGTTCCTGTGGGTCGCTTTGGCGAACCAGAAGAAATCGCTCATGCGGTCCGGATGTTTCTCGATCGCAAAGCAGGCTTTATCACCGGACAGCTTTTGTATGTTTGCGGCGGCATGTCGGTTGGTTTTACGACCTGAGACGATCAGCCGTGGCGGATCGCTTCAAATTTCTTGTCGTGCATGACTTCTTCAACTGATTGTCCGGCACGCACAGCCTGCACCATGCCGTCCTGACGGGCGGCAATGCGCTGGCCTAGCGTGATGACTTCTTTGATTTTGTCGGCAGGGATAAAGACCGTCCCGCAACGGTCTGCAATCACGTAATCGTTTTCATGCACGGTGACGCCTGACATTTGTACTGGATTGCCTGAATCAATCTGAATAATGCGGTTGCGCGCGCTGATCATTGTGATGCCTCGTCCGTAAACGGGATAGCTAATCGATTCGCTGCCCTCAATATCGCGACTGACGCCATCAATGACGGAACCACGAATTCCTTTCATTTTGGAGGCGTTCGCCAAAATATCGCCCCAGCAAGAAATGCCTTCGGGCCCCCCTGCGATCACTAAGATTTTGTCATCGGTGGTGATGCTTGTAATCACAGGGGTGATGAGGTGAGACGTCGGCGCGGTGCCTTGCTTGGGACCCAGCAAAATCGTCGCGGCCCGACCCACGATTTTCGGGCAGTCCCATAAGGGTCTGAGTCCAAAGGTCGCGCCTGGCAATCCCATGAAATCGAGTGCGTCAGAAACGGTGTTGGTATCGAGTGTCTCGAGATTGCGAAGAATTTCAGCTGTATCAGTCATGTCAATGCGCTCTTTTTAGTCAATCAATTCAGCGCTAATCTAACTGGATTTTGGCGGCTTTTGCGACGGTTTGCCATTTTTTAATCTCTGAAGCAATAAACGCCTTAGTTTGCTCTGGTGTCATGTTAATTGGCTCAAAAGCCATTGCTGCCAAGCGAGCAACGTACTCTGGATTAGTGACGATTTTCTGATTCCACTCACGTAATTTTTCTTGAATAGTACTGGGTGTTTTAGTGGGTACGGCAATTCCCCACCATGAACTTGACACAATCTCAGGCAATCCCAGTTCAATAAATGTTGGAACATTGGGTAATGGCTTGAGGCGGCTTGTATGTGCAACGGCCAAAGGCTTGAGCTTGCCCTCAGCAATTTGTGCCTGAAAGGTGCTGAGATCGTTGACGTTGAGTGTGACCTCTCCACGCAAAACAGCTAAAGTCGCAGGTGCGCCGCCTTTGTATGGTACATGCATCAGTTCGGTGCCGGTTTGAGTACGAAAGAGTTCTGCGCCCATTTGTACGATGCTTCCGGTACCGGCTGAGGAGTAGCTCAGTTTTCCGGGTTCTTTCTTTGCGAGTGCGATGAGTTCTGCCAAGCTTTTGACCGGCACGGAGGAGCCAACGACCAGCAAATGAGGTGCATCTGCAATCAAACCGATCATCGAAAAATCTTTTTGAAAGTTGTAGGGCACTTTTTTGCGCACAATTTCATTCATGACACTCGTACTGGCAGTGCTGAAAAGGATGGTGTAACCGTTGGGCTCAGCGCGCACGGCATTTTGTGTGCCGATCATGCCTGCAGCGCCAGACATGTTCTCTACAACAACAGGCTGTTTGGCTAACTTTGAAAGCTGTTGAGCATAGAGCCGCGCCACGATGTCGGTTGGTCCACCGGCAGGGAAGGGGACGATCAGCTGGAGCTGGCGGCTAGGATAAGCTGTGGGTGTTTGTGCTTGAGCGGCGCTGTGGATGAAGCCAAGGCTCGCGACCGAAGCGGCAAGCCATTTAATTAGACAAAAAGTGTTCATGCTGAGGGCTCCTTGAGTGCTAGGTGTTCTGTTGGTCTATGGGGGTAATGGTGGAAGCAAAGTCGATAAGCCTGCGGGTGAAACCACCGCTCTGAAGGCTATAAGACAGTCTATCAAAGCCTTCTTTAGACATCATAGGCGACTTGGCCCAAATGCCGTTATGTAAATAACGCGAAATGGCAGTCTCGAGCAGTTTTGCGCTGAGTGTAGGAAAAAAAGATTGCACATGACTTGTAATCAATGCGGGGGTTTGCGCATGCATCCATGCGAGTAAGTCACCCAAGACCTTGCAAAGTAATGTAAAGGCTAATTGATGAGTGTTCCAACCATCACGAGAGCAAATCAGAGTGGTATAGACCGTTGGTCCTCGAGCGTGGGCTGGATATAAGATTTGATACTCTGGGTCAGTCAATAACTCACTTGCGAGGGGTTCAAAAACTTGAGCAACGTCAATTGAGTCCGCATGGAGTGCTTGAATTTGCTCTGTCATGCTTAAGCCGCGCTTGAGCGAGGCCTGGATTTCTGGGACGTTCAAGCCCAAATCACGAAGGTCTGCTTGCAGGCATAGCCATGGAGTCGGCACCTCTGAGACTTGGGCTAAGCGTAGTTGTCTGAGCTGGGCCAGCTCGAAACGGCCTAGATTTTTTTTGCCTAGTAAAAAGAATGGATCGCGCGAGACGACTTCGCCAAAACACATGAGGGACTGACCGTTGGAGGGCATCGTGTCATGATCTTTCATGACACGCATCGGCCCACCCCAAGTGAGATCGACAGTGCCGTTTTTAATCGCATCAATGGCGCCGCCCGGTGAGCCAGGTGGCAACCATTTGAGCTCAAGACCCGCTTGCTCGGCAAGACCAAGAGCCTTGAGTAAATAAAAAGGCGTATAAAAAATAGCCCTAAAATTTTCAGCGATTGTGAGTGTCATGACCGACAAGCTTAATCCTTGATGCCAGTAATCGAGGCGACCATGGCGCGTGGATCGCGCATGGGCCAACGACCGCTTGCAGCATGACTAATGAAGTTGCCCACAATATGATTGAACTCATTGGGCATTTCGATATTCATGGTGTGGCCACAATTCGGCAAAATAGCCAAGGCAGCTGAAGGAATCGTTTCCTTGAGCATCAGTCCTGGTTTTAGACATGGCCAGTCTTCGTCACCATTCAAAATCAGCGTAGGGACGGTGAGCTTCGCGAGCTGGTCTTTTAAGTTGTAGAGCGAAGGACGCTCTCGCTGAACGCCTAGTTGGGTGTTGGCGGAGCCCAATGCGGAATGACCGTAAAACTGCTGTTTAAACTCAGCAAAGCCATGTGGATCCGCGCGCTCAAACGATAAGCGAGTTGGGCCATGGGCATATTTGTCGACAAAGGCTTGCATACCTTGGGTGAGCAACATGTCTGCGCTGGCTTCGGCTTCTTTTTTGAACTGCTCTTGCTGCTCGAGCTCTGCGCCGTAGCCGCAACCTGCGACACACAAGGACAATGCGCGCTTAGGATGTTGCAAACCAAAGTGCAGTGTTGCAAAACCACCCATCGACAAACCAACAATGTGTGCTTGGTCGATCTTAAGATGATCCATCACCGCAATAATGTCCGCTACGGCGCGATTCTGTGAGTACGACGACACTTCGGGCGGAACAGATGAGGGTGGGTAGCCGCGGGCATTGTAGGTAATCACTTGGTACTGACGCGCAAAGTGACGCACTTGTGGTTCCCAGCTTTCTTTGTGTCCAGCAAACTCATGGACGAAAATAATCGGGACTCCCGAACCATAGGTCTCGTAAACAAGTTCAACACCATCGTCAGTTTTTACGGTCAACATGAAGTTCTCCTAAGAATTAATCTAGCTTGGCATGAGGACATTGGCACAGTCAAGAGATCTTGCGTCAATATTTGAATCATCAACGTCGCACTCTTTACTCTCGGGAGGCACTGTAGCGCGTCAGACCGTCTGTGCAGCCAAGGCCAGCGCTGATTTCATCGGAAAAGCAACGCCCTGTCTGAGCCCCAAAGGGGCGAGTTTGGGCGTTGCGCGATGAAATCAAGGTGGGCGCAGGGAAGTCCGGACAACGTCCGGACCCAACACCGGTCTGACGCGCTACAGTGCCTCCCGAGAGTAAAGTCTATGACTTACTTTTTCTTATTCAAGAAAGCAGCAAAGGCCGCTTGTGCCTCGGCAGACTTTAGCCGTTCATTAAAGTGTGCCCATTCATAGTCGAAGGCTGCATGAATTTTTGGCCGGAGGCTGTGCTTGAGCATACGCTTGGATGTTTGCAGTGCTTCGGGCGGAAGTGCTGCAAGTTCGGTCGCGATGTCGCATGCGGTTCGGAGCGCCTGCTCTGGGGGACAGACTGCAGTAATAAAGCGCGCATCCAGTGCCTCTTGCGCAGAGAAGGGTCGGCCGCGCAGCAACCAGTCCGTAGCACGTCGTGTACCGACAATTTGAGCCATCAACATGCTGGAGGCCCCTTCGGGGCAAAGGCCGAGCGGTACAAAGGGAATTTTGAATGTGACGTTATCTGCGGCATAGATAAAGTCGCAGTGCTGCAACATGGTGACACCAATACCAATGGCACTCCCTTCGATTGCGGCGACAATTGGTAAATCACAGTCTGTCAGGCTGCGCAGAAATTTGATGCCGGCGCTCTCTCCATCTGTTCGTGGCACTTGAAAATCTTTCAGGTCATTCCCGGCGGTGAAGTAATTGTTAGCGCCTGTCAGGACAATCGCTCGGACCTCTTTGTCATCGCCAGCCGCCCATATTTGTTCGGCAAGCTCGAGGTAGGTCGCGATATCCAACGCATTGCGACGCTCGGGTCGATTAATAGTGAGCGTAAGGACGCCATTATTTTTTTCAACAAGGACTGTGTGAGCCATAGGAATCGTTCCAAAATTTAAAGTGCGATATGTATTTGTAGCTCAAAATAGCAAAGGCCCACCGAAGTGGGCCTTTTGAGTGCGTGATCGCTTAAAGCTTAATCGCGATTTCCACCAAAAATGCCAAGGATAGCGAGCAGGTTGGCAAAGACGTTATAGACGTCCAAGTAAATCGCCAGGGTTGCTGATACGTAGTTGGTTTCACCGCCATTGATGACACGCTGCAGGTCGATCAACATGAAAGCAGAGAACACAACAATCGCGAGTACCGATACCGTCAGCATCAGTGCAGGTATTTGCAAGAAGATGTTAGCTAAGCTCGCGAGGATCAGAACGATCACACCGATAAACATGAACTTACTCAAGCCTGACAGATCACGCTTGATCGAAGAGGCAAGTGTCGCCATTGTTCCGAAAACAATCGCTGTACCGCCAAACGCGAACATCACGAGGGAGGTCCCGTTGCTCATCCCCAGAACAAAGCCCAGCATGCGCGAGAGCATCAGTCCCATGAAGAACGTAAACAAGAGCAGTAAGCCAACGCCCAAGGAGTTTTCTTTGTTTTTCTCAATGGCGAACATTAATCCAAATGCACCCACCAGAAAAACGATTGCAGTCGTACCAGGGCTTGTCGCCATGACTTGATTGAGGCCGCTGAACATGCCTACGGCAGCGCCAAGAACGGTTGGAATCAGTGAAAGCGCTAACAGCCAGTAGGTGTTACGCAAAACCCGGTTGCGCACGACTTCGACTGAGCCCGTTTGGTAGGGACTGCGTGATAGTGTGGGACGCGGATCGTTCATTTAAATCTCCTTTCGCTAAGTGGGACTCGGTCAGTTTGGCTGAACCCATAGTCTATGACCGAAAGCATACCTTACAGTTCCCTGAAAGGCTAGATTTTCGACAAAGATTGTGGATATTTTAGTCTTGGGGTTGGGCCGGACTTTGTAGCGAGTAGGACTTCAGGTCGTGGCCGGCAGACAAGTAAGTGCGCCAGCGTTCACGAGCGGCTTGTTTGTCCTCAGGTAAATCGGAAACGATTTCTAGGACGCGCAGGAGTTTTCCGCAGGTGGGCGGGCAGGCGTCGTCTAGATTGAGCAACCAGGTGTCAGGGGAGAGGCCATTTAGTGCATGCTCTAAATCTTTGTTCACCAATAAGATAGGGGTCTTGATCGCCAAGGGGTCATCCACCCAAACGTGTGGCACAAAAGCCGCCTCGTCGACGGCCCAGAGTTTTTGATCGAACAGTCGCAGACGTTCCACATCGCTGCAATAGACAATGAGCTTTTGACCTGCCAGATACTGTTTTAAAGTCGTCTGGCAGGCTTGGGAAATACGTTCGGTCGCCCCAAAAGCAAAATTAATACGCGCCATCGTCTTGGCTTAAGCCTGATTCAGCAGGTATTGCACGAGCAGGGGAACAGGACGTGCGGTTGAGCCTTTTTCCTTGCCGCCGCGCCACGCTGTTCCAGCAATGTCAAGGTGTGCCCAGCTATAGGCTTTGGTGAAGCGCGACAGGAAGCATGCGGCAGTGACTGCCCCTGCGGGTGGACCGCCAATGTTGGCCATGTCTGCAAAATTAGACTTCAGTTGATCCTGATACGCCTCATCAAGTGGCATGCGCCAAGCAGGATCGAGTGCTTGTTTGCCAGCGGCAAGCAAAGCTTCGGCCAGCGCATCATCGGTCGAAAACAGGCCGGAGTTCACCGCACCCAAGGCAACCACACACGCACCCGTCAAGGTCGCGATGTCGATAACAGCTGAGGGCTTGAAGCGCTCGGCATAAGTCAGTGCATCGCATAAGACCAGCCTACCCTCTGCATCTGTATTCAAAATCTCGATCGTCTGGCCTGACATACTCTTGACGACATCGCCTGGTTTGTTTGCAGTACCACTTGGCATGTTTTCACAAGCGGGGATGAGTCCGATGACTTCGCCAGCGATCTCAATCTCTGCGATTGTGCGGAATGTACCTAGCACGCTAGCCGCTCCGCACATATCGAATTTCATTTCGTCCATGGTGCCAGCAGACTTGATGGAGATGCCGCCTGAGTCAAACGTAATCCCTTTACCCACTAAAACAACCGGTCCTTTATCTTTAATACCTTTGGTCGTTTTTTTAGCTGTATCTTTACCCTTGTAATGCATCACGATAAAGCGTGGGGCTTCTGCGGAGCCTTTTGAGACGGACAAAAAAGACCCCATGCCGAGCGCTTCAATTTGTTTGCGATCAAGAACAGTCGTCTTGATATTTTTGAATTCGCGGCTGAGTTTTTTTGCTGTGTCGCCGAGATAAGTAGGTGTGCATAAATTACCGGGCATATTGCCAAGTGTGCGAGCAAGGGACATCCCCTGGGCAAGTGCGCCGCCTTCCTTGAGCCCTGTATTAGCATCCGCTTGATCTGATTTGGCAACAAGAATCGAGATTTTTTTCAGTTTAGGACGTGCGTCGAGATCTGGCTTTCCAAAACTCAAGTCGTAATGATAGGTGGCATCCCCAGCAGCAGAGGCTGTGATACGTGCGCGGTCTCGAGGTGTGCTTGTTCCATAATTGATGCCAGAAATGCTTGAGGTGCCCTCAACAAGACGGTTTTGCACGCAAAAGTTTGCAAAAGTACGCTCTGCGCTAGCCTGTGCCTTGGCGCTGTAGTCTGCCTGTTTACCGAGCCCAACCAACACAACACGTGCGGCTGTGACGCCGGTCAAATCACGCAAGACGAGGACCGTGCCTGTACGGCCTTGAAACTCACTTTTCACCACGGCACGCACGGCACCTTGGCTCGCACGGTCGATGATATCTGCCGTTGTGCTGAGTACACCCTCAGTAAACACGCCAATCGCAAGCGCTGAGGTTTTGATTTGATGGGGAGAAACTGTCACGTGTGTGCTGAAATCCATAAGTTCTACCTATTAGTGTGCGTAAAGAGATGAGCATGCGAATAAAGAGATTATCTCGCATGTTGAGTGGATACGGTTGAATCAAAAAGGGGGAGGGCTCATTGACCGTCCACTGCCAGTTCAGCCGTCAAAAGTATTCAGTAGTAGTTTATTCTCAAAAGTTATTTAGAATATTTTCTATATTACTTATAATCGTGTTTATAGGAGAATCAACATGAATTTGCAACAGTTTCGCTTTGTCCGTGAAACCATCCGTCGGGATTACAACCTGACTGAGGCGGCTCGCAGCTTGTTTACCTCACAGCCTGGCGTATCGAAGGCCATTATTGAGTTTGAGGATGAGCTCGGCGTGCAGATTTTTGAGCGCCATGGCAAGCGAATCAAAGGACTGACCAAGCCAGGCAAGGCCGTGGCGCAAGTCGTTGAACGCATCATGCAGGAAATCGATAACCTCAAAAAGGTCAGTGATGAGTTCGCTAGGCGAGACGAGGGGAGTTTGGTGATTGCTTGCACGCACACGCAAGCGCGCTATGTCTTACCCAAGGTGATCCCGAGTTTTCGTCAACACTTTCCCAAGGTTCATCTCTCTTTGGCGGAGGGGAGTCCTCCTCAGCTCGCGCAGATGGTGTTGACTGGACAGGCAGATCTCGCCGTGGCGACAGAGTCTCTCGCGTTGACCCCGGGGCTTGAAACGATGCCTTGCTATGTCTGGGAGCACTCAGTTGTGGTGAAGTCCGACCACCCTTTAGCTCAGTTGTCTCTTCAAAAAGATTTTGAACTGACCTTGCAGCATTTGGCGAGCTACCCGATTGTCACCTATGACAAGGCTTTTTCAGGACGACTTTCGATTGATCGTGCTTTCGAAGCGCACAGCATTCGGCCAGATGTCGTGTTGGAAGCGATCGATGCCGATGTGATTAAAACCTATGTAGATGTGGGGCTTGGCATTGGCATCATCGCGGGAATGGCCTACGAGCCTGCCCGCGACGGCCATTTGGTGAGTATATCTGCAGGCCACTTATTCGGACAGCAAACGACCAAGGTTGCACTCAAGTCAGGCGTGTTTTTACGGGACTATGTTTATACCTTTATCGCGATGCTCAACCCAGAGCTGGATGCGGACCGCGTGCGTAATTTAATCGAAAATAAACAAGAATGAGTATTATTACGCTTGCTATTTAAATAAGAATCATTATCATTTAGTCTGTTGCCATCTTTAGGAGCAGACATGATTCCAGTCCTGACCGTTTCATCCCCTCAGCGCACGACGCCCAGAAATGCTCACTCAAAAAGTTTGGGGCTGGCCGCCCCAGCTCTAAGTGCAGTGGTAGTCGGTGCGGATCGTCTAGGAAATATCCCAGATTTACTGCGGGGTCATAATATTTCCATCACGCATCACATCAGTGGGCGGGATCCTGCACATCAGAAAAAAACACTCGCACTTCCGATTGGGACGCAAGTTGTCATATTGTTGACTGACTTTTTGGGTCATAACGTGATGAAAACTTTCAGGAATGCAGCACAAAAGTCAGGTGTGAAGGTTGTTGCGTGTAGACGTTCAGTATGTGCAATGCAGCAAGCACTCGAACAATGTGGCTTGTGTGATTGTGCAGAATCAGCGCGCTGCGATCAGCGTCGGGTCTAGGCGTCGAGCACCGGTATAACGTGCTGTCCAATAACGCAGTGTCATGTCCTCGACACGCACGACGCTGCCACGCGTTGGCGCATGGACAAATTTGTTTTGGCCAAGATAAATCCCCACATGGGAGTAGCGAGTGCCTAGAGTATTAAAAAAGACTAAATCGCCCACTTGAAGGTCTTTTTTATTGATTTTGTCACCGAACTTTGCAATGTCGTCCGAGCGTGGGGGGAGTTTGAGGCCGAGCGAACGTTGCGCCGAGTAAACAATTAAACCGCTGCAGTCAAAACCAGTTTCAGGAGATTTGCCACCCCAGCGGTAGTGAACTCCGAGTTGGTTAAGCGCCTGGTTGGCGAGAGGGTGATCAATCTCACCCAAGCCAGCAACGTATTTGGGTCCGACGGCAAAAGCACCAATAGGGTCTGCTGAGTTACGCCAGTCAAAACCCGAACGATTACTGCCTGAGCCACCTTGTCCTGCACAGCCTGCTAGGATGGCTGCACACATACAGACGAACACCATACGCATGCTCGAAAGCATTCGTATGGCGAGCGACTTTATGAGGATATCGGCTGTCTGAACAGTCATCGTGCGATAGGGGTTCGTCATACATCAGAGAGGGCTCAACTTTTTTGGTATAAACACAAAAAAGGCGATGTTGGAAAGGCTGGTGAAAGCTTAACCTGACACAATAGTAGTATAAAAATCCTCAATATTTCAAAAAAAACAGTCGGAGACCATTATGCAGGTGATCCAAAGCACTCACCACAGATCCCTAAATGATAGGGATCAATTCTGGTCAAACGAGGCACAGCTTATTCATTGGGAAACGCCCTTCGAACAAGTGTTGGACTTTTCTAATCCCCCGTTTGCCAAGTGGTACGTGGGCGGAAAGACAAACCTATGCTTCAACGCCGTTGATCGTTGGCTAGAGTCACAAGCCGACGAGCCTGCGCTGATCTGGGTGTCAACCGAAGTGGATCAAGAACAAATCTATACACGTCGCCAACTCTATCAAGAAGTCAACGCGGTGGCTGCGATGTTGGTCGCTCAGGGGGTCGGGCAGGGTGATCGTGTCCTGATCTATATGCCGATGGTGCCAGCGGCAGTCTTTGCGATGCTGGCGTGTGCACGTTTAGGGGCGATTCACTCCGTGGTGTTCGGCGGCTTTGCCTCGGTCAATCTGGCACAGCGTATCGATGACGCATCCCCAAAGGTCATTATTTGTGCAGATGCGGGCTCACGTGGCGGCAAAGTGACCCCCTACAAGCCCTTGATGGATAAGGCAATTGCTTTGTCGACGCGTCCGCCCGAGAAAGTGATTGTCGTCAATCGCGGACTGCACTCGTTCGAGCCTGTCGCAGGACGTGATCTAGACTATGACACCCTGCGACAGGAGTTTGATGGCGTTGAGGTCCCGGTCACTTGGCTGGAGTCGTCAACGCCGAGCTACGTGCTGTATACCTCCGGCACAACGGGCAAGCCCAAGGGCGTTCAGCGGGATACGGGGGGCTATGCGGTTGCGCTGGCGTCTTCGATGCAACGGATTTTTAATGGCAAACCCGGTGAAACCTATCTATGTACCAGCGATATCGGCTGGGTGGTGGGGCATTCCTATATTGTGTATGGACCCTTGATTGCAGGCCAGACTACGATTTTGTATGAGGGCACGCCAGTCCGCCCTGACGGGGGGATTCTTTGGAGTTTAGTTGAGCGATTTAAGGTCAACACCATGTTTTCAGCGCCTACGGCGATTCGCGTGTTGAAAAAGCAAGACCCTGCGCTGCTCAAAAAATACGATTTGTCGAGTCTGCGTGCTCTCTATATGGCAGGCGAGCCACTTGATGAGCCGACCGCGCAGTGGATTGCACAGGGCTTGGGCAAGCCGATTATTGATAATTATTGGCAAACCGAAACGGGCTGGCCGATTTTGGCCGCACAGCCTGGCATCGAACATGTCCAGACAAAGTTCGGCAGTCCATCGTTTCCTGTTTATGGTTTTGATGTCCGTGTCCTTAATGAGCAAACAGGTCAAGATCTCGGGCCCGATGAAAAAGGCGTCGTGGCGATCGTTCCACCTCTGCCACCGGGTGCGATGACGACCATCTGGGGGGATGATGCCCGCTTTGTGGACACTTATTTTTCCTCGATCCCCGGGCGCAAGGTGTATTCGACCTTTGACTGGGGACTGGTCGACAAAGAAGGCTATTGGTTCATTTTGGGCCGCACCGACGATGTGATTAATGTGGCCGGGCACCGCTTAGGCACCAGGGAAATTGAGGAGTCGATCAACAGTCACCCCGCAGTCGCTGAATCAGCCGTGGTAGGCATTGCTGACTCACTCAAGGGTCAAGTCGCAATTGGATTTGCGGTGTTGCGCGATCCGACCCAATACCCTGATACAGCAGCGACCATGAAGCTCGAAGGTGACATCATGAAATTGGTCGATGAGCAGCTTGGCCCAGTTGCGCGTCCTGCCCGAGTACGTTTTGTAAACGTATTGCCAAAAACGCGTTCTGGTAAAGTTCTCCGCCGGGCCATTGTGGCAGTATGCGAAGGACGTGATCCAGGCGACCTCACCACAATCGAAGACCCAAGTGCACTTGAACAAATTAAGGATTCACTATGAAGACCAAAGTTGTATTGACCGATGCCGATGTTTCACTGATTCTCGAAGCGGCAAAAGCCCATGCCCATCAAAACAAATGGGCTGTGACGATTGCAGTCGTGGATGATGGCGGCCACATGCTTGGTATGCAGCGTCTGGATGGTGCTAATACCATCTCTGCCTATATTGCTCCCGCTAAAGCGCATACAGCGGCAATGGGTGCCCGTGAGTCCAAGATTTACGAGGATGTTATTAATAAAGGACGTATGTCCTTTTTGTCTGCGCCTTTGTTGCAAGGGATGCTTGAGGGCGGCTTGCCGATCCTTGTGGATGGTGTGACGATTGGTGCTGTCGGCGTGTCGGGTGTGCAGTCTAATGAGGATGCGCAGATCGCTGCTGCGGGAATCGCAGCTTTAAAAATTTAATATTCACGAGCAAGTCGTTTTTATAAACCCCCACTTCCTACCGGATGAAAGAGGAGACTCCCTTTATGTCTAATTCGATTGAATCATCAATGATCGAGACGCGTGTTTTTCCACCTCCAGCAGACTTTGCCAAACAAGCCAATGTCTCGCAGGCGGCCGGTTATGCGGCACTGCTTGCAGAGTCCGATCGGGACCCAGAAGGTTTTTGGGGGCGCTTAGCGCGCGAGGAGTTGCAATGGGACAAGCCCTTTACCAAGGTGCTAGACGAATCCCGCGCGCCATTCTATGAGTGGTTTGGCGACGGCGAGCTCAACGTTTCTGCGAATTGTCTCGATGTCAATCTGAAAAATGGTAATGCAAATAAGGTTGCGATCATTTTTGAGTCTGACAGTGGTGAGGTTCAAAAAGTCACTTACCAGCAACTGTACGAACGCGTCTGTCAGTTTGCGAATGGCTTGAAGTCGCTTGGTTATAAGGCCGGTGATCGTTCCATTATTTATTTGCCGATGTCCGTTGAGGCGGTCATCGCGATGCAGGCTTGCGCCCGACTCGGGATCACGCACTCGGTGGTGTTTGGTGGTTTTTCCTCCAAGAGTCTGCATGAACGGATCACGGATGTAGGCGCCAGTCTGGTGATTACCGCGGACGAGCAAATGCGCGGTGGTAAGGCGATCCCGCTTAAACCAGCGGTCGACGATGCCCTGAGCATGGGCGGTTGCGAGGTTGTGCGACATGTCGTCGTTTACCAGCGGACGGGCGGTAAAATTGCTTGGGACGCCAAGCGTGACGTCTGGATGCACACGTTGTCGGAAAACCAGGCAAAAGAGTGTCCAGCTGTTCCCGTCAATGCCGAGCATCCACTTTTTATTTTGTATACCTCGGGGTCCACAGGCAAACCTAAGGGTGTGCAGCATTCCTCTGGTGGATACTTGCTGTGGGCAAAAATGACCATGCAGTGGGTGTTTGATGCCAAAGCCAACGATGTCTTTTGGTGTACTGCCGACGTGGGCTGGGTAACGGGCCACACGTACATCGCCTATGGTCCGTTAGCTGCCGGTATGACACAGATTGTGTTTGAAGGAGTCCCCACCTATCCGGATGCTGGCCGTTTCTGGAAAATGATTCAGGATCACAAAGCCACGATTTTCTACACGGCACCCACAGCGATTCGTTCTTTGATCAAAGCTTCTGAGGCCACCGCCGCGCATCATCCAAAGTCCTACGACTTGAACAGTTTGCGTTTGCTAGGATCCGTCGGAGAACCGATTAATCCTGAAGCTTGGATGTGGTACCACAACAATGTCGGGGGCGGTCGTTGCCCGATTGTTGATACGTGGTGGCAAACTGAGACCGGTGGACACATGATTACGCCGTTGCCTGGCGCCACACCACTCAAGCCCGGGTCATGTACGACACGCTTGCCTGGTATTACGGCTGCGATCGTAGATGAGGCGGGTGGTGATGTTGAGGCCGGACAGGGTGGTTTCCTGGTGATTAAACGTCCTTGGCCGTCGATGATCCGTAACATCTGGGGTGATCCTGACCGCTTTGTCAAAAGCTATTTCCCACCAGAGCTCGGTGGCTATTACCTCGCGGGCGATGGTGCGCAATGTGACAAGGATGGTTGTTTCTGGATCATGGGTCGTATTGATGACGTGTTGAATGTTTCCGGTCATCGCTTGGGCACGATGGAGGTGGAGTCTGCGTTGGTCGCCCATCCGATGGTGGCAGAGGCGGCTGTTGTGGGGCGTCCTGATGACACAACCGGTGAAGCGGTGGTTGCATTTGTTGTGCTGAAACGTACACGGCCCGAAGGCGAAGAAGCGATTGCGCTCGGCAAAGAGTTACGTAACTGGGTCGCCAAGGAAATCGGACCGATCGCCAAACCAAAAGAAATTCGCTTTGGTGATAACTTACCCAAGACGCGCTCTGGCAAGATCATGCGACGTTTGTTGCGGGTAGTGGCTAAGGGTGAAAAGGTCACGCAGGATGTTTCTACCTTGGAAAACCCTGCGATTTTGGATCAACTGTCTTCGCCTGTATAAATATCTAATAGCCACATGAGGTGTAGGTTTAAAGGGTCTCTAACGAGGCCCTTTTTTGTTGCGTAAATCAAATGAAGGGTAGACTGCGATACGACTACTCTGGAGATCATCATGTCAATTGCGATTTTGATTGTGTTGCATTTGTTGGCTGCGTTAATTTGGGTGGGCGGAATGTTTTTCGCACACAGTGCACTGCGTCCTACTGCGGCAGAGGTGCTGCAACCCCCAGAGCGTTTGACGCTTTTGTGCGGGGTCTTTAAGCGATTTTTTATTTGGGTCAAAGTCTCAATCTTGGTGTTGTTTGCGACGGGTTTTGCTCTGATTTCTCTCATGAGTGCGCAGGCTAAGCTTGGTGGTCACGTGCATGCCATGTTACTCATTGCCGTGATCATGACTGTGATTTTCGCTTACATCTATGCGAGTCCTTTCAAAAAGCTGAAAGCGGCTGTCGCGGACAAGCAGTGGCCTGTGGGTGCGCAAGCGCTTGGACAAATCCGGATGTTGATGTTGACGAATCTTGTACTCGGTCTCCTCACCGTTGTGATCGGTGCAGGCGGACGTTATTTCTAAATGTGTGTAACGGATTGATTTGGCTGCGTGTTAGCTGTTAAATTGCGAAGGCATTCAACTAAGGAGAAGCAATGAAACTCGTACGTTATGGCGCGAAAGGCAAAGAAAAGCCCGGCCTGATCGACAAAGAAGGCAAGTTACGCGACTTGTCTGGTGTGGTGTCCGACATCACAACCGAGCAGCTGTCCTCAGCTGCACTTGCCAAACTCGCCAAAATCAAGACGAGCACATTGCCGCTAGTCAAAGGCAAGCCACGTTACGGCGTGCCGATCGCCAACGTCGGTAAGTTTCTGGCCATCGGTCTGAATTACTCTGACCATGCGGCCGAAGCCGGTATGCCCTGTCCAAAAGAGCCCATCATTTTCTTTAAGGCCGATACCAGTTTGTCGGGCCCCAATGACAAGGTGATGTTGCCAAAAGGCTCTAAAAAATCAGACTGGGAAGTCGAACTCGCGTTTGTGATCGGTAAAAAGGCGCGTTACGTCAGCAAGAAAGATGCACTGAAATACGTTGCGGGTTATTGCCTGGTTAACGATGTCTCCGAGCGCGAGTACCAACTCGAGCGAGGCGGTACTTGGGATAAGGGCAAAGGCTGCGATACCTTTGGCCCAGTTGGTCCTTGGTTGGTCACAACGGATGAAATTAAAGATCCGCAAACGCTCGACATGTGGCTCGATCTCAATGGTAAGCGTTTTCAGACCGGCAACACCAAGACCATGATTTTCGATGTGGCCACGATTGTGAGCTATGTCAGTGAATTCATGACCTTGATGCCAGGTGACATCATCACGACGGGCACGCCTCCGGGTGTTGGTATGGGTGTGAAACCCAAGCCACGCTACCTCAAGGTGGGTGACGTCATGACGCTGGGCATCCAGGGTCTGGGTGAGCAGCGTCAGGAAGTGATTGCGTTTAAAAAGTAAACGCTCAGAACCGGTCGCGAAGCGCCTGTGCGCAGAGCTTCACGGCCGTGTTGGCCTCGTCGAGGATCCGACCGAGTGGCACAAAGCCATGGATCTGACGCTCAAAGCAAATGTATTGCGTTGGCACGCCTGCCATCGACAATTTGTCGGCATAGGCGTAGCCTTCGTCACGCAAGGGATCGTAGCCTGCCGTAAGGACAAAGGCAGGTGGCAAGCCTGAATGGTCCGGTGCAAGCATCGGCGAGGCGCGCCAATCTTGGCGCATCCATGCCTCGGGCATGTAGTGACCATAAAAATATTCCATCGAGTCACGCGTCAACAAATAGCCCTGGCCATTGGTGCGCATCGACTCGCGCGCGCAGCTGGCATCCGTGACGGGGTAAATCAGGAGTTGCAATACAGGTTTGAAGGCACCGTCTTGCTTGAGTGCCAAGGCGACTACGGCCGCAAGCTGGCCACCCGCGCTATCACCACCGATGGCAATCCGCGCGGCATCAATCTTTAATGTGGCGGCATTTGCATGCACCCATTTCGTGGCGGTAATACAGTCGTCTGCGGCAGCTGGAAAAATGTGTTCGGGGGCGAGTCGGTAGTCAACAGAAAACACCGCACATTGAGCTTGATTGGAGAGCGTGCGGCACAGCACGTCGTGTGTCTCGAGATCGCCAATGACATGACCGCCACCATGGTAGTAAACCAGGGCAGGCAAGGCTGCATTCAGTGCCGAGCCCAGCGGTCGGTAGTGGCGTACGTTGATTGCACCAGCCGGACCGGGGACGTTGAGATTCAAAGCCTGTGCAACCTCTGGCGCATCGGGCTGGCTAAAAAACCGGCGCTCGGCGTAGAAAATCCTGGCTTGTACAGGCTCGGTGGTGTGAACCGGCGGGATCCCTTTTTCAACAACGAGATCAATCAGTGCCTTGGCTTGTGGATCGAGCATGTCATTGTTTCCGAAAAAGGGGTTGAGACAAGATTTAGCGTATCTCGATCTCGACAAAGACAACTTCGTGTTCGCTTGCGTTGATCACGTTGTGATTGACACCGGCACCACGTGTATAGGACTTGCCAAGCACCAAGGGAAACTCCTTGAGACCCTCTGGGGTTTCAAGGTGAAGCAAACCATTGGTCGTGGGAACCACCACATAGTCGTGGCCATGTGTGTGCCAGCCCGTCTCGGCACCGGGGGCAAAACGCCACTCGGTGACGATGACGCGGTCGTTGTCGATTTGGGTGGTGGGCGTGGCTTGAGGACGTGTTGTCATGATGTGTGTTTCCTGTGGAAATTACATGCCGGTATAGACCGGACCTTCACCACCTTGTGGCGTGACCCAGACGATGTTTTGTGTGGGGTCCTTGATGTCGCAGGTTTTACAATGCACGCAGTTTTGCGCATTGATTTGCAAACGATCCGCGCCCTGATCATCCTTAATATATTCGTAGACACCTGCCGGACAATAGCGCGCCTCGGGTCCAGCGAACTTGGCTAAGTTGATAGACACTGGGACAGACGCATCCTTGAGTGTCAGATGGATAGGCTGATTTTCTTCGTGATTAGTGTTGGAGATAAACACCGAGCTCAGACGATCAAAGGTCAGCACACCGTCTGGTTTTGGGTAGTCGATCTTGACGCAGTCAGCGGCCGGTTTGAGGCAAGCGTGATCAGGCTTGTCGCGATGGATCGTCCAGGGCATATTGCCCTTGAGCAGCCATTGCTCGATGCCGGTCATCAACGTACCAATATTTCTGCCTTTTTTAAACCATTGTTTAAAGTTGCGTGCTTTATTGAGCTCGGTATGTAGCCATGAACTCTCAAACGCAGCAGGGTAGGCGGGCAGTTCGTCGTGGCTGCGCTCGGCGACCAGTGCGTCGAACGCGGCTTCGGCAGCCATCATGCCAGACTTGATCGCAGCGTGACTGCCCTTGATACGAGAGGCATTCAAGAAGCCCGCTTCGCAGCCCACGAGCACGCCACCAGGGAACACTAGCTTGGGCAAGGACAACAAGCCACCAGCGGTAATCGCGCGTGCACCATAGGAGATACGTTTGCCGCCTTCGAAAGTGCCACGGATGGCAGGGTGTGTTTTGTAACGCTGGAATTCTTCGAAAGGTGAAATCCAAGGGTTGGCATAGTCCAGTCCAACGACCATGCCGACAGCAACCAGATTGTCATTCAAGTGATAGAGAAAGGAACCGCCATAGGTATCCGCATCCAATGGCCAGCCGGCAGTGTGCACCACTAGGCCTGGGCGGGATTTGGAGGGTTCGACTTCCCAGAGTTCTTTGATCCCAATGCCATAACTTTGTGGATCGCGATTCTGGTCGAGCTTGAATTTTTCGATCAGCTGACGACCGAGTTGTCCGCGCGCGCCTTCAGCGAAGATGGTGTATTTGGCATGAAGCTCCATGCCCTGCTGGTATTGGTCCGTGGGTTGGCCATCGCGACCCACGCCCATATCACCCGTGGCGACGCCACGCACAGCACCTTTGTCGTCGTACAAGACCTCGGCCGCGGCAAAGCCGGGGAAGATCTCGACACCAAGCGCTTCGGCTTGCTCGCCCATCCAGCGGGCAACGCTACCTAAGCTCACGATGTAGTTGCCGTGGTTTTGAAAACACTCTGGCAGCAGCCAGTTGGGTGTTTTCTGTGACCCCGTCGGGGATAAAAACAGGAACTCATCTTCGGTAACTGCCGTGTTGAGCGGGGCACCCATGGCTTTCCAGTCGGGCAGTAACTCGGTCAGAGCCTTGGGGTCCATGATGGCGCCAGATAAAATGTGGGCGCCCACTTCGCTGCCTTTTTCGAGCACACAGACCGAAATCTCATGATTGCGCTCAGCGGCAAGCTGTTTAAGCCGGATTGCTGTCGCCAGTCCGCCAGGACCGCCACCTACGACGACAACGTCGTATTCCATCGATTCACGTTCGGACATGAGAGTCTCCCTGCTTCCAAGTATGATGTTTCATTGAAATCAATTGTATTGCACGCGTGAGGAGTTTGAGGACTGCCAGACTTGCAAAGGCATGAACTCACCCTTTTGCTGTTTTGTGGAGAAGGCATTGGTGCAACCTGAGGGAGGGGCCCGCACGCTTGAGGTGGGCGACATTTTTGACTTTGACCTGCCGATGCGTTGGGCGGATGCCGATCCGCTCAATCATCTCAATAATGCCAACTATTTCCGTTATATGGAAGAAGGGCGAATCAGGATGTTTGTGGAAGGCCGCGTTCAGCAGAGCGCCCGTTTTAGTCCTGTTGTCGTGCATTGTGCGTGTGATTTTAAAAAACCGATTACGTATCCCGCTCTGATTCGAGTGAGTCATCGTGTAGAGCGTATTGGTCGCTCCAGCATGGAACATGCAGTCGACTTATCTTTAGTGCGTCCTGAGGGGCTTGAGTTGTGCGCGCAGGGGAAATCAATCATGGTCTGGATGGATTTTGAATTAAACCGTGGGCACCCTTGGCCCGTGGAGGTCTTGCAGGCCTTGGCAAGCAGCATAAATCGTCGATAATCGAATTTAAGTGACCTTTTAGGAGTCGTTCTGATGAACAAGCTGTATCCGAGCGCAAAAGACGCGCTGACCGGTATTTTGAAAGATGGCCAGACCATCGCGGTGGGTGGTTTCGGACTGTGTGGGATTCCGGAGGCGTTGATTGCCGCCGTCAAGGATCTAGGTGTTCAAAATTTGACCTGCATTAGTAATAACGCGGGAGTGGACGGCTTTGGCCTAGGTGTCTTGCTCGAATCTCGTCAAGTGCGCCGCATGATCGCGTCTTATGTCGGCGAGAACAAAGAATTTGAGCGTCAATATTTGGCAGGTGAGCTCGAGCTTGAGTTTACGCCTCAGGGAACCTTGGCTGAGCGTTTGCGCGCAGGCGGCTCAGGCATCCCAGCCTTTTTTACTAAAACCGGCGTCGGCACGATCGTGGCAGAGGGTAAAGAAGTCCGCGAGTTTGATGGACAGCAGTACATCATGGAGCGTGCCTTGGTGCCCGAGGTGTCCTTGGTCAAGGCCGAAGTCGCAGACCGAAGCGGCAACTTGATGTTTAGCAAGACTGCGCGTAACTTTAATCCGCCTGTCGCCATGGCGGGAAAACTCACAGTCGTCGAGGTCGAACGTATCGTTGAAAACGGCGAACTCGAACCCGAAAATATTCATTTACCCGGCATATACGTGCACCGCATTGTGATCAATGCAACGCCTGAAAAGCGTATTGAGCAACGTATCGTTCGCGCGGCGAGCTAAGGAGAACAAAGATGGCATGGACTCGTGATGAAATGGCCGCGCGTGCAGCGCGCGAACTGAAAGATGGTTTTTACGTGAACTTGGGGATCGGCTTGCCCACCATGGTGGCCAACCATGTACCAAACAATATGGAAGTCTGGCTACAGTCTGAAAATGGTTTGCTTGGGATTGGTCCCCACCCACTTGATAGTGAAGTGGATCCTGACTTGATTAATGCAGGCAAGCAAACGGTGACTACATTACCGGGTTCGGCAATTTTTTCTTCTGCCGATTCGTTCGGCATGATCCGCGCAGGCAAGATCAATCTCGCGATTTTGGGCGCGATGCAGGTCTCTGAGACAGGCGATCTAGCCAACTGGATGATTCCCGGCAAAATGGTCAAGGGGATGGGCGGTGCAATGGATCTGGTCGCAGGCGTAGGTCGCGTGATTGTGCTGATGGAGCATGTCGCGCACAAAAAAGACGGCACGACCGATTTGAAGCTCTTGCCAAAGTGCACCTTGCCTTTGACGGGTGTGGGCGTGATCGATATGGTGATCACGGATCTTGGTGTGATGGAAGTGACACCCAGCGGCCTCAAGCTGGTCGAGCTGGCAACCGGTGTGACAGTTGACGAGATTCAGTCTAAGACCTCAGCCAAACTCGACGTTTCAGCGGTTCAATGATGACTATTTCCTGTGGCAAGGCTTTGTCCGCATTACGTCAAGTCATGCGACAGGCTGGCGTCGATGCCTGTCTGGTTCCCTCAGCAGACCCGCATATGTCTGAATACCTGCCTGCGTATTGGCAAATCAGGCCTTGGTTGACAGGATTTACTGGCTCGGTCGGTACGGTGGTCGTTACACAGGACTTTGCAGGCATTTGGGTCGATAGCCGTTATTGGGTGCAGGCTGAAGCGGAGTTGGCGGGTTCTGGCGTGACTTTGATGAAAATCGGCGTGGCGACAGATCCTGCCCATGCTGCCTGGCTTGGCGCACATGTACCCAATGGAGGGGTGGTGGCAGTGGATGGTCGGGCACTGGGCTTGGCGGCTCGAGATGCCTTGCTGGAACAATTTGCTGCGCGTGCAATCAAACTCGAGTTGTCGCTTGATTTGCCGGGGCAATGCTGGTTTGATCGCCCGTCGCTCCCAACGGCGGCTGTGCGTGATTTGCCGGTCGAGATCGCCGGTCAGTCGCGACAGGAAAAACTGGCGCGAGTTCGTGCAGAGATGACGGAGCGAGAGGCCCAATGGCACCTCATTTCGACCCTCGACGATATTGCATGGTTACTAAATTTACGCGGCGCGGATGTGAGTTTTAATCCGGTCTTTTTAGCGCATGTGTTGATCGGTCCGAATCATGTCTGGCTCTTTTTGCTGCCTGGAAAGATCGATGCTGCCTTGGCTGAGACATTGGCAGCTGATGGCATCGAAGTGAGACCCTATGAAGAAGTCGCTCAAACACTATCAGAGCTGGAAGTGTCTTCACGCCTGCTGTTTGAGCCTGCTCGTACAACTTGCGCTTTGATCGATCGCGTATCTTGCCAGTTGGTGCGTGCGATCAACCCTAGTACGTTTTTCAAGTCGCAAAAAACCGCGTTTGAACTTGATCATGTCCGTCGTGTGATGGAAGACGATGGTGCTGCGTTATGTGCCTTCTTTGCTTGGCTTGAGGATGCAATTGCGCGTTGCGAGACCACCGCACTTGATGAGTTAATGATTGATAAAGAATTGCTCGCATTTCGCAGTCTGCAACCAGGCTTCGTATCTCGCAGTTTTGGCACGATAGCAGCCTATAACGCCAACGGTGCCATGCCTCACTATCGGGCAATGTCAGCGTCGTTCGCTCAGATCGCTGGCGACGGCTTGCTCCTGATTGACTCTGGAGGGCAATATGTCGGTGGAACAACCGATATTACGCGCGTCATTCCTGTTGGTCAGCCAAACTCCGACCAGAAAGACGATTACACCGCTGTTTTGCAAGCCATGATTGCGCTTTCAAGATTGAAATTTCCTCGTGGCGTAGCTTCGCCCATGCTCGATGCGGTAGCCCGAGCCCCTTTATGGGCTCGACTCGCCGAGTACGGGCATGGAACGGGGCATGGCGTGGGGTATTACTTGAACGTGCACGAAGGTCCGCAAGTGATCTCGTACCGCGCGACACCCGGACCTCAGACTGCCATGCAGCCAGGCATGATCACCTCAAATGAGCCTGGGCTTTATCGTCCAGGGCGCTGGGGTATTCGTATCGAAAATCTGGTCTGTAATGTTTCTGCCGGTTCGTCTGAGTTTGGCGAGTTTTTGGCGTTTGAGACGCTGACGCTCTGCCCGATAGATACCCGGTGCATTCAACAAGACCAACTCAGACAGGATGAGGTGGATTGGCTCAACACGTATCATGCTGAAGTTCGCAGACGCTTGGCGCCCAAAGTGGACGGTCCTGCTTTGGCTTGGCTGCTGCATCGCACCGAGCCGCTGACTTAAAAAACACCATCTTCGCTATGGCAGTGGATAATTTTGTTGATAAATCGATACGGGTTTTCCGCAAAAGTGGGTCAGGCGGCTATAATCCAAATTTCCCGCATACGCCTCATGATGGGGCGTCAAACACATGACCAAATTTGTCTTTGTTACCGGTGGTGTGGTGTCCTCGCTTGGCAAGGGCATCGCCGCTGCGTCTCTGGCCGCCATCCTAGAATCTCGTGGCCTGCAAGTCACCCTGATTAAGCTCGACCCCTATATCAACGTTGATCCCGGCACCATGAGTCCGTTTCAACATGGTGAAGTCTTCGTCACCGAAGATGGAGCTGAAACTGACTTGGATCTCGGTCATTACGAGAGATTCATTTCCTCGAAAATGCGTAAGGTGAACAACTTCACGACAGGGCAGATCTATGAATCTGTCCTACGTAAAGAAAGACGCGGAGATTATCTGGGTAAAACTGTTCAGGTTATTCCCCACATTACCAATGAAATCCAGGATTTCATCGCACGCGGTGCCGAACAGTCTTGGAACGGCGCGACCGATGTCGCGATTGTTGAAATAGGTGGAACCGTTGGCGATATCGAGTCGCTACCATTTTTAGAGGCTGCGCGTCAGATGAGCTTGCGTTTGGGGCGCAATAATGCGGCCTTTATCCACCTGACGCTGGTGCCCTTTATCGCGTCTGCTGGTGAGCTCAAGACCAAGCCGACTCAGCACTCTGTCCAAAAGTTACGTGAAATTGGAATCATTCCTCATGCGCTGCTGTGCCGTGCAGATCGTCCGATCCCGGACGAAGAGCGCGCCAAGATCTCCTTATTTTCCAACGTGCCACTGGATGCAGTGATTTCAGTGTGGGATGCAGACTCGATCTACAAAATCCCTTCGATGTTGCATAAACAAGGTTTGGATAACTTAATTTGCGAGGTGCTAAACCTCAGCCCGCCTGCCGCTGACTTATCCATGTGGGACAACTTAGTCTATCGACTTGAACATCCCGAACGAGAAGTTCATATCGCAATGGTGGGCAAGTATGTTGATTTGACGGAGTCTTATAAGTCCTTGACCGAGGCCTTGATTCACGCGGGCATTCACACCAAGTCTCGCGTCAAAGTCGAGTACATTGACTCAGAGAGCATTGAAGAGTCTGGTGTCGATGTCCTAAAGCCCTTTGATGCCATTCTGGTACCTGGCGGTTTTGGCAAGCGCGGGACTGAAGGCAAGATCGCCGCGATTCGCTTCGCGCGTGAGAACAGCGTCCCTTATTTAGGCATTTGCTTAGGCATGCAACTCGCTGTGATCGAGTTTGCACGTGATGTGGCGAGCTTGGATCATGCCAACAGCACAGAATTTAATCCTTCGACCCCTCACCCAGTCGTGGCACTGATTACCGAGTGGATGGACCGTGAGGGTGTGACTGAAAAGCGCGATGCACAATCTGATCTTGGTGGCACAATGCGCAAAGGCTCGCAAAAATGTCCAGTCAAGCCTGGCTCTCTTGCACACCAAATTTATGGTGCTGACGTGAACGAACGTCACCGCCACCGCTACGAGGTCAATAATATCTATGTGCCGCGTTTGGAAAAAGCGGGTCTGGTGATTAGTGCTCGCACTCCTACGGAAAACCTTCCTGAAATCATGGAGTTACCTAATCACCCCTGGTTCGTTGGCGTGCAGTTCCATCCCGAATTCACTTCGACCCCTCGAGATGGCCACCCCTTATTTACCAGCTTCATTCAAGCAGCAATGACGCATCAGAACAAGCGCGAGGGAACCTGATGAAGCTGTGCGGATTTGATGTGGGTTTGAGCCAGCCCTTTTTTCTCATTGCGGGTCCTTGTGTGATTGAGTCACGCCAAATGGCCTTTGATACCGCAGGCCAGCTGCAAGAGATCACGACAGCTCTCGGCATTCCATTTATCTATAAGAGCTCTTTTGACAAAGCCAACCGTAGCTCTGGCACCTCTTATCGTGGGCCAGGAATGGATGAGGGGCTGCAGATTTTGGCAGACGTCCGTTCAGAGCTCAAGGTTCCAGTGTTAACTGATGTTCATGACAAGGATCAGGTCAAGGCTGTGGCCGCAGTGGTGGATGTGCTGCAAACGCCGGCCTTTCTGTGTCGTCAGACTGATTTCATCGAAGCCTGTGCGTCAAGCGGTAAGCCAGTCAATATCAAAAAGGGGCAGTTTCTCGCACCCCACGACATGTTGCAGGTTGTCAATAAGGCACGTCATGCAGCCCGCCAGGCTGGTGTTGCCGAGGATATTATGGTGTGTGAGCGAGGCGTATCCTTTGGATATAACAACCTCGTCTCTGATATGCGCTCGCTGGCGATCATGCGAGAAACTGCATGTCCTGTCGTATTTGATGCGACGCATTCTGTTCAATTGCCGGGTGGGCAAGGAACTTCATCGGGCGGACAGCGTGAATTTGTGCCCGTGCTCGCCCGTGCGGCCGTGGCAGCAGGTATCGCAGGTTTATTTATGGAAACGCATCCAGAGCCTTCGAAGGCTTTGTCCGATGGCCCCAATGCCGTCCCTCTGAGTCAAATGAAAAATTTACTGAAAACCTTGATGGAACTTGATCGCGTGGTCAAACAGCACGGTTTTCTCGAGTCGCATTTTGTTTAACGGTATTTTTATTTTTCAGGAAAGACAGACATGAGTGCAATCGTAGACATCATCGGTCGTGAAATTCTCGACTCACGCGGTAACCCGACAGTCGAATGCGACGTATTGCTTGAATCAGGCGCGATGGGCCGTGCAGCAGTCCCCTCTGGCGCTTCGACCGGAAGCCGCGAAGCGATCGAGTTACGTGATGGTGACAAATCCCGCTACCTAGGTAAGGGTGTTCTGCGCGCCGTAGAAAACCTCAATACTGAGATTTCTGAAGCATTGATGGGTCTGGACGCGCAAGAGCAAACTTTTCTGGATCGTACTTTAATTGAGTTGGATGGGACTGAGGGTAAGTCCCGCCTAGGTGCTAATTCAATTCTTGCCGCGAGTATGGCTGTTGCGCGGGCTGCTGCAGATGAGTCAGGGTTGTCGCTTTATCGTTACTTTGGTGGTAGTGGTCCGATGAGTATGCCTGTGCCGATGATGAACGTCATTAACGGTGGCGCGCATGCAAACAACACACTCGATATGCAAGAGTTGATGATTTTGCCAATCGGTGCCACGAGCTTTCGCGAAGCGCTGCGTATGGGTGCTGAAACTTTTCACGCACTAAAGAAAATTATTAATGATCAGGGCATGTCAACGGCTGTGGGAGACGAGGGAGGTTTTGCGCCAAATGTTGCAAACCACGAAGCTGCGATCCAGTTGATTTTGCGTGCAATTGAAAACGCAGGGTACGAACCCGGCACACAGATAGCGTTAGGTCTGGATTGTGCAGCTTCCGAGTTTTATCGCGATGGCAAGTACACCTTGCAAGGTGAGGGTGGTGTGTCGCTGTCTTCAGAAGAGCTCACCAACTTACTGGCAACTTGGGTTGATAAATACCCCATCATTTCGATCGAAGATGGTATGGCTGAAAATGACTGGGCAGGCTGGAAACATCTGACAGAAAGACTCGGTCGCAAAGTTCAGTTGGTCGGTGATGATTTGTTTGTTACCAACACCAAGATCCTCAAGCAAGGCATCGATCAGGGCATTGCCAATTCGATTTTGATCAAAATTAATCAGATTGGTACATTGACAGAAACTTTTGCTGCGATTGAAATGGCGAAACGTTTTGGCTATACCGCGGTGGTGTCGCATCGCTCGGGTGAAACTGAAGATTCCACGATTGCGGATATAGCGGTTGCAACAAACGCCATGCAGATCAAGACCGGCTCCTTGTCGCGCTCTGACCGAATGGCTAAGTACAATCAATTACTGCGGATCGAAGAAGAACTTGCTGAGGTTGCGACCTACCCAGGCCGTGAGGCTTTTTATAACTTGCGTTAAATGACTTGTTGGAACGATCCTTGGTCGTTCCAACTGCATAAGGTGTTATGCGTCTGCTCCTCATTGTGATGGTTGCGCTAGTTGGTCTGATCCAGTATCCCTTGTGGATGGGTCGGGGAGGCTGGTTTTCCGTTTGGGATATGCAGGCCCAAGTCGCGGATCAACGTATGATCAATGACGGTCTGACCTCACGAAATGTTGCTCTTGCGGCAGAAGTTGAAGATCTTCGGTCCGGTACGGAGGCATCTGAGGAACGCGCGCGCAATGAGTTAGGCATGATGCGCCAGGGTGAGGTGTTTGTTCATGTATTGCCCTCCGGTGCTAAGCCTCCTGCGCTCAAGCCCAACGCTAAACCCGCACCAGGTGCCAAACCAGCAGCGGCTGCCAAACCTAAAGTTCCAACGCCGAGCAATCCGCCTGCACGGTAATTGCCTTGTCAAGCGAGTTGTTTCAGTCAGTTCTTAGTGTTGACCGAGGCTACGGTGTCGATGCACTCTGTATTCGATCACAATCGGTATGAGTCCCTGAAGCCTAGCGCGTTGCTCAAGCGGATACTCTTGGCCCCACCTGTTTCCAGGTCCGTCTTTCATGCGGTAGATCGCCTGCAGCATGCGCCTAAGCCATTCCTGCATGGGGCAATAGAGATAAATCATCTTTAAGTGAATCGTATCGGGTGTAGATGCGAGCTGAGTCGCTTCCCATAGCGGTAGACCAAAGCGCTGCTTAATCGACTGACTGGCAGCGTCTTGACGCAGATGGGGGGATGCAAAACGTCCCGCGGGAACAAAAAGAGTAGACAGCGCACGGCGTAAAGCGGGTTGCCATTTTTCCGATGCTGCTTGGTGCACCGCGGCGATACGTGCTGCGTCCTGAAGGGACAGGGTGAGCACGTGGCGAACCTGATAACCGCGGGCAAGTTCAATGCATAGACACCCCGTAAACAATATGGGGAGCAGGGCAAGTAGCGTCTCGATAGCCGAGGCGCCAACTTGCCCTCGCATCAGTCTACTGCGAGTGGACATAAGTGGGGGGGTGTATGCCCATAGGATCTAGTCATCCATCGATAAAAAAATAGGTCTGTAAAGTGTGGCGTGCCAAGCACGTCTTGTCGATTCGGACAAGCGCTGATGAACAATCGCAGGTTAGAATCAATGCACTTTCACAAGGATTGGATATGACCTCGTCTGCAGCTGCTTTTCCATATTTTCCAGGTGTCCGTTTACTTCACTCACCAGGACCATCTAATGTCCCCAAAGCGGTGTTGGATGCGATGACTAGGCAGCCCATGGATATGGGAGATCCGCGTGTCGATGCCTGCGTCGATGCGTGTGAAACAGGCTTAAAAAAACTCTTAAAGACGCAAGCAGCTGATGTGTTTTTTTATGCAGCGAATGGTCATGGTGCCTGGGAGGCAATGATCGTTAATTTGCTGGCGCCAGGTCAAAAAGTGTTGATCCCGGGTACTGGTCACTTTTCTGAATCGTGGGCCATCATGGCCGAGGCCATGGGTGCGATTGTGTTGCGTACGCCTTATCACGAGGGCTACCCTATCGACATGGAGGCGGTCGCCCACATTTTGCGCCAAGATACTCAGCATGAGATCGTGGCGGTCTTTGCTGTGCACACTGATACAGCAAGTAGTACGACGAGCGACATTCCGGCATTGCGCAGCACGATTGATTCGACCGGACACCCTGCATTGTTTGTCGTGGATGTGGTGGCTTCGTTGGGCGCGATCCCATTTGATATGGACAAATGGGGGATCAATGCTGTGATTGGTGCCTCGCAAAAAGGCCTCATGGTTCCTCCAGGCGTTGGTTTTTGTGTCGCCGACGATCGCGCGATGGAAATATGTAAAAACAACCCTGCGCCCCGTTTCTACTGGGATTGGCTGCGCCGCCGTAAGGGGCCTTCATACAGCCGCTTTTGCGGAACAGCCCCTCAAAACTTATTGTTCGGTATGGAGGCGGCGTTTGAGTTGATCGAGCTTGAAGGCATTGAGCAGATTTATGCAAGACATCGTGCTCTTGCCGGCGCAGTCAGGGCCGCAGTGCACGCATGGTCTGAAGCAGGCAATCTTGATTTTCTCTGCCAAGTACCTGGCGCCCGATCTGACTCGGTCACTGCTATTTTGGTCAAACCAGGTATCGATCCCGAACTCATTCGTAAAACCGCTCGAGAAAAATTCCAAGTGATGATTGCGGGTGGGCTTGGGCCGTTTGCAGGCCGTGTATTCCGGATCGGTCACTTGGGTGACCTCAATCCAGCCATGATTCTCGGTTGCCTCGCGGGCGTCGAAGCCGCAATGCAATCTTCCGGAATAGAGGTTGGAAATCAGGGGGTTCGAAGCGCACTGGAATATCTCTCTAAAGACGCAGGTTAATCATGCGTTTAGCGCGAGTCCTACTTTGGCTGTTTTTGACGGCGCTGAGTATGAGTGCGCACGCTGGAGTGAAAGGAGACCTCATTGTTGAGCGAAGTATGTTCGTCGAACCGGCTCCGGGTTTATTGACGATCGATGAGGCACTTACCCAAGACTACAAGCCTTTTGGTTCGGTCCTAAATCGAGGGTTTTCTCCTACTGTACGTTGGCTCCGACTGCTTGTCGCTGCACCGAAACAGGGGTCCGAGCAGATTGTTATAAGTGTCGGGCCGCACTATATCAGCGACATTCAGTTGTTTGAAAAAAAAGAAGGCAATTGGAGCTTCCGTTCTGCGGGCGATCGTTTTCCCGCAAGTCAAAACGCATGTGTAGACAATGTTTATTGCTTTCCAGTCACTATTCATTCAGGCGTCGATAATTACTTTTATTTGCGGATTGACACGATTAATGGCTTTTTGCTGAAGAGCCGGGCGATGTCGCCTGAAACTCTTTCGGCTGTGATTTCTGAACAGCAGTGGCTCTTCGGTTTAGAGTCCGGTGTCATATTAGCGATTGGTATTTGGGCTTTATTGGTATTTGCACGGACGCGCCACAGAGTGGCCGGAATATTTTTTCTGACTGAGATCGTGACACTGCTCTTTAATCTTTCCTCGTCAGGCTTTCTTGCGGAGCTGTTTTTTCAAAATCATGTATGGCTAGATAATCTGACCTTTAACACCTTGTATGTATTCAGATTGATGACGTCTTTAATAGTCACTCGTGAATTCCTGAGGAGCTATGGAGAACCTAAGTGGTATGCGTACTATGTCAGAGGCGTGCTGGCTATTTTGTTTCTGGAGCTGCTTGCGCTCAAGTTTGATTACTTGACACTCGCCGCTTTGAATTTCAACTTTTTAATCATCACGATAATGCCGTTGCTGTTTCTCTTGGCAATTAGCTATTGTGATAAAATGCCTATCAAACACAAGCGACTCCTCGGTATGGGTGCCTTGCTCATGGGCGGACTATTATGGATTGATATCTTGCCTGTGCTGGGTTGGGTTAGGCCTGATCTAGTCGCACTGCCTGGCAATTGGGGCGGACTTATTTTGGCGATGGTTCTTTCCATTATGGTGAATAGTGATGTTGCGCAACGACGCGTGATTTATGATCGAGAAATGCAAGAGTTGCAGTTCCTGCGTGCTCGCAACCTTGTTGAGTCCGAGCAAATCAAAGACCGCAGCATGTTAATTGATATGCTGACCCACGAATTAAAAAATCCACTTGCGACTATGCGTATGGCGGCGGGTTCTCTCAGACGCAGCCTTGGAAATCTTTCGAGCCTTCAGTCAGCTGATTCAACGGACAGAATCGATAGTATGGTGCAAGCCATTAATAACATGAATGTAGTGATTGAGCGTTGCGTGCAAGTGGATCAGCTCGATCAAAAAGGATTTTTACCTAAGTTTGAGGACTATGACGTCAATGAAATCGTCGAATCGATTGTGTTCATTCAGTCGTGGTCTGATCGAGTTGAGTTACGCACTCAGGCATCACCGCTTATTTTTCGGACGGATAGCAATCTCTTTGCGATTGTTGTGACGAATTTGCTAGATAATGCAATAAAGTATTCTGAGCCGCAGAGCCCAATCATTCTCGATATTGAATTAATACAAGGCGTGGGCGTGCATCCTGCTCAGTTGACGATGCGCGTGATGAATACGATTGACGAGTATGGTGTCCTCGAACCCTCGAGTCTTTTTAATCGATACTATCGAGGGCCGTATGCCCATGAAAAATCAGGTACAGGTTTAGGCTTGTATTTGGTCAAGTCGTTGTGCAAAACTTTAGGGGGTTCGATTCGTTTCGAACAAAATGAGAGTCAAGTTTCTTTTATTGTTGAGCTAAAGCGATGAGCCAAGATATCCCTAATCCTCAGACGCAGGCAAGCATTGGTCAGGATGAGATTGCGAGTCTTTTTAAGCTCGCACCAATGCGAGTGGCCCTTGTTGAAGACGATCCGCTCTTGCGTAAGGAAATTCACTATCATTTAAAGCAGCATGGTTTTCTGGTGTTTGCTGTCAATAGTGGGCGTTCATTGGATGACTTGTTAATCACAGAGCCGATTGATGCATTGGTGCTTGATTTAACATTGCCAGGCGAGGATGGGATTTCAATTGCACGAAGGATTCGCAGCAGTATCCCGAGTATGGGCATCATCATGCTGACTGCGCGCGTGGCGATCCCAGATCGCCTCAAAGGTTACGAAGCCGGTACAGATATTTATTTGAGTAAGCCCGTCGCCCCCGAAGAGCTGACGGCTGCGTTAATGAGTATGTATCGTCGTTTACAGCTGATCAATCAGTCAGCAGTCAGTTGGGTCATTAGCTTGCAGGAGCGCTCGATTGTGAGTCCCCACTCAGAAGACAAAGTTTTTTTGACAAATAGCGAAAAAACTTTGTTGGTCGGTTTGACACAATCCTCGCAACACATACTTGAAACAGAAGTAATTTTTGAAATGTTGAGTCAACGTCCCGATGTTGATGACATCGGAAAGCGCGCGCTCGAGAGTCTTGTCAGCCGCTTACGTAAAAAACTCTCGGCAATCTCACCAGAGGGGGCAGAACCCGCGTTGAAAGCTGTGTGGGGCGTTGGCTATCAACTTTGTATTCCAATTGAGATTCGGCCTTAGGTGATCGGCTAGTGAATAGATTGGTCTGAACTCGGTGCCAAAGGCTGAAAAAGCATCGCTGAGTCTACTCCATCAAAAAGATAAGGCTGACCACAGAACTCGCAAGCGACTTCAATTTTCCCCTGTGTCTCCAAAATGTCTTGAACCTCATCTCGACCTAGCATTCTTAACATGTCAGCAACTCGCTCCCGAGTGCAAGAACATTGCCAGGTGATGGGTTTTGCCTCGAAGGTGAGCAGGGTTTCCTCCCAAAACAAGCGATGCAAAAGCGTATCCTGAGTGACTTCTAGCATTTCCTTTGGTGAAAGAGTTTCTGCCAGTCGCTGTGCACGTTGCCACGACTCTTCGGCACTTGAGACTTCAGCTTGTTGATTACCACCGTGAAGCGGTAAGCGTTGGAGCAATAAGCCACTGCAGTTCTCAGCGTTCGCTGCGAGCCAAATGCGTGTCTCTAATTGCTCAGAACGCAACATGTAATGTTCGAGCGCCACGGCGATGGTTTCGCCTTCTAGGGGAACAATGCCTTGGTAGGCTTGTCGGCCCAGCGTATTTTTAGGGGGGTCTATTACCACTATAAATTTTGCTGTGCCGCCTGGATTTAATAAAGATTGCAAATCACGCTGAATCGGCAGAGGTCGGTCACGCAACTTAACGGTCGCACGAATGCTCATATCGGCTCGACACTCCACGACCATGAGCGCGATCGCACCATCACCTTGAAGCTGCAGCAACAGCGAACCATCAAACTTGAGCGTTGCGGCAAGCAGTGTGGAGGCGGCTACCAGCTCACCGAGTAACGCTGCAACAGACGGTGGATAATGATGGTGAGCTTGGGCAGACAGCCATGCTTGTTGGATATGCACGGACTCGATGCGAACGCTACGGTCTTCGGAGAGGAATTTTTTAAGTTGGTCTGACATAGGGATCGATGAGAGGGCCTTAGCCTAAACGCTTGAGTTGTTGGCGATACATTTGACCCCGCGCGGCGTAGTGCTCAATATTGCGACGAATATTGGCGATCTCTTCTTCGCCCAGTGTCCGAACGATTTTGCCGACACCGATAACTAGACTGCCGTCTGGAATTTCTCGTCCCTCTGGAACGATCGCACCCGCACCTATTAGGCAATTTCGCCCAATACGGGCATGGTTGAGTACGATTGCCTGCATACCCACTAATGAGCCCGTACCGATTGAGCAACCATGCAACATTGCTTGGTGTCCGATGGTGACGTATTCGTCGATTGAGAGAGGGGCATCGACATCTGAGTGAAGGACACTGCCTTCTTGGACATTGCTGTGGTGTCCAATGTCAATCAATGTGTTATCACCGCGGATGCTCACATGAGCCCAGATGCTTGCATGCTCTCTAATCACTACATCACCAATAATATCGGCGGAGTCAAAGATAAAGGCACTGGGATCAATACGTGGGGTTAAGTCACCGAGCTGGTAAATCGCCATTTTATTTAACATCCATTAGGGTATTGAACAATGGCTTAAGTTTACTCTGTTGCTGATATGGACTCAGTCGTGGTCGCATTTGAAGTGGGCTTGGGTTTACTTGTTTGACGGTTTTTACGGCCAACGTGCCAGATAAAACCATCTGAATCAATACGTGCGAGCACTCCAGTTCGCCACCATCCATTTTCATCTGGAATAGTTTCGCCTGCTTCACTGCGCCAATAACGTATTGGGATAGCTGGGTCTTCGTCACCATGAATATCCCAGCGGTTGACGGCTAGCTCACCAGTCTCATGCGGTTGAGCCTGAGAACCATCTTCGTTTAAGACGGCGATTCGGTGACCTGGATAGGCTCGGCCTAGGGTACCAAGTCGGCCAGTCCATTTTTGATGACTATCTCCGATGAGTCCTGGCATCTCTGCATGACTCCAGAGCTGATTTGGGAACACGCCTAACTGTGTTTGACACCAGTGGGCAAGTGCTTCATCTAAGCCTTCATCCAAGATCGTCATACAACGCAGTCGTGAGGGCAGTCCGTCAGAATCCGAGGGCTCGATAAGTTTCAGTTGACGGATGACTGTGCTTGGCGCGAGCGCATGAGTGATTCCATAACGTTCGATGAGATGTCTAGCTTGTCCAGGTGTGGTTGCACCACGCACACCTACAATCGCTCGACCAAAATACAGCGTCGGCAGAACGCCGCATAAAAGACCGTTGGCATGGGCCCAATCTATCGATGTCCAGAATACTTCGGCACCTTGGGGGAACCAGTTTTGCGAGGCGACAAACCCAGGTAGTGCACCAATCAGTGCACGGTGAGAAAGCAAGGTACCGCGAGCAGGGTGACTGGTATCTGGACTGTAAAGTAAAAGGGCTGGATCATCAGCTCGGGTGACGACAGTTTTGAAATATTCTGGCTGCCGAATCATGAGGCTGCGCCACGGAAGGAGACGATTGTCTTCGACACCGACACCAATGACTTGGGTCACCTTGGCGCAACGAGACAAAATACTCAGTAAATTGGAAGCTGCTTCTGAGCCTACGATGGCAACACGTGTTTCTGAGTCACGTAAACGAAACTCAAGTGCTTTTGGAGCGAGGTGAGTGGCCAACGGCATCGCCACGGCTCCGACGCTAAATGCGCCAAGTTGCGCGATGATGGCTTCAGCACTCTGTCCTAAAATCGTGGCAACTCTGTCACCTGGTTTAACCCCCATGCGGATGAGTGCATTCGCAAACTGATTAGTAGCCGCGCCCAGGCGCTCGTATGTCCAGACATCTCTATTGCCCGTTGCGTCTTCAAAAAACAATGCAATACGACGAGCATCTGCTGAGCTTTTTGCCCAGCGATGACAACATTCCTCTCCAATATTGAAATTGGTCGGCACGAGCCAGTGGAAAGATTGATGGAGTGAAGCGTATTGATCCAACATGCTTGAGTGGGTGTGTAATCTATGCAATGCCCGCTAGCATGGCTCACACAAGCATTTGACGCAACAACCAGATGCATTCAAATCATCAAACCAAGGGTTTCTACTAGTACTATAAGCAGACCAAGCACCAGATGGATTCCTTTATCGCACGCGAGGTGGAGTGATTGGCTGCACATTGATTAAGCGAGTTCCAGCCAACAAATCATGCAAAAACTGTTGCTCTGCAGTGAACCACGTCGGGAGAAACACCAGAAAAGGCGCTGCAATAATCAACATCAACATGGCATTCCAGCCTGAGAAATAAGCACCAGCCCAAACTAGGCCAGCACCCACTAGGGGAAGCACCCACATATATGCATAGCGCAAGAGTAAGCGCCAAGTGTCCGCGGGGCGACCATTCACCCCTAAAACCTTGATATGCCAAGCTTTCATCGGAAGAGTCTGACCGCTCCGGCGCCAACAGACTAGAAAATAGGCGCCGATCGCAATGAAGAGCCAAATTTGACGCCCTCCACGCAACATGAGGCCATGTCGGCTCTGGGTCAAGGTATCGAAAAGGTAGCCTGCTAAAAAAACAACCGCGAAAAGAAGAACGCCCTCATACATCATTGAGGCGAATCTTCTGAATCGCGGCGGTGCTGCAGCATTGTTCAACACTTGGTGTTGAGCAGGCGCTGGTGCGTCAGATGAGGGTGAAGTGCGGGCTTTCATGAAGCGTATTATCCCGCACTTTTACAGGTGATCCCGTGCACCCGAAGGTATTTATTAGAACATTTCGCGGGCGTTCATCTGAGCGCGGGCTGTTGCTGCAAAAGAAGCAATGCCGGTGACGAGTTTGCTGACACTGCGAAATGGGCGGAAGCGGAACTGGTCTTCCATTGCTTTTGCAAGCAGGTCGCGCTCGAGGGCATCGGTCAGGCGGGTAGAAGAGTTGTAAGTCATGATGTTTTCCATTGCTTGTTAGGGATAACCCTATTATCAGGGAAAACCCGTATTCAAGCAAGCGCTGTTAAGGGATAACCCTTAAATCATTCTGGAAAACGTAAATGCTAGGTGTTTTGTTGTGCAGCCGCAACATTCCGGTAGCTGCTCTCGACTAGTTCGAAATTAAATAAACGACAGTCCAGGGCTCCATTAAAGATCGGTGTGCGACGATTAGCCTTGAGTCTCAAGTGTTTGGGTAGATCCAGATCGGAAGTGATGACATTGACCTGCCAGCCTGAAAATTCGTGTTTGAGATTAGCTGACCATTCACGCCAAAACTCAAGGTCCTCTTCGTCTAAGCGTTCACCATAAGGTGGATTGGTTAGCATCCAACCCGAGGGTGCGGATGCGACGGCATCGCGGGCGTCACCCACCTCAAATTGAATCGTATCTTCTGTCAAAAAAGCCCGCTCTGCGTTGCGTTGTGCTGCCTCAATCGCCTCGGGATCCGCATCAATGCCAACAAGAGGTGCCTCGAGTTCGGGAAGAATTCGACTGCGCGCGTCTTCCTTGAGGTCTTCCCAGCGACGCGGTTGGTGGTCTCGGAGTCTTTCAAAACCGAAAGGTCGGGTAATGCCGGGCGGGACACCCAAGGCAATCCAAGCCGCCTCAATTAGAATTGTGCCACTGCCACAAAAAGGATCCATCAGCGCGGCCTGTGGGTCCCAGCCTGATAAAGCGAGTAGACCTGCGGCAAGATTCTCTCTCAGAGGGGCATCGCCTTTGTCGAGTCGCCACCCACGCTTAAAAAGAGACTCCCCCGAGGTATCGAGATACATCGTGGCGGTATCTGACGATAAAAATAAATGTACGCGTGCATCCGGTCGGACGGTATCGATAGATGGACGGGCACCTTCGAGATCGCGCAGTCGATCGCAGATGCCATCCTTAGCGCGCAAATTGCAATACTGCAAACTCTGCATTGGGCTTTTGACCGCGGAAGTGTCAACGCGCAGAGTGTGTTCGGCGCCAAACCAGCGCTCCCAGCCAATGCTTTGTGCGAGTTCAAGGATATCGTCTTCACTCTGAACGGGTGCTTGACCCACGCGGACCAAAATGCGGGTGGCAAGTCTTGAGTAGAGATTGGCACGCTGGATGCCCCACCAGTCCGACACAAAGTGCACGCCTGCACGTATGGCACTGACCTGCTCATAGCCCAGTGCAGTGAGTTCAGCGCTGAGTGCTTCTTCGAGGCCCATTGGGCAAGGCGCAAAAATATGAAAGATGTCCGTCGTCGGGCTCACAATCGTACTGTGCGAGACGATAGGATCTTGTGGCAAAGATTTCGGTGCCGTATTTCGAGGTGAGCGATCAGTGAGTGGACGTGCACGCTCGCCAGGATCTCTGAATTCATTGGGTCCACTGCGCAAGGCAGCACTTCGGCTCGAACCGCGTGCGGATGAACTACGCGGCGCAGCAGTCTGCTCTTCTGCGCGCGGGGCTCTGCGTTCATAAGATGGTTCTGGTTTGTCGCCCTTTAGACGCGCATTTTTATCTTTGGAGATTTTTTGTTGCGCCACTTGGCGTGCGCGCGCACCCATACGGACACGCGGACGATCACTCGGCGATTCAATTGCGGCATCACCACGTTTTTTGATGGTGAGAGTCTTGCGAGTAGGGTCCTGATCAGACATGGAGTCTCATTAAAAAGGCTTGATGACGACTAAAGCTGTCGCAGCGGTCAGGATCAACACGGGTACCTCGTTGAACCACCGATAAAAAACATGAGAGCGACGGTTCGCGCCATGTTCGAATTTACGTATTAATAAGCCGCAGCTGAAATGGTAGGCAATTGCTGCCAGGACAAGTACAAGTTTGGCGTGCATCCAACCATTGCCGGGGCCGAGACCAATACCAAATCCCAGGTAAAGCCAAATGCCCAAGAGCACAGCGGGTACAGCCAAAATTGTCATAAATCTATAGAGTCGCTTGGCCATTCCATCCAGAACCGTAAGGACAGCTGGGTCTGACTGCTGAGCCATATTGACAAAAATACGTGGCAAATAAAACAAACCTGCAAACCAAGAGGCTACAAGAACGATATGAAGAGTTTTGACCCAGAGCATGAGCATGGTGTGTTATCCGCGCGTTTGACCGTCGCCTTGCAAGACCCACTTGAGAGTGGTGAGTCCTTCGAGACCGACGGGTCCGCGTGCATGGAGGCGATTGGTTGAAATACCGATTTCAGCGCCGAGGCCATATTCGAAACCGTCGGCAAAGCAAGTGGGCAAATTAACATAGACCGAACTTGAGTCGACCTCGCGCTGAAATTGATGAGCATGGGTGATGTGAGTCGTCACGATCGCTTCGGTATGACCAGAGCCCCAGCGTTCGATATGTGCAATGGCCTCGGGCATCGAGTCCACCACGCGAATAGCCAAAATCGGTCCGAGGTATTCGGTGGCCCAGTCTTCGTCCGTAGCCGCTAAAGCTTGAGACACGAGTGATTGCGTGCGTGCACAGCCTCTGAGCTCGACCCCATGTTTGATGAACCTATTTGCGATTTCGGGTAGAAAGTCTGCAGCAATAGCTTGATGCACGAGCAGTGTTTCCATCGCGCCGCACACACCATAGCGATAAGTCTTGGCGTTAAAGGCGATATCAGAGGCTTTTTGCAACTCCACAAATTCGTCCACATAGACATGACAGTTGCCATCCAAGTGTTTAATCATCGGCACGCGCGCCTCTTCAGACAAGCGTTTGATCAGAGATTTACCACCACGTGGGATGATCACATCGACAAACTCGATCATAGTAATGAGTGCACCGACGGCTGCACGATCAGGTGTGTCGATCACCTGTACCGCAGACTCTGGTAAACCAGCGGCTCTGAGTCCGTGACTGACAATGTTACCGAGGGCAAGATTTGAGTGAAGGGCCTCACTGCCACCTCTTAAAATAGCGGCATTACCTGACTTTAAACAAAGTGCGGCTGCATCTATTGTGACGTTCGGGCGGGACTCGTAAATGATCCCAATAACACCTAGCGGTACGCGCATTTGAGCGACATGCATGCCATTTGGGCGTATTTTTGTCGCAGTCAACTCGCCAACTGGATCAGGCATCTCCGCGATTTGGCGCAAGCCTTCAATCATGAGATCGATACTGCGATCCGATAGCATCAGTCGATCAAGCAGGGCAGCTTCGAGTGCTCGAGCTTTTGCAGCGTCAATATCTAGCTGATTAGCAGCTTTGAGCGTTGCGCGTTGCGCAGAGAGTTCGTCGGCCATGGCATGCAGTGCTTGTGTTTTTTGCGCACTGCTGGCGCGCATCATCGTGCGCGAGGCTTGACGTGCTTGGCGTCCGAGTTGGTGGATAGCGTCAGAAATAGTGGTCATAGAATTAAGCCGGTTTGAAAGCAATACGCATGGCGAGTCGGTTCATTTCTTCCCAGGGGTCTTGTAGTCGACCCGAGACGTGCAAACCTTTGATTAAACGATCAACCTCATGCGCATGCTGTACAGCAGCTGGCCAGCTGCGCGGTGAGACGCGGGCCAAAGCCTTGCGGACAAGAGGTTCGCGCGATCCGAAGACACGTTGTGAGCGTAGCACGCTCGACAAATCCTGTCCGGATGATACAGCCTGAGAGATCCTTGCAAGCGTTCTGATTTCTTCACCGACCGCCCATAAAACGAGCGGGAGTGCTTCGCCTTCGGCTTTTAAACCATCCATCATACGGATCATGCGGGGGACGTCGCCCGCCAGCATTGCATCGCGCAGGCCAAACACGTCATAGCGTGCAACATTCATCACCGACTGTTCAATATCTGTCGCCTGCAGTTTGCCTGGTTCAAATAGCAAGCCGAGCTTGAGAATTTCTTGATGGGCGGCTAAAAGATTACCTTCGACTTTATCGGCTAGCCATTGCAATGTTTCCGTATCCGTCTCTTGAGATTGCCGTGCCAAGCGCTCAGCGATCCAGCGCGGTAGTTGTGCGCGTTCGATGCTTGGAATATCGATAAACTTGCCCGACGACTGCAAGGCGCTCGCCCATTTGCCCTCACGGGTCGCTTTGTCGAGTCGAGGGAGTGAGACAATCGTCAAAACGTCCTCTGCTGCCTGACCTGCGCAACGCTTTGCAAGTGATATCAGCGTATCTGCCCCAGTTTTGCCAGGTTTACCCGTTGGTAGTGAAATCTCAACGAGTTGCTTGTCTCCAAACAGTGAACCACTTTGGCCGGCCATGCTGAGCGCACTCCAATCGCTTCGCGCATCCATTAAAAAAGAACTGCGCTCAAGAAAGCCTGCCGTCCGGGCGATGCCGCGCAGTGCATCTGTCGCTTCGATCGTCAGTAAAGGATCGTCCCCTGTAACGACAAATAAGGCCGCCAGACTGGCACCTGGTCGGCTGAGTTCATTGATCAGGCGTTGTGCATCCACGAGTTGATCCGTTTAGCCGCCCGGATTGACCGGAATGGGTAGTGGCATGAGAGAAGGGTTTTGCCAAGGCCTTGGTATGTCACTAGGCGCTTGAATAGGGAGGGCGACTTCATTCGTTTCTGGATCATCCTTGCTGGAGGTATTGAGCATGTCCCACCGTTGCTTGATGTCCGGTGCGGTCAAGCGTCGCATCATCCGTGCGACCAGGCTTTTCTGCATGTCGCGATAGAGTGTCACCGCTTCACCTTCTTTGGCTTGCACAACACGCTCGTCAAAAGGCATAGCGCGCGCCGCAGAGAGTGTGGTGTCAGGCAGAATAATCTGATTTTTAGCGTTCACTAAACGAAATGTATAGACCAACGTCAGTTCAAACTCTTCGGGTTTGCCTTGCGCATTGAGTGAGACGATACGTGCGTTGCGCACCTCGGAAACCTGCTCAAGCCGTGCTTGTGCAACATTCTTTGGATCGATTTGAGCAACGCTCTTTGGATCGATTTTCCGCTTTTCGCCGGGCACGATGGGTTTTGCTTCTGAGGGTTCGATGATCAAGGTGTTGGGAGAGGCTGCACGAATCGCGCGACGGACATCCGCGCCAAACTGTGAGTTTTGGGGGATGGTGATCGCGAGCGAATCAAAAGGCATCGGTGTGACACCTTGCATTTTGAATCCGCAACCTGCCAATACGACAACCAACAATCCAAGCAATACGCGCACAAAGGACCGAGTCATGATTTTCCTATTTAGCCGACAACGTTGACAAGTTTGCCAGGCACCACAATTACGCGCTTAGGTGGACGGCCTTCCAAGTTGCGTGAGACGGCCTCATGGGCGACGGCAAGTTGTTCGATCTGGTCTCGAGTTGCTTCGCGCGCAACACTTAAGTTACCGCGTAGTTTACCGTTGACTTGTAATACGAGTTCAACTTCATCGGTGATCAAAGCCGACTCATCGACTGTCGGCCAAGGGGCATCAAGTAAGTCGCCATAAACTTGGTCGTAGCCAAGCTCAACCCAGAGTTGCCAGGTAATATGTGGCACGACGGGATAGAGGACTCGAAGCAAAATTCCGATGGTTTCAGCCGATGCAGCACGTGCGAACTTAGAATCTCCGAGGTCCGCATCATCAATGGCGTTGAGCATTTTCATGCAGGCCGACACCACGGTGTTGTACTGAATGCGTTGATAGTCGTAATCTGCCTGCTTGAGCAGTGCATGGATATCAAAGCGAAGCTGTTTGACGTCTTTGGGTGCATCAGACCAGTCAGAAACAGGTGCAAGTAAGCCCGCTGCAATCAGAGCCTTCTTTTGAACACCTAAGGACCAGAGTCTACGCAAAAAGCGATTAGAACCTTCGACACCAGAATCTGACCACTCAAGTGTTTGCTCAGGAGGACTGGTAAACATCACAAACAGGCGAGCTGTATCTGCACCTTGAGTATCAATTAGCGATTGCGGATCGACCCCGTTGTTTTTGGATTTAGACATTGTGCCCACACCACCATAGGTGATTCCACGGCCATCGGTCTTGAGGCGCGCACCAGTGATGGCACCTTTTGCATCATAGGTGTTTTCGACCTCTTCAGGCCAGAAATACTCGATGCCGCCTTTTTCGTTTTTAGTCGAATAGATGTGGTTGAGTACCATCCCCTGACACAGCAGCTTGGTGAAAGGTTCGTCGAATTTGACCAAGCCCAAGTCACGCATCACGCGCGTCCAGAAACGCGCATAGAGCAAGTGCATCACTGCATGTTCTATGCCGCCGATGTACTGATCCATCGGCATCCAGTAGTCATTGCGAGCATCAACCATGGCTTGATCATTGCCCGGTGAGGTGTAGCGCATGAAATACCAAGACGAATCCACAAAGGTATCCATGGTGTCTGTTTCACGGCGTGCGTCCTTGCCGCAGCTTGGGCATTTGCACTGTAAAAATTCAGTGTGTTTGGCGAGAGGGTTGCCGCTGCCGTCGGGAATCAAATCATCAGGCAATACGACGGGCAGATCCTTTTCTGGAACCGGTACCGCACCGCAGCTGTCGCAGTGAATAATTGGGATGGGCGTGCCCCAGTAACGTTGGCGCGAAATACCCCAGTCGCGCAGACGCCATGTGGTTTGCCGTGTGCCTAGTTTGAGTGATTCGAGCGCACCTGCAATCGCATCGATTGCTTGTGCAAAACTCAGACCATCGTACTGGCCTGAGTTGATCAGATGCCCAGAATGTTTGTCTGCATATGATTCGTGCCAGACTTTATCATCAAAAAGCTTGTCGCCGACTTGGACAACTTGTTTGATGGGGAGGTTGTATTTGTTGGCAAAGGCAAAGTCGCGTTCGTCATGGGCAGGGACGCCCATGACGGCGCCGTCACCATAGCTGATCAATACATAGTTGCCGACCCAGACTGGTATAGCTTGTCCAGTCAGTGGATGCGTGACCACCAAGCCGGTATCCAATCCCTCTTTTTCGCGAGTCGCCAATTCTGCTTCAGTTGTACCACCTTGTTTGCACTGCTCAATAAAAGCGGCGAGTGCAGGGTTGGTTTGCGCAGCGAGTTGAGCAAGCGGGTGTTCAGGTGCTACAGCGCAAAACGTCACACCCATAATCGTATCGGCACGGGTCGTAAACACAAACATCTGACCATCTTGAATCAACTGACCCGAGGCGTCCTTAATGTTGTGCGGAAAAGCAAAACGTACGCCTTCGCTTTTGCCGATCCAGTTTTCTTGCATGGCACGTACGCGATCAGGCCAGCCGTCTAAGCCGTCTTGAACTTGCTCGAGAAGCTCACTGGCATAGTCGGTGATGCGTAAGTAATAGCCCGGGATTTCGCGCTTTTCGACGGGAGCGCCAGAGCGCCAGCCGCGCCCGTCGACTACTTGTTCGTTAGCTAATACAGTGTTGTCAACAGGGTCCCAGTTGACAACTTGCGTTTTGCGGTAGGCGATGCCCTTGTCGAGCATCTTGAGAAACAACCATTGGTTCCACTTGTAGTAGGACGGATCGCACGCACACATTTCACGCGACCAATCTATCGCCAAACCCATCGCCTTCATTTGCTTTTTCATGTAAGCAATGTTGTCGTAGGTCCACTTGGCAGGCGGCACTTTGGACTTGATTGCTGCATTTTCTGCAGGCATGCCAAATGCATCCCAACCCATGGGCATGAGCACGTTGTAACCACGCATGCGCAGCTGACGCGCCATCATGTCATTGATGGTGTAGTTGCGTACATGACCCATATGGAGCTTACCGCTTGGGTAGGGCAACATCGAGCATGCATAAAATTTTGGCTTGGGCTGTCCAGAGGCGTTGAGCGCTCCCTCGGTCACTCGATAAGCATCGCGAGCATCCCAGTTTGCATGGGCCAGATTTTCAACAACAGTGGGGAGGTAACGTTCCTGCATTGCGACAGCCAAAAAAGGTGGGGGCGCTTATGCGCCGAATCAGACTGACATTATAGGATGGAGTGGAGACTCATCGGGTTTTGTCTGTTCAAAAACAAACAGCCTCGCAAGGCGAGGCTGTGAGCTTGTGATGTCCCGTCGTTGACGGATATCTGAACGCAAAAACTGATTTATTTCAGCTTTGTTTCTTTGTAGTCAACGTGCTTGCGAGCGACTGGATCAAATTTCTTGATCAGCATTTTCTCAGGCATGTTGCGTTTGTTTTTTGTCGTAGTGTAAAAATGGCCCGTTCCAGCGCTGGATTCGAGCTTGATCTTTTCGCGTGCACCTTTTGCCATGTTGGGCTCCTTAGGTAGAGTTAGGCGACTTCGCCGCGTGCGCGAAGGTCAACCAAGACGGCATCAATGCCATTTTTGTCGATCGTGCGCAAGGCGTTTGTTGATACGCGCAAGCGAATCCAACGGTTTTCGCTCTCAACCCAAAAACGGCGTGATTGCAGGTTAGGCAAAAAACGACGCTTGGTTTTGTTGTTAGCGTGAGAAACATTGTTGCCCACCATGGGCTTTTTTCCAGTCACTTGGCATACACGTGCCATGGCTACACCTATTTATGTTTGTTCAGATTTTGACATCAAGTCTGACATTCTAATACAAAATCAAGCATTTAATCAAACCGACCGGCTGGAGATGGTGGCGAACGACGCGCGATGGCCCCTATTAGACATGCCAAGACCGTGCAAGAGGCCATGATAAGTGCCAGCGGGAGCGGACCAGGCATTTTCAGCAGACTGATCAGCAGGCCGGCTAATGCACCACAGGAAATCGACAATGTGCCCATCATAGCGGAGGCTGAGCCAAGCTGATGCCCTTGATCGGAAAGGGCTAGCGCGGCGGAATTGGGACCTACAAAACCGTAGCAAAACATAAATAAGAGCATACAGCCCATGACGGAGGCCAAGCTGGCATGACCTACCAATGCCGCTAGCAGCGAAAACAAGCCAGCTGCCATGATGCCTCCCAGGGCCCAAGGCAAAATTTTCATTGGGGTATGCCGCTTGAGAAGTCGAGCGCTGACTTGAGAGCCTACGATCAGGCTTGCGGCGTTCATGCCAAACAATAAGCCATAAGTTTGCGGGCTGACACCAAAATACTCAATAAAGAGGCGCGGAGAGCCAACGATATAGCCAAACATGGTGGCCGAGGCTAACCCGCCCGAGAGAGCGAAAGCAATAAAACGACGGTTCAAAAGGAGCCCGGCATACGTACGTAAGATATTGCCCCAACTCAGTTTGACTTGATTTGCAGGCGCCAGACTCTCAACCATGACTTTGGACAGGGTCCATAGCAGTGCGATTCCGCAGAGGGTAATGGCGACAAAGATCCCTCGCCAACCGGCCCAGGAGAGAATGTGCGAACCGATCATCGGAGCTAAAATGGGGACAACTCCCATGATGAGCATCAGCATTGAGAGTGCACGTGCGGCGTCTTGGGTACTGTAGTGGTCTCGAACTACCGCGCGAGGGATGACCATGCCGGCGGCTCCCCCCATTGCCTGAAAAATACGACTGAGTGTTAGAAATTCGACGCTCGGGGCTAAGGCGCAGCCTGCGGAAGCGACAATATAAAGAATGAGGGCGCCATATAAGGGTGGCTTACGTCCAAAGCGATCTGCCAAGGGGCCGTAAATTAGTTGCGCAGACGCCATCCCGAGCAGGTAAGCGGCTAGGGTGCGCTCGACCTCGCTGCTATGCGCGCCTAACCCGTTGGCAATCGCAGGAAATGCGGGCAAGTACATGTCGATCGACAGCGGGCCGATCGCGGTGAGCGCGCCCATCAAAATCAGCCAACCAGGCAGTCCCATTGCAGCGAGTCTAGAGCGCATGATTCGAAGATCGTGTCTAAATTTACACTCAGGCTGCCATTGCTGCGGAGACTTCTACGGACTGAGCGGCTAGAGACGCAATCTCAAAAGAGCGGAGTCGAGCCTGATGATCAAAGATTTGCCCTGTGATCATCAGCTCGTTCGCACCAGTTTTTTCCACCAGACGTTGCAGTCCCTGACGGACCGTTTCTGGATTTCCAACCACTGAACAGGCTAACTGTTCGTTGACTGAAATTTTTTCGTGCGGCGTCCAAAAAGCCTCAATGTCGTCGATGGGGGGAGGAAGCTGGCCGCGTGTATTGCGGCGCATGCGCGTGGCATGCTGTTGATGCGTGGTAAAGAGATACTTTGCTTCCTCATCCGTATCAGCGGCAATGACATTGACTCCCACCATGGCATGCGACCGGGGCTGTTGACCAGAGGGTTTGAACAAACCCTTGTAGGCTCGCATCGCATCGAGCAGATAGTCAGGGGCGAAATGCGAAGCAAAAGCGTAGGGCAGACCAAAGTGAGCCGCAAGTTGGGCTCCATACATGCTTGAACCCAAAATCCAGATCGGTACGTGCAACCCTGCACCGGGGATGGCTTTAACTGCCTGACCTGGTTGTATGTCGTCAAAATAGTGTTGCAGTTCCTGGACATCTTGAGGAAATTGATCTGAATTGCCTAGCAGGTCACGGCGCAAGGCGCGGGCAGTCATTTGGTCAGTTCCGGGCGCTCGGCCTAATCCCAAATCAATGCGGTCTGGAAACAAGGACGCTAAGGTCCCGAACTGTTCGGCAATCACCAGTGGGGCATGGTTAGGGAGCATCACGCCACCTGAACCGACGCGGATCCGGCTAGTGCCACCCGCTACGTAAGCGATGATGACCGCGGTCGCTGAGCTGGCATTCCCTGTCATATTGTGGTGTTCGGCGAGCCAATAGCGTGTGTAACCCCATTTTTCGGCATGTTGGGCGAGGTCGCGAGAATTGTGGAGGGCACAAGCTGCCGTAGACCCTTGGGTAATGGGGGACAGGTCGAGAATCGAATAAGGGATGCTCATGGTTGTCTCGTAGTGTTTAGTTGAGTCTGGGCGGGTTATGCTAATAGGATTAGCTCGATAATACTTTTTTATCCGCGGGATGCAACGTCATTTCTTGCGATTAGATGACATAACTGGCCCGCAGCCCAATTTTCACTGTCTAAGGAGCGCACGATGCGTGAAGTATTTATAACCGGTGCAGCCAGAACTGCTGTGGGTGATTTTGGCGGCGGTCTCAAAGATGTGGCGCCGATTGATTTAGGTGCCACTGTAGTCAAAGCTGTTCTGCAGCGCTCTGGGGTGGATGGTAAAGAAGTTGGCCACTTAGCATTTGGGCATGTGGTCAATACCGAAGCGCGAGATATGTACTTGTCGCGTGTCGTCGCGTTGAACGCCGGACTGCCTCACACATGCGCGGCGTTTAACGTCAATCGTTTGTGCGGCTCTGGCTTGCAGGCGATTGTTTCGAGCGCGCAGTCGATATTGCTCGGCGATACTGAGATGGCGATTGGTGGAGGTGCGGAATCGATGAGTCGTGCGGGTTATCTTTCGCAGACGCAACGCTTTGGTGCCCGCATGGGCGACACAACGATTGTCGACATGATGGTTGGGGCATTGACTGATCCTTTTGAGCGGACGCACATGGGCATCACAGCTGAAACCGTGGCCAAGCAATTTGGGATTTCACGTGCGGATCAGGATGCTTTGGCGATCGAGTCGCATCGTCGCGCTGTTCAGGCACAAGACGAGGGGCGTTTTAACGATCAGATCGTGCCCGTTGTCATCAAAACGCGCAAAGGCGAGGTTGAGTTCAAGCTTGACGAGCATCCTCGTCGTGATGTCTCGATTGAAGGGCTTTCTGCTTTGCGTGCGGTATTTGTCAAGGAAAACGGCACAGTCACCGCTGGTAATGCGTCAGGTATTAACGATGGCGCCGCCGCTGTGTTGATGATGAGTGGCGAAGCTCTAAAGTCAAGCGGGGCGAAGCCGCTTGCGCGTTTAGTTGCCTACGCGCATGCAGGCGTTGATCCAAAGATTATGGGCATTGGACCTGTTCCTGCGACCCAGGCGGTGATGAAACGGGCTGGTTTGACAGTTGATCAAATGGACGTGATTGAGGCTAACGAAGCGTTTGCTGCGCAGGCTTGCGCGGTGACACAGGAGCTTAAGCTGGATAAAACACGCTTGAATCCAAACGGTAGTGGTATTTCGCTGGGTCATCCGATTGGTGCAACGGGCGCTATCCTAACGACCAAGGCTATTTACGAATTGCATCGCATCGGTGGTCGTTATGCGTTGGTGACAATGTGTATCGGTGGGGGTCAAGGAATTGCCGCGATCTTTGAGCGAGCATAAATAATAAGTTTTTAAGTAAAAGGTAAAAGGCAGCTTGAGAGCTGCCTTTTTTTTTTACATCTGCCCCAGCTCTGCGATTGAGATGACTTGATGACCGGCCACAATAAGATGGTCGAGAAATTCAATATCGACGACAGCAAGAGATTGTTTGAGTCGGCGGGTCAAGGTGATGTCTGCTGCGCTCGGTTTGGCGAGCCCTGACGGATGGTTATGCGCCAAAATGATAGATGCAGCATGATGCGCAAGAGCCGCTTTCACTAACTCGCGCGGGTAGATTGTGGTTTCTGTCAGCGTGCCGTGTGAGATTTCTTTGGCTGCAATGAGGCGATGCTGGTTATCTAGAAATAAGGCGACACACCGCTCAATCGAGGCGTGCCCTAATAGAGACGAGCAATAGGCCTTGACCTGTAAAGGGTGTTTGAGAGAGCAGCCGCGTTTGAGTTCTTCTTCCATTGCACGACGAGCCAAAGTTTGAATGGCGTTGAGTTGGCAGATCCGAGCGTTGCCCAATCCCACAACGGCTCTAAGGTTTTCACAATCGGCACTCAGGAGTGCTCGCAAGCCTCCATAGCGCACCAACAGATGTTGCGCCAGTTCCAGTGCGTTGATACCTCTTGTGCCCGTACCAAATATGAGTGCGAGCAGCTCTGCATTGGTCAGACTATTTGCCCCATGTTGAAGCAATCTTTCGCGTGGTCGCTGGTCGGGGGGGAGTTGTTCGCGCAAGGTCATCGGGAAGGCTCTAAAATAGGTGTTTAGCAAAGCCCTCTACGGTGACAGATTTTGACTGATCAGGCCCCCAATATGACGCCAGTTGTCCGTGCGGACTCATACCTTACGCTTCACTATCGCATTGTGATCGAGGACGGACCTGCAGCGGGTTCGACTTTTATCGACACTTTTAATGGCCGACCCGCAACCCTACAGCTCGGCAGTGGCCAATGGTCGCCAGGCATGGAGACCCCTTTACTCGGGCATCCTGAAGGAGATTGTTTTAGTTATACGCTTTTGCCTGTCGAGGCTTATGGTGATCGCAATCCAGATTTGATTCAGCGCGTATCGCGCGCCATGCTTGATCAGCATGCCGGCGATGACGCCAACTTTAATCCAGGTGATATGGTGGAGTTCACTGCCCCAAATGGGGGGCGTTACTCGGGTGTCCTCAAAGACATCGCCGAAGATTCAGCCTTATTCGACTTTAATCATCCTTTGGCTGGCTTGACGCTACGCGTGGATGTCGATTTGCTCGGAGTGCTGTGATGCAAAGTTCAGGTGCTGAAATCCTCTTGGCACAACCGCGCGGATTTTGCGCAGGTGTTGATCGTGCAATTGACATTGTCGAGCGCGCGATCGAGTTGCATGGTGCGCCGATCTATGTGCGCCATGAAATTGTCCATAATCGTTTTGTCGTCGAAGATCTGCGTCACAAAGGTGCGATTTTTATCGATGAACTAGACGAGGCGCCTGAAGGTAGCATCGTCATCTTTTCTGCACATGGTGTATCCAAGGCCATCCGCGCAGAAGCGGCTCAGCGTGGTTTACAGATTTTTGACGCGACCTGTCCTTTAGTGACCAAGGTTCATGTCGAAGTTGAGCGGATGCGTGCAGCGGGCTGTGAGATCATCATGATCGGTCACCAAGGGCATCCAGAGGTTGAAGGTACGCTCGGTCAGTCCAAAGAAGGAATGTACTTAGTGGAGACAGCAGCTGATGTGTTGGCTTTGCAAGTCGCCCACCCAGATAAGCTCGCTTTTGTGACCCAGACCACGCTATCCGTGGACGATGCGGCCGAAGTGGCACAAGCTTTACGCACGAGGTTCCCGCATATTCAAGAGCCCAAAAAGAGTGACATCTGCTATGCCACTCAAAATCGTCAGGATGCGGTCAAGATTCTCGCACCTGCGTCTGATTTGGTGTTGGTGGTAGGCAGTGCAAACAGCTCCAACTCTAATCGTCTGCGCGAAGTCGCCGAGCGCATGGGCATTGCTTCGTTCTTGATTGACGGGCCTGAGTCCATCGATCCTGCTTGGTTAGAGGGCCGCCAGCGGATCGGCATTACTGCGGGGGCCTCCGCGCCTGAGTTACTGGTCCAGCAGGTGATTCACCGACTCAAAGAGCTTGGTGCAGTCTCTGTGCGCACCATGGATGGTTTGCATGAGAGCGTTTCATTCCCCTTACCCAAGGGCTTGTCTCGTAAGACTGATTAGGCGTCGCGCGCGGGCAGAGGTCTCTCGATCAAGTTTCTGACAAAATTGATGGTGGTGCGAAGGGTAAAGTACTCGCTCACCAACGAGCGTGGCACGCGGAGGTTTTGAGCACGCTTGTCGAGTGCATCGATTATTTTTAGGTATTCATCGTGCTGGCTGGAATCATATTGGGTGACAAGCTCTTGTTCAAAGAGCTTGAGAGCACCATAGACCTCGTTGAGACGTGAGCGCACGCGACTCAGCCGATAACCAGGCATTGACTTGATAATTGGATAGGCGAAGGCGGCCAAGGGCAACAATAAAATCAGCATACGATCGAGAAATTCGGCTACCCAAAAGGGCACATATTCCAACAATTTTGGCGGGCCATTTTTATAATAAATTTTGGCTACATCGCTTTCTTCGACTACCGATTCTTTAAAGTCAGGAAACTCCCCATACTTCGAAAAAAACGAGCGACCACCGTTAATTTTTTGGGCGGCCTGGAGAAACAGCAATTGAATGGCTGGATGCATCTCAGGATCGATCACAAGATTTGTGGTCGGCGCAACTGTTTCAATTGTCTGGGAAGGTTCGTTGCGCGACACGCTCAAGGAGCCCTCTGGGATCGTGAGGACATGGTAATAGGGTAGCAGACGAGCAAAAGCTTCGGCCCGCTCAAGCCCTGCCATGCGCGCACGGGGATCATTGATCATGGCTTGGACGTTTTCTGACTCTATACCGTCGACCATAACAATGGAATAGATCGTGCCATTTTTAAAAGCTTCTAAGGCCTCTTTGTTAGAAAGTGTTTTGAAATTGTCAGACAGTTCGATGTGATCGAGCTGCAATAGGCGAAGTGCATGAACGTAGGTGCCGCTGCCGGGTTCTCCGATCGAGATGGGATGATCAAAGAATTGAAACTTTTTCTTTGAGTCGAGATGAAACAAGTCACTTCTGTAAAAAATCCATAATGGCTCGTAACCAACGCTGCCAAGCGATTGGATGCCTTGCACTTGCTCGCGATTGATAATCAATCCACCTTGAACAAATGCTGCTTGCATGTGGTCCTTACGATCTTTGAGTCTGAGAATATTGTCGGCGGCTCCCTTTGTTTGTTCAATTTCGAGTGTGACGCCGTTTTTCTTAAAGTAGTCGACATAGTGTTTGACAAGATTGTCATAGGAGCCGCCGTCTGATCCCGCACCCATTAGGACGTGTTTCGGCGGTGCGGGTTTTGCTAACCAAATGACAATTCCGATCAGCGCAAACAATAAAAGGATGAGCACCCAAGCTTCGCGGATAAACTGAAATACGTTTTTCAGTTCTTCGCGTCCTGTTTCGTATGCGGCCACTACGTGATCGCGTATCTCATTTTTAAAAATATCCATGAAAGTCTGCGACCTTGGCGTTTAATTGTCTGCTCTGGTGTGTGCTACCCAGATGAGACTGTCTGTCGCAAAACCCATTTTTTTTGCTTGTGCGATAAGTTGTTCACGAATGGCAGGCGCAAGTGTTTTGGTGCGCGCCAGTATCCACAAATAGTCACGATCCGGGCCAGCGACCAGTGCCCACTGATAGTTTGTTTGATCAAGGGCTAGCACATGGTAACCGCCGTAAAACGGGCCAAAGAAAGAGACCTTGAGTGAACCTTGGTTTTGGCTGCCTGTAAATAAGGCGCGTCCCGTGGCGGACTTCCATGCGTCTTTTTTGGTGTTGAAGCCGCGATTGATGACCTCGAGGCTACCGTCTGGTTTGAGAGAGTATGTGGCGCTGACATCCATGAGGCCGCGCTCAAAAGAGTGATCTAGCCGGGCGATTTCAAACCATTTGCCGAGGTAGCGGTTCACGTCAAACGGGGTGACTGAGGTGAGTCCTTCTGGGGGTGCGGTCGAGCAGCCTGAAATGACGAAGCTAATCGTGACCGCAGTCAAAGCAATACGCAAAACTCGCACGAGGTGCAAGCAAAGGAGTTGGAAAATAATCGACATATTGTCTTTGATTATAAGGGCTTATATGAGGTCTACGACAGTCCGGTGATGTCGCCGGCCTCGTTGATGTCGATACCATTAGCAGCAGGCACGACAGGTAGTCCAGGCATGGTCATGATGTCGCCGCACACGACCACCACAAAACCGGCCCCCGCTGCAAGTCGGACTTCACGAATCGCGAGGGTATGACCGCTGGGCGCGCCGCGTAACTTGGCATCTGAGGAAAATGAGTATTGTGTTTTGGCGATACAAACAGGCAGATGGCCATAGCCATCTGCTTCAAGTTGTGCGAACTGAGCTCTCACTTTGGCGTCGCAGGTGATGCCATCTGCGCCATAAGTTTTGACGGCGATGGTGCCGACTTTTTCTAACAGCGACGCATCGTCTTCGTATAAAAACTTAAAGTGATTAGGTTGTTCGCAAAGCTTGACGACCGCATGTGCGAGTTCAGTAGCACCGGAGCCACCTTTGGCCCAGTGCTCTGCCAAGACTACCTCAACGCCGAGTGCCGCGGCAGTGGATTTGAGGAGAGCGATTTCGGCGGGTGTGTCCTCGGTTCGATGATTGATTGCGACGACGCAAGGCAGTCCAAAGTTATGTTGGATGTTGTGAATATGACGCTCAAGGTTGACGAGGCCTGCCCGCAGGGCGTTGAGGTTTTCTGTACCGACGTCTTTGACCTCGACACCTCCATGATATTTCAGGGCGCGTACGGTCGCTACGAGTACAACGGCTGAGGGTGCCAAGTCTGCTTTGCGACATTTAATATCTAGAAACTTTTCGGCACCAAGGTCGGCTCCAAAACCTGCCTCAGTGACAACGTAGTCTGCAAGTTTGAGCGCTGTGGAGGTGGCGAGCACGGAGTTGCAACCGTGTGCAATGTTGGCAAAGGGCCACCATGCACAATGGCGAGGTTATTTTCAAGCGTTTGCACAATATTGGGTGCGAGGGCTTCTTTGAGTAGTGCAGCCATGGCACCTTGCGCCTGTAAATCTCGCGCAAGGATGAGTTTGCCGGTAAGTGAATGGCCGACAACGATGTCGCCGAGGCGTTTTTTGAGGTCTTGTAGGTTATTGACTAAACAGAAAATCGCCATCACCTCAGAGGCGACCACAATGTCAAAGTGATCCTCGCGAGGAAAGCCATTGGCGGTCCCGCCGAGGCCGACGACGATTTGCCGAAGGGCACGGTCGTTGAGGTCGACCACCCGTCGCCAGGTGATGCGTCGTACGTCGAACTGTAGTTTATTACCGTGGTGGATGTGGTTGTCGATCAGTGCTGCTAACAGGTTATTGGCTAAGGCGATAGCGTTAAAGTCACCTGTAAAGTGCAGGTTGATGTCTTCCATCGGCACGACTTGTGCCATACCGCCACCGGCTGCACCGCCTTTCATGCCGAATACAGGACCGAGCGAGGGCTCACGCAAACAAATCATGGCGCGCTTACCGATGTGATTGAGTGCATCGCCAAGGCCGACGGTGGTAGTGGTTTTGCCTTCGCCCGCAGGTGTGGGAGAGATCGCCGTGACTAGGACGAGTTTTCCATTAGGTCGATCTTGGAGTGAGCGGATGTAGTCGAGGGAAAGCTTGGCTTTAAAGCGACCGTAAGGCTCTAAGGCATCCTCTGGAATGTCTGCTTTGGCTTGTGCAAGCTTTAGGATAGGTGTTTTTTGTGCGGCTTGGGCAATAGCAAGGTCAGAGCGCATAGGGAGCCTGGTGAACCTACAGATTTAAAACCTCTATCCTAGACTAATTCTGGTGGTGATGACGCTGCAGAACTATCTACTGAACGGTGACGTGCCGGTGGCATGTGACCAAATAATCATTGACCATCCCTGAGGCCTGCATAAAGGCATAGCAAATAGTCGAACCCACAAACTTAAAGCCAATTTTTTGTAATGCTTTGCTCATAGCGTCGGAGCCAGCGGTTTTGGCTGGAATGTCTGCCAGGCACAGTCGATTATTTTGAATCGGTTTGTGATCAACAAACTGCCACAAAAGTTTATTTAAAACCGTTGACCAAGAAAGACCAGCTTGGGCGCCCTCGAGATTGATCAGCTCAAACAATGCCCGATCCTCGTGCATGGGGACACCCCATTCGGTGTCGTGGTAGTGACGGTAAAGGTCTGAACCTTCGCACCAAGGGCAGCGTTGCATGTAAACCCTTTGTTTTGAACTGGTGCCGATGATCGGAATCGAACTGACGACCTTCGCATTACGAATGCGCTGCTCTACCAACTGAGCTACATCGGCTCTTTTAAAAGTATATCAGACCAAAATCAGGGCTTTCTTGTTGCATTTTGACCTCTTAGGTAACGGTTTTCAGCCCTCTAAGACCCTTTGGGTTTTGAGGCGAACCTTGTCGATAAGGGTAATTACTTGGATAATAGGGGTTTAGATCTTTCAGGCAATGTTTTGATGCCGAGAGCATTGCCAGGATTGATATGACTACCTACGACGATGTATCCCTTTTCCCCCGCAACGCAAAACCCCTGAGCAGTTATCGCAAGTTCTGGGCGGCTCGCTTTGGTGTGGCGCCTTTTCTGCCGACGAGTCGCGATGAAATGACCCAGCTTGGTTGGGATAGCTGCGACATCATTATCGTGACGGGTGACGCGTACGTGGATCATCCAAGCTTTGGTATGGCCGTGATTGGACGGATGCTTGAAAACCAAGGGTTCCGTGTGGGCATCATTGCCCAGCCGGATTGGCAAAGCGCCGATCCCTTCAAAGTCCTCGGCAAGCCCAATCTGTTCTTTGGCGTGACTGCGGGCAATATGGACTCGATGATCAACCGGTATACGGCGGATCGCAAAATGCGCAGTGATGACGCTTATACGGCTGGTGATGTCGGCGGCAAGCGTCCCGATCGCGCCGCGATTGTCTATACCCAGCGCTGTAAAGAAGCCTACAAAGACGTGCCGATTATCTTGGGCGGCATCGAAGGTTCACTGCGACGGATCGCACACTACGACTATTGGTCTGACAAAGTCCGTCGTTCGGTCGTGGTCGATAGCAAATGTGATTTGCTCCTGTATGGCAACGCTGAGCGCGCAGTGGTAGAAATCGCCCACCGTTTGGCTGCAAAAGAGCCTGTGCAAAATATTACCGATGTGCGCGGAACGGCTTTTGTGCGCCGCGAGACTCCCGAGGGTTGGTTTGAGATTGACTCGACGAGTGTCGATGCGCCGGGCAGGGTAGAGGCCCACGTCAATCCCTATTTGATGATTAGTGAGCAAGCCCTCGAACAAGGCGAAAGCTGTGCGCGCAATGATGAGGCGCGTGCCGTTGCCGACGAGGTCAACTCTAAAACTGCGGCCAAGGATACTAAGGCTGCGAAAGTCACTAAGGGCGGTAAAACTGAATCGCCCCTTCTTTTTCAGCCTAATCCTTCCTTGCAAGTCAAAGGCAAGCTCAAGGTTCCGCCCCGTGACCGCAGCGTCATTCGACTGCCTTCTTACGAACAGGTGAAGTCTGATCCCGTGTTGTATGCGCACGCAAACCGTGTGCTGCATCTGGAAACGAACCCAGGGAACGCACGCGCGATCGTTCAGGCGCATGGAGATGGCAGAACTGCACGCGATGTTTGGATTACGCCGCCTCCCATTCCGCTGACGACAGCAGAAATGGATTTGGTGTTTGATTTGCCCTACGCACGCAGTCCTCATCCTAACTATGCGGATGAAAACGGCGGTCATGATGGCGCAACCAAGATCCCCGCGTGGGAGATGATTCGCTTTAGTGTCAATATTATGCGTGGCTGCTTTGGTGGCTGTACGTTTTGCTCGATCACTGAACACGAAGGTCGCATTATCCAAAGCCGTAGCGAAGACTCCGTCATTCGTGAGATCGAGGATATCCGCGACAAGGTGCCAGGTTTTACAGGTGTGATTTCAGACTTGGGCGGTCCGACTGCCAATATGTACCGCATCGGCTGCAAGAGTCCCGAGATTGAGTCTGCCTGTCGCAAGCCGAGTTGCGTCTATCCGGATGTGTGCCAAAACCTCAATACAGATCACAGCTCATTGATCCATATGTATCGACGGGCTCGCGCCGTGAAAGGCGTGAAGAAAATCCTGATTGGTTCGGGCCTGCGGTATGACTTGGCGGTCAAATCGCCTGAGTACATCAAAGAGCTCGTGACACACCACGTGGGCGGCTATCTCAAGATTGCACCAGAGCATACCGAGATGGGGCCTTTATCCAAGATGATGAAGCCGGGTATTGGAAGCTACGATCGGTTTAAGCAGCTGTTCGATAAGTTCAGCCTTGAAGCGGGTAAAAAGCAGTTTTTAGTCCCGTACTTTATTGCCGCTCACCCTGGTACTGCTGACGAAGACATGATGCATCTGGCCCTGTGGCTCAAGAGTCACGGATTTCGTGCGGATCAAGTGCAAACGTTTTACCCGAGCCCGATGGCGACAGCAACCGCGATGTATCACTCTGGACGCAATCCACTGAGTCGCGTGACGCGTGAGAGTGAAACGGTCGATATCGTGCGCGGTGATCGCCGCCGTCGTTTGCATAAAGCATTTTTACGGTATCACGATGCCAATAATTGGCCCTTATTGCGCGAGGCGCTCAAGGCGATGGGACGCTCCGATCTAATCGGTAATGGAAAAAAACATTTGATTCCATTTCATCAGCCACAAACGGATGGCAGTTACACGAGTGTTCGGCGCAAAAATAGTACTGAGGCTGTTGGAGCGCGGGGCGTAAAAACTGCCCAGCCCGTGCGCTCCGGTCAGCCAGTCAGGCCTGTCGCGACTTTTGGAAAGCCCGTCGTTCAGGCACCTATGAAAGCAGGCGCAAAGACCATTGTGAAGACGACAAATACGAGCTCATCTGTCAAGCAAGCGGCGTCCAGTAGGTCGGCCAAACCTGTCCGATCCGGCAGGATGTTGACTCAGCATACGGGCCTGCCTCCAAGGAAGTGAAGCCCTAGCTGAACGCGTTTTTCTTATGCTATAATTTTGCTCTGTTCCCTGATAGCTCAGTCGGTAGAGCGACGGACTGTTAATCCGCAGGTCGCTGGTTCGAGCCCAGCTCGGGGAGCCAACCTACTTCTGATAGCCGTTTCCGGCGGAAGGCAGCAATGGCTAAAACCATCGCTACATTTCGGGCTTATTCAGGAGATAATTCATGTCGAACTCTTTCTCAGACATGGCACTGGCAGTTGTTTCATCATACACAGGACGAGACCGCTCGTTCGCCGCTCGAGTTGACTATTGGGTCAGCTTCTTCCAGCACAAAGACCTCACCACTATCACTACAGACGACGTTGAAGATGGCATAGATGCTCTCATCAGACGTGGAAAGATCAAGGTATTGACTACCACCACAGGTGTCAGAAAGACGCTTTCAGGCGTGCCATTGTCGCCATCGACAATCAATCGCCATGTCGCATGCCTAGGCACCATATTTAAAGAACTAAAGCGGCGCAGGCTTTTGCCTCGAGGTTTTATATCGCCCATGCGTGGAGTCACTCGTATGGAGGAGAGTGCTGGACGCACGTTGACAGTAACCTTGAATGACGTAAGGCGATTAGTTGCCGCCTGTCGGATAAGCCGCAATAGCAAGCTCGCCGCGCTCGTTGCCATGGCGTGCACTACGGGTTGGCGTAAAGGTACGCTGCAGAGCCTCACGTGGGGACAAATTAATTTAGTCGAAGGCTTTGCCGATACGGCTCGTACCAAGAATGGCACAGCGCATCGCACGCCAATTTTGCCTTGGGTCGTTAAGGAGTTAACTCGAATAAAGTCTGAATTTACGACTGATAAGGATGATGTTTTTGGGACGAAGAACTTTGATCGTGCCTGGCAAAATGCACTCAAGCTTGCCGATTTACCAGCGGATTGGACGTTTCACCATTGCAGGCATATAGCAGCTTCTATTCTGGCACAGTCAGGTGCGAGTGTTGTGACTATCATGCAGGCGCTCAATCACAAAACGCCACTAATGGCGATAAGATATTCGCATCTCAATACAGATTCGTTGCGTGAGAGCTTAGGGAGGGCTTGGACATGAGCATGAAGAAACATAGCCTGCAAGACCATGACAAAGAGCAGGAGAAGGAGAGATATGAGGTCGCAGAAAATGAAGCGGTTATAGATGATGATCTTATTGCAAATACTGCTTATGAAATGACTAACTTTCGTGAGCGATACGAGGCTGAGCAAGAAGAGCGTGAGTTTATGGAGGATGTCGGAGGTTTAAGTCTTGATCAGTTATTAGATGTTCTCAGAGAGGAGCGAAGGGACTGGGAGCGATTGCACGTCGAACTTTATCGAGCTACACAAACTATTCAGGGTGTTCAAAAAGCCTTCAAAGAATCTGAAGAACAAAAAGAGCAAGCGAGGCAAGCTCGTTTGGACGGTAGGAAAAAAAATAAGGCAGCGAATGCTAGTAAAAGTGAACAGGCAACGGCTTTTGGTGTACCAGACTTTGATGCGTTAGTACGTGACACGCTAAAGTACTTTGATATTTTGAATAAACAAGAAATGGTTGAAAAAAAAGATGCGATAAAAGAAATTAGACGAATAATGATTGATTTAATAATTGAGGAAAACCGCTCAACATCTGGGCTTAGTCGCCCTGAGTTTGAACGATTAGCAAAAAAATATCTAACTTCCGCCAAAGTTAGAGTCGGTCGAGAGCAACTAAGGAAATATGTAAACAGCTAAGTCAAAAATTTTGTGTATTGCAATCAGTGCAACTAATTTATGTTTTTCCTAATCAAAACATGTTTGCTTTAATTGGCACCTTTTTTTGATGTTTATTAAGATTTAAAGTTAAGTCATCATCTCCTTAATCCGCCGGAAGCGGTCTATTACGGAGCAATATGATGAATTTAGAGTTACTTGCACGCAAGCGTGACTATTACGCAGAGTCAGCGCCTATATGGATTCGTACTATCTGGTCTCGACAAGAGTCCTTTGATCATTTTGTTAAATACAACAGACTAAAACTCACAGCAGAAGGTGCTTTGATCAAGCTTGGGCGTGATTATTTTGTTGCTTCAGAAAAGTTTCCAATTGTCGCTGCACAAATTTTGGGAGTCGTTAATGATGTAGACGGCTGTGTAAGCCATGAGTAGCTCTGATGTACTTTTATCTCGCTTGATTTCAAAGCGCACGGGGCCATGTCGCTGGATTTGTAAATGTCCCAGCCATGAGGATCGCACTGCTTCCCTATCAGTTAGAGAGCTAGATGATGGGAGGTTGCTGATACATTGTTTTGCCGGATGTAACCCAAACGAGGTTCTTAGTGCAATCGGTCTAACGATGCATGATCTTTTTCCGGAGCGACTAATAGGAGCGTTTGGAAAGCCTGAAAAAAGACCTTTTCCTGCCACTGATGTTTTGCAAGCTATTGCTTTTGAAGCTCAGATTGTCGCAATAGTTGCAATAGACTTGTCAAAAACGCACGCGGTTAGCAACGAGATAAAAGATAGATTAACGTTAGCCGCTGCAAGAATACAAGCCGGATTAACTGCCGCTGGGATAAATCATGGATAAGAATATCCTGGATGATTTAACCACTCTCGAAAATAGAGCATTCGATAAGCAGCAGAGCATAGATCAAAACGGATGGGCTGACCCACAGCCAATTCCTGATCCATTATTGCCAGTGGCAACGTTTGATTATGACTTATTGCCCAAGCAGTTGCGAGCTTGGGTCCAAGACATCGCCGCGCGTATGCAATGCCCTCCTGACTTTGTGGCAGTTGCAGCCATAACAGCAATATCTAGTCTCATTGGTCGTAAGGCTGCGCTTAGACCAAAACGTCAAGATGATTGGTTAGTCATCCCTAATCTGTGGTGCATGGTGGTCGGTCGCCCTGGTGTTATGAAAAGTCCAGCAGTCAATGAGGCAATCAAACCGTTAAATAGACTCGCTATTGATGCACAGAAAATATTTACTCAAGCACTTGATGAATTTGAATGCAAATCAAAAATGTCCGAATTGTTGAAGAAGAATGCCGAAAAACAGGCGCAAAAATTACTGAGTCAAGGCAGGCTTGCCGAAGCCGAACTTGAATTGATAAATAGCAGACAGTCTGAAGAAGTGCCACCGGAACTGAAAAGATACATAGTCAATGATTCCACGGTGGAGGCACTCGGTCAGATACTTATTGAGAATCCCCTAGGAACATTGGTGTATCGGGACGAAATACACGGACTGTTGTGCAGCCTAGATAAGGAAGGTCAGGAGGGAGCTCGTGCGTTTTACCTACAAGGCTACGACGGAAATCAAGGGTACACGTTTGATCGCATTATGCGAGGAGCCTACCTGCACATTCCAGCTGTTTGTATTTCTTTGCTTGGCAATATTCAGCCAGGAAAAATCCAGGCTTATGTAAAAGACGCTGTATCAGGCGGAGCTGGAGATGACGGGCTATTGCAACGTTTTGGTTTGTTAGTCTGGCCCGACTTAAACAGTAGTTGGACAAATATTGATCGATACCCAGATTCAGTAGCTAAAACAATAGCTTTTGATGTATTTACTCGCTTAGATAACCTTGTTCCGACAATTGATGATCAAGGGCAGGAAAGTCCAGTTGTTTATGTTTTTTCGGCTAATGCTCAGGATATGTTTGATGAGTGGCGACATGAGTTTGAGAATAATCTACGTAACTCTGAGCGCCATCCTGCATTGGAATCGCATTTCAGTAAATATCGAAAGCTAATTCCAGCCCTTGCCTTATTGAGTGCATTGGTTGATGGTGAAACAAAGGTCAGTGCCATCTCGTTGAGTCGAGCTTTAGCGTGGGCGGAGTACCTCCAAACGCATGCAGAACGAACCTACAACGCGGGCATTCAATCTCATTCATTTACAGCTCAAGCAATACTCGCCAAGATTAAATCTGGCAAATTGAAAAGTGAGTTTAAGACTGGAGATATATCCCAAAAGGGGTGGAGCAACCTAACCAACACCAAGGAAATTAACCTGGCGCTACAAATGCTTGTTGATTTAGATTATTTAGCCAAGTTAGAGACGTTTCCTGGCGCGGCAGGAGGTCGCCCATCATGCAGCTTCCTTATCAATCCAAAGGTGCTAAATGGGTAAATATTTGGATAGTTTAAAGACTTCAGTTCTAAGAAATACTCGGGCTAGCAACCCAATAAACCTAAACAACTTAGAGCAATTAGATAAATTAGGTTTTTTAGGTTCGCAAGATGAGCATTTCAATAATTCTGATAATCACCATCACCAAGTATTTAGCTGGTGGAGATTGAGATTCTTAGATCAGTCAACAAAAGACTGCGGATATTACCCACCAGCGACACATAAGAGGGCTATGGAAGGCACTGGCGCAATCAATGCGGTGGCGATAATGAAAGGTCCGGAGGGGCTTCAGTCACCTGATCAATGGGGTCATTGGTCAGAGGCAGAAGCAAATACAGCAATGGATCGAGCAAGAGTCTTTGCCGCAAAAGGGTTAGATCCCATTGAAGCTGAAACGTTGGCTTGTTCCTTAGTAACTAGGGATCGGTCCGGTGACGATAGGCTCACCTGCGCTGAATGTGCGAATTGGATCGCCGGCAGATGCAAGACTAAACGCTACCCCTTAGGTGATTCAGATATCTACACACTCCATAGGTGCGATGGGTTTGAAACTTAAATTATTCGAAACGCAGGAAAAGCATTTCTGAATCACAATTTTCCGCAAGTGACCAATTCAAGTTTTAAGGATTTTTTAAAATGAGATACAAAACACCTATTGAAATTAGACAGTCTCAAAATATTCGAGTCCGTACCAAACTGGCGGAAATTCCAGATGCAATGCGATGCAGGATTCCCAAGGCAGAATGGTCAGATAAACCTGAATCTTTTTGCCGTATGCAATTTATTGAAGAAACCAGTGTATTTATTGAGCAGGTCTATGGCTTTGAGCCGATGAGCTATCAATACTTGGTCGCCCTCTTGGCTGACCAGATGCAGACGTATATCGACGCAACCATTGGTTTTCGTGAAAGTGGATGCGCTATTGTGGTGGATGATAAGCCGAGCGTCTGGTTGACGTTGCGAAGTACAGCGACACAAAATATTATCCGCCTGATGAGAGAGGCAGGATTAACCCCTGCTTCGAGACTTCCGTCTACTAAACCACAAACGTCAGTCAATAGTATCTATTCCTTGTTGCCATTCCCGAGTAAGAATAGATAGTATTGATTTTTGATATTGTCAATTTGATCTGACAAATATGCCTCACAAACTGGATTACTGTCAAATCAAATTTCGATCGCTTCACAGGAAGATTATTTTTTAATATTTGTCGTAGCTGAATTAGTCAGGGAAGACAAAAATGCTTGGTCTTCGAACAAAATCTTAATTCCATTCTCAAGAGCTCTATTTAATGCAAGCTTTGCGTTTTCACCTGTTGCAAGTTGAGTATTTGGCTCAATGCCCTGAGCTGTAATATTTTTAAAGTATTGAACTTCACCCTTTGGTGATTTCACGCTAACTACTATTGTTAAGTCGGCAATTGCATCTCCAGCAAAAAATCCCATCTTAAAGTCATTGGAGAAGCGGATTATTTCACCATTGACTAGTATGGTTGAGGAGTCCGTAGATAGCGCAAAACCTCGGGCTACAAGTTCCTGTCCGATAGCTCTACTAATTGTAATTGCCACATCCTCTGTCGCAAGAATTGGAGCCATCTCCATTCCATAGCCATTTTTCTTACTGCCTACTTTACTTTTGTCTTGCCGCTGATCAATAACCTGCACATTAACTTTTACATTGCTTGCGCCATCAATGGTGGTAACACTTTGTTGCTGAGTGTAGGTGAGTGCAACGTAGTCAGTAGTGAGAGCGCACCCAGATAAGCCGAAAAGTAGAACAAAGATAGTGAGATAAAAAAAGCGGAATATCATTTGAAGCTATCCTTGGAAAAAGGTAATTGCCATCAGGCAGCTTGAGAGCTTTTGCACCTATTTGGTGTAAGTTGAGTTGGTGATAATTATTATTCGTTCAGACAAGATGCAAAATCTCAGCGATTCCAAGTTGGATGAGAAAAATTTTGAATGAATTAAGCGAATAGTTTAGCGCCATTGTCTTCTAGACCTAGTTAGTCGCATACTATTTGTAACGATTTGATTCATACACATTCGAACACGCATTCATTACTTGGAAAGTCTTTCTGTCTAATTATCTAACGACCACAAATGATTTGTGTAGGCATCATGTGCAAGTTCACGCAACGAGTTCCCTGATATGTCTATTGCGTGCATTCCATATGCGAAGTATCCGGTGTAACTGCCGTCATAATTTTGTTTTGCACTACCAATATGTATTCCCAGTGACTTATCCCAAATTGCTAAATTGAATTTGTCATCGACAAATAGGTCATTGGATTCGTCGCTGTCCGGAAGCAATAGGTTCGTGTCAATAATTTTGATCCGTTTGCTGTTGTACACCCAGTTTTTCATTTTTTGATCTCGTAATGTCCCTTCCATGGAATCACATGACGAACGCCTCCTTTGGGGAATTCGACATCTCCTCTGCGTCTTGGTATCAAGTGTGCGTGACAGCATTGGTCTGACTACGTTGGACAGCATTTCGAGGAAGATAAGTGAAAGTCATTGATCGGTCATATCAGGCCGCTTCCTTCAGCCCGTTGTCTTTAAAGTAAACCTCATCTGGTGTCTGCTTGGCAAGTGATTGATGCGTTCTTTTTGTGTTGTAAAACAAAAAGTAGTCTTTGATGCCCTCGCGTAATGCCGCCATTGATTCGTACGCCCTAAGATAAACGTTCTCGTACTTTACAGAGCGCCAAAGTCGTTCAACAAAAACATTATCTACCCAACGGCCTTTTCCATCCATACTGATCCGAATACCTTTTCTTTCAACACCCCCGTGAAGTCCTCGCTGGTGAATTGGCTGCCTTGGTCAGTATTAAAAATCTCTGGCTTGCCATAGCGACCAAGGGCCTCTTGAAGCGCTTCAATACAAAAATCTGTTGTCAGCGTATTGGATATTCGCCAAGCCAAGACCTTGCGGCTCGCCCAGTCCATGATGGCAACTAGGTTTGTAAAGCCTTTGGCCATGGGAAGTAGAGTAAGAGACAGGGCGTAGTCGAACTATTTCCCTGCCTCTCCTCTCCGAACCGAACTTGCATCTCTCAGCGCATCCGGCTCTCCATTGAAGTGTTGGTCATACCAAAGGCGATATAGTCATAACGTGTTTTTTTTAGTGATTCTAATTGCGTTGACCATGTTGCCAGTTTGCTTTGCATTTCACTGATTATCAAAGGTCTTCACCTCACTAAAGTCAGTTAATTAACCAAACAAACCACTTCAACTGCCCCCCTTCGCCATGTGGCCGGCTTTCCCGACCTCGGACTACT
>CAWUWN010000007.1:0-97464 GCA_963926265.1 uncultured Burkholderiaceae bacterium
CCGTCATCTAGCAGAAGTTCGAGTACTTGAAAGGCCACGTTGAATGGTAACATAAAGGTATCCATTCGTACAAGCGCATCATCATCACTCGTACCCACAATTCGCAGCCAAAAGAAAAAGCACCCGAAGGTGCTTAACTTGAATCAGTTTGAAATAGTATTGGCGGACAGAGGGGGATTCGAACCCCCGATACGCTTTGAACGTATACACGCTTTCCAGGCGTGCGCCTTCAACCGCTCGGCCACCTGTCCGTTTTCACTACAGCCCGCCATTCTAGCATTAACGAGGCAAAGACAGCTTTGGCTGAAATAGCAAGGCGTATCCTCAAACAACGTATAAATTAGGCCGAATTGGTGTGCCTACTCTGCCAAGCAGAGAACTCCAAAGGCCGAATACCAAAGCGCACGACATTGCCCTGGTGCAAGGTTTTAAATTCAGCAAGCGCTAGCTGGATGAAGTGTTCCTTGTCTTCCTCATTTACAGCAATAGGTGTTCTCGCTTGTATGACTTCAGTTGTCGCAGATTCATCGTTTCGCACAATCGCCGCGACAACGTCACTCAAAACCTGCCGATAGCGTAGTCGAAATATATCTGGCGGCACGAGATTCTGCTTAACTGCCACATATTGTTGGCAGGAGCGTTCGTAGGCCCAAACAAAAACATCACGCAGTAGCTCAATACGATTTAACTCATAGACGCCAATCATGGCATCCACGTAAGCCTGCTGAGGAACATCAATGAACGATAGCGGGCAAAGGTTTTGACGAATAAAAGGGATATTAGCTGCCAATCGCGACACCCGCTTATTCACATCCTCGAAGGGTTGTAAATAAGGTAAGTGCACCATTAGGAAAAATGCCTGCTCAAAAGGATCGTGAATTTCCGCAGCCATGTTGACCACGATCCCGAACAATTCTTCTAACCTTTGCGGTAAGGCGACTGGCAAATAGACGCTGCCCCCAATTTCTACCGCCCGAGTGCGAATACGACCGCAGGCAGATGGGTCAGCCATCAGTCCGTCTGATAGAAAGGCATGCAAAGCAATCACGACTTCGGTCGTCAAATTTGCATGTTTAGGATCGTGCACTAAATATTCAATCGCGTCCTTGTGATTCAGGATCATCTGGGTTTCCATCGCATCCTTACCCTCAGCCGCTTGACCAAATTCAATCAAACGTTCGGTATCCAGGCGGCTATAGGTGTTCCCCTCTAGCTGTGAAGATGCCCAAGAAAGATCCACTAGCAGTCGGTTAAGAATGTCTCGGGCAAAGGTACCTGCGGGAGTCTGCTCTGCCGGCGAGCGCCCCAGAGCGTGCAGTTGATCACGGAGACCTTGCGGCAGATACGCAGTTTGATTAGGGTGATATCGCTCTAAAAATTCCAACCTATAGCCGACTGGTGGACGCAGCTGACGAGGTTGACGAACATAGGTTTTGATTTCCTCGCCTTCAGATGAGGTCGGTACGTAAACCTCGGAACGCATCTGTTCCCGAGCTTTTACATTATCTTCGATCAATGCATCGACAACACGAGGTGTGCGGCGATAACGCACTGAACGCGCCTCGCCAAACCTCTGTACTAACCCTTGCTCAACTAACACAGCCAAACGTCGCTGCAAGCTACGACGTTGCAAATCGCCCCCCAGCGACTGCAATAGTGCATCGATACCGATGCCGTCATGGTGCTTCGAAATTCGCTCAACCAAGCGATTCAACTCTTCTTGTGATTTTAGTTTTGGCATAGGTTTTGCTCTCTTAAACCAATAGACGCCAGTATCGCGTCATTTTATCTGACGCGCAAGAGCTTTCGCGACAAATAAAGTGACGCGATGTGAATAATCGCGACATAAAGGATTTCGAACGGGATATTCTAGGTATGACCCAAAGCATCCAATCAAGATTGGACGGTATTTTGATAGCGAAGCATTCTCTCGCAGTAACGGGCAATCGTATCAACTTCAAGGTTGACCCGTTGACCGACGTTAAGGTGCTGCAAGGTCGTGACGGCAATCGTATGAGGAATCAGATTGATACTGAACTGCGTCCCACCCACCAAATCCTCGACTCGGTTGACCGTCAAACTGACGCCATTGACCGTGATCGAGCCCTTGTAGGCTAAAAAAGGCGCCAAGGATACCGGCGCCTGCACAATCAATTCCCAAGACTCACCAACAGGCTCAAACTTAATGACCTCGCCCAGACCGTCAACGTGACCCGAGACGATATGGCCGCCAATCTGATCGCCGACTCGCAAGGACTTTTCAAGATTGACGGCACCTTGTGCATCCAATCCCATCGTCAGTCGCAAACTTTCACGAGACACGTCCACTGCAAAACCCTCGGCGTGCTTTGACACCACTGTCATGCAAGCACCCTGAATTGCGATCGAGTCGCCCAAGCTCACATCACTCAGATCTAAACCGCCAGCATGAATCGTTATATGAACGCCAGCATCCGCTTGACCACCTGCGAGAGGCTCAATTTTTTCAATGCGACCCACGGCCGCGACAATCCCAGTGAACATTAAAGTGTCTGTCCTGTGCTGTATTCAGTCAAATGGATTTTTTGCATGAGCTCGCGCCAATGCTCTGGCAGACGCGCGCGCAAACGGACATCGCTCCCTAGCTGTTTGAGGTCTGTAAATTCAAAGCGTTGCACGCCTTCAAGTTTGGTCAGAGCAGGTAATTGAGCCATTCCCATCCCCTCTCCTAATAACTTCGGTGCTAGATACACCAGCAACTCATCCACACAGTCCGCCTGGAGCAATGCTCCATTCAGACCTGAGCCCGCCTCGATGTGCACCTCGTTCGCATCATGCTCTCCCAGCCATTTCATCATGGCGCGCATATCTACACGACGACGTACGCGACCTGATACGGGCGGCGATTCTTCAGGCACGTAAACAACCTGTACGCCACGATCATTCAAACGCGCAAACTTTTCAGAATTTTGATCGCCCGTAAAAATGATCGCCCCCTCGCCCTTCAAAATAGCGGCATCCTCGTTGATTTCAAAACCTGGGTCAATCACCGCGCGGCGCGGCTGGCGCGCAGTCGCAACATGCCGCACGTTCATTTGTGGGTTGTCTGAACGTACTGTTCCGATCCCGGTAAGCACCACGCAACTGCGTGCACGCCAATGATGTCCATCTGCACGGGCCTCGGAGCTTGTGATCCACTGTGATACACCATTTGAGAGTGCGGTACGACCATCCAGCGAGGCTGCAATTTTCATCCAAACGTAAGGGGTACCGCGCGTCATACGTGATACGAAACCTGGGTTGATAGCAAGCGCAAGATCCGCGCACACACCTACATTGACTTCGATACCTGCTGCACGTAACAAGCGCATACCGCGGCCCGCCACATCAGGATTAGGATCAAAATGCGCGAATACAACGCGCTCAGGCCCGGCGCAGACCAACGCGTCCACACAAGGTGGGGTACGACCATGATGGCTACAAGGTTCGAGCGTGATGTAAACCGTCGCACCTTCAGCATTTAAGCCGCGCGCCTGCATATCCTGCAAGGCCATGATTTCAGCATGATGCAAGCCCACGGCCTGCGTCGCGCCGCGACCAATAACCTGTGCATCACGCACAATGACACATCCCACCCGAGGATTGGGCGATGGCACATACAGCGCCTCCTCTGCGAGTGCGAGAGCCTGCCGCATAAAGAACACATCTTGATCGGGATTACGCACATCTAGAGACTGAGAAGCTTTCATATTCAAGTTTTGCGCTGCACAGGCGGACCTTGCATTTCGCGTATTGCTTCGACAAACTCACCGATGTCTTCGAAACTTTTGTAAACGGAGGCAAAGCGCACATAGGCAACCTTGTCGAGCTTTTTTAATTCATTCATCACCAGCTCACCCAAGAACTCGGTAGAAACCTCTCGCTGCCCGCTAGTCAGCAAACGCTCTTCGATTCGTGCGACAACGGCATCAACCTCTTCGGTGCTCACGGGACGCTTACGCAGCGCGAGCGATAAACTCGCACGCAACTTAAAGGCCTCGTAATCGTTGCGGCTACCGTTGCGCTTAACGATTGCCGGCATTTCGAGCTCAGCACGCTCGTAAGTTGTAAATCGTCGATCACAAGAGGGACAACGCCTGCGACGGCGGATAAAGTCACCCTCGTCCGCGCCTCGCGAGTCCACGACTTGGGTATCGGTATTCCCGCAAAAGGGACACTTCATGAAGTCGCCTTGATCAAAGCACTCAGAGCAACGTAGAACGCTGCCCTTAGATTAACGGTAGACCGGAAAAGAAGCTGTTAGCGCATTAACGCGCTCACGAACAGAAGCAATGTTTGCCGGATCGCGGGGATTATCAAACACATCAGCAATTAAATTTCCTGTTAACAGAGCCTCAGTTTCCTTAAAGCCACGTGTTGTCATTGCAGGTGTACCCAGACGGATACCGCTTGTCACAAATGGCTTTTCGGGATCGTTCGGGATCGCATTTTTGTTGACAGTAATGTGTGCTTCACCCAAAACGGCTTCGGCTTCTTTGCCTGTAATACCCTTGGCACGCAGATCCACCAACATGACATGGCTTTCGGTCCGACCGGACACAATTCGCAAACCCCGCTTGACCAATGTTTCAGCTAATACTTGTGCGTTTTTAACGACTTGAGCTGCATACGCCTTGAACTCTGGTGTAGCGGCCTCGCGGAAAGCAACAGCCTTGGCTGCGATGACATGCATCAACGGACCACCCTGAATACCTGGGAAAATTGCGGAGTTAATCGCCTTTTCGTATTCGGCTTTCATCATAATCACGCCGCCACGTGGGCCACGTAAAGACTTGTGTGTGGTCGAGGTCACAAAATCAGCATGCGGCACAGGATTAGGGTAGGCGCCACCCGCCACCAAACCTGAATAGTGCGCAACGTCTACCAGCAACAGCGCGCCATTGTCTTTAGCAATACGTGCCAGACGCTCAAAGTCCATACGCAAGGAGTAAGCCGAGGCACCTGCGACGATCATCTTTGGCTTTTGGGTCTTGGCCAACTCTTCGACCTTGTCGTAGTCCAACACCTCATTCGCATCCAAACCGTACTGATGAAAGTTGTACAGCTTGCCCGAAGAATTGACTGAAGCACCGTGCGTCAAGTGACCGCCCTCCGCCAGGCTCATGCCCAGCACGGAGTCGCCTGGTTTCAGGAAAGCCAGATAGACAGCTTGATTAGCCTGTGAGCCAGAATTGGGTTGCACATTTGCTGCCTCAGCGCCGAACAAGGACTTGAGGCGATCAATGGCGAGCTGCTCAACGATATCCACATATTCGCAACCACCGTAGTAACGCTTGCCGGGATAACCTTCGGCGTACTTGTTGGTCATTTGTGAACCCTGAGCCTGCATGACAGCGGGGCTGGCATAGTTTTCAGACGCAATCAGCTCAATGTGCTGTTCTTGCCGCGTGTCCTCTTTTTGGATGGCAGCCCAAACATCGGGGTCAACGCGGTCTAGAGTGAGTGTGCGATCAAACATGGGAATCCTAGCGAAATGAAAGTGCAAAAATTGAATGGTGATAGTGTACTGCTCCTTGGTTCACTCAAAGACTCAAGGAGTCTAGGGGTAGATCAAGTCACCGTTACGCGGGCAAACTTACGCTTACCGACCTGAATCACATAAATGCCTGTCTCAAGCTGCAAACCTTTGTCCTCAACGCGTTCACCGTCGATGCGCACCCCGCCTTGCTCAACGTTGCGCTGAGCCTCAGCACCGGACGCTACCAGCCCTGCCTCTCGCAACAGCTTCAAGATTCCAACTGGGGCACCTGCTACGGTGACTTCGGGCATATTTTCTGGAATAGCACCGTCTCGAAAGCGTGCCTCAAATGCGGCCAAGGCGGTCTCTGCGGCTGCCTGCGAGTGAAATCGGGCCACAATTTCCTGGCCTAGCATGACCTTGGCATCCCGAGGGTTGCGACCCGCTTCGGTCTCGGCCCGCAAGGCAGTAACCTCTTCGATACTGCGAAACGACAGCAAATCAAAGTATTTCCACATCATGGTGTCCGAAATCGACATGATTTTGCCAAAAACAGACTCGGGCGCCTCACCAATCCCGATGTAATTATTTTTCGACTTAGACATCTTTTCGACGCCGTCCGTACCCTCAAGCAAAGGCATAGTCAAAATACACTGCGGCTCCTGGCCGTATTCTTTTTGAAGCTCTCGACCGACCAACAGGTTGAATTTCTGATCTGTTCCCCCAAGCTCTAGGTCAGATTTGAGTGCGACAGAATCGTAACCTTGCATAAGCGGATACAAAAACTCATGCACTGAAATCGGCACCCCAGACTTGAAGCGCTTGGTGAAATCATCCCGCTCCATCATGCGGGCGACGGTATAGCGTGACGCGAGCTGAATCATGCCGCGTGCGCCCAAGGGGTCGCACCACTCAGAGTTGTAACGAATTTCGGTTCGGGCAGGATCCAAGACTAAACTTGCCTGAGCATAATATGTCCGAGCGTTTTCTTCGATCTGCTCCCGGGTGAGCGGTGGACGTGTTGAGTTGCGCCCAGAGGGGTCTCCAATCATGGACGTAAAGTCGCCAATAAGGAAAATAACAGTGTGCCCAAGGTTTTGTAATTGGCGCATTTTGTTGAGCACGACAGTATGCCCAAGATGAATATCAGGCGCTGTAGGATCCAAGCCCAGCTTGACTCTCAGAGGAATACCCGTCGCCTGGCTACGCGCCATTTTCTGGGCAAATTCAGTCTTGACCAGCAACTCATCGCAGCCGCGCTCGACTATGCGTAAGTTAGCTTCGACTTCTGGTGTAATCGCGTATTTTGAGGTCAACATAAAAGAAGTAAGCCAATTTGATCGGTGAAAGTGACAAAAAAGCTGTTTGATCGCTCGAAATCGGCTAACATACTTTTTTACAAGACTGACATCATACGCAAACTAATCTTGCTCTGCCACGCATAATCCGGCATGAGTGTGGTGTTTAAGCATCGTTTTATACGAAAGCTTAATGCAGACTGATGTCTTGATGTTAGCGGCACATAGGATTTATGACGAATGCTTTTTAAAAACCACTCTACTACCAAGCCTACCCTCACCACCTCAGCTTTGCCGCTGTTTGGTCAAAAAGAATCTTCTTCGGGTATGGTGCGTGGCGTAGTGGTCAGCGCTATTTTATTGCTCGGCTTAGGTGCCGTGGCGCTCGGCATTATCAAACCGTCGCAAGTCGATGCAGCCGACTCAAACTCTCAATCAGCAAACCAGGTCGCTCCAGAGCAAAGACTTGTGCTAAATGTTGTGGCCGTGCCTGCTTCCATTGAGGCCGCACCGGTTGAACAAGCTTCCGAAAAAACTCCTTTTATCGTTGAAACCCGAATTCGCTCCGGCGATACACTCGCAACAGTTCTCAAGCGCGTCGACGTTTCCGATTCAAACCTACTCAGTTTTCTGACCCGCGACCCCAAAGCGCGTGCGGTTTACAAATTGAACGTCGGTCGCTCCTTCCAAGCCGCCACCAACGACGATGGCGATTTGTTGTGGGTCCGTTATTACCACACCCCCAATTCAGACTCCAACGGTGCTGGCGTTGCCAAAACTCTTCAAATTACAGCCACACAGTCTGGCTTTGTCGCCGAAGAGCTTCTGCAACCTCTCGAAACCCACGTCGAAGTTGCTGTGGGCACCATTCGCTCCTCTCTCTTTGCCGCGACGGATGTCGCAGGCATTCCCGACGGCATTACCTCTCAAATGGCTGACATCCTCAGCAGCAAAGTCGACTTTTTACGTGGTCTGCGTCCGAATGACCAGTTTCGCGTCGTCTATGAAACTCGCACGATTGGAGGGCGCTCAGCTGGGAATGGTCGCGTCCTCGCGCTCGAGTTTATGAATGGTGGAAAAACACATAATGCAGTCTGGTTTAGTCCGGATGGGCATACAGGTGGTTATTACGATCTAGAGGGTGAGAGTTTGCGAGGAGCATTTTTACGTAGCGCACTCAAGTTTTCTCGTATCAGTTCGACTTTCGGTATGCGAAAACTTCCAGGTCGACAAGCTTGGTCTGGTCACCATGCCGGCGTTGACTATGCTGCACCGAATGGCACACCGATTCTCGCAACAGCGGACGGTACAGTTGAGTTTGTTGGCTGGAGAAATGGCTACGGCAATACTGTCATCCTCAAGCATCACAGCAGAATCACGACGCTCTATGCACATCAAAGCCGCTTCGCATCTGGCCTCAAAGCCGGCAGCAAAGTTTCACAAGGTGACTTGATCGGCTATGTTGGCTCAACGGGCTGGTCAACCGGACCACACTTGCACTACGAATTCCGCGTCGCCGAAAAGCCGATCGACCCCTTGACTGCAACCGCAAACATGCCGACCTCTCAGCCGCTTGCTTCAGAGCATCGCGAAAAATTTGTACAAGTCGCGGGTCCTTATAAACAACAGTTGCAGGTTCTGGCAAAATTTCAGGAAGCCGTTCCTGAAATGAGCAACGTTGCCAGTCGCTAAAGAGATGACTCCCTTTTGGCTGAAACCTCGCTCTACATAGGCTTAATGTCCGGCACCAGCCTTGACGGTGTCGATGCAGTGCTTGCGAGCTTTGATCCGCAAGGACGCCCGACATTACTGGCTCGTGCTGCAGTAGACTTTCCTCCAACACTGCGTACTGAACTTCTCGGACTCAACGCGAAGGGCATAGATGAGCTTGAGCGCTCAGCACTTGCTGCAAATGCGTTAGTGGAGCTCTACGCTCAAGCAGTCAAAAAAGTGCTGTCACTCGCTCAGGTTTCGCCTCAAGACGTTGCCGCGCTGGGTGCGCACGGACAAACGGTGCGACACAGACCTGACCTGGGTTTTACGATTCAGCTCAATGCACCCGCACTGCTAGCAGAACTAACAGGCATTAGCGTGATCGCGGATTTCCGGAGTCGAGATGTTGCGGCGGGTGGTCAAGGTGCTCCACTCGTTCCAATTTTTCATGCCGGAGTTTTCCCTGCAGACTACACGCGTGTCATTTTAAACTTGGGTGGCATTGCCAACATTTCCATCCTCCGTCCGCAACAACCACCCCTCGGGTTTGATACGGGGCCAGCCAATGTACTGATGGATATGTGGTGTGCGCAACATACAGGCCAAAGCTTCGATCAAGATGGCGCATGGGGGAATACAGGAGCGCTTGATGCCACTGTGTTGGCGCACTTGATAGCGTCAGAACCCTGGTTTAAGCTGCCCGCGCCTAAATCGACGGGGCGAGATCTATTTAACCGCCACTGGCTGGATCAGCGTCTCGCACCCTTTACACTCGCAGCTCAAGATGCACCCAACATTCAGGCCACCCTCAGGCACCTCACTGCTCAAACAGTTACGCAATGCGTCATGACCTACGCAAGCGATGTCAAAGAAGTGTTGGTATGTGGCGGAGGGGCACGCAACAAGGCTCTGATGCTCGACTTGCAACAGTCTATGCCCTGCCCTGTTCGCATGACAGATTGCGAGGGAATTGGCACACAGGACGTTGAAGCGATGGCGTTCGCATGGCTAGCATGGACGCATCAGCAAGGGATCTCTGCAGGCAATCCTGCAGTCACAGGTGCAAGCGGGCCGCGCATATTAGGCGCCTGCTGGCCCGCCTGAAATTGAGGAGTTAAACGGAGAACGAAGAACCGCAACCACAAGTGGTTGTCGCGTTTGGATTGCGAATCACAAACTGTGAGCCTTCGATGTCTTCTTTGTAGTCAATTTCAGCGCCAACCAAGTACTGAAAGCTCATTGGATCAACCAGCAAGGCTACACCATTCTTTTCAAGCGTGGTGTCGTCGTCGTTGACGTCTTCGTCAAAGGTAAATCCATATTGAAAACCTGAGCAGCCGCCACCTTGAACAAACACGCGGAGCTTGAGATTGGCATTGCCTTCTTCAATCAACAGATCTTTGACTTTGGCTGCTGCCGAATCAGTAAAAAGAATAGGCGTAGGGGGGGCCTGGAGATCAACAGTTTGGCTCAGTGTGCTCATTTTTAGCTCCTGCCCTGCTTAAGGGCGACTTTCGCAATAGTTCTGTCATCGGAGATACCCGACTAAGTTGCTCAACTATACCGCAAACTATGATTGAAATTAAAGATCAACCTTGCGCGAAGCAAGGACAATGTCACCCGATAAAATACTGACCACAACAGAACTTGGCTGAAAACCCTTGGGAAGGGCAAGCACTCCCTGACTTCGTTGAAACTGATCCACACTGAGCTTGAGACTATTCTCGCCCTGTGTGGCAGCGCCAAGCGTATTAAGCGGTGAGTTTGACGCGCTGCCATTTGTCAAACTCTGAGAGGGTATTAAAACTTTGGTGATCTCCTGCCCGTCCTGGAGGCCCGTTGCAACAAACTGCAAACGTCCATTAAATCGCTCTCCTGGCTTGCCGCTGCGCATGAGCAACACCTTGAAGGCAATCGTCTGATCTAGTCGCTCGAGCTCGACAGCCCGCAAGGCGATCGCCCCCTGTGGCCCGGGGGGCAAGAGTTGCTCGTAGAAAGCCAAGTGATCTTTGCTGCGCCCAAGCTCTTCCTGAAGGGTTGACAGGCTTTTCGCAAGTTCAGCTCTGGCTGCTTGCTCAATCGTCAACTCATTTTGAAGCTGTTGAATTCGCGTGCTCGACACAGCGATTTGTGTCTCAAGCTCACTTCGGACCTGAGTCTGGGCCGCTTGCAAAGTGCGCAACCTCAGCTCAAAAGAATCTTGCCCCGAGCCCTGTGTCAAAAACATGCCCGCTCCCATACCCGCAGCAATCAATGCGACAGCACCTAATACCCAAAACACAAATGTTTTGATGGGAAATTGATCACCCGCGAGTCCGCTCAAGAACCGCTCCTCAAGGCAAAATCGCAACCTGATTCAAACCGACGCTATCAGGTAAACCAAACATCAAATTCATATTTTGAATGGCCTGACCCGCTGCGCCTTTGACAAGATTATCTTGCACAACAAGAATAATCAGTCGATCACCATTGCCTGGGCGATGTAACGCAATTCGCAAGGCATTAGACGCGCGCACAGAGCGCGTATCGGGCAAGCTGCCAGCAGGCATCACGTCCACAAACGCCTCATTGGCGTAACGCTTTTCAAAGAGCGCTTGAAAATCGGTCTCGCGTGCCTCTGGCAAAATTCGAACATAAATCGTGCTGAGCATGCCACGAATCATCGGAACCAAATGCGGCACAAAGGTCAAGCCGACCGAGGTCCCTGCCAAGCGATCGAGCTGTGCTTTAATTTCGGGATGATGTCGATGACCGGCTACACCATACGCTTTAAAGTTATCGCTGGCCTCTGAAAACAACATGCCGACCTCAGCCTTGCGACCTGCACCGCTGACGCCAGACTTGGAATCAGAGATGATGTCTGATGTATCAATGAGTGGTTTGCCGCCGAGCAAGGGTGCCAAACCTAACAGCACCGTCGTGGGATAACAACCAGGATTGCCGATCACGCGCGCACGTGCAATCGCTTCGCGATTGAGTTCAACCAAACCATAGACTGCTTCGTCAAGGATCTCAGGACATGTATGCGGGATCTTGTACCAATGTTCAAAAGTTGGGATGTCTTTGAGGCGAAAATCCGAAGCAAGATCAATGATTCGCACGCCCGCTGCGAGCAACTCTTTGGCTTGACTCATTGCCACACCATGAGGCGTTGCAAAAAATACTACATCACATCCGGTCAGAGGCGCTTTATCTGGTGAAGAAAACGCCAGACTCACATGCCCCCTGAGGTTGGGAAACATATCAGAAACAGGCATGCCATCTTCTTTACGCGACGTAATCGCGTGAAGGTCCACCTGTGGGTGTTGAGACAAAATACGCAATAGTTCGACCCCGGTATATCCCGTGCCGCCCACGATGCCAACCTTGATGCGCTTTGATGATGTTTGTGTCATGAGAGTGATCCTGAATGTTGCAACATTATCCCATGCGAATTTACACGAGAGCGCATTAAAAACAAACAGGCCGCTTGCGCGGCCTGTTTGTTTCGCGATCTCGATAGATCTCGCGTTGAGTCATCAGTACATGCGTGATTAACGCTTGCTGAACTGTTTCCGACGACGTGCTTTGTGGAAACCGACTTTCTTACGTTCAACTTCACGTGCATCACGTGTCACAAAGCCAGCTTTCGACAGCGAAGGCTTGAGTGTTGCATCGTAATCAATGAGCGCACGGGTAATGCCGTGACGCACCGCACCCGCTTGACCGCTTTCGCCGCCACCGTGCACGTTGATATGAAAGTCAAAAGACGCAGTGTGACCTGTCAACTCAAGAGGCTGACGCACCACCATACGACCTGTTTCACGGGCAAAATACTCATCAACGGGCTTGCCGTTTACAACGATTTTGCCTGCACCTTTTTTCATGAAGACGCGAGCCACCGAAGTCTTGCGGCGGCCGGTTCCGTAATTCCAATTACCGATCATGGCCTATCCTTAAAATTCGAGGGGCTGTGGCTGTTGGGCAGAGTGCGGATGCTCAGCACCAGCGTATACCTTCAGCTTTTTGATCATCGCGTAACCCAAAGGACCTTTGGGCAACATGCCCTTAACGGCCTTCTGGACTGCACGACCCGGAAAACGCTCTTGCATTTTTGCAAAGTTCGTTTCGCGAATACCACCTGGGTATGTCGTGTGACGGAAATACTTTTTGTCTTGCGACTTATTACCGGTTACGACGATCTCAGCGGCGTTGATAATGACGATGTAATCGCCAGTGTCAACGTGGGGCGTGAATTCTGGTTTGTGTTTACCGCGCAAACGACGTGCGACTTCGCTGGCCACACGACCGAGGACTTTGCCCTTCGCGTCAATCACGAACCAGTCACGCTTGACTTCATGCGGCTTAGCCACAAATGTCTTCATGATTGGATCCTAATAAATTCTCTCTGGGACCATCCCAGAAAGACTTCCCCTGATTTTTGAGAAAGTATGTTGCCAAAACGTTGTTACCCGCCCGTGCAAACACCCACAAAAAACAAAGCTTGGACATCAATAACAATGCCAATACTCGGGGAAAGCCTTTGATTCTACAACAAAATCCACCAATCAGCCACTAGGTACCCGCAATCGACATACGCTCGATCAGGATCGAGCCCGTGGTCTTGCTGCCACGCGTGATGGCGTCAGACCCCACCGCAACGATTTGGGCAAACATATCCTTCAGGTTTCCGGCAATTGTGATTTCTTCGACAGCATGCTGAATCTGACCATTTTGGACCCAATAGCCAAACGCACCCCGTGAATAATCACCCGTCACGTAGTTCACACCTTGGCCGATCAACTCAGTCACCAGCAGACCGGTGCCCATTTTTCGCAACATCGCCTCAAAATCGTCTTTACGGCGCGTCTGTGAGGAACGCAACACCAAGTTGTGAGAGCCACCCGCATTGCCTGTCGTTACCATTCCAAGCTTGCGGGCTGTGTAGGAGGACAAGAAATACCCTTGCAACACACCTGCGTTGATCACCTCGCGCGCCTGAGTAATGACACCCTCTTCATCAAAAGGTGAACTCCCCATGGCACCCTTGATATGGGGATCCTCAAGCACACTAATGTGCGTTGGAAAAAGTTGATGCCCCAGCGAATCCAACAAAAAGCTGGTCTGGCGATAAAGTGCTCCACCACTCGTCGCATGGGTCAACGCACCGAGCAAGCCCAGCGCGAGAGGCGCTTCGAAGAGCACCGGAAAATGGCCCGTTGGGATGCGACGGGCGGAAAGGCGTGCCAATGCGCGCTCGGCGGCGTAACGACCTACTGCAGTGGGATCTGCCAGCCGGTCGGCACGACGATCACTGGTATACCAATAGTCTCGCTGCATGGACTGGCCGCGTCCAGCAATCGGCGAGACAGATAAGCCATGCCTTGAATACGCATAACCATCTAGAAATCCGCGAGTGTTCCCTAGTACAAAATGGCCCTCATGGGTATCGACGCCCGCACCCTCCGTGTTGGTAATGCGCTTATCAGTTGCCAAGGCAGCACGCTCAGCCTCTACAGCAAGTCGAGTCGCCTCTTCGACACTGAGCGCCCAAGGGTGATGGAGCTGCAATTTGTTTTTGACACCAATCGCCAGCTGATCAGCCTCGGGCAGTCCCGCGGCGGGGTCCTCAGCGGTATAGCGCGCGATATGCCAAGCCGCTTCTACCGTTTCGCGCAGCGCTTTGGTAGAAAAATCAGAAGTCGAGGCCGAACCGCGGCGCTGTCCGGCAAATACTGTCACGTCCAGCGAACGATCGCGTGTTTGCTCAACGGTCTCGACATGGCCCTTTCGGACTGAAACGGCCAGGCCTTGTCCTTCGGAAACCTCGGCTGCGGCATCACTCGCGCCTAAACTTTGAGCATGCTTGAGTGCCTGAGTCACTAAATCTTCGAAAATCGGTCGATTTTCAGCAACAGGGAGAAAAGAAATTGATGAAGTCATATTAGTCCGATAGCGTGAGGCTTTATGATAGCTCTATGACACAAGAATTACCTCAAACATCTGACGGGACCGATGAGTCCCCTTACGACGGCCCAAGCAAGTCGCAATTAAAACGCGACATGCACGCTTTGGTCGACCTTGGACGCGACCTCGTGGACTTATCCCCAGAGCGTCTTAAACAACTGCCCTTGTCTGAACGTCTCTATGATGCGGTCCGCCTTGCGCAACGCACCACGAGTCGCGAGGGCCTTCGTAGACAGATTCACTACGTCGGCAAACTCATGCGAGATGCACCCGCAGAGGAAATTCGCGTTCTCCTGGACACATGGAAAAATGGCTCCCGCGTGCAAACGCAAGCCATGCATCGGCTCGAAGCCTTGCGTGACCGCCTCATCAAAGACGATGCCGCACTGACGACCTTATTACAAAAATATCCTCATGCAGATATTCAACACATCCGCACATTGATTCGTGAGGGGCGCAAAGAAGCTACGGCCAATGCATCACTGCGCCAAGGTCAGGAGCCACAGCGCAAACATTATCGTGCGTTATTTCAGGCCCTCAAAACCCTTCAAGATCCGGACACTGAAGAATGACCTCAGAAACATTGCTTGACTGTATCGAACACAGCACAGGCCCCAACCCTACTCATTGCGTTCTATGGTTACACGGTTTAGGCGCTGATGGTCACGACTTTGCGCCCATCGTGCCAGAGTTGCACTTGCCTGCCTCATTATCTGTGCGCTTCGTATTCCCTCACGCGACCATTCAGCCTGTCACGATTAACGGCGGCATGGCGATGCGCTCTTGGTATGACATTTTGACGCCCAATCTCGTTAAGCGCGAAGATGAACAAGGGATTCGTATCTCCGAACAAGCCATCGCAGCCTTAATCGCACGGGAAAATGTGCGTGGCATTCCAGCCGAACGCATTGTATTAGCAGGCTTTTCGCAGGGCTGCGCCATGACTTTGCACACGGGCTTACGCTTGCCCACCAAGCTCGCGGGGCTGATGGGTCTGTCAGGTTATTTACCTCTCATTGATATGGCGGACAACGAACGCCACGCAGCCAATGCAGACACACCGATCTTTTTGGCACATGGTACGCACGATCCCGTCGTCACGCTCGAGCGTGCTGAAGCCTCGCGCGCCAAACTCGTTGCCTTGGGGTACCCCGTTCAATGGCATACCTATCCGATGCAACATTCAGTCTGCGCCGATGAGATTCATGATATTTCGCGCTTTTTACAAAGCGTGCTGATTTAAAAGGTTTTTATGTCTTCCGCTTCAACACCCGTTCGCACACGCTTTGCGCCCTCACCCACCGGCTTTCTTCATTTGGGCGGCGCGCGCACCGCATTGTTTTCCTGGGCCTATGCCAGACATTTTGGCGGCACCTTTATTTTGCGCGTCGAAGACACTGATCTCGAGCGCTCAACGCCTGAAGCGGTACAAGCGATATTGGATGGCATGGCTTGGTTAGGGCTGACACCCGACGAAGGTCCTTTCTACCAAATGCAGCACATGGACCGCTACCGCGAAGTCGTCGCCAAAATGCTCGCAGAGGGCACAGCCTATCTGTGCTACAGCTCACCTGCCGAGGTTGACGAGATGCGGGAGCGCGCCCGTGCGCTTGGTCAAAAACCGCGCTATGACGGCACGTGGCGCCCCGAGCCGGGCAAAACCCTTCCCACCCTCCCTGAGGATCGCAAGCCTGTTGTGCGCTTTAAAAGCCCACAGGACGGCGCGACCGGTTGGGTCGACATGGTCAAGGGACCCATCACCTTTGACAACAATGAACTAGACGATCTGGTGATCGCTCGTCCAGATGGCACGCCCACCTATAACTTCTGCGTCGTCGTCGACGACTGGGATATGCGGATTACTCATGTGCTGCGCGGTGACGATCATGTCAACAACACACCGCGCCAGATTACAATTTTGCGTGCACTGGGTGCACCCGTGCCTGAGTATGGACATGTCCCAATGATTTTGGGACCTGATGGTGAAAAGCTCTCCAAACGCCACGGTGCAGTCAGCGTGATGGAATATGACCGGGATGGCTACTTGCCCGAGGCCATGGTCAACTACCTGTCTCGTTTGGGTTGGAGCCATGGAGATGACGAACTCTTTTCGCGCGAGCAACTTGTGGCGTGGTTTGATCCACAGCATTTATCCAAGTCAGCCGCACAATGGGATCCAAAAAAACTGAACTGGGTCAATGCCCATTACATTAAGCAAAGCGATGACGCTGCGTTGACGCAAGCCGTCGCGCCTCGCATCGTGGCACGCGGCGGGGACACCGCCAAAGTTGACCTCATCCAGGTTGTCGCGCTACTGAAAGACCGCGCGGAGACACTCGAGCAGCTCGCTGACAGCGCAATGTTGTTTTGCGGTGATTTTCAACCCGCCGCACCAGAGCTCGTTGCACAACATCTGACCGAACCCGCACGCGCTGCCTTAAAGGATTTTGCAACCCAAGCGGCCGAGCTTGACTGGACGCGGGCAGCACTCAGCGCATTAGTCAAGTCAACACTGTCGAAGCATGGCATGAAAATGCCACAACTCGCGATTCCCTTGCGCGTGGCAGTAGCAGGCACCACTCAAACACCCGGGATTGATGCAGTGCTGGAAATCCTTGGCAAACAGACAGTCCTTGAAAGATTAGCCGCAGCCTGAGGGCACTCGATTGACTTGAGTGGCCAAGCTTAAAGCATGGCTTACATCAGCCTAAAGCTGTCCTGAACACGCTGTGCAGTTGCGGGCTTGCTATCTGGTTTATCTTCGCGAAACACCAGACGTCGCTTGTCGTTACGCTCAATGAAAAAAGTGAGCGTGTACATTGGATCGCGATAGTCCACCATTTCTCCGTTGGAGCGACTGATGCGCAGCACAAGCTTGTCTTGTTGCGCCTCCCAACACCCTGTCTCGCGCAACTCTGAACGAATATTCCGACCTTGTTTGACACGAATCTGCTGCCGCATCTTGCCGTCTGGCGAAAGGGTCAACAGTGTTTGAACCTCCCCCGCCACACCAGTTTGCTTGCGAACCGTGTACCAGACACCTGTCAGTGCCTGTCCGGAAGTCGGGGCGACACAGACTGGTTCGGGCAAGTTATCGGGGGCCAAGATTAGCGGCGAGTCAGACGGACGCGGGATTCCGCAACCAGCCAAGACCAGACAAACAACCGCCATACTCCAGCGAAACACCACACTTTTGGACATTAAGACCCCAAGACCACGCAAGATACTGAAATTGAAACTCGAATATTGCTACATAATTTTAGAAAAACAGCCACCACGGCTTTGATTTAATAAAAATATCATTACTTGCTCTTCAATACATGTGCGTTTTAACAACACTTTTCAAAAATTTAGGGTTAACGATAGTGAAAAAAAGATTAGATTTAACTATTGCCTAGCCTTGCAACAAACACTAGAATTAGTATCTAGCTGAAAATAAAACACTACATGTAGTGGTAGCCTGCCAAGATGCTCAACAGCCTTCCCCGCAAGCCTCCTCATTGACTACATGATTTGTCATGACCAAATTCGAGTAAGGCGTGTGCCTTATTCACCTTGCAGGAGCACAAATGCAAACAACTACTAGCTCAGTGTCGCAACGCGAAGCCACACCACAGTTTTTTCAAGCAGACGCGCCGCTTACAGAGGCCACTTGGACTCAGTATCACATCATTCGCCGTAACGGTGCAGTGGTGAATTTCGAGCCTAGCAAAATCGGCATCGCCATGACTAAGGCTTTCTTGGCCGTGAACGGTGGGCAAGGGGCCGCCTCCGCTCGCGTGCGCGAACTCGTCGACTCGCTGACCCATCAAGTGGTTCAGGCGTTAGTGCGCAGTCGCCCCAATGGTGGCACCTTCCATATAGAAGACATTCAGGATGCCGTCGAGTTGGCACTGATGCGCTCAGGCGAGCACGACGTCGCCAGATCCTACGTTTTGTATCGTGAGCGTCGCGCCCAAGAGCGTGCAAAATCTAACGAAGATCAAGCACCCGCCCAAGCCACCACTCTTCACGTCATCGATGGTGGCGTGCGCAAGCCGCTGGATCTGGCCAAACTACAGGCCACCATTGAATCGGCAGGCTTTGGCCTGGGTGATTTCGTAGATACCGCTGCGATTCAGCGCGAAACACTCAAAAACATATACGATGGCGTGCCCATCGACGAGGTCTATAAATCCGCAATCTTGGCTGCGCGCTCAATGGTCGAAAACGACCCTGCCTACAGCAAAGTGACGGCTCGCCTCCTGCTGCACACGATTCGCAAAGAAGTACTGTCTGACGAGACTTCCCAAGAAGACATGGCTACCCGTTATGCGACTTACTTCCCTGCGTTCATCAAACGTGGCGTCGAAGCAGGCCTACTCAACTCCGAACTCTCCCGCTATGACCTGCCACGTTTAGCAGCAGCATTAGACGCCAGTCGCGACCTTCAGTTTGATTATCTGGGTCTGCAGACACTCTATGACCGCTACTTCCTGCACATCCGTGGCCAACGCATCGAACTCCCACAAGTGTTCTTTATGCGCGTGGCGATGGGCTTGGCGATTGGCGAAGTCAACCGTGAGGCACGTGCGATTGAGTTTTATCAGATCTTGTCTTCATTCGACTTCATGAGCTCGACACCCACGCTGTTCAACGCGGGTACCCTGCACTCACAGCTTTCGTCTTGTTACCTCACGACAGTGTCTGACAATCTGGATGGCATTTACGAAGCCATCAAAGAAAATGCACTGTTGGCGAAATATGCGGGCGGCCTGGGCAATGACTGGACACCGGTGCGTGCCATGCGCAGCCATATCAAAGGCACCAACGGCGAAAGTCAGGGTGTGGTGCCCTTCTTGAAAGTAGTGAACGACACTGCAGTCGCGGTCAACCAAGGCGGCAAACGCAAGGGCGCTGTGTGCTGCTACCTCGAATCCTGGCACTTGGACATCGAAGAATTTCTAGATCTGCGTAAAAACACAGGCGATGAGCGTCGTCGTACGCACGACATGAACACCGCGAACTGGATTCCTGACTTGTTCATGAAGCGCGTGATCGAAGGTGGAGACTGGACCTTGTTCTCACCCTCTGATTGCCCAGATCTGCATGAAAAAGTAGGAGTTGAGTTTGAAAAAGCTTATGTGGGTTACGAAGACAAAGCAGCGCGCGGCGAATTGACCCTATTCAAGAAAATGCCTGCGACCAATCTCTGGCGCAAAATGTTGTCGATGCTGTTTGAAACTGGTCACCCATGGATCACCTTCAAAGATCCCTGCAACATCCGCTCACCTCAGCAACACGTCGGTGTCGTGCACAGCTCAAATCTGTGCACTGAGATCACGCTGAATACAAACGATACAGAAATTGCGGTGTGTAACTTGGGCTCAGTCAATCTCACTGCGCACTTGAAACAAAACGCAGACGGCACGCTGTCGCTCGATCACGACAAGCTTCAGCGCACCATCAAGATCGCTATGCGTATGCTTGATAACGTCATCGACATCAACTATTACGCTGTCGCGAAGGCCCGCAACTCCAACGTGCGTCACCGTCCAGTCGGTTTGGGCATGATGGGCTTTCAAGATTGTCTGCATCTGATGCGCGTCCCTTACGCATCACAAGAAGCGATTGAGTTTGCTGATCGCTCAATGGAAGCCGTTTGCTATTACGCATACAGCGCATCCAGCGATCTCGCGGCAGAGCGCGGTCGTTACGCCAGCTTCGAAGGTTCGTTATGGTCACGCGGAATCTTGCCGCATGATTCAATTGCACTGCTGCGCGAACATCGTGGTGGCTATGTTGAAGTCGATGAATCCAGCACGATGGATTGGGATTCGTTGCGTGAACGCATCAAACTTCAAGGTATGCGCAATTCAAATTGCGTTGCAATTGCCCCAACAGCCACAATTTCGAATATTATTGGCGTGTCTGCGTGCATAGAACCAACTTATCAAAATTTGTACGTTAAATCGAACCTCTCTGGCGAGTTCACTGTTGTCAACGAACACCTTGTGCGTGACCTCAAAAAACTTGGCCTCTGGGATGAAGTGATGGTCGCCGATCTCAAATATTTCGATGGCAGCTTGTCCCGCATAGATCGCGTCCCGGCCGATTTGCGTACCCTATACGCTACAGCTTTTGAAGTTGAGCCTACTTGGATCGTCGAATGCGCCGCACGTCGCCAAAAATGGATCGATCAAGCGCAGTCACTCAACATTTATATGGCAGGTGCCTCCGGCAAGAAGCTCGATGACACCTACAAGCTCGCATGGTTGCGTGGTCTCAAAACCACTTACTACCTCCGTACGCTTGGTGCCACGAGTGCTGAAAAATCGACTGGGCGTGGCGGTGAGCTCAATGCAGTGAATGTATCCGGTGCCAGCTCGACTAGCGGAACGTTCGCTTCAGCGGCTGCCCCCGCATTACCCGACCCCGAAATTCTCGGAGCGGCCTGCACCATGAGACCTGGCGATCCAGGTTTCGAAGAGTGCGAAGCCTGCCAATAACCGCTAACGGAAAAAATATTATGCTGAGCTGGAACGACGAACCCGCAACACAAGCAGGCCTGACCGCAGGTCTAGCAGATGCAATGCGTAGCAAACTCCCTGCCTCCTCCGCCGCACGCGCAGCGACAGGCGTGTTTGGAGATACCGCTTTACCGACGTCTGGTCTGATTCAAACACCTGCTGCGACTAACCCCGCCACACGCGTCAATGTTGCCGACAAACGCATCATTAACGGACAGACCGACGTTAATCAACTGGTGCCTTTCAAATACAAGTGGGCATGGGAAAAGTACATCGCGACTTGCGCCAACCACTGGATGCCGCAAGAGATCAACATGTCGCGCGACATTGCGCTTTGGAAAAATCCAACTGGGTTGACCGAAGATGAGCGTCGTGTCATCAAGCGCAATCTCGGTTTCTTTGTGACGGCCGACTCATTAGCCGCCAACAATATCGTATTGGGCACCTACCGTCACATCACGGCTCCCGAATGCCGCCAGTTTTTATTGCGCCAAGCCTTTGAAGAAGCGATTCACACGCATGCCTATCAGTACATCGTTGAGAGCTTAGACCTCGACGAATCTGAAATTTTCAATGCATATAACGAAGTGCCTTCGATTCGCGCCAAGGATCAGTTCCTGATTCCCTTTATTGACGCCATCGCCGACCCCAACTTCAAAACCGGTACACTCGAAACGGATCAGACGCTGCTGAAGTCCCTGATTGTGTTTGCCTGCCTGATGGAAGGGCTGTTCTTTTATGTTGGCTTTACCCAGATTCTCGCACTGGGCCGTCAAAATAAAATGACGGGTGCTGCCGAGCAGTACATGTACATCCTGCGCGATGAATCCATGCACTGTAATTTCGGTATCGATCTGATCAACACCATCAAGCTCGAAAACCCACAACTCTGGACACCAGCCTTCCGCGAAGAAATTCGCGCGCTGTTCGCCAAAGCGGTTGATCTTGAATACGCCTATGCCGAAGACACCATGCCACGTGGCGTGCTGGGTCTGAATGCGCCGATGTTCAAGTCTTACCTGCGCTTTATCGCTAATCGTCGTTGCCAGCAGATCGGCATCGAACCACTGTTCGTCCAAGAAGAAAACCCCTTCCCTTGGATGGCAGAAATGATTGACCTAAAGAAGGAACGTAATTTCTTTGAAACACGTGTGATTGAGTATCAGACTGGTGGTGCGCTCAATTGGGAATAAGCCAATTGAGAATAATCCTCTAGTCAGCGCTTCAATCGCACCATGTACTTGCCAGCAGGCGGCTGACTCCGCTAGCTGGTGCCATTTGAATTGGTTCGCGTTTTAACGAGAGGCAGTTCAAATGGCTGTGCCGGATTCATCAGCACAAATCAATATGCTACCGATAGTTGGTAGTGGCTTGTGACGATGAATAACTCGGGCGAAACATCCTCCCATGGTGGGCGGAGTCGAGCACGGGTTTTAATGTTTGGGACCCTGAACTAAGGAGTATTACCATGGCAACAGCCAAAAAAGCAGCAAAAAAAGCAGTGAAAAAAGCCGCAGCAAAGAAGCCCGTTGCAGCTAAAAAAGTCGTTGCAAAGAAGCCAGCAGCAAAGAAAGTCGCTGCTAAGAAGCCTGCAGCAAAGAAAGTAGTTGCTAAGAAAGCAGTCAAAAAAGTAGCGAAAAAAGCAGCGGCCAAAAAGCCAGCAGCTAAAAAAGTCGCCGCTAAAAAGCCTGCAGCAAAGAAAGTCGTTGCTAAAAAAGCAGTCAAAAAAGTAGCAGCTAAGAAGCCTGCAGTCAAAAAAGTAGCAGCTAAAAAGCCTGCGGCTAAAAAAGCCGTTGCTAAAAAGCCAGCCGCTACTAAAGTTGCTGCAAAAAAAAAATAGTTAAAAAACCTGCTGCTAAAAAGCCGGCAGCCGCTGCCCCCTCGACAGCTGCAGCTCCAGGTGCAAAAACTGCCCTGAATCCTGCTGCGTCTTGGCCTTTCCCAACGGGTGGCCGTCCCTGAGCTTTTAGCTGAGGTGAGTTAGACCTAGCCGCCTGGTTTTCCAGGCGGCTTTTTTGTCAAGGCATCCCTAACATGGTGGCACGAGTAGATCCGTCCGTGCGACAATGATCTTCTTGTTTCTCCTGTCGGAATAGACCTTTTATGATTGGCGAAATCCTCCGCTTTCTACTTGAAATTGGCTTTACTCTCATCGGTGCCGTGCTCCTTGCACGCGCATGGCTGCATGCAGTCAAGCTACACCCTTTTAATCCATTCTCTCAAGCAGTGTTTCGGGCGACCAACTGGCTGGTGGAGCCACTTCGCCGAGTCGTACCGACAGGTGGCGGAACAGACTGGGCAAGTCTAGTCGGCGCACTCATCATTGCGATCATTTATCTCGTCTTGTTGTGGTTAGTTTCAACAATGAGTATGTTGCCGATCAAACTGATCCCGGGTGTCTTAGGCGCTAGCATCGCAACAGTTGCGCGCTGGGCACTCAACCTGATCGTTTGGCTCACCTTGATTCAAGCAGTGCTGTCTTGGATGAATCCAATGGCAACAATCATGCCAGTCTTGCGAATTTTGACGGCCCCAATGCTAGAGCCGATCAAGCGAATCTTGCCTAATCTAGGTGGTTTTGATCTCTCACCCATAGTTTTGTTGATCTTGGCTCAAATCGCCATCATGGTGCTCAACCGCATCACGTATCAACTTTTCCCGCTGTTTGTTCTTTAAATCTTTAATTTTGAGCAAGTGGAACCACGCGGGTTGGACCTGCTCCACTGACCACCTGAACACGCTGATTCATCATGATTGGCAAGTCTGCTTCCTGAGCAATCACGCGGGTTTCGCCATTGTCCAAACGGACTGTGATCTCTAGTCCGTCTTTTTTTCCCATTTGGTCCTCGACTGCGTTTCCAGCCAGGGCTCCCAGAATCGCACCACCAATAATCGCCAACGTACGGCCTGTCCCACCACCCACTGCGCTACCCGCTACGCCGCCGACTGCGCCGCCCGCGATGGCACCGCCGCCTGAAGTCTGGTCATTACGAATCGTAATCGCTCGGACATTGATGACAGTGCCATTTCGAACGATTTGATCTCGTTGAGTTTGGCTGTAGTTGTAAACATTCGCAGAAGCCGAAGGCTTTGCACAGCCAGACACTAGAGCCACGGCCGATAAAGCCAATGCACTCAACACCAAACGCGCGCTGAAGGCAGAGGTGGAGAAAAAGGTTTTATTCATCACGATAATTTCCTCAAATACGATCAAACTGCTAGCTGCAAATTGAACTGTTCCTTGAGCATTGCATTGATTTCAGCATGGCTAGGTTCGTGATTTTGTGGACCACGTGAAGCAATCTTGATTGAGCCCATCAGATTAGCGAGTTTACAGGCATCTACCCAGGCCCAACCGTGTGTGAGTCCATATAACAGTCCAGCACGATGCGCATCACCGCAGCCGGTTGGATCGACCAAGCCCTGGGGTTGAACAGGGTCAATGTGGTGCTCTTGGCCTTCGGTATAGAGTGTCGCGCCTGCAGCACCACGCGTCACCACGATCGCACGCAAGCTTTTTGCCAACTCAGCGATACTCTTTCCTGTTCGCTGTTCAACGATACTCGCTTCGTAGTCATTGACAGTCAGCGCCTGCGCAAGAGTGAGCATGTAAGTAATGTCCTGACCATCAAACAAAGGCATTGCCTGCCCTAAGTCAAAAATAAACGGCGTACCTTGTGCATGCAAACGTTCAGCATGCGCGATCATGCCCGCTTTAGAGTCAGGCGCCACAATCGCCCAAGCCGCTTGATGTCCAGTCAAATCATTTTCAGAAGAACGATCCATCGCACCTGGGTGAAAGGCTGCGATTTGATTGTCATCAAGATCAGTTGTGATAAAGCACTGGGCAGTCAACGTATCGGGCAAACTTCGGATCATGCCGATCTCGATACCTAGCTGTTTAAACCGCTGCAAATAGTCGGATGCATCCTCGCCCACTGTTGCGACAGGAATAGGATGGCCGCCCAAAAGCTTGAGGTTATAGGCGATATTACCGGCACAACCGCCAAACTCTCGGCGCATGCGAGGCACCAAAAATGACACGCTTAAAGCATGGATGCGATCGGGCAAAATATGCTCTTTAAAAGTCCCTTCAAAAACTGCGATCGTATCGAAAGCGACTGAACCACAAATCAAAACTGACGCTGTCATGCTAATGCCTCAAGGAAAAAATGGTTTAAGCGTGTAACCGTTTATCTGCAAGCCTGTCACAGCAACGGGTAAAACTAGACTGACTTCCTGACTCGCTGCGAAAGGCTTATTAACGAGCGTTCCAGGCAGATACTCAGTTGGACGCATACGCTTTCTCAAAACAACTGTGCCCGATGCGTCCGTCAGTTCCAAAGACAGATCGGGCCAAGGTTGTGGCTGATTTAAACGATTACGTATTGAAAATTTTAGAAGCATATCAACAGTTTTGGATTCTTGATCCGCCGCTGACTGACGTTCAAACGCAATGACTGAGACAGAAATCCGTTCAAGATAACGGCGTAAGCTAATTTCACACTTAAGCTTCGCACACAAAGAGTCCAAGGCAGGACGCAATGCGGGGATCTGCGTTGCGAGATCGTTACGAAAAACATAGGCTAACTGGACGACGAGCAGTGCCAACGCGAGTGCACTCCCCAAGCTCCATAACAACATCTTCAACCTTGGAGTATCTACCTCATCGACCAGAAACTCAGGCTGGGTACGACCCACTGACAGCCCCTCTCCTCGCAAACGAGACTCGCCGACGATCATCATCTCTGACTGCTCGGCCTCATGATCTGCTTCTTTTGCAGTAAAAGAAAATCGTTGCGATGGCGCAGAAGTCACAGCTGGCGGAGGTAATTCGGGCTCTACAAGCAACGCGCGTGGCTCAGCCCGCTCAGCACGGTGCCGCAATACGGATGGCTCAACAGTCTGCGTGGCAGGACTAACAGGCGAAGCGCCTGCCTGCCCCACTCCCGGACGCTGCGTCAAAGTCGGCAGCTGGCTTTGTAGCGTCGCAAAACCATCAAAGATATGTGAGCAAGATCCGCAGCGCACTAAACCATCAAGCGCTTGCAACTGTTCAAGCTTGACGACGAAGTCGCTATGACACTTAGGGCAGCGCGTCACTAGACTCATGCGCACACCTCAGGGCTTGCGCCCAGAAAGACACACCCAACCATCTCGGGCTTGCCAAACTGTCATGGGCAACCAAGGCGCATAAGCCTCAGCAACTTCTAATGCTTGTCGTTCAAGCACGCCCGACAACACCAAACTACCGCCTGACCGCACGCGAGTCGACAACATGGGTGCCAGCACTTTCAGAGGATTAGAGAGTATGTTAGCGACAACCACGTCAAACAGTCCCTCCATCAAGCCTTCGGGCATTTGTGCATTGACGTCGGTTTGATTGGCGAGCGCATTGGCAGCAGTCGCTTGGACAGCCTGCTCATCAATATCAACGCCGGTCACACGTGAGGCGCCCAGCATTTTTGCGGCAATCGCCAAGATACCTGAACCGCACCCATAATCCAACACCGTTGCACCAGTAGGCAACTCGTCGGCAAGCCATTCCAAGCAAAGGTGCGTGGTGGGGTGGCTACCCGTTCCAAAAGCCAACCCCGGATCCAGCTGAATCGCAATGTGATCCGCGACAGGCGCCTCTGGCATCTGATCAGCATGCCAACTTGGCACAATCAGGATGCGCTCACCCACTGAGATCGGACCAAACTGCGATTGAGTCAAACGCACCCAATCTGCATCAGGTACCTGACGCAAATGCCAGGGCAAATCAGTCTCAGTGTCCAGATCCTCGCGGGCACTCGCTAATAGCTGCTCGGGATCCGTCCCATCGGCCAACAGCACCACGAGACGATTACGAGACCAGGCTTGCGTATTGGGTTCGCTACCAGGCTCGCCGAACAGTGGCTGCTCATCGTCCGTGTCAAGGTCTGCGTCTTCGACAGATACCGACAACGCCCCCGACTCCACCAAACAGTCAGAGAGTGGCTCGGCGAGAGAACCAGGGCATAAAAGAACCAATTCACGCATCGTGATTTCCGTTATTCGGTTCGAGAGGCGAGTTTGTGTTCGAGATAATGAATACTCGTACCACCCTCTATAAACTTGGCATCCGCCATCAGTTCACGATGCAGAGGGATATTAGTTTTAATGCCTTCGACCACCATCTCTGATAACGCAATCGACATACGCGCGACAGCTTGCGCACGTGTATCACCATAGGTAATCACCTTGGCAATCATCGAGTCGTAGTTTGGTGGAACGAAATAGCCATTAAACACATGCGAATCGATGCGAACACCTGGGCCACCAGGCGTGTGCCAGTTGGTGATTCGGCCAGGGCTTGGCATAAAAGTAAATGGATCTTCGGCGTTGATGCGGCACTCTACGGAATGGCCACGGAACGTAATATCCTTTTGACGCAAGAGAAACTTCTCTCCTGCGGCGACACGAATTTGCTGCTGCACCAAGTCGATCCCCGTGATCAATTCTGTCACGGGATGCTCAACTTGAATACGAGTATTCATTTCAATGAAATAAAATTCGCCGTTTTCATACAGAAACTCAAAAGTACCGGCGCCACGATATTCAATCTTGCGACAAGCCTCGGCACAGCGTTCACCAATTTTTTCAATCAGTTTGCGATCGACACCGGGCGCAGGTGCCTCTTCGATCACCTTTTGGTGGCGACGCTGCATCGAGCAATCACGTTCACCGAGCCAGACTGCTTGCTTGCCACCATCGGCCAGCACCTGTATTTCGATATGGCGTGGATTTTCTAAAAACTTTTCGAGGTAAACCTCGGGGTTGTTAAATGCTGCGCCCGCTTCAGACTTGGTCATAGTGACCGCATTTAACAAAGCGGCCTCGGTATGCACGACACGCATACCGCGTCCACCGCCACCGCCAGCTGCTTTAATGATGACCGGGTAGCCCACTTCACGTGCGATCCGCAACACTTCATTTGAGTCATCAGGCAAGGCGCCAGCAGAACCGGGCACAACTGGCACGCCCGCTGCGATCATTGCTTGCTTAGCGCTCACCTTGTCGCCCATCAGGCGAATCGAATCGGGTCGAGGTCCGATGAAAACAAATCCACTCTTCTCAACCCGATCAGCAAAGTCAGCATTTTCGGATAAAAAACCGTAGCCTGGATGAATCGCCTCTGCATCGGTCACTTCTGCAGCCGCAATGATCGCTGGCATGTTCAGGTAGCTGTCACGCGACGCGGGTGGGCCGATGCAAACCGACTCATCCGCTAGCCGGACATATTTGGCATCTCGATCCGCTTCGGAATGGACCACAACGGTCTTGATGCCCATTTCACGACATGCGCGCTGAATACGCAGCGCAATTTCGCCTCGATTGGCGATCAGAATCTTTTCAAACATATCAGACGATCACAAAAAGTGGCTGACCATACTCGACCGGCTCACCGTTTTGAACCAAAATTTCCTTGATCACGCCAGACTTATCCGCCTCAATCTCATTGAGCAGCTTCATCGCCTCAATAATGCACAAAGGCTCGCCTTCTTTAACAGTCTGGCCAACTTCTACAAACGAGGGTGAACTTGGGTTAGGCGCGCGGTAAAACGTTCCAACCATCGGTGCCTTGACCGTATGTCCCACAATAGCGGCTGGCACAGGTGCAGCAGGCGCGGCAGCTGGAACAGCTTCAGCACCCGCCTGGGGAGCATACTGAGGAACGGGCGCATAAGCCATTGGCTGCAGCGCTTGGGAAAACTTGACGATCCGAACCTTGCCCTCGCCTTCTGTTATTTCCAGTTCAGCGATGCCTGACTCAGCTACCAAGTCAATCAAAGTTTTCAGTTTTCTCAGATCCATAGTATTTCCGTAAGATTCTAAATAAGCTCGTATTGAGCGGCAAAGCGAACAGCAGCCTCATACCCAGATGGGCCGAGACCCGCCACGACTCCAATCGCCAAATCTGACAAATAAGAGTGATGACGAAAGTCTTCGCGCTTGTAAACGTTAGACAAATGCACTTCTATATAAGCAATCTTGACACCCGCTAAGGCATCGCGAATCGCGACGCTCGTGTGAGTGTAAGCACCCGCGTTCACGATGATGAAATCGGTCCCATCGCCAAGTGCCTGCTGAATGCGGTCAACTAATGCACCCTCATGATTGCTTTGAAAGGTGTTGAGCGCTACGCCAAGAGTCTTGGCCAGTGCTACTAAACCTGCTTCGATTTGTGGCAAGGTCGTATGACCATAGAGATGCGGCTCTCTTAACCCGAGCATATTCAGGTTAGGTCCATTCAGAACAAGGAGGTTTTGTGCCATGCCATATCGCCAGAAGCAATGATCAGGTGCTTTTTTACGCCAATTTCTGCCATTTGTCTATCTACGTCTTTGATTTTACGACTAAGCGGTCAATACGCACTCGCAAATCCTCAAGCGATACCTGACCCAGTATTGTGTCGAAAATACGGCCTTCTGCATCCAACAGTACGGTAAAAGGGAGTCCGCCTGCTGCATTACCCAACTCTCTCAACATTGCAATACCAGAGTGCCCGGCAACATAAAGCGGGTAAGAAACGGGAACTTTAGCAACAAATTGAGAGATATTGGCAGCAGTATCGATACCAATGCCAACAAATTGGATATTAGATAAAGATTTCGATAGTGAATCAAGATCTGGCATCTCCTCGACGCAAGGTGCGCACCACGTCGCCCAGAAGTTAGCTACAACAGGTCTTCCCTTTAGCCCACTCAAAGAGACGGTGTTGCCCGCTAAATCAGGCAGCTTAGCCTCATACAACGCACGCGGATTAGGCTTGGTCTTAGGAGGTGTAATGCCAGGCAAACCAACCGCGCGATTCGCGGCCGGGGCGCTACGCGAAGTGGACAGCAAGGCGAACCAGGCAGTGGTTGCGATCGCGACCAGACCTGCGCCTCCAAAGATGATGGTTCTTCTCTTCATGATGCGTATCATAACTCGGAGGTGATCGGAATCCGTCAACTACTAGAGGGTTTCTCGGGCAACTAAACTGGACCACATCTGCCTCTACAATGTAGGTAGGAGACTGTTCATGCATCTGCATATTTTGGGAATTTGCGGCACCTTTATGGGCGGCTTGGCGCTGATTGCGCGCGCTGCCGGACATCGCGTCACGGGTTGCGATGCGGGGGTCTATCCTCCTATGAGTACGCAACTCGAAGAGCAAGGCATTGATCTGATTGAGGGTTTTGAGCCTAATCAACTCGCGCTCCAGCCTGATTTATTTGTCATCGGCAACGTCGTTTCTCGAGGCAATCCTTTGATGGAGGCCATCCTTGAGGCCGGCTTGCCCTACACCTCTGGCCCTCAGTGGCTTGGCGACTTTATCTTGCAAGGCCAGCACGTACTCGCAGTTGCGGGTACCCACGGCAAAACCACCACGAGCTCCATGCTGGCCTGGATTTTGCAATGCACGGGCCGTCATCCAAACTTCCTGATCGGAGGTGTTGCCCCTGGGCTGGAGGTCTCAGCCCGCTTTGATGCCACACGCCCCTTGTTTGTCATCGAAGCAGACGAGTACGACACCGCCTTTTTTGATAAACGATCTAAATTTGTCCACTATCGCCCCCGCACGGCCATTCTGAATAATCTTGAATACGACCATGCAGATATTTTTCCTGACCTCGCTGCGATTGAGACCCAGTTTCACCACTTATTGCGTACAGTGCCGGGCAGCGGTTTAGTCATCACGCCCGCGCAAGACGATGCACTCAATCGCGTCATTGCCCGGGGGTGCTGGGCCGAGCATAGCGCCATCAACACCCTCGAGGGATGGCACACGCAGAAGCGGGATGCAGTCTCTTTTGATGTGCTCAGTGGTGCACAAACACTTGGTACGGTCGCATGGTCACACACGGGTGCGCATAATCAACACAACGCACTCGCGGCCATTGTGGCTGCCCAGCATGTTGGCGTAACTCCCGAGGACAGCATCGTTGCGCTTTGCAATTTTAGCGGGGTCAAACGTCGGATGGAATTACGTGGCACGGTCAGGGACATCACCATTTATGATGACTTTGCCCATCATCCCACTGCAATCGCCACAACACTGGCAGGTTTGCGTGCGCAGATTGGTCCGCAACGCATCATTGCCGTGCTCGAGCCACGCTCCAACACGATGAAGCTTGGTACGATGGCTGCGCGACTTCCCGCTGCACTAATCGATGCCGACTTAGTTTTTTGTTATGGGCAACGAGAGGGCAAACAAGCGCTCGGCTGGGATCCGGCGGAGGTACTTGCCTCCCTGGGCCCTCGTATGCAAGCACACCACGAGATCGAGTCACTGGTCCAAGCCATTACTCACGTTGCACAGCCTGGCGATCACATCGTCATCATGAGCAATGGTGGTTTTGCCGGTGTGCATAGTCGACTCATCGAGGCGCTTGCCATCTCGTCCACCTAAAGAGCCCTCCTCAGAATCACTGGAATACCAAGATCTATGTACGTTTTATACGAAGAAGATGGCGCTTTTAAAACCGGCCACATCATGAGCGAAACCGATACAACCCTTCAGGTCGAGTCGGAGTCTGGCAAACGCAGTAAGGTCAAACGTGCCAATTGTATTTTCACGTTCGCTCATCCAACGCCAGATGTATTGATGCCTCAGGCAGAGGGTCTCGCCAATGAAATCGATTTGGCATTTCTGTGGGAGTGCGCGCCTGCTGATGAGTTTGATATCGAAACCATGGGTGCGGAGTATTTTGGACATCCACCTGATACCTTAGAAAAAACGACTTTGTTGCTCAGGCTGCATAGCGCGCCGATATATTTTCATCGGCGCGGCAGAGGCCGCTATCGCGCCGCTCCGCCCGAAATTTTAAGTGCGGCGCTCGCTGCGCAAGAAAAGAAACTGCGCGCTGCTGCGCAGACCGAGGAATGGGCCCAAGCGATTGCCGCAGGACAACTCCCGGAAGAGGTGGCTCAGGCGGCGATGTCCCTGATTACTAAGCCGGATAAAAACTCTCAAATATGGAAGGCGCTCGAAGCCGCCTGCATTCAGAGACAAACATCACCTGAGCGCCTGTTGCTGGACTCAGGTGCTTGGCCTCATGCACTGGCCCTGCACAAAGGGCGCTTTCTAGCCAATCACTTTCCGCGTGGCATAGGTTTTACCCCCTGCGAAATACCTGACATCGCTCGCGAATTACCGCTCGCCGAGGTTGAAGCCTACTCAGTGGACGACATCAGCACCACGGAGATCGACGATGCGCTTTCTGTCACTCGACTGCCCGATGGCAACCTGTGTGTGGGCATCCACATTGCCGCACCGGGCCTGTCGGTGACCAAAGACAGTGCGCTCGATAAGCTCGCTCGCGCTAGGATGTCTACGGTCTACATGCCTGGCGACAAGATCCCCATGCAGCCTGACGAGGTCGTTGCGGCCTTTTCGCTAGACGAAGGTCGCCCAGTGCCTGTGCTGTCACTTTATGTCACCGCGAATCCAGATACAGGAGAAATTCTTTCTCATGAAAGTCGCCTCGAGCGTCTGACCGTTCGCGCCAATTTGCGTCATAACGCCCTAGATGCCTTGATCACCGAAGAGTCACTGGCGGACCCGAGTATCGAACTTCCCCATAACGATTGGATTCGTCCGCTCTGGCAACTTGCACTGGCACTTTGTAAACAGCGCGAAATCGTGCGTGGCAAACCGGAAAATAACAATCGTGTTGAATACAGTTTTTATGTCGATGGCGATCCTGATGAGCCGAGTTCGACTGTACGCATCGTGCCGCGTTTACGTAACGCACCGCTCGACCGACTGGTGGCCGAGTACATGATTTTGGCCAATAGTACGTGGGGAGGCTTACTCGCAACCCATGGCCTGCCTGGGATTTACCGCTCTCAACAAACCGGTCGCGTCCGCATGAGTACCCATGCCCTTCCCCACGAAGCCATCGGTGTTCCCCAATACGCGTGGTGTACGTCCCCCTTGCGCCGCTACGTTGATCTCGTCAATCAATGGCAGCTCATCGCCGCAATCGAGAATGGTGTATCCGCACCGCTCGTAGCGCCATTTAAACCACGAGATGCGGATTTATTCGCCATCATTGGTGGGTTTGAGTCACAATACATCGCATGGCAAGACTTTCAGAACAGCATGGAACGTTACTGGTGTTTGCGGTGGCTACAACAGCAGCAAATCACCGAGTGCGAGGCCACGGTGCTTAAAGAGGACTTGGTGCGTCTGAGTCATGCACCAATGGTTGTCCGCCTAGCTGGCTTGCCCGCTCTCGATAGAGGTCAACGCATTACTCTGCAAATCAGTAGTTTTGATGAACTGGCGCTCGAGATGGATTGTCGGTTTATCGCAAGTATTGAAAACGAACCACCAGAGGAACTCCTCATAGCAACGTGAACAGTCGCAGCCCTTCTTCCGCAGAGGCGCACTCGCCGAGCGTCGCTAGCTGGCTCATCGCACAACAGCGTTTTTTTCGCTGGGCACTGTTGTTGTCTGTTGTTATACATTTGGCCTTGCTTGCTTGGCATCGAGCCACACCACAACCTCCCGCCGTCAAACCGTCCGAGCTTGAAGTCGTGATGGTCAACGCTGCAACAGAAAGCGAGCCAAGCGAAGCGAAACTGCTCGCTCAAAGCAATGTGGACGGCGGCGGTCAAGCAGAACAGGGCTACATGACCACGCTCATCCCGCACTCCGGAGACGCTGCCGAACCCATTTTGCTCGAGACACTCATACAACAACGGCAACAACTTGAGTTAAAACAACAGCAGCTACTGACACAACTCAGTGCACGGGAACTCGCCACACAAGGCCGTCCTGCTCCCGCTCTGGCCGAATCCAATGATCAAGCGGGCGAGGATGAAACGGACCAGGATAGTATTGTTCTCAATGGACAAATTGCCGCACTCACTCAGCGCATCATGCGCGAAAACGCATATCCTCGAAAACACTTCGATGCAGCATCTGCGCGCAAAACCACCTACGCACCTTATATTGATCAATGGCGCCAACGTATCGAACAGATTGGCACTGAACACTACCCGACGGGCGTGGGCGGTAAATCCTACGGTAGCGTTCAGGCCACGTTAACGATCCGTGCGGATGGCTCGATTGCAGACATTACGATTAATCGTCCCTCCGACAAGCCCTTACTGAATCAGGCAGTCAAGCGTATCGCTCAGCTTTCCGCCCCCTTTTCACCTTTTCCTCCAGAGATGGCTCGACAAATCGACCAAATTGTCCTGACTCGAACCTGGTATTTCGTCAACGGCTCACTGGAGACTCGACAATAATGACACTCAACGTCAACATCAGTCCGACTGCCTCGTCCCCCCTAGCTACTATTGCGCGCTTTGCCGTGATTGGCCATCCGGTCAAACACAGCCGCTCACCGTCCATTCACCAACAGTTTGCAATGCAGACGCGTATTGCACTGACGTACGAACGCCTGGAAGCGCCTTTGGATGGTTTCAGACAAACGGTCGATCAGTTTTTTACGCATGGCGGGCGAGGACTCAATGTCACAGTCCCCTTTAAGCTCGAAGCCTGGGAACTGGCGCGCCATCACCTGAGCACACGCGCGCGTCAAGCACAAGCCGTCAATACCCTTTGGATGCATCACGGTGCCCTCCATGGCTGCAACACCGATGGCGTTGGCTTGGTCGCAGACTTAAAGCGTCTAGGCGTGCGCCTTGAAGGTGCGCGCATTCTGATGATTGGAGCGGGCGGCGCTGCGCGAGGCGTCTTGGGACCATTACTTGAAACGGGATGCCGTCAACTCCATGTCGTCAATCGCACCGCCGATCGCGCCCATGCCTTGCTCTCTGAATGGCATGCCGCGGATCCTTCCACTTTACCAATCCTGACAGCAGGCAGTCTGGCAGAGGCCGTCAACCCTGCGGGCTGGGATATTGTGGTGAATGCAAGTGCGAGCAGTTTAGGCGGTGAGGCGCCAGCGTTGCCCGCGGGACTATATGCGCCCGGGGCATTGGCCTACGATATGATGTATGGGGCTCTACCGACTGCCTTTATGATGCAGGCCCAAGCCGATGGGGCTTCTCAGCTCAGCGATGGTCTTGGTATGTTGATAGGACAAGCAGCAGAAAGCTTTTTTCTCTGGCACGGCGCACGACCCGATGTCGAACCTGTGCTGACTTCTTTGCGGCAAGAAATCAGTCAAACATGATTGGGCATTACACTTGACACTATGAAAACTGCGCAACGCTACCTTGCCCGCGAAATTTATCGATCGACCTCGGTGGTGCTGATCGCGTTGTTGGGTCTATTCACTTTTTTCACCCTTGTCGACGAGCTTGACACTGTTGGAGACACATTTCCACTCGCAGCACTTTTTTATCTTCAGGTGCTTTCAATCCCAACACGTCTCTATGACCTGCTCCCCATCGGTGTATTAATTGGCGCCATTCTGGCTTTGTCTGGACTCGCTCAGCGTAACGAACTCGTCATTCTGCGCGTATCTGGAGTCAGTGGTTTCGGGTTATTGACGATGCTGTGGACCGTTTCTTTGCCCATTATTTTCTGCGCACTCATTTTGTCAGAATTGCTCACACCCATTGCAGAAATTAAAAGTAGTGAAACGAATTTAATGATGCGTGGCAAGGTCGAAGGGGGAAGGCTCGTGAGTGGTCACTGGTTCAAAGAGCCCACATCAAACGGCGGCACTCGAATTATCAACATCGGCAATTTACTCTCCTCAGGCAATGTCACCAATCTTCGTGTCTACGAATTTCCCGACGGCCTGACGCTTTCTCTCATCGCACAGTCTGCAGCAGGTCGTTTCGTCGATGGCAAGCTAGTGATGCAAAAGGTGACTGAGAATCATATCTCCCCCTCAATCGAAAAAACGCTCTCGGACGCAAAGGCTTCCAATACGCCTTCGGTGACTGTGACCCAATCTGCTGAGCGCAGCTTTGACACCTCACTATCGCCAGAGCGCCTAGTCGCCAGGATCCTGACGCCTGAGCGTATGTCAGTGCTCGCACTGCACGATTACATCGACTATCTCAATCGCAATCAACTTCAGGCCGATCGCCAAGTGGTCGCGATCTGGCGCAAACTTGCCTACCCCTTCACGCTCCTGGTCATGCTGACCATTGCAGCGCCTATCAGCTTTATGCAAACGCGACGTGGGGGCGTGGGTGCCAAGGTATTTCTGGGCATTTTGCTAGGCACAGGCTTCTTTATGCTGAACCAGCTCGCACTCAACGTGAGCATGCTCTACAACTGGTCCCCTGTTGCCACTGCACTGTTACCAAATATCGGCGCTATGATTTTGGCTCTCACTGCAGTCTTTTCGATGGAAAATCGCAACGCCATTGCCAATCGTAAGCGTGGCCGCTCCTTTTGGAAAAAGTCTCCGATATGAGTATGCCTAGCATCTGGATGATCGGTGATATTCAAGGCTGCTGTGGCTCCCTTGAAACACTCTTAGCTCAACCGGATATACAAAACGACCCTCTTGCACACTTTTGGTTTGCAGGCGATCTGGTCAATCGAGGTCCTCAGTCGCTCGCTACGCTACGTCTTATTATGTCTCTTGGAGATCGTGCCACGGTGGTGTTGGGCAATCACGACTTGCACTTGTTGGCTATGGCGGCTGGGGTGCGTAAAAATGGTAAGAAAGATACCCTAGAGGAAGTGCTCGCCGCCGATGACGCACAAGACATCATTGACTGGCTGCGTTTTCAGTCCTTGGCACATTTCGAGTATGGCCATTTACTGGTGCATGCGGGCGTCCTGCCCCAGTGGGATGCCGAGGAAACCGTCGAGCTTGCGAGTGAAGTCGAATCTATCCTACAAAGCTCTGACTGGAAAAAGCATTTACAACTCATGTATGGCAACATGCCAGATCAATGGGACAACCGTCTAAAAGGCCCCGACCGTTTGCGCGTCATCATTAACGCACTGACTCGCGTACGCTTTTGTGACAAACAAGGTCGAATGCTCTTAAGCCTCAAGACAGAGCCTTTTCCAGAAGATAAATCTCTTATCCCATGGTTTAACTTACCCAAGCGCGCAACACGTGACGTGACAGTCGTCTTTGGTCATTGGTCAACGCTTGGCCTCAAGCTAGACAGCGATGTGATTTGTTTAGATACCGGCTGCTTATGGGGCGGACACCTCACCGCTGTCAGACTGCAAGATCACGCTGTGGTGCAAGTTCCTTGCGCGCAAACTCTAGATCCGCACGACGACTGAGCGCCAATATTGATACACGACCGCGGCCATCCCTCTCAAGGGATCCGCAGCTAAATCGCTGGATTGCCTTGTTTGAACCAATTTCTCAGCAAAGTATTGACAGGCTCAACTGCCTCGTAATTCACCCAGTGCCCTACCTCAGGCAAGATCATCCCATGCCGCCTCTCATGGCCTTCGATCATATGGGTCATGAGGTAATCGGGGGTACAGGTGATGTCATGCTCACCCCAGATAACAAAGGTCTCACCACTGTAGTCATCTAATGCGGGCCCTAACAGTCCACGGCCCGATATGCCTCGGCTGCGAAAGCGGGTGTTCATGCACGAGTAGGTATGAATCCCCATCGCAAAGGGATCGATGTGTTCATCCGCGTAAATCATGTGAGCCCATAGGTTAAAACGCATCGCCTCGAGCAACTCTTCATCCGTCTCGGCACGCTTCCAGTTAATGAGCTTGCCGCGTTCACGACGCGGGCCACCGTGCCCGCCGGGGCCAAGCAACGCCAAACGGCGCACCGGCAACCCCTTGGCTGCGACATTGGCAGAGACCAAGCCTCCAAAAGAAAAACCCGCAAGATCAAAAGGGGTATCGGCACCAAATAGTTGCGTCAGACAGTCCGCCGTGACCTCAACCATCGTCGAAAAGTCATCAAATCGTGGGTCGCTCGAGTCACCATAGCCCGCCAAATCCGGGATCCACAAAGAGAAATCTTTGGAGAGTTCCTCAATGTTGCGCGCCCAATGCAACCAGCTTCCGTGCCCTCCATGAATCAGCACCAAGGGAGAGCCCTCGCCAAACTGTCGCCAAACGACCTCCTGATCACCCACGGTGACACAATGCCGCTTCGCGCGTTTCTCGAACGCAACTATCCAATCAAGAGTCTGCTGATTTACGGGGCTGGACATGGCAATGTGTTCCTGTGTGACAAAGGTGATAAATCCGTTGGCAAGATATTATCTCAACGGAGAAGCCCATCAAACTCAACAAAATTGTGTAAAGTGCACTTTTGCATCGTTGACAGAGCTTAAAACATGATTATCGATTGCCACGGTCACTTCACAACGACTCCTCCACAAGTCGCCAAGTTTCGTGCGGACCAAATCGCTGAGTTTCAGCGCACAGGTCAAGCACCCACGACACCCCCTCCCGCCGTGTCTGATGACGAAATTCGTCATGGGATCGACAACAATCAGTTGCGCATCATGAAAGAGCGCGGGATTGACATGACGATTTTCTCTCCCAAGGCGGTCGCAATGGACCACCATATGGGTAACGAAGATACCAATGTGGTCTGGGCACGCTACAACAACGAGTTGATTCATCGTGTATGCAAGCTCTATCCCGATCACTTCACTGGCGTGTGTCAGCTCCCCCAGGCCGCCGGTGTCGCACCAGGCAAACGTGTCATCGAAGAACTCGAGCGTTGCGTCAAAGAATTCGGCTTTATCGGTGCCAATATCAATCCAGACCCCACAGGTGGCCATTGGAGTGATCCACCACTTTGGGATAAAAAATGGTGGTATCCCCTGTATGAAAAAATGGTCGAGCTTGATGTGCCCGCCATGATCCATGTGAGCGGCTCTTGCAATCCGCATTTCAATGCGGTTGCGACCCACTATATCAACGGGGATACAACGGCCTTTGTGCAGTTTATGACCTCGGATATTTTCAAAGACTTTCCGACGCTTAAGTTCATCATCCCTCACGGCGGTGGCGCGGCCCCTTACCACTGGGGTCGCTATCGCGGCATGGCACTCGACATGGGGATTTCCTCGCTTGAGGAAAAGGTCCTGAACAACGTATTTTTTGACACCTGCGTCTACCACCAGCCTGGCATCGACTTGTTGTTGCGCGTGGTCCCCAACAAAAACATCTTATTCGCATCAGAAACAGTCGGAGCGGTTCAAGGCATTGACCCACTCACCAACTTTTATTTTGACGATACACGACGCTATATCGAGGCATCACCTTCAGCGGATGCTACGCAGAAGAAACAGATTTTTGCGAGTAATGCGTTAGGTGTTTATTCACGCCTGCGTGCCCATCCTCGCTGCCAAAGCTGCTGAGCAAAGATAGAAATAAAGAAGTCTAGGTATTGAGGTCCTCACGCCTCAATATCACTTCCCTTAGCACTTGATGGGCACGTGCGCCTAACTCTGCGCGCGCCGGTGCGGGCAAACCATCTGGCACCCAAATCGGCGCCAAAAAATCTACTTCGATACGGACACCCGTCGCACCCAACACTTTCCAGAGGTTTTGGACTAAGTTTTCGTCACCCACAAAGGCAGCAAAATCGCTTCTTTTATTGTGATGAAAAAACAGCAATGCCACCGGCTGTATCGGAACGTTTGCGCGTCGCGCGGGTTCAAACAGATTGGCGTAAAAAGGTAATAAGTCGTATCCCTGAGAGGTTGTGCCTTCTGGAAATAAACCGACGACTTGGCCTGACTCAAATTTATCTTGCACGGCGCGACTGACTTTTTGTAAAGCATGTCGAGAAGCACGTTCGATAAAAATAGTATCGGCACCAGCCACCAGCCAACCTAATAAAGGCCAGCGACGAATTTCGCTCTTTGCAATAAAGACTGCTGGACGTACATGATTGATCGCGAAAATATCGAGCCAGGACACATGATTGATCACCCAAAGTGTTGGCCCGTGACGTAACGGTTCGCCCGAATATGACACGCGCACACCACACAAGATGAGCAACACACCAGACCACAATCGCTTGAACTCTAGTCGGACTTTTTGCCCAGCTAATGGAAAAATCAGTACGAGCGTCAATAACCCGATCAACACCCAGGACAAGGCAAGGAGTGCTCTCAACGCGAAACGAAACACCCTCACTGTATCCGCTCCCACACCACCTGGCCGCGCAAGACTGTTGCACAGACCCGGCCAGGCAACTCGCGATCTACAAATGGTGTCTGCTCACTGTGACCTACTAAATTTGCACGGTTGACCATCCAATATTCGTCGGGATCGACTAAGCACACATCGGCTGATGCGCCTAAGGCTAAACAACCAGGCTGAGCGAGCAAGGAGGTGCTGCTCCCCAACACCTGACCCGGACCACTCGTCACCAACTTAAGGGCATCCAGTAGAGGAACGCGTGCCTCTTGCGCCCACTTGAACGTCAGCGACAACAGCAACTCAAGGCCGGTCGACCCAGGCATCGCGTTAGCGAACGCCACTTGCTTATGCTGAGCTGTCACAGGCACATGGGCCGAGCAGATGGCATCAATTGTTCCGTCTTGCAGCCCAAGCCGAATCGCATCTCGATCACGTTGGCCACGCAACGGGGGCTCAAGAAGGAAATTGCTGTCGTAAAACCCAATATCTACATCAGTCAAATGGACATGATTGGCCGCCACATCGCACGTAATGGGCAAGCCTTCTTTTTTAGCCTGACGTACCATCGTGATCGCACTCGCACTCGATAAACGACAAAGGTGTAGACGCACGCCCGTCACGCGCTGCAAAGACAGCAAAGTCTGCAGCGCAACGGTCTCTGCCTCAACAGGGATCGCTGGCAAACCCAAGCGTGAAGCATACGCCCCGCTTGCGACAACGCCACCCTGTGAGAGCCATGCGTCCTGGGGTCTGAGCCACAGCGCATAGTCAAATGTTTTTGCATATTGCATGGCACTCAGCAGCATGCGGGTATCAAACACCGGTGTATTGCCTTGGGAAAAAGCCACACATCCCGCCTCAGTCAGCCCAACCATTTCAGTCAGTCCCTGACCTGCTAACCCCATTGTCATGGCACCTAATGGATATACGTTGAGCGGATGCTGAGCGCGCGTGCGCTCTTTCAGTTTGCTGACTTGTTCAGGCGTATCAAGCAGCAAGTTGAGATCTGGCTCAAGCACCATACTCGTCACACCGCCTGCCAACGCGGCACACATTTCATTCTCAATACTTTGCAGCGAGTTGAAATCAGAGGTGGTGACACGCGCAGAGAGGTCCACCAGTCCGGGCAAGACAAGTTTGCCTGTCGCCTCAAGCACACGATCTGCAACAAATCCTGCAGGTACAGCACCAACCGCCACCAGTAACCCGTCTGCTATACAGACCTCTGCGATCATGTCGATGCCATGTGATGGATCAATCACTCGTCCATTTTTAATATGAAGCCTCATGATGAAGCGCCTGCTACCGAGCTGAGCACCGCCATCCATACTGCGACACCAACAGCCTCACGATTCAGGTCACCAATGTGTGCAGCCTCCGGCATAATCACTAGACAATCAGCCTGGGCAAGCTTCAATTTTTCTTCGGTCAGGCCGAAACTCAGCGCAAACTCACTTAAAGACGGGATATGCACACCGAGACTTGCTGCATGTGGAGGCGGCAACATGATGACGACATCCGCATCCTTCAGGCCTTGAGACAACTCGGTATACGCACGCACGCCTAATTGCGCTAGCCCTTCTGGCAAGAGTGTCAGAGGCGCTACGACACGCATCTCCGCAACACCTAAGGTTGTCAACGCATGGATCGTGGAACGCGCCGCCGGCGAATGCAATACATCGCCCAAGATGACAATCGTCAGATTCGCAAAGTCTTTTTTGATATGGCGGATTGTGTACACATCTAACAAAGCTTGGGTAGGATCCGCGTGACAGCCATCACCTGCATTGACGATATGCACATGTGGTGCGCTATGCTGTGCCAACAGGAACGGCAGACCACTCGACGGATGCTTGATCACTAAAATATCGCAATCCAAATCAGAACAATCGAGCGCTGTCGGTATGTTTGGCATACCGATGTTAAACACCTCTGCAGACAAATGCCGTGCCGCACGCTCAAATCTTTCACGTGCTTTGGCCTCACTGTTCACTGCGTTGGTTCGAAAACATGCCTTCACTTTTTTATCTTGCAAAAGCGGTGACGTCGCAACGCCTCCCAGAGCCTGAACGACATACGTCTCGACACTGTCAAGTACACGTGTCAAGAGGATGCGGGAGAGACCCTCGGTCGAGAGCAGGTGAGTGAGCTCACCGTGTCGATTTAATTGGGGGTGTCGCATGCATTTACAGAGCCTGGGTTCATTTAAGTCAGCGCATCAAAATATCGCTGCAAAATAATAGCCGCAGCCACAGCATCGTCAGGATCATTCCCGGTGATTTTTTGGGCTTGAACACTCGAGCCACGTTCATCCACCAACACGACAGGCAAACCGAATCGTCCCTCGAGTTGGCGTGCAAAGCGACGACAGTGCTGACTCGCATATTGTTCGCCCCCGTCCGTGGCGAGCGCCAAGCCGACCACCAGTCGCTCTGGCTGCCAACGTTTGAGCAGAGCCTCAATTCGAGCGAAACGACCCTCGCGCGTGGCCTCTAAGATGATCTCCAGAGGATGCGCTTGTTTCAGCAAGGTATTGCCTAATGCAACGCCTAATTTCTTTTCGCCATAATCAAAAGCCAAAAGCGTTTCTTCAGGCATGGCCCGCAGCACCCGTCAGCATTACTGGGTCGATCCCCAGCAGCTTCAGAGCTGCTTGGTAGCGATCTTGAGGGGGCGTATCAAAAATAATGTTTTCTTGCGCCGCGACTGTCAGCCAAGCGTTCTGTGTCAGCTCATTTTCAAGCTGACCTGCTCCCCAGCCTGCATAGCCAAGCGTCACGAACATTTGTTTCGGACCGTTTCCGTGTGCCACCGCCTCCAAAACATCTCGAGAGGTCGTGAGCGCTAATCGACCAAGCTTGATACTTGAACTGTAATCGGCTGCGGCTGAATGCAGCACAAAACCTCGATCTGTCTGAACCGGCCCGCCGTAAAATACCGACGGACTGTGGGCAACAGCGTTCGCGTCAGGTGCAATCTCGAGCTTGAGATCAATTTTTTCAAGCAACCCCGCTAAGCTCAGATCAGTCGGACGGTTAATCACAAGACCCAAAGCACCTTTTGAGCTGTGCTCGCACAAATAAATGACCGTTCCAGCCAAATCCCCAGACACCATACCAGGCATGGCCATCAAAAACTGATTCGACAGGTCGGTTACGGTCTCGGGTATGCGTTGCGATTCATCCATAGGAGAGGTTTAAATCTCCATCAGCTCAAAATCCTCTTTGCGAGCGCCACACTCCGGGCAGACCCAATTAGGAGGGACATCCTCCCAGCGCGTACCCGCTGGAATCCCCTCTTCGGGCAAGCCAGTCTCTTCGTCGTAAATCCAACCACAAATCAAACACATCCAAGTACGCATCTTTCTCTCTTTTGGTGAAACCCGTCTGGCCTCAAGGAAAAGGACAGGTTAAACGGGTCATCTCTTACAATGGTATCAATCTTAACCAAACCAACCCATGCGTGCCCACACATCGCTTGTCTTTTTGACATGAATCAATCTATCACAACACCTGTCACGCTAATTTTTGGCCCCTTTGACCCCACCGGCTCAGATGGCTTGCCTGCAGACGCCATTACCAGTGCCGCGCTTGGCGGGCATGCGCTTTCTGTATTAACAGCCATGACCATACAAGACAGTGCTAAAACCGAGTCCGTTCTGCCTTGTTCAGGCGAACAAATCGATGATCAAGCACGCTGCCTTCTCGAAGACATCCCCGTACAAGCAATCAAGGTTGGCGCGCTCTCTTCGGTAGAGGCTGCCAGCGCAGTCGCTCAAATCGCGGCTGATTACAGCCAGATTCCTCTTGTTCTACATCTTGGCGCCCAGGAAATCGATACTGAAACGCCAGCCGAGGAAGAAGACGAAGTTGACGATCTGGTGGGCGCGATCATTGAGTTACTGGTTCCACAGGCGCATATCGTGGTGATCGAGGCACGGCGGCTGACCCAATGGATCACCGAAGACCTCCTGGAGGCGTCGGGTCACGCAGGCGGTGCGCAAGCGCTTCAAGCGATCGGTGCACAGTGGGTCCTCATCACAGGTGTCAAGCAAAGACCTGGACACCAGGCCAATATTCTGACGGGACCAGAGAGCGAAACCATTGTCTGGCCATGCACCAATGCGCCTGAACGGACGCGAGACTCAGGCGGTCTGGTAGCGACCGCACTTGCCTGTCTACTGGCGCGCGGACTCAGCGTCCCGAACGCTGCCGAACAGGCCTGTGCTCATTCAGGTCAAGCCCTGTTACAGTCCTTTCAACCTGGCATGGGTCACTTCATGGCTCGACGCATTCCCATCGCACCATAAAAGCTTCTGACTGATCCATGTCCTCCACCCTCAAATTTCCTGCTGGTCTGTATGGCGTCACACCCGACTGGGATGACGCTGCACGCCTCGAACAAGCCGTGCGTGCCGCTGCTCGAGGCGGGATGCAGGCCTTGCAGCTCAGACACAAAACGGCCACGCCGGCATTACGTCGCCACTTAGCGCAGACACTACTGACTGTTTGCGACGAGCTGGACCTTGTTTTTTTGATCAATGATGACTGGCGTCTCGCGCTTGAGCTTGGCGCGCATGGCGTGCATGTAGGTCAGCATGACGAGGACCCTGCGGAAGTACGCCGTCAAATCGGCCCAGAAATGTTGCTGGGTGTTTCTTGCTACGCCGACCCCAAGCGCGCGCAAAGACTACTTGTCCATCAAGTTGCCTACATCGCGTTTGGTGCCATGTATGCCTCCTCGACCAAACCACACGCACCGACAGCGCCTCTAGAGGTGCTTGGCCAAGGGCAATTACTTTGCCAAGCCCTTGACTCACCTCGGCCGGCTGTTGTGGCGATTGGCGGCATTGGCCCAGCTCAAGCCGCAACACTGTCGAGGTCGGGTGCAGACAGTATCGCCGTCGTAGGCAGCCTTTTTTTAGCACCAGACATCGAAGCCGCTGCGCGCGCCTTGTCCGCCCCGTTTGTACAAGCGCCACCTGCAACACCCTTTTCAACATCCTCTTCTCCTGTTTGAACGGAGTATTTTTATGTCACGTAACGTAGAACTTTTCGAACGCGCCTGTCGCAGCATTCCCGGTGGCGTGAACTCTCCCGTTCGGGCCTTCCGATCGGTGGGTGGTACGCCACGCTTTGTCGCCCGCGCGCAAGGCCCCTATTTCTGGGATGCTGATGACAAACGCTACATCGACTACATCGGCTCTTGGGGGCCGGCGATTCTGGGTCACGCTCATCCCGAGGTCGTTAAAGCTGTCCAAGACGCAGCCGTGCATGGTTTGTCGTATGGCGCTCCCACAGAAACAGAGGTCGTCATTGCCGAAATGCTGATCGAGCGTATGCCCTCGATCGAGCAAGTACGCTTAGTAAGCTCCGGCACCGAAGCCACCATGACCGCGATTCGCTTGGCGCGTGGTGCGACAGGCCGCAACAAAATCATCAAATTCGAAGGCTGTTACCACGGCCATGCAGACAGCTTGTTGGTCAAAGCAGGCTCAGGCCTCTTGACATTTGGCAATCCAACCTCGGCCGGTGTACCACCTGAGTTTGTTGCCCACACCATCGTGCTCGACTACAACGATATCGAGGGCGTAAAAGCAGCGTTCGCCCAACACGGCAAAGAAATCGCCTGTGTCATCGTCGAACCGATTGCCGGCAACATGAATATGATCAAGCCGATCGCGGGCTTTCTTGAAGTGTTGCGCACCGAGTGCACAGCGCACGGCGCACTCCTCATTTTTGATGAGGTCATGACGGGCTTTCGCGTGGGTCCCCAAGGCGTTCAAGGTCTAAGCGGGATCAAACCAGACATCACGACACTGGCCAAGGTCATCGGTGGCGGGATGCCGATCGGTGCGTTTGGTGGCAGTGCCGAAGTCATGAAAAACATCGCCCCTCTTGGTGGTGTCTATCAGGCCGGCACGCTGTCAGGTAATCCTGTCGCAGTCGCCGCAGGCATCACCACGCTCAAGCTGCTCTCTAAGCCAGGCTTTTACGAAGCCTTGGACAAACAGACCCGCGCACTCACAAAAGGACTCACCGAGCGCGCACATGCGCATGGCATCCCCTTTAGTGCGGATAGCGAAGGCGGTATGTTTGGCTTGTATTTCTCCAACGACATCCCCAGCACACTGGCCGAAGTCTCGGCGAGCAATATCGAAATGTTCAAGGTATTTTTCCATGCCATGTTGGACGAAGGTGTGTACTTTGCGCCCTCGGCTTATGAGGCTGGCTTTGTCTCCTCCACGCATGATGACTCGGTCATTGCTGCAACAATCGCAGCCGCCGACAAAGTGTTTGCGCGCTTAGCCAAGGGCTAAAGCTTGAGACCAGTGCATGAAGGGTGTTTAGGCAAAAGGGGTTGCCTAAACACCCAGATAGCGCGTCCACAGGCTGCGATCGGCATCCAACTCGGCTGAACACCCTTGCCACACCACCGAGCCCCGCTCCAAAATCACATGGCGGTCGGCAAGCTTTAACAAGCGTTCGACATACTTGTCGATCACGAGAATCGTCTGGCCGCTCTCGCGCAAGCGCGCAAGGCACTGCCAGATTTCCTCACGCACCAGAGGCGCAAGACCCTCGGTCGCTTCATCCAAGATGAGCAGCTTGGGATTGGTCACCAACGCCCGCCCAATCGCCAACATTTGCTGCTCCCCGCCCGACAATTGATTACCCATGTTGCGTGCCCGCTCGCGCAAGCGCGGAAACATCTCAAACACTCTCTCAACATCCCAAGGCTGGTGGATGTCAGGATTGCGGTGAGCACTGAACGCCGTCAAGTGCTCTCTCACCGTGAGATTAGGGAAACACTGCCGTCCTTCGGGCACAATCGCCAAGCCCAGCCGCGCGATGCGATCAGGCTCCCAGCCTGCAATACTCTGCCCCTCAAAGGTCAGCGTGCCTGCCGACAATGGAAGCTGACCGAACAGCGTGCGGACCAGCGTACTTTTACCCATGCCGTTACGTCCCAACAGGGCCAAGACTTCGCCGCGCTGAATCTCAAGAGACACATCGAACAACACCTGACTCAAGCCATAACCGCTCTGTATATGTTGGGCGTGCAGCATTAGGCTTGCTCCTCACCCAGATATGCTTCCCGAACAGCAGAGTGATTGCGAATCTCCTCTGGTGTACCCGTCGCGATGATGCGGCCATACACTAAGACGGAGATACGATCTGCCAGACGAAAGACAGCCTGCATGTCGTGCTCTACCAGCAACATCGTTGTACGTCCGCGCATCGAAGCAATCAGCTCGGTTAATTTAAGTGTTTCATCTGGTCCCATCCCTGCCATTGGCTCATCGAGGAGCAATACAGATGGATTGGCAGCCAAGGCCAACGCAAACTCTAATTTGCGCTGCTCACCATGGGGTAAGGTCCCCGCAGCCAAGTCCCATATCTCTGGGGCAAGGGCACAATCAAACGCTAGACGCTCAGCCGCCTCAGACAAGACTTTGTCCTGCGCACGCGGGCGCCAAAAACTAAAGCTACTGCCAGAGCACGCTTGAACCGCGATTAACAAGTTTTCAAATACGCTGAATTGCTTGAACACATTTGTGATCTGATACGAGCGCGATAAGCCCGCCGTCACGCGCTGATGCAGGCTTGTATGTGTGAGGTCATGCCCATTCAGCGCAAGTCGGCCGCTATCTGCGGCAACTGAGCCCGACAACAAATGAATCAGCGTCGACTTCCCAGCACCGTTCGGTCCGATCAGTGCATGGATCTCGCCGGGCGACAGTGATAGTGACACCTGATCGCACGCCACCAACGCGCCATAGCGCTTTGTGAGTTGCTGCGCCTCAAGCGCTGCATTAGGCACGGGCGCACTCATCGCACCGCTCCCTTTTTAAACATCCCTGCAAGGCCGCGCGGCGCGAATAACACAATGACAAGCAACAATACACCCAAGGGCAAATGCCAATAATCCGTATACAAGCGCAGGACTTCTTCCAGCCACAACAGCACCGCAGCCCCCACAAGCCCACCATAACGTAAACCAATACCGCCAACGATCACCATGATGATCAAATTGGCCGAGGCCGTCCAGTGCATGAGGCTTGGGGAAACAAATTGATTGTGACTGGCCAGTAGCGCGCCTGCGAGTCCCGCCAACACGCCCGCGATGACAAAAGCCAACAACTTAATACGAAAAACCGGATAACCCAGGGCCTCCATGCGTGATTCGTTTTCTCGGATGCCCTGCAAAGCTTGGCCAAAGCGAGCTTGGATGAGACGATTGAGCCACCATACACATGCGAGCACAATCACCAGCACCACATAATAAAACGTCCGATCGTCTGCAAGGCTGAGCCCAGGAAACAATGTCGGACTCGCTAAGCTAATGCCATCCTCGCCTCCATACTGCCGCAGAGAAATAAACAGATAGAACACCATTTGGGCAAAAGCGAGCGTGATCATAATGAAATACACCCCGCGCGTACGCAGGGAAATCAGTCCAATGACAAAGGCCAGCGCCCCAGCCACAACCATTGCCGCAGGCCAAGCAATCAGCGCCTGCGAGACTCCTTGCACGGAGAGGATTGCCACAACATAAGCACCCGCGCCAAAAAATGCGGCGTGTCCCAGCGCGACCATGCCACCATAGCCCAAAATAAAATTCAAACTGGTCGCGGCCAAGGCAAAAATTAAAACGCGTCGAACAAAAGAGACATAAAAATCTAGATTGAGTATGGGCGCTACAAGTGGAAATGCCAGTAGCAACACGAGGCCCAGTACTGACCAACTTTTCGCAGTGAATAACGGACGGCTCATCAGCCGCGCGCCGGAAAAAGGCCTGACGGTCGAAACACCAACACCACCGCCATTAGGATATAAATAGATAATGCTGCCAAGGTCGGGCCCACACTGGATGCCACGGCTGGGGAGAAAAATACTTTAAGCAAAGAGGGTAAAAACGCTCGGCCTGCAGTGTCCACAAACCCCACTAGCAGTGCGCCTACGAATGCCCCTCGCATGGATCCAATCCCACCGATCACAATGCAGACCAGCACCAAAATCAGGATCTGCTCGCCCATGCCCGTTTGAATGGCCGTCACCGGACCCAGCAAGGCGCCCGCTAGCGCCGCCAACATCGCTCCCAGCACAAAGACACCGAGAAACAAGAGCGGTACACGCACGCCCATCAGCGTGGCCATCTGCCGGTTCGATGCGCCAGCGCGCACCAGTACGCCTGCTCGCGTGCGCGTCACAAACAAATAAAGACCCAAGGCCGCTGCCAAGCCCACCGCAATGATCAAGAGACGATAGGCGGGATACAGCAAGTCCGGTAACAATTGAACCGGGCCAGACAGCGCCGACGGCATGCTCATCATCATCGGTGCAGGTCCCCAAATCATCTTGACCACATCATTGGCGATCAAAATCACCGCAAAGGTCCCCAACACTTGGGCAAGATGATCACGAATCACCAGCTTTCTGATCAAGACAAGCTCAAGCACTAGGCCCACTAGTCCCGTCACAACGGCCGCGACCACCACGGCCGCGATAAAGGACTGTGTCACCTGCATGGTTTGGGCGGCCACATACGCGCCCGCCATATATAGCGAACCATGTGCGACATTCAGGATATCGAGAATCCCGAACACCAGAGTCAAGCCTGCTGCGATCAAAAACAACATCAGGCCGAACTGCAAGCCGTTGAGCAACTGCTCAGCGATCAGCGTCGAACTCATACGCTCAAAACAAGCTCTTTATGAGACATTATTTTTTGCATAGGCCCACATAAACATCCTGGTAGGAGTCAAAAACTTTACCCACCAACTTGTTTGTAATCTGACCATTTGCGTTCTTTTCAATCACGCGCAGGTAGTAAGGCTGAATAGGAAAGTTGTTAATGCCATACGTGAACGGTCCACGTACTGAAGTAAAGTCCGCTTTTTTAAGGGCGGCCAAGACACCAGCGCGATTGGCCACATTGCCATTTGTCGCCTTGACGGCTGCGTCGATCGCCATAATCACGTCATAGGCTTGGGCGGCATAAACAGTCGGCGTGCGATTCTTGTACTCCTTGCGGAACGCCTCAACAAACTTCTTGTTCTGAGCATTGTCCAAGTCATGGGCCCACTGCGCAGTGTTAAACATACCAACCATGGGCTCACCGACAGCGCGAATCACGTCTTCGTCACCTGAAAACCCAGGGCCGATGAGTTTGATGCTTTTATTCAAACCTGCAGAAACGAACTGCTTGATAAAGTTGATCCCCATGCCACCCGGAAGAAAGATATAGACCGCCTCAGGTTTAGCATCACGCAACTGGGCTAACTCAGCCGCATAATCGATCTGTCCAAGTTTGGTGTAGACCTCTTGACCGACCGCTGCTTTGTAGCCGCGCTTAAAACCATTGAGTGCGTCCTTGCCCGCTGGATAGTCAGGCGCCATGATCACCATCTTTTTAAAGCCACGGTCTGCCGCGACCTTTCCAGCGGCCTCATGAAAGGCATCGTTCTGGTAGGACACGCCAAACCAATAATCATTACACTGCGCGCCCGCAAACTGGCTAGGACCCGGATTGTTAGACAGGTAAGGGATCTTGGCGGCAAACAACGTAGGTCCAACGGCCAAGGCCACGTTCGAACCAATCGGTCCGGTAAAGAAGTCAATCTTGTCGCGCTGGATATAGCGATTGACGAGTTGACGCGCTTGATCAGGATTACCACCCATGTCTGTCTGCAAAAATTCAGCAGGCTTACCACCGAGTTTGCCACCAAGCTGCTTGATCGCCAGATTGAAACCATCACGCGCCTCGGCGCCCAAGGCAGCAAAGGGACCTGACAAATCATTGGCGATTCCGACCTTGATTGGTGCCTGCGCGAAGGCAAAACTCGGCACAAAAATGGCTAGAGCAAGTAGTTGTTTGATGAAACGCATAAAAAGTCTCCTGAGCGATCAGTCGCCCTAATTAGGGCAAAAATCCAATGGGTAAAAAGAAAAATGTATGAGTTAATCTATAGGTCTGCATGCTAGACGAAATGCCAATCGGTTGCCAGTCCTGAAAACGGCAGGTATAGACTTTACATTTCGTATATCAGAGCCCATCAGCTTACAACTTAGTGTAATGAATACATCACAACGCAAACAACCTCCGCCAAACACCCGCTTGGGTAATACAACGGATCGAGCCCTCGAGCAGATACGTTTAGCTATACAGGAGGGCCGTTATGCGCCAGGCCAACGACTGATTGAGTCTGATCTTATAGAGGCCTTTGCAGTCACGCGAGGGCCACTGCGAGAAGCTCTACGACGGCTAGGAACTGAAGGAATTGTGGAGCTGATCCCCAATCGCGGCGCAATTGTTCGTATGTTTTCCTTGAAAGAATTGATCGATTTGTTCAGAATCAGGGAGTCTGTAGAAGGTTTAGCCGCTCGACTTGCCGCCGAAAAAATGACCGACACCAAGACTCGAGCGAGTTTTGCCAACTCGATTGAAAAAATCAAACGTAATCAAGGACATCCCGACACCTCCTTCAGCCTAGAAAATCAAACTATTCACGATTTGATTTTGCACCATGCCGACAATGAACAACTCAGCTTATTGATGAAGCGACTTCAACTGCCTATTATTCGATTTCAAATTAGAGCATCCGTAGACGAAGACTATCGTCATTCCTCTCGTGCTGAGCACGAGGCTGTCATTCAGGCTGTCCTAAGCGGGGATTCTGAACGTTCTGAAGCAGCGATGAAAGCACATCTACGACAGGCCTCAGAACGCACCTTATCTCGCGCCAATATTTACAAAAAATAACTTAGTTACCTGACTTTTTTATAAGGAGACAGCTATCTAAAAAAGACTATTTTGGTCCATCAAATTGTCTAACACTTTAGTTTACATTTGTGTTTATACTCGTAGTGTATAAAACCGATCATCCTCACCGGGACTAAAGGATGCTTAAATAATGCAACAGAATCCCCTCCCGACTGGATGGACATCCAAACAAGTTGCAAGCGACTCATCTTGGATTGAACCACTCACGTCCGAGGAAATAAATGGGTTTCAGTACGCGTTGGATGCGGCGCGTGAAATTAACAAAGACTTTCTGTCACTTCGGCCTGAAGATTTTCCTCTTTCTGATGTATGCGTCGACGTACTAAAGCGTGCGCTCAAAAAAACTCAAGGGCCGTGGGGATTTTGTCTAATTAGAGGATTCCCAGTAGAAAAGTGGACGGAATCTGAGACTCGTCTCATTTACTGGGGGCTTGGCCTTCATATGGGTGTCGCCCGCCCACAAAATAAAAACAGTGACTTCCTCACAGATGTCCGTGATGCAGGTGGGCAGTATTACGGCAAAAATGGCCGCGGATACAACACAAACGCTAGTTTAGATTTTCATATCGATTTTGGGGATGTGGTGTCACTGCTCTGCAGAAGAACTGCTCGACAGGGTGGTGAAAGTCTGATCACGAGCTCTAAAGCAATTTACGCCGAAGTCGCGAAAGTTCGACCTGATCTGCTTTCAACCATGCACGAGCCGCTTTACTTCAGTTGGCAAGGGGCTAGCGGAAAAAATGACCGTGCCTATCACTCCTGCACTCCAGCAGGCTTCAAAGACAGTCATTTCGCCTTCAGGTTTAATTTTAAAAATATCATCGCTGCGCAACGAGACTTTGCGCAAGCTCCACGCCTAAGCGACCAACAGTCGGCGCTCATCGGTTTACTGGAAAGTCTCTTTCCTGACCCGCGCTTTTGCTATTCAATGCGGCTTGAGCAAGGCGATATGCAATTGGTGAACAACTACCACGTCATCCATTCAAGAACAAGCTTCGAAGACTTTGCCGATGAGGATAAAAAGAGGCATCTCATCCGACTATGGCTAGCCATACCAGATTGTCAGCCTCTCCCGGACGAATGGTCTGAACCCTATAAAAATACGTTACGTAACTCAGTACGTGGCGGACTAAGAGGCCCCTGTATGGGCAATGAATTCGTTGCTTTTGAAAAATTCCAAGCCAATTACCACAATATGAATAACGAATACTACGACCAACATCCACACTAACTGACTACGAATATCAGGATCGCCTATGAGACGCGCTACAGTATTACGCAACAAACTTTCTGCTCCAGGCATGCTGATCGCACCCGGCGCCTACGATGGCATCACAGCAAAACTCATCGAGCAAGCAGGCTTTCCCCTCGTATACATGACAGGAGCCGGCACATCCGCCTCCCTAGGTTACCCCGACTACGGCTTGGTCACGATGACTGAAATGGTTGCCAATGCCGAGATCATCACCCGCGCCATCAGCCTTCCTTTGATCTCTGATGCAGACACAGGCTACGGCAACGAACTAAATGTGACGCGTACGGTTCGTGAGTTCGAGTCACGAGACGTAGCGGGTATACATATCGAGGACCAAGTTTCACCCAAACGTTGCGGACATCTCGACAACAAAGAAATCGAGGCACTCGATAAATATCTCAGAAAAATCCGCGCCGCAGTTGCAGCAAGATCAAACCCGGACTTTCTCATCATCGCCCGCACAGACAGTCGTGCCTCGCTAGGATTTGACGAGGCAATCAAGCGTGGCAATGCTGCCCTAGAAGCAGGTGCCGACATGGTTTTTATCGAAGCACCTCAAACAATGGAGGAGGTCCAAGCCATTCCAAAACGGATACAAGGTCCATGCCTACTCAATGTAGTTCAGGGTGGGAAAACACCTATCGTTGACCTAAAAGACGCTGAAGAGATGGGCTACAAAATCGCAATACTGCCAGGGCTATTACTGCGTGCTGCAGTACAAGCTTTTGATCAGGCGCTTAACTCAGTCAAGATGCATCACGTTACTCCGGATTATTTAAACAACACCTCACCTCAACAAAATTTCCGACGCTTTGGTGCTGACGAATGGGATGAAATTCGATCAAAGTACGCCCTTGAAGACAAAGGATAAATATCATATGGAACGCCCAACAAAAAAGCTTCGTGAACTTTTAAAAAAACCAGAGTTACTTAAAGCACCTGGAGTTGTTGATGCAATCGGTGCCCGTCTAGTTGCCAGTGCGGGGTTTGACGCAATTTATATGACAGGAGCTGGAACAGCCGCTTCTAGATTAGGATGGCCCGACGTTGGGCTATTGACTATGTCAGAAATGGTGGACAATGCACAACGCATTGCCGAAGCTTCAGGCCTACCTCTGGTTGCAGATGCGGACACCGGCTATGGTGGACCGCTGAATGTTCGACGCACCATACAAAGCTACGAACGTGCAGGGGTCGCAGCCGTCCACATCGAAGACCAGCAATGGCCAAAACGCTGCGGACACCTTGAAGGGAAAACACTAATCCCCGCAGAGCAGATGGCGGCTAATATCAAAGCAGCTTGCGATGCACGTATAGACGCGGACTTCATGGTTATCGCCCGTACCGATGCCATCGCAGTCGAGGGTTTTGATCGTGCACTTGAGCGAGCAAAAATATATGAAGAGGCAGGCGCAGATATGATTTTTATCGAAGCGCCAAGAACGATGGAACAACTCAAGGCGATTCCTGCTATTTTTTCTGTGCCAGCACTGTTTAATATGGCTGCAAGCGGCAAAACTCCTTTTCTAAGTGCGAGTGAAATACAAAATTTAGGTTTCAAACTCGTCATCTATCCAAATTTCGTCTTATTGTCAGCTATTCCAGTCATGCAGCGAGTATTGCTTGAGCTCCAAGCCGGTGGATCCATTAAAGACTTAGCAAGTCAGGCAACAAGTTTTACTGAATTTTTTGATTTATTAGGAATGGATGAAGTGAAAGCTTTGGAGGCCCGCTATAGCGTGGATGATAAAAGTCGAGTAGGGTATTAATACTTGAAAAAAAACATACACATAATCTCAAAGAGAGGAGACTTAAAATGAAAAAATTCACGACATCAACATTGATACTCAACACCCTCGTCACCGCAGGGTTAAGTCTTGTGGCGACGAGCACGGCTCTCGCCCAAGACTGGCCTACTTCCAAAGACAAAATCGAGCTGGTTGTTCCCTTTAACACAGGCGGCAGCGCGGACCGAATGGCTCGCGCATTGGCGCCACAATTGAGTCGCGAACTAAATAACGTTGCGATTACCGTCACCAACAGACCCGGAGCATCCGGCGCAGTCGGAGCAACCATTTACGCGAAAGGACCGAGCGACGGTTCCACTCTGTTAGTCATGCAGGCGACCCCCTTTCTTGCAAATGCCATCTTGTCTGGGCGTGCACCGGTCAAATGGACCGACTTTCATGTGATTAATACTCAGTGGATTGACTATGCGATCGCAGCTGTTCCACTCAACAGCACTTATAAAACTTTTGATGCATTGCTCGCCGCCATAGAGAGCAAAAAAGGAGCTGTCAGCTCTGCGACAATGAGCGGCTCGGGCTCTTACCTACAGCAACTCGCCATGCTGGAGCTCATGGGGTTGCCGATGGATCAGATTCGTTTTGTTACCTACGATGGTGGAGGTCCAGTCCGTACATCAATCGCCGGCGGACACACTGACTTCACTTTCGTTGCAGCAACCGGGTCAGAGTCTATCCGTGATCGCATTCGCTCACTCGCGATCGTCCACGACCGACCTGTCAAAGAGTGGCAAGGTCCGTTGCTCAACCAGGCGCTAAAAGCTCGCTATGGCAAAGAGATGCCGATTTTTGCAAGCTACACAGTTTCTCTGATTTCCAAAAGTGATTTTCCTACCAAATACCCTAAGCGCTACGACACGATTTTGAAAGCATACGAGCGCGTGATGAAAAATCCTGAGTTCCTTGCCCAACTTGAAAAGAGTCAGATCGGTACGCTTTGGTTAGGTCCGACTGAAAGCAAAAAAATCACGACCGAAGGCTACGATGGCTTGGCCAAATACTCGCACCTGTTGAAGAAAAAATAGTCAAAGAAAATCGAGTGGGTATGCCGGATGATATCGCATACCCACTTGGCTCAACACAAAATAGGTCAGAAGATAAGATGCGAAAATTTCTATCGAAATATCAGTGCGACTGGGGACATATTTCTTTTCTGCTCGCACTACTGCTAGCCATTTCATTCTATTTCTCTGACGCGTTTTTAGCATCTCAAAAGGCTGAGAACCTGATGATGATCTTACCCGTATCCTTGATTGGCGTTGGCATTTGCCTCTGGCAAATCTTTCTCTCAATCAAACCCCGAGACCCTATTAAGCCTGGAGTTGCGGACCACGAATCTACCCAACATTCACCGTCAACACACAGCACCTCCGAGTCTGTTTTGTCTGCTCAGCCTGAAACGTCCCCAAACGAAACTCGCCTCTTTAAATATCGAGTGCCTATCTTTATGGGATTGCTTGGCCTTTTTTTGATCGGATTGATTTATGTTGCCTTTGACATCGCAACATTCTTATTCGTTTGGCTCAGTCTTTTAATGCAAGGTGAGCAAAAAAAGCTTCTCGCTTTCTTCTACTCATTGATCTTTGCCCTTGCTGTGACTTGGTGTCTAAAGTTAATGGTGCCGTTCCCCTTCACCACATTTTTTTTCTAACGGTCAGGATGCATTCATGATTGATTTCGATGCATTGCACAAAGCCATTGACCTGCTGTCCAACTCTTGGCTTCCTTGGCTTGTTGTCATTCCAGGTCTATTAATTGGACTGATTTTTGGCGCTATTCCGGGATTATCAATCCCAGTTGCGATGGCGATTTTTCTTCCTATTACTGTCCACATGGATTTTTTATCTGCCGTACTTTTTCTAACGGCGATTTTTACTGGTGGTGGCTTTGGCGGAGCGATTCCCGCAATCCTGATGAATATCCCGGGAACAGGATCTGCCGTCGCGACTGCGTTCGATGGATACCCGATGGCGCAACAAGGGAAACACAGTCTAGCACTTGGCATCGGACTCGCCGCATCTACCATTGGCACAGGCTTTGGATATCTCATTCTGATGCTGTTTGTGAGTCCAATGGCTGAAGCAGTACTTCAACTAGGGCCTTTTGAAATGTTTATGGTGTCGATGTGGGGATTAACGCTCATTGCCGTACTCGGATCAACCTCGCTCTCAAAAGGTTTACTCGCAGGGTTAGTTGGAGTGCTAATTAGCACAATTGGTATGGGTGCCCAAGGTGATGAGCGTGGCACCTTCGGCTCTGTGCATCTACTTGATGGCATTCCGGCTGTTCCGGCGCTCATCGGTTTATTTGCCGCGTCCGAGCTCTTTCGCCTCCTAGGCCAAGACTATATTGTGTCCGACGAGACCAAACGTCGAATTTCGTTTAGAGACATATTAGCGGGTGCGAAACTCTCGCTGAGCTATCCCATGACACTTTTTCGCGGCTCAATTATTGGAGTTGTCATCGGCGCCATTCCAGGCGTAGGTTCATCGGTTTCCAATCTAGTGTCATATTCCTCGGAGAAGCGTCGCGCCAAGGACTCCAGTCAATTTGGCCATGGGGATCCTAGGGGAGTCGTCGCAGCTGAGTCTGCAAACAGTAGTTCTGAAGGCGGATCGATGGCGACCTTGCTCGCACTCGGAATCCCCGGAGGTTCTGCTACTGCAGTGATGCTCGGGGCCTTTGCGATGCACAACATCACAGGTGGCTCACGCTTCATGGCAGAAAATATGGATATCGTATACAGCATCATCCTCGGCAATTTTGCTCAAACGATTTTGTTGTTTATCGTGGGGATCGGATTTGTCTTTATTTCGAGCTCAGTGGTTCGCGTACCCCTCAAATATTTAGTTCCAACTGTATTTGTTTTAGCCATTCTTGGTGCATTTTCACTGACGGGCAACATGGTTGGTCCAATTACCGTCTTTGTATTCGCCATCATAGGATGGTTTATGCGACGCTTTGATTATCCAGTCGCAGCAATGGTCATCGGACTATTACTTGGTCGTATGGCCGAGGGCGAACTGCTACGCTCTTATCAACTGAGCAACGGCAGCTTGTCTTATCTGCTGGACAGACCTATCGCGATGGTCATTATGAGTTTACTCATCCTTTCGCTCGTCTATCCCCTTATCAAAAAAGCCTTTAAGAACTAACAATAATATTGTTCACAAATACCGTTGAAATGGAGTGACTAGATGACCCAGCCTCAAACAATGTTTGCCAAAATCTGGCAACGACACCTGATTTGTGAAGATGACGACGGTCGGTCACTATTACATGTATCGCGACACTTGGCGCACGATGGCTCTTGGCATGCTTTCAGTTTCTTACAATCCAGAGGGCTGCCTGTCCGACATCCCGATCAACTTTTCACCACACCTGATCATGGGGTATCGACCCATAGCCATCAAATCGAAGACATTCACGATGCAGACCAATTGCGTGTCGTCAAAGGTCTAGACACAAACGCTAAGAAGTATGGATTTACCGTCTTCGGCCTGAACGACCCTAGGCAGGGCATTATTCATGTAGTTGGTCCTGAACAAGGCTTGACGCAACCCGGACTCCTGATAGTGTGTGGTGACAGTCACACCTCGACCCATGGTGCGCTGGGTGCGTTAAGTTTTGGCATCGGCGCTTCTGAAGTCTGTCATGTGCTTGCAACCCAGTCAATCTGGCAACGCAAACCAAAAACTATGCGCGTCAATATCGAAGGCAAACTCTCCAATGGTGTGAGCGCCAAAGATGTCATTCTTGCCTTGATTGAAAAAATTGGGGCGAACGGAGCCGCTGGACATGTGATTGAATACACGGGTTCGACAATCAAAAACATGTCGATGGAAGCGCGGCTCACTCTTTGCAATATGTCCATCGAGGCCGGTGCACGCGCTGGACTCATAGCGCCGGACGAAACAACCTATGCCTATTTAAAAGGTAAACCCTACGCCCCCACCGATGCGGACTGGGATATCGCTAATGCGTATTGGCGTTCGCTTCCAACGGACGAAGGCGCTCAGTTTGATGCAGAGGTCCATTTCAACGCAACTGACTTGGCACCAATGGTCACTTGGGGAAATAGTCCAGAAGAGTCACTGCCAGTATCCAAAAATGTGCCGCGTGCTCAGGACTATCCAGAACATCAACAAGAATCTGTCCAGTCCACACTTGAATATATGGGTTTGCAACCAGGCGAACCCTTGGAGCAGGTTGCGGTCGATATTGTTTTCATCGGATCTTGTACGAACGGCCGCATTGAGGATCTCAGAGCGGCAGCGGATGTTGCAAGAAGGGGCAAGGCTGTCATCCCAGCGATCGTTGTGCCCGGCTCCTCTCTTGTAAAATCCCAAGCAGAAAAAGAAGGGCTAGACCAAATCTTCATCAAAGCCGGTTTTCAATGGCGCGAGTCCGGCTGCTCGATGTGTGTGGGGATGAATGGCGATCTGGTGCCGTCTGGCCAACGCTGCGCCTCCACTACAAACAGAAACTTCAGAGGCCGTCAAGGCCAAGGCAGCCGAACACATTTGATGAGTCCGGCGATGGCGGCGGCTGCTGCCTTGACTGGTCACCTGACTGACGTGAGAAAAATCTTGAATGGAGAGCCAGCATGACCCCCTTTCAAACACTGCAAGGTATCGCTGCGCCACTTGACCAACCCAATGCAGATACGGATCAGATTGCACCTGCCAGATTTCTGCGTAGACCTCGCCAAGAAGGCTATAGTCGCTTTCTGTTCCATGACCTGCGTTTTGATGCAAATGGGCTGGAAATAGCCGAATTTATTTTAAATCGCCCACCATTTAAGGAGGCTCAAATTCTGGTCACTAACCGGAATTTTGGCGGCGGCTCAAGTCGCGAACAAGCGGTATGGTGCTTAGTCGACTCCGGGATTCGGTGTGTAATTGGATCGACGTTTGGGGATATTTTTTATAACAACTCAATTAATCATGGTCTTCTTTTAATTAAACAAGACGAAACTATTTGTAAGAATCTGCGCAATCAACTGCATGCAACTCCCGGTGCGTCCATGTCGATCGATCTTGTGAATCAGTCTTTCACCGGACCAGATGGTCAGCAATACACCTTTTCAATCGAGGAAAGTCGTAAAAAAAGACTATTGGATGGCTTGGATGAAATTGGCCTGACGCTTGAGTATGTCGCACAAATAAGCAGCTTTGAAACAGATTTTCGACAAAAGCATCCTTGGCTGTTTCGAGCAAGTGTCAACAAAATCTGACGCCAAGGAGACCCTTAGGGCAGAAATTTTGATTAGAGCTCATGTATATATGTTGCCTCGCAGCCTGACTGTCGCCCTCAAGATGAGGTCAAAACAGGTAATAATGATGTTTTGTCCAACATCTTTCTTAGCAGGCAGCTCATGGCCGTTAATTTGCACATCCCCTCCGACGATGCAGTTTTCCCTGTTGCCGGCGTAGAAATCGGTGTCACCGAAGCCGGTATCCGCAAGGCTAATCGCCGCGATTTGACGGTCTTTCGCTTGAGTCCTGAATCAAACGTTGCCGGTGTATTTACGCGTAACCGCTTTTGCGCAGCCCCTGTCTTAGTGTGTCAAGAACATCTGGCCAGCGCAAGTCCAATCCGCGCCCTGGTCATCAATACCGGCAATGCCAATGCCGGCACAGGCGAACCCGGCATGCAAGCCGCCTACGAAACCTGTCAAGCACTCGCAGCACTGATGCAACTCGACAGTAAGCAAATTCTTCCTTTTTCCACGGGGGTGATTCTTGAGCCCCTGCCTGTTGACAGGATCAAGGCCGGTTTGCCCGGTGCACTGACCAATCTCAGTGAAAACAACTGGGTGTCAGCCGCGCACGGCATCATGACAACCGATACCCAGCCCAAAATTCATTCGCAACGCCTCAGCCTTGGTGGTCACAACATCACCATCACGGGCATCAGCAAGGGCGCAGGGATGATTCGCCCCAACATGGCAACTATGCTGAGCTATCTCGCGACCGATGCGGGCATGGCCCAACCGCTGCTCAATCAGCTTGCAAAAGAACTCGCTGACGTGTCCTTCAATCGCATCACGATTGACGGTGACACTTCGACGAACGACTCCTTTATCGTGATAGCCACAGGCAAGAGTGGTTTGATGGTCGACAGTGCCACACACCCTCAATACGCAGCGCTAAAGTCTGCCCTGGCCGCAGCCGCTACCGATTTGGCCCAAAAGATTGTGCGTGATGGCGAAGGCGCCACAAAATTCATGACCATTCAGGTCCAAGAAGCCAACACCACCGCAGAAGCATTGCAAGTCGCCTATGCCGTGGCGCACTCACCGCTCGTCAAGACTGCCTTTTTTGCCAGCGACCCGAACCTAGGTCGCATCTTGGCTGCCATCGGCTACGCCGGCATCACCGATCTTGACGTCAGCGGCGTCAAACTCTGGCTTGGCGATGTGCTAGTGGCAACCAACGGCGGGCGCAATCCCGACTACCAAGAGGCAGACGGCCAGCGCATTATGAAAGAACCCGAAATCCTCGTGCGGATCGCACTGGGTCGCGGCCAAGTCTCCGACACCGTCTACACCTGCGACTTCTCGCACGAATACGTCAGCATCAACGCAGATTACAGATCCTAATGACAACCTCAATACCCCCACAAGGCCAGGACATGGCCGACCTGTTGGCACGTGCAACGCGCGTACTCACCCAACTCGAAGCCTGGCTGCCGCCAGCGCCTCCCGCCACCAACTGGAAAGCGCACGCCTTTCGCTGGCGCAAACGCGGCACCTCGCACGGTTGGCTCGATGCGATTGCCAACGTTTCACTCATTCACACCGAAGACCTTCAACATATCGAACGTCAAAAAGACATCATCGACCGCAATACACGTCATTTCATCGAAGATAAACCCGCCAACAACGTGCTGATGACCGGTGCGCGCGGCACTGGCAAGAGTTCGCTGGTCAAAGCAATGCTGGACGCTTACGCTGATCGTGGTCTGCGCCTTATTGAAGTCGACAAGTCCGACCTCGGCGACCTCGCTGACATCGTCGATATGGTCGCCCAGCGTCCCGAAAAATTTATTGTTTTTTGTGATGACCTGTCTTTTGAAGAAGGCGAATCAGGCTACAAAGCACTCAAATCAGTCTTGGATGGCTCAGCCGCTTCGGCTGGTAACAACGTTTTGATTTACGCGACCTCTAACCGTCGCCACCTGATGCCTGAGTACATGAGCGAAAACCTTCAGGCTAAACACGGCTCAGACGGCGAGGTTCACCCCGGCGAAACCGTCGAAGAAAAAATCTCCCTCTCAGAGCGTTTTGGCTTGTGGCTGTCCTTTTATCCTTTCCGTCAGGACGACTATCTGGACATCGTTTATCACTGGCTACGTACACTCGGCTGCTCGGAACAAAGCATTCTAGAGTCTCGAACTGAAGCCTTGCAGTGGGCGCTTGAACGCGGCTCGCGCTCAGGGCGCGTGGCGTGGCACTTCGCACGCGACTGGGCCGCTCGCAATGCCTGACAAGATCATTGACGTCGCAGTCGGCGTTTTACTGCGACCCGATGGCACGGTTCTATTAGGCAACCGACCGGCCGACAAACCTTGGCCAGGCTGGTGGGAGCTTCCCGGTGGCAAGCTCGAGCCGGGCGAGTCCGTCTTACAAGCTCTTGCCCGTGAACTTCATGAAGAAATCGGCATCACTGTCACACAAGCCATGCCTTGGGTTACCTATGTTCACAAGTACCCCACCACCACCGTTCGCCTCGCCTTTTGTCGCGTGACGGGCTGGACGGGTGAACCGCAAGGCTTGGAGGGACAGCTACTGCGCTGGGTTCCGATCGACTCGGCCCAAGACGTTCCCCAGCTGCTCCCCGCGACCTATCCACCTATCCGTTGGCTTCAATTACCGACCATCTATGCGATCTCCTCTGTCGGCTCACCCGAGCAGTTACCACTATTTTTAAAGAGGCTCGACCACGGTCTTGAAGCAGGCATCAAACTGTTTCAATGGCGCGAACCTGGTTGGCCCGGTGGCACTGATCAAGAGGATCTCCATCAAGCGCTCAAAACAGTGCTCAAACGCTGCCATGCCTTTGGCGCAAGAGTCTTGGTCAATAGTGTCCACCCCGAGGCGTGGTGGCATGAGGCCGATGGCGTGCATTTGCGCACGCAAGATGCAGCCAGCTTGACCAAGAGACCGACCTTGGCCAAAGATCAGCGTGTTGGGGTGTCTACACACAACCTTACAGAACTTGAGCATGCACGCGCACTCGATGCAGATTTTGCGGTGCTCGGCCCTGTATTGCCCACGGCCTCCCATCCAGAACATCCGGGCATCGGTTGGGAGCAGTTTGCAGAACTCAATGCGCAAGCAGGGCTGCCAATTTTTGCGTTAGGTGGTCAGTCCGCAGCGACCTTGGCTCAAGCCCAATCAGTTGGTGGGCACGGATTTGCTGGGATTCGCGGTTGGATTGCCTGAGTCATCGAGACTCTTGAGATCTTCTGCCGACCACCCGCCACCCAACGCTGATACCAGCCGCACGCTTGCAGCAAAACGATTACCCACCAACGTAATGTAAGTGCGCTCGTTATTTAGTGCAGTCGTCTCTAGCACCGCAACACTCAGATAATCAATCAAGCCCTGATCATATCGATTACGTGCCAGTCTTAATGACTGCTGCGCAGACACAACAGCTTGCTTTTGGAAAATCTCTTCTTGTTCAAACACACGCATTTGGACCATCGCATTTTCTACTTCTTGCAAGGCATTCAAGACAGTCTGACGGTAAATAGCCGCCTGTACATCAAACTGCGCGCGCGCCTGATTGATTTGAGCCTGTCTGGCACCCCCATCAAAAATGAGCGCAGCCAATTGAGGGCCAAGCGCCCAAATCTGCGCCGGTGCACTAAACCATTGAGTAAAGTCGTTGCTCCGATACCCTGTACTAGCATTGAGGGTTAAGTTAGGGAACCACGCCGCGGTGGCAACGCCAATGAGTGCATTGGCAGAAGCCGTTCGGCGCTCCGATGCAGCCACATCAGGTCGACGCTCTAAGAGCTCTGAAGGCAACCCGACCGGCACAGCAGGAGGGACCAGCGGTACTTGCGCAGGCGCAATCGAAAACGTTGAGGGAGGTCGTCCAAGCAATACCGCTGCAGCATTTTCAAACACCGCTCGCTGTTGCTCCAAGTCAATGAGTTGTGCCTGCGTGCTGGCGAGCTGAGTACTGGCAACCGCTACATCGCCCAGGCCAGAAATGCCAGCGTTGTAACGATTTTGCGTGAGCTTGAGCGCACGCTCATAGCTACTGACCGTTGACGTCAACAATCGCCGCTGCTCGTCCAATACGCGCACCTGCAAATATGCAAGCGTCAAAGCAGTCTGAGCGGTCAGCCTGGCCCCTGCAACATCGGCAGCCAAAGCCAGCTCAGTCGCATCGGTAGATTCGACGTTGCGACGAATGCTCCCCCAGATATCTATCTGCCAATTAGCTTGCGCATTCAAGCCGTATCCGGTTATGGCCGCACTCGTCCCGGCAGAAACGCCACCACCACTGCGTGTTGTGTTTGCCGTCGCAGAAAGAGAGGGCAACAGCGGAGATCGAGCACCCTGCGTTACGGCGACAGCTTGCCTAAAACGTGCTTCGGCTTGGGCAATATTCTGGTTGGAAATATTGAGCTCTTTGATGAGCTCGCTTAAGACTGGATCCTGATACATCGCCCACCAGGGGCCGCGAGGATCATTTGCAGCAGGACGTGCGACCTTCCAACCAGGCGTCTCCTTGAACTGCGTGCCGACATTGATGACTGGTCTGACATAATCCGAACCGACCATACAGCCAGTCAACATGACGCAACAAACGAGTGCACAGACGAGAGGACGTTTGCGCCCCACAGTACCGCCAATTTTTTTAAATAGATCAAGCATCATCGCTTTGCACACCACAAACGGAAACGATCCAGATACAAATACACCACAGGCGTAGTGTAGAGCGTCAGGAGCTGGCTCACCAACAAACCCCCAAGAATCGTAATCCCCAGGGGCTGGCGCAACTCTACCCCCGCTCCAGTCGCGAACACTAAAGGCATCGCACCGAAAATGGCCGCACACGTCGTCATCAAAATAGGCCGAAAACGCGTCAGACACGCCTGATGAATCGCCTCGCGTGGCGTCATACCCAACCTCCTTTGGGCATCTAGCGCAAAATCTACCATCATGATGGCATTTTTCTTGACGATACCAATCAACAAAAACACTCCAATCAAGGCAATCAAACTGAACTCGGTTTTGAGCAACAACAGCGCAAGCAAAGCACCAATACCCGCAGAGGGCAGAGTCGACAAAATTGTCAGAGGATGGATGGTGCTCTCGTACAACATACCCAATACAAGATACATGGTGACCAGTGCTGCCAAAATCAACCAAGGCTGATTAGACAAGGCACTTTGCAAGGCTGCCGCTGTTCCTTGAAAGCCCGCTTGAATACGATCGCTCGGCAAATTGATGCCGGCAACCGCCTGATCAATGGCAGCGTTCGCTTGTCCAAGCGAGACGCCTGGCGCCAAATCAAATGAAATCGTATCAGCCGCGAGCAGGCCTTGATGGCGGACACTGAGTGGGGCGTTCGTCGTTTCAAACTTCGCAAAAGCAGAGAGTGGCACTCGCTGCCCTGCTTCACTCAACACATAGACATCGTTTAACGACTCCATACCTTGTGCATGGCGAGGTGCGACACCCATCACTACACGATATTGATTGCGAGCTCCGTACATCACAGAGATTTGCCGCTGACTGAAAGAATTGTTGAGTACAGCAGATACTCTATCCATCGGCACGCCAAGTCGCTGTGCCGCATCACGATCAACCACAATCGACACCTGTCTGCCGCGATCTTCTACATCCGTATCGACATCCACCAGTTCGGGGAGACTCGCAATCGCCTGTTGTACTTTGGGAAGCCATTCTTTCAAATCTGACAACTCATTGGCCATCAATGTGTATTGGTATTGCGAACTTGACTGCCTCCCCCCCACCCGAATATCTTGCTGTGGGATCAGGTACAACCTCGCACCAGGAATGCTCGAAAGCTGAGGACGTAAACGCGAAATGACCTGTCGAACAGGCACTTTACGTTCACTAACCGGTTTGAGCTGCACCGCCAGAAAACTAGAGTTACTCCCGCCACGGCCGCTAGCATAGGCAGTTACAGTACTGATCGCTGGATCCTTCATCAACACTTGTCTAAACCGATCAAGTTTCGGCTTCATCGACTCAAAAGAAGTCCCATCATCCGTTGAAAAAAAACCAATCATCATTCCTGTATCTTGCTGTGGAAAAAAGCCCTTAGGCACCACACCATACAGATAAAAATTTAAACCTACTGTCGCCACCAGCAACAGCATCATCGAGCGACCATGCGCAAGCGCCCAGTTGAGCGAACGCGAATATGCCGCGATCGTCGCATCCATGCTGCAGGTCAAGGTCCGCTCGAACCAACTGGAGCGCACCTTCGTTTCGGACTCGGTGGGCTTGCGCTTGAGTAAACGCGCTGCCATCATGGGGGTCAACGTAAGCGAAACCAACATGGAAATCAAAATCGCGACCGATAAAGTCACTGCGAACTCTCGGAATAAACGACCAGGCAATCCACCCATTAATAAAATTGGGATAAAAACAGCAATGAGTGAAATACTCATCGATAACACCGTAAAGCCTACCTCTTGCGTTCCACGCAGCGTCGCGCGCTTGACCGACTCACCCCGCTCTAGATGTCGCATGATGTTTTCCATCACCACAATCGCATCATCCACCACGAAACCAGTCGCGACAATCAAGGCCATCAACGACATCGTGTTGAGTGAATAACCGAGCAAGTGCATGACACCAAAAGTCCCGATCAGTGAAACCGGAACAGCAACAGTGGGGATCAAAGCGGCACGCCAGTTGCGTAAAAAAAACAACACCACCAACATCACCAAACCGATTGCAATCACGAGCGTATGCTCAGCCTCTTTGACTGAAGCACGAATACTCGGCGTTCGGTCTTGTGCAACGCTCAGAGTGGCATCAGCGGGTAGCATGGCCCTCAGAGTGGGGAGGTCCGTGCGTATTTCATCGACTGTGCGAATGATATTGGCTTTTGCTTCGCTTCGGACCAAGATCAAAATTGCTTGTTGATTGTTGAAATAACCGATGTTGTTCGTGTCTTCAACAGAGTCTTCCACCTTGGCAATATCCGCAAGACGAACCGGCGCATCATTGCGCCACGCCACAATCAAGGGTCGATATTCAGCCGCCTTCCATAACTGATCGTTCGCGGAAATTAACCAGCGATTCGAGTCATTTTCCAAAAATCCCTTCGGTCGAGTCGAGTTTGCACCAGCAATTGCAGTGCGAACGGCATCGAGTGAAACACCGTATTGCGCCAGGGCTTCAGGGTTCAGCTCAATCCGCACGGCCGGCAAGGAACTTCCTCCAATCTGTACCTCGCCCACCCCTTGCACTTGGGAAAGTTTTTGCTGAACAGTCGTTGAAGCTATGTCATAGAGCTGTCCCTGCGACAACGTCGCAGAAGTTAACGCCAGCGTCATAATCGGTGCTGCGGAAGGATTCGCCTTGCGATAAGAGGGGTTTGCACGCAAGCCACTGGGCATCAAGGCTCGCGCAGCATTAATCGCCCCCTGTACATCTATGGCTGCACTGTTGACATCACGGCTCAAATCAAACTGCAAGGTGATGCGCGTCTGACCCGTCGTGCTGCGCGAGGTCATTTCCTTTACGCCTGCGATCGTTCCGAGAGAACGCTCAAGCGGAGTCGCGACAGTGGCCGCCATGACCTCCGGACTCGCACCAGGCATGCTGGCTCGCACCGAAATAACAGGAAACTCTATTTGAGGCAAAGGCGCAATCGGTAACAATCCATGCGCCAACCAACCCGCCAGCACGACGCCCAGCCAAATCAACGTCGTCGCAACTGGACGGACGATGAAGGGGCCAGAAATATTCATGGCGTCACACTGTCGAGCGTGGCGCGTTTAGGGTGCGAACGCAATCGATCAAAAAATAAATAAATGACGGGGGTTGTAAATAAAGTTAGTACTTGGCTCACGATCAGTCCTCCCACCATGACCAAACCAAGCGGCTGACGTAACTCGGATCCCGTGCCAGTCGACAACATCAAAGGGATTGCACCAAATAAGGCTGCCAAGGTTGTCATCAAAATTGGTCTAAATCGCAATAGAGCTGCCTGCTCGATTGCCTCTCGCGGGGACAACCCAAGCTTGCGTTCAGCATCTAGTGCAAAGTCAATCATCATGATTGCATTTTTCTTGACGATACCAATTAGTAAGATGATCCCAATGACGCCAATCATGTCCAAATCTCGACCTGTCAATAGTAGTGCCAGCAAGGCACCAATCGCTGCAGAAGGCAGGGTCGACAAAATCGTCACGGGATGAATAAAGCTCTCATACAAAACCCCCAGCACGATATACATCGTGATGATCGCTGCCAAAATTAATAACAAGGTACTTGAAAGTGACGCCTCAAATGCGCGAGCCGCCCCCTGGAAACGTGTTTGAATCGCTAGCGGTAATCCAATCTCACTTGTCGCGCGCGTCACCGCATCCACCGCGCTCGACAAAGAAGTTTTCGGCGTCAAATTAAAAGAGATCGTGACGGATGGAAACTGATCTAGACGATTAATCACGAGCGGCGTTCGTCCTTCGGAGACTTTTACGACCGAACTTAAGGGGATAGGCTTGCCCGTATTACTCTTGACGTAGAGCGAGTTTAAGGACGAAGGATCTCGTCGAAACTGAGGCGGCACCTCAATCACCACACGATATTGATTCGATTGTGTAAAAATTGTAGAGATCTGTCTTTGACCAAAAGCATCATAGAGCGCATCGTCGATCCCCACCGTGGACACGCCGAGTCGAGCGGCAGCATCACGGTCAATGTCGATAAAAGTATTCAGTCCTTCTTCTTGTAAATCATCTACTACGCCAGTCAGTTCAGGCTTCGTCCGAAGCTGATCGACTAATTTCGGTACCCACTGCGCAAGCAATGCAGCATCTGCAGTCTCTAAGGTCACTTGGTATTGAGTCCGACTCACCCGATCCTCGACAGTCAGATCTTGCACTGGCTGAAAGTAGAACTGCAGTCCTGTCACCTCAGCCAATTCTCCCTGCAACCGCCGAATAACCGTCGCTAAACCATCGCGACCATCATTTTGTGAAAGTAAGGAAATCTGCATCCTTCCAGTGTTCACCGTTTCATTGACTCCATCAATCCCAACAAAAGAAGCCACACTAGCGACATTTGGATCTTTCAAAATAATTGCAACAGCATCTTGCTGGCGTGATGACATGGCACTAAAAGATAAGTTTTGCGGGGCCTGCGTGACAACCTGAATCAGACCCACATCCTGGGTTGGGAAAAACCCTTTAGGAATGACGAGATACAAGAGCGCTGTCAAAATAAACGTGCCTAATGCGACCAATAAGGTGAGCGTCTGGTGACGCAGTACTAGCTTTAAACCACTGGCATAGTGGCGGATCAGGGCATCTATCCACGCATGAGTCTTGCGCGCGACCCAGCCGTACTTTTGCTCGTCTCCTGCTCGCAATAAACGCGCGCACATCATCGGGGTCAGCGTCAAAGAAATGATAAGAGACAAAAAAATCGCCACAGCAAGCGTCACTGCGAACTCTCTAAATAGTCTGCCGACGACCTCCGTCATAAACAGCAAAGGAATCAACACAGCAATGAGTGACAGGGTGAGAGACACCAGCGTAAAGCCAATTTGCGATGCTCCCTTTAACGCAGCCTGCAAAGGCTTTTCACCGCGCTCAAGATAACGCGCGATATTTTCAATCATGACAATGGCATCATCGACCACAAAACCGGTGGCGATCGTCAGCGCCATCAGCGTCAGGTTGTTAATACTAAAGCCAACCAAATACATAATGCCAAAGGTGCCAATCAAAGAGAGTGGCACCACAACACTAGGAATCAAGGTGGCAGTTAGCGTTCGCAAAAACACAAACGTAACAAGGACGACTAGACCAATTGCAATCAGCATTTCCAGCTGAACCGCTTGAACTGAAGCGCGGATAGTTTGAGTACGATCAGACATCACTGTCACGTCAATATTACCCGGCAATGCTGCTCGTAACTGAGGCAATATCTTTTGAATCCGATCAACCACTTCAATCACATTTGCGCCAGGTTGTCGCTGGACGTTCAGCAAGATTGCTGGCTGCCGATCTGCCCATGCAGCGAGGCGCGAGTCTTCTGCATCCATCAGCACTTCGGCAACATCCCCTAAACGCAAGGGAGCCTTGTTGCGATACGCCACAATCAGGTCGCGATAATCTGTCGGATTTCTAAGTTGATCATTTGCATCAATAGTGGTCGAGCGGATAGGGCCATCCAATGTACCCTTAGGCTGATTCACGTTGGCTGACACGACAGCGGCGCGAAGATCTGCAAGCGTCATCCCATAGGCAGCGAGCGCCTGCGGATTGGCTTGAATACGCATGGCGGGCCGTTGTCCGCCAGCAATCGTAACGAGTCCAACACCTGTGACCTGCGATATTTTTTGAGCCATTCGAGTATCGACTAAGTCACGGACTTGAGGCAACGGTACTGTGGGTGAAGTAATCGCAAGCGTAATTACTGCCGCATCCGCAGGATTGACCTTGTTATAGATCGGCGGCGTAGGCAAGTCCCTTGGCAATAAATTAGAAGCGGCATTGATAGCCGCCTGGACCTGCTGTTCTGCAACCTCGAGTGGCAGCGACAGCGCAAACTGAAGCGTTATAGAGGAAGCACCCGAGGTACTACTCGACGTCATTTGACGTAGGCCCGGCATTTGTCCAAACTGTCGCTCAAGAGGCGATGTGACCAATGCCGCCATCACGTCAGGACTCGCACCAGGATAAAATGTCGTTGTTTGGATTGTTGGGTAATCCACCTCCGGAAGCGACGAAACTGGCAACCAACGATACGCAATCAAACCGCACAGCAACATCGCGATCATCGCAAGCGTTGTCGCGACAGGTCGCAAAATAAAAGGTCGAGAGATATTCATCGGCGAAGCAATCTAAGGTCTTGCATTGCCTGATGCACCAGACGCACTGGGAGGGCGCCCACTATTGCGCGACGCACCCTCTACAGTTGGGGCACTCGGATCAATGACGCGCACTTTTGCTCCATCACGCAGTCGGTCAGTTCCTTCTAAGACTACTCGGTCTCCGACTTGAATACCCTCCAGTATCACCAGAGACTCTACGGTGCGATCTCCCACCTTTACGCTGCGCACCGTCGCCGTGCCGTCGGGGGCAACGACATAAACAAACGCGCCACGATTGCCTTGCTGAATAGCGCCTGCAGGAATGGTCAACGCATCTTTAATCGTCCTGACTTTCATTCGTACGTTTACAAATTGATTGGGAAATAAAGCATCATCATCATTTTTAAACTCTGCTTTGAATTTGACTGTGCCAGTAGCGATGTCAATTTGATTATCAATTGAAATCAGCGTGCCTCGAGCGAGTCGTTTGATATCGGCTCGATCATAGGCATCGACCTCCAGCCTCTCTCCCGCAAGCATGGGTTGACGCACTGCTGGCAGGTCATTTTCTGGAAGCGTAAAGAGCACGGATATTGGCTGTGTCTCTGTAATGACGACGAGTCCTAGCGGGTCATTCGCATTCACCAAATTTCCAGCATCGACTCGCCTAAGTCCCAGCTTTCCAGAAATCGGTGCAGTGATGCGTGTATAACTCAACTGCAATCGTGCGTTGTCGACAGTCGCTTGATCGCTCTTGATTTGGCCTTCAAACTTCCTGACGAGTGCTTGTTGCGTATCGAGTAACTGAGGTGCGATAGAGTCCTGTTTGCGTAATGTTTGATATCGTTGCAAATCACGCTTGGCATTTTCATACTGGGCCTCATTTTGCTGTTGTGCTCCAATCGCCTGATTGAGTGCCACCTCGTAGGGGCGCGGATCAATGAGCGCCAACAGTGTGCCTGCCTTGACTTGTTCACCCTCTTTAAATTTGACCTCGAGCAACTCGCCTTGCACGCGGCTACGAACGGTCACCGTATTCAAAGCAGTCACTGTCCCTAGACCACGCAAATAAATATCAAGATTTTGTAGGCTTGCGGTTCCTACTCTGACTGGCGTACTAGGAGACATGCCCGCAGGAGGACCTTTGGGAGCAGCTTTTTGTGAACCGCCAATGAACCACCAAGCCAATCCGGCCAACGCCAGAACAATAACCAACCAAACCAAGGGCGACCGAAACGTCGACCTTGCCAACTTGCTTTCAGACATATTGATTCCAGCTGGCCCTAAAGGGCACAAAGGGTCATTTTGAAGGCCACATCGTGATTGACAGCGTGTGGTCTTTGTTCCCCATCTTGTGAGGAGTAGCGAATCCAAACCATATATTTGTTAGCGCTAATTTCAGGAAATACGTCGGCAGACTCATCGACCCATACGCGCAATAATTGATAGGTTTTACCGGCAAGCATTTGCTGATAAGCGCCCTGCGGTGCGACAGCCTCGGTTGCTTGACCGGTCTCTCGCAAGAGCCGCATCACCATACTAATTCCAGCCTGCAACGGCATCAGTGAGGACATCCAGCGCTGTAAATCTGCACAACGCTGCGCTTCTGTTCTGTATTGCCAGGCATGAAATGAGGGCATATCTACTTGCGTGCCGCCACCAGGCACTGCCAAACGACCTCTCAGGCTACTCAACCACTCGTTAGCTCTCAGTTCCTGACCCGTCTTGCCTGCAGCGTTCAAATTAATGATGACGCGCTCAATCTCCACAAGCATTGCAGCCAAGGTATCCGGATTGACGCCAGGGTGTTCGCGTAGCGACTGTAAAACGCCTCGCTGACGTTCCAAGTCTTGAAGAACACTACCCTTCATGTCTGTACGTTCTGTAGCGTCTAGTAAATCGAACAGAGCCGCAAGTGCCACCTGATGATGCCTCGCATCTCCCGGCTTTGCAAAGAACATCATTCGATCGAGCAAGGACTCCAGGCGCATTAGCGCACGGACTCGCTCATTAAATGGGTATTCAAAAAGAATCACGGGTTCTCATCATCCAAGCCGACTCGGCGATTGCGTTGGATTTAACGCCTTTCGCCTGACTTCGCTAGGTTACACCACGCTTTATGCAAGACCAATACTTGTTTTTCAAGATCCGCAAGTGATGTCGTTACCGAATTGACAATAATATCGTTCGCAGCGGCTAATCGCTCTTGGCGCGTCGCCTGTGCCGCCATAATTTGCCGGATTTTTTCAGCCGAAAGTCCACTACGCGCCTGCACCCGAGTGACCTGAGTATCTTCTTCGCAATCCACCACACACAGCCGATCGATTCGATCGCGCCAGCGCCCGGACTCAATCAATAGAGGAACGACAAATACGGCATACAGACCTGTCGCTTGGTGCTCTTGCCGAACAACTTCTTCGGCAATTCGAGGATGCAAAATTCCCTCAAGCTCGACGCGACGCTGAGCATCTGCAAACACCAACTCTCGAATACGGGCTCGGTCCATCGCACCATTGGGAGCAATGGACTCCGAACCAAAACAGGCCCGGATCGCCTCAATCGCTGCGCCCCCAGGCGCAGTCAACTGATGGGCGATTAAATCCGTATCGATCACGCTCGCGCCCCATTGGGCCAAGAGCTCGGCGACATGGGTTTTACCTGAGCCAATGCCCCCGGTCAGACCGAGCTTAAACATCTCATTTCTCCTAAAGATTCAACTATAGCCAATCAAAAAACAGCATCAGAATACCCCCAAGCGCCAAACCAGGCCCAAAAGGCATCGGCGCCCTCAAACGACGTCCGATGAATCGATTGGCGAAGAGGGCTAAGATCAGGCTTGAAACAGAAGCAATTAACCATACAAATGGCAGGGTTAAAAGTCCGAGCCAAGCCCCAATCGCCGCTGAAAGCTTGAAATCACCATGGCCCATCATCTCTCTACCGCAGCACCTACTCAATATTGCGCATGGTACCCAAAGAATAATATAGCCTGCAGCTGCCCCCCAAATCGATTGTTCCAGCGACAGCTCACCCATATTGGCTGTGTGCCAGAGCAAACCCGACCACAGCAGTGAAAGCGTCAATACATCTGGTAACAGATGTGTGCGGACATCAATTCGGGCAAGAAGAAGCAACACCGCACAATAGTAAAAGCTGACCATCGCATTAAGCTCCAAGCCCCTATATGCGACCACGCCCATAGCACTTAGGCATAAAAGTACGATTAATACAGCATCCTCCCAATGAAGGGCCCGAATCGCAGGGTCTGACCATACGACTAAGCGACCGGCCGAAAGGCCTCCAAAAATTTGCTGAGGGATTTTCCAAGACAGCCAAATGAGCGGTACCCCAGTGCATACACCCACCCCCACACCAACAAGCACCACATCAGCCAAATCATTCACCTAAATATTTCCTTTGAAAGTCGTGTGCATCCGAGATGCCAAGTGCGTAAAATGCAATCATTCTTAGCAAGCTCCATTCGTTATTAATTGGAAAATCCATCATGTCAGGACGAACCGCAGGTCAATCGACTCTTCGCGCCAGTATTTTTCGCTATCTCGCTATCGGCCTGCCCGTCTTCGTTGCTGGGTGCGCCCAAATGCAACAACAGATGAAACAGCCTGGTTACTACAGCCCTCCAGCCGCAAGCTCTGCCTCAGACGCGATCGACAGTGCAGAGGGTCCATCGGGTACGCAAACCATACGCGCACCGAGCCAGATTCAAATCGGCTTTAACAACCGAGCTGCTGATGCAGCACCAGTCAAAGGTGCGACGAATCCCGCAGGACAGACGAGTCCGGCCGGAGCCAACCAAGGTGCTGCTGCAGTGGCTGCTGCCGACACCCTTCAGGCCTCACTATTTCCTGAACCTTTGACCTTTGCGGGCACGCTACCCTGCTTTCATCCTGACATGAAATGCTCGGCACAACGCATCACCTTTTCGCTCGCACCTAACGGACGCTGGCGTGCACGTGCCGCATACCTAGAAAAAACGAGCCAGAGCGGTGTGCCATTAGCTGATCAAGGCTGTTGGAGAGTCATCCCGCAAGCGATTCCGCGCATTATTTTGCTGAATCCATCGGGCAACGCTCGTGCTGAGTTAGCCCTCACCTCGGCTAACGTACTACGCTTGATCTCGATTAATGGCGACTCGGTCAACCTGACCTATACACTGACGCGTCAACCTGACCTCGACCCCATCAACGAGCTTGATAAAACGCCTGCACCAAATTGCCCTTAAACCATAAAGCCTAAGCTTTATGGTTCTGGGTTTGTGCAGACCTCCCGCGCCAATTGAACCGCATTGCGCACACCCATTTTATAAAAAATGCGTGCGCGATGCGCCTCTACCGTACGCATCGAAATGCCCAGCTCTATTGCGATAAATTTGTTTGACTTGCCTTCGGCAACGGGATGGATCACATCGCGCTCGCGGGCTGTTAGTGCTCTCCAGCCTGCACCACGTGCCTCTTCAAAATCTTTCATCATGCCTCCGTATCATCACGGAGTGAAGTCTGGCAGAGCAAAGGATTGTGGGTAAGCTGTCAAATCTGACAGGCGGATTAACCCTAGGTACGTATTGACAGTCAGTCAGACTTCATTCAGTCCGCATGCGCGCGTTAGAGCTCGAGATTGTCGATCAGTCGCGTCACACCAAGTTTCGCTGCTGCTAACGCGACCAGTGGTTCCCCCGAAACAACTTGTTCGACTGTAGGTTTATGCAAATCCCGACGGCGCCTGACCGCAATGTAGTCAACTTCCCAACCACGCCCTGTCAATGCAGTCGCCACCTCATCCGCAAGCTGGTCGACATCATGCTGACCAGACTGCAGCTTGCTTTGCATTGATTGTAAAAGCGAAAACAACTGAGGCGCTTCTTTACGCTCAGAGGCCTGAAGATATGCGTTACGCGAAGAAAGGGCCAGACCATCCTCAGCACGGACCGTCTCATGTGCCAAAATTTCAACCGGCAACTGAAACTGTCTGCACATATTACGTATCACCATCAACTGCTGATAGTCTTTTTTACCAAACACTGCGACACGAGGTTGTACGCAAGAAAACAGCTTAAGCACGACCGTACTCACGCCACCAAAAAAGCCTGGGCGGCACTCACCTTCAAGGATGTCGCCCAGCTCTTGCGGTGGTTGAACACGATAGCTTTGAGGCTCTGGATACAGCTCACGCTCATCCGGGGCGAACAATACATACACATTGCGATCGCGCTCAAGCTTAGCAATATCGTCCTGCAAGGTACGCGGATAACGCTCGAAATCCTCGTTGGGTCCAAACTGCAGTCGATTCACAAAAATACTGGCGACAACAGGATCACCGTGCTGCCTAGCCAACTTCATCAGAGCCAGATGACCTTCGTGAAGATTACCCATTGTGGGGACAAAAGAAACGCGCAGCTGACCTCTCAGCTGATCGCGCAATTCTTCAATAGTGTGTACAACCTTCAATACAATCTCCGAATCCGGTGCGCCGTAAAATCAAACGGCAGCGCTGGTATAGGCCAGCCGCACGTAGATGGGAGCATAAGGCTCCGCTTGTGTAATTTCGAGCAAAGACTCGCGAGAAAGCTCAAGCAGTGCCAGAAAGTGCACCACGACAACTGCAACTGCCGCTCCCTCTGTTATGCGCTCCATGAAAAGCTCGCCGAATTCGATAAAACGCACATCGGACAAGCGCCGCAAAATATGCGTCATATGATCACGCACTGATAACTGCTCACGCGTAATATGGTGATGTGCATTGAGCTTGGCCCGTTTGAGAATATCGATCCAAGCCTGTCGCAAATCCTCTACGCTGACTTCAGGCAACGCACGCTCAACTTGTAAATCTGCGAAGGCTTGCGCTCGCTGAAAATCTCGTCCTAGCTGAGGAAGTGCATCAAGTCGCTGGGCGGCAAGCTTCATTTGTTCGTACTCAAGCAAACGCCTGACGAGCTCGGCGCGCGGATCCTCAAGCTCTTCGCCAGAGTCCGTTTTTTTGACGGGCAGCAGCATACGCGCTTTGATCTCAATCAGCATCGCAGCCATTAAGAGATACTCTGCTGCAAGCTCAAGGTTGTGCATCCGAATCTGGTCAACATACGACAAGTATTGTCGAGTGACTTCAGCCATCGGAATATCCAAAACATTGAAGTTTTGTTTGCGAATCAAATAAAGTAGTAAGTCGAGTGGCCCCTGAAAAGTTTCCAGAAAAACTTCAAGTGCATCGGGTGGGATGTACAAATCATTTGGCAGCGCAAATAATGGCTCGCCATATAGCCGAGCCAGAGCAACCGCATCGATGACATCCGGTGTGGTGTCGATCGTCGGTTCCACCAGTGCGTTCAGGCTGTCGCCCGAAACTTGATTCGAGACCATTCGGTTTTAATCGTTCTGATAAACGTAAGGGTTTTGACGCACACGGGCTTGTTTAAAGCCCTCGGTCAGCTCCTGGTCCTGGGGACGATCCCAAAGGCGAGCGCGCCCGTCACGCTGACGTTGCTCGATATCAGGATGCTCGGTCTTAAGTTGCTGAAGAAACTGGGTAATTTCGGAGGTGTATTGATCTGCCATCACTCATCAACAAAAAGGTTAGACTATCCACTAGTGTACTGTAGAGCCGACCATGTCTAGCCATACCCTCGAGCCACCCACCCCTGCCCAACGCATCCTGCCTTTTATCGTTGGCTGTGCTCTGTTGATGCAAATGCTCGATTCAACGGTCGTCATCACCGCTCTGCCCTCCATGGCGCGCGATCTGGGCTCAGATCCGATCAGCATGAATATCACTATTACTTCTTACCTGATTGCGGTTGCCATGTTCGTTCCCGTCAGCGGATGGGCTGCAGATCGCTACGGTGCGCGCAGAGTGTTTATTGCAGCGATTGCGCTCTTTACCCTCAGCTCACTGACTTGTGCCCTCTCAAACTCTTTGCAGCAGCTAGTGGTGTCTCGTGTCGTTCAAGGCTTGGGCGGTGCGATGATGGTACCGGTGGGACGCATCATTTTATTGAGAACCATACCTAAGCATAATTTACTGAAAGCGATGGCATTTTTATCGATGCCTGCACTGATCGGACCAATGGCCGGTCCTCCTCTGGGCGGACTGTTAGTCACCTACGCCTCTTGGCAATGGATTTTTCTGATCAACATTCCAATTGGTGCACTCGGCATCTGGCTGATCACCCGTTATGTAAAAGAAGTGCCCGCAGACACCAAGCCTCCTCGCCTCGATCTAATTGGATTTTTACTCAGCGCAATTTGCATGGCGGCTTTAGTCAGCGGTTTTGAATCACTCGGCCATGGGGGTCCCTCTGCATGGATCTCATTAGCCATCATCGGGACAGGCCTACTCACAGGGTATTTATATGTGCTGCATGCGCGCCGACATCCCAACCCTATTCTTGACTTGAAGCTTCTGCATATTCCGACTTTTCGGACGGCGGTCCTTGCTGGAAACCTATGTCGTTTCGCGGTAGGTGCTACCCCTTACCTACTCGCGCTGCTTCTGCAGATCGGCTTTGGTATGAGCGCATTGTCGGCCGGTCTGATTACCTTTGTCGGTGCGATCGGTTCACTCTTAATGAAAATAGCAGCGCCACGCATTCTGAACCGCTGGGGCTATCGGTATGTCCTGACCGTCAACGCTCTGATGACTGGAGTCAGTCTAGCTGCTTGCGCGAGCTTTACCCCCGAAATGCCCGCAGCGCTCATGCTGGGCATTTTATTAATTGGTGGCTTTTTCCGTTCGCTGCAATTCACGGCTGTCAATACGCTTGCCTACGCTGATATTGCCCACGGTGGCATGAGCAAAGCAAGCAGCTTTGCTGCTATGGCACAACAGCTCGGCATCAGCTTAGGCGTCGGCGTCGCCGCCGAAGCGCTCAGCCTGAGCATGGCATGGCGAGGCAGTGACACTTTGATCGCTGCAGACGTCATGGTTGGATTTGTCCTAATCGGAACCCTGTGTGCACTCGCTGGCTTGTCGTTCTGGCGGCTTTCTGCTGATGCAGGTGAAACCCTGCGTCAACGTTAATCGACCTTAGCGCCAGAAAGTTTCACGAGCTCTTTATATTTTTGACGCTCCTGAACGACCATCTCAGCAAACTGTGCGGGCGTCAACGTAGGAGCATTTGAACCCATTAGTTTGAGACGCGCCTGAACGGCTGGATCAGCCAGTGCTTTCGTATAGGCTTGATTTAGTTTGGTCACTACAGCTGGTGGTGTTCCTGCCGTGGTGAATACACCAAACCACGTTCCGATATCAAAGGGCTTAATGCCAGCCTCTTGCACCGTGGGTACGTTAGGCAAAATGTCAGAGCGCTTATCTGTCGTGACGGCTAAAGCAACAACTTTGCCATCTTTAATCAGAGTCGCTGCAGAGGCCAAGTTATCAAACATAAACTCAGATTGCCCAGCTAACAAAGCAAGCTTAGCGGGTGCCGCCCCCTGATAAGGAATGTGAACAGCTTTAAGTTTAGTACGCGCAGATAACAACTCACCTGCCAGGTGACCTGCGCTGCCAGAGCCACCCGAGGCGTAGTTCAGTTTGCCGGGGTTTGCAAGCGCATACTTCACCAAGTCCTGGAGCGTACGGATCGAATTTTTGTCTGCAAATGCCTTATTAAGAATCAGCACATTCGGCACAGCAGCCACCAACGCCACAGGTGCAAAATCACGCACAGAGTCATAAGGGATCTTAGTAAACAAAGATGGATTGATCGCATGGGTCGCCACTGCACCCATCACCAAAGAATAGCCATCAGGCTGTGCCTTAGCAATCAGGTCGGCACCAATATTGCCACCTGCACCGGGGCGATTTTCCACAATAACCGTCTGACCCAAGGTAGGCTTCACTTGCTCAGCCAACATCCGGGAAATCGTATCAAGCGGCCCACCAGGTGGGTAGGGGACAACGAATCGGATGGGCTTAGTTGGCCAGTCGCTCGCGACTTGCGCGTGTGTAGTCAGTCCAAAAGACAGGCTACTGAGACCGAGCGCCAACAAAATGATTCTGCGAAGTTTGCTGTGTGATGTGTTCATCATGATTCCGATTAATGGAGAATTTGACTCAAAAAAAGCTTGGTGCGCTCGTTCTGAGGATGATCAAAGAAAGCATCGGGGGCGTTTTGTTCAATGATTTCACCTTGATCCATGAAAATCACCCGATCTGCAACCTTTCGTGCAAAACCCATTTCGTGCGTCACGCATATCATCGTCATGCCCGACTCTTCAGCCAATCCGACCATCACATCCAGAACTTCTTTGACCATCTCAGGATCGAGTGCAGAGGTCGGCTCATCAAACAACATGATTTTAGGGTCCATACAGAGCGAACGTGCGATCGCCACGCGCTGCTGCTGACCACCGGACAACTGACCGGGGAATTTCAAGGCTTGCTCGCTAATACGCACGCGCTCTAGATACTTCATGGCACGCGCCTCAGCTTCGGCTTTTGGAGTTTTGAGCACCCAGATTGGGCCAATGGTCAGATTTTCCAAAACCGTCAAATGCGGAAACAAATTGAAATGTTGAAACACCATCCCAACTTCACGTCGAATCGCTTCAACATCGCGCAAATCATTGGTGATCTCGGTGCCATCTACGATGATCTGCCCTTTTTGATGCTCTTCTAACCGGTTAATGCAGCGGATCAATGTCGACTTACCAGAGCCAGACGGGCCACACACAACAATGCGCTCGCCTTGAGCAACATCCAAATTGATATCGCGTAAGACGTGGAATTTACCGTACCACTTGTTGACATCTTTCATGCTAATGATGGCTTCAGCCATACATATTCTCCATAGATCGGACGCGCCCAGAGATTGGCGCAAAGCCCCTAACGCTCATGACCCGTCGCCAGTCGCTTTTCGAGTGACTGACTGTACTTGGACATTGAGTAGCAAAATACGAAATAAATCGCAGAAATAAAAATATAGACCTCAACGCTGAAGCCCCCCCACGCAGGATCAGTGAGCGCGACTTTGGCAGCTTGAGTCAGATCAAAAATACCGATAATAACCACCAGCGACGTGTCTTTAAACAGCGCGATAAACAAACCGACTAAAGGGGGGATCACGATCTTGAGCGCCTGGGGCAATACGATCAGACGCATTTGTTGCCAGTAGCTCAGGCCGAGTGAGTCCGCCCCCTCAAACTGCCCCTTTGGAATAGCCTGTAAGCCACCGCGAATGGTCTCAGCCATGTAGGCCGCTGCAAATAAGATAATCGCAATCTGAGCGCGTAATAACTTATCAATACTCATGCCTTCGGGTAAAAACAAAGGCAACATCACTGCAGACATGAATAGGAAACTAATCAGCGGCACACCACGCACCAGCTCGATATACACCACACAAATTGTCTTGATAGCCGGCATGTTAGAGCGACGCCCCAAAGCCAGGGCAATGCCCAAAGGAAAAGCCAGCGCGATGCCGAATGTAGAGAGAATTAGTGTCAGCGGCAAACCACCCCACTGACTATTTTCCACATAAGTCAGCCCAAATACGCCTCCCCACATCAAAATAGCTACTGCTGTCAACGAAACCGTCCACACCGCGAGCAGCCAGAGATTCCAGAGCTTTCGCCACCCACTCAGAATGATCGAACCAACTAAAATAGCCGTTGCGATCAAGGGGCGCCACTGCTCATCATAAGGGTACAAGCCAAATAAGATGAGACGGTGTTTTTCAACAATCATTGCCCAACAAGCACCCGTCGATTCACGACACTGGTCAGCGGTCGAGGCGCCAACATTTGCATTTATCACAAACCAATCGACCATCGCTGGGATCGTTGCGAGTAGCAGCCATACAGAAAGGATTGTCAGGAGACTATTGAGGGGTGACGAAAAAAGCTGCGCACGCATCCAAGCCAGTATGCCGACCCCCACACTGGGGGCTTTCTCGTTTGAATCTATCGAAGTTGGTGTGCTCATTTCAACGCTCCACCAACGCAATGCGCTTGTTATACCAATTCATAAAGACAGAAATCGACAAACTCACTGTTAGGTAGGCCGCCATGATCATCATGATGCCCTCAATCGCTTGTCCGGTTTGATTCAGGGTTGTATTAATCACAGACACGATATCTGGATAGCCGATCGCCACCGCAAGCGAACTATTCTTAGTGATATTGAGATACTGACTCGTCATGGGTGGAATGATGACCCGCAATGCTTGCGGCAAGACAATCAAACGCAGCACTTGCCCACGCTTGAGACCAAGCGCCTCAGCAGCTTCCCATTGCCCACGATTGACCGCCTGAATACCAGAACGCACGACCTCGGCAATAAAGGCGGCTGTATAAATCACCAAACCAATCAACAAGGCAGCGAACTCGGGGGACAAGGTCATCCCGCCCGCAAAGTTAAACCCTTTGAGCTCCGGGATATCGAGTGTCATCGAAGTCCCACTCAACAACCACATCACCGCTGGCACTACAAGTAGCAGCGCAAGGGACCCGCGTATCATTGGAAAAATCTGACCGGTCTTTTCTTGCTTTTTTCGTGCCCATTTAGCCATCACAATCATCAGCAAAATTGCAACGACAAGGCCCCCTAGAATCCATAGCAGCCCATCACCATGGATCGAGGGCATTTGAACACCGCGATTGGAAACAAAAATACCAGGTAAAGGATGCAAGGCTTGACGCGGCCCTGGAAGCGTTTCCGAAATAATGGCGTACCAAAAAAACAGTTGCAACAGCAAGGGGACATTGCGCATGACTTCAACATAAATGCTTGAAATCTTGCGGATCAACCAATTACTTGAGAGTCGTGCAATCCCGATGATCGTACCCAAGATCGTGGCCAAGACGATGCCAATCAAGGCCACTCTCAGCGTATTGAGCAAGCCGACCGTGATCGCTCGACTGTAGGTACTGGCTGGACTGTATTCGATAGGCGTTTCGCCAATAGCAAAACCGGCCTCTTTACTCAAAAAGGCAAAACCCGTCGAGATATTACGCGCCGACAGATTACTGAGGGTGTTGTGAACCAAAAACCATATAGCACTGCCAACTGCAAGCAAAGCAATGACTTGATAAATGATCGAACGCGTGCCAGGATCGTTCCAGGACAAGCGTCTTCGAGCAGGAGGTAGTACGAGTGATTCTTTAGGCTTCGTCATAGCTTAGGGCGACCGCAGAGCGATCGCCCCTATATATCAAGTGAGATTAGCGGATGGGCAAGGCGTACATCAAGCCGCCTTTAGTCCATTGTGCATTGAGACCACGCTCAAGTTTGAGCGGTGTCTTTACACCTACGTTACGCTCAAAACTTTCGCCGTAGTTACCCACTTGCTTGATAACCTCGTAAGCCCACTTATCGGATACGCCGAGATTTTTACCCATTCCCGGTGTCACCCCCAAAATGCGCTGAACGTTTGGATTGGTGCTCTTGAGCATTGCATCGACGTTCTTTTGGGTAATGCCATATTCCTCAGCTTCAAGCATTGCATAGAGGGTCCAACGCACGACGTTCAACCACTGCTCGTCACCCTGACGCACCAAGGGACCTAAAGGCTCTTTTGAGAAATCCTCAGGCAAGATGATGTTTGCGGACGGGTTCTTCAGGGTTGTACGTGAGGACGCAAGACCTGACTTATCCGTCGTGTAAGCATCGCAACGGCCAGAGTCATAGGCTCGCACAACTTCGTCGACCTTTTCGATCACAACGGGCTTGAATGTCAACTTATTAGCGCGGAACCAGTCAGCCAAGTTCAGTTCGGTTGTCGTGCCAGGTTGAACACAAATCGTGGCGCCATTCAGTTCCTTGGCACTTTTGATCTTCAAGTCTTTGCGAACCATGATGCCTTGGCTATCATAGAAGTTCACGCCAGAGCTCAGCAGACCCAGCGAAGTATCGCGTGTCATGGTCTGTGTCGTGTTACGGGTCAGAACATCAATCTCGCCAGACTGGAGCGCTGTAAAGCGTTGCTGGGCGGTCAGTGGTGTGAACTTCGCCTTGGATGCATCGCCAAACATGACGGCAGCAATCGAACGACAGAGGTCGATATCCATACCTGACCAAACGCCTTTGCTATCAGGGGCGGAAAAACCTGCCAAACCTGTATTTGTTCCGCATTGGACAAAGCCTTTCTTTTTGACGTTATCAAACGTCTGACCTGCATGTGCGACGGTATTCGCCGCGAGCATTACTGCGCCGACTGCTGCTAGTTTCAAGAATTTCATCACTCGATCTCCGAAATACTAAAAGGTACGGTAGCCATTCAGGCACACCGCAGGTCTGATTGTGCAGGGAACCATGGTAGCCGTACACACTCCTAGACTGTATGGGGGAAATCCCTTGCAGTCAATCATTCCTGACCCATCAGCATGTAAAAAATTGTTAGAGGGCGGTTATGATTCGGAAATAACCTATGTGATGTCATGATCGAATTCCAGCACGTCTTTAAATCCTACAGCCAAGGACGCAGCATCTTGGCAGACATTACTTTTCACGTCGCGGCGGGAGAGTTTGTCTATGTCGCTGGCCCATCCGGCGCCGGCAAATCCACCCTGCTTAAACTCATCGGTGGTTTGGAGGCACCTAGCCGTGGCTCGATTCAAGTCAATGGTCAGCGCCTAGAACGACTTTCTAGCCGTGCAAGACCTTACCTGAGACGCTCAGTCGGTGTGATTTTGCAAGACACCCATCTGCTTTTCGATCGCAGCGCCATTGAAAACGTACTCTTACCTCTTACTGTGACAGGTCTGGCCACCGATGTCGCCCGAGCCCGCGCGCGCGCGGCACTCGATAAAGTTGGTCTGAGTGCCAAGGAAAACGCGCCCCCAATTGAGCTCTCTGGCGGTGAGCAACAACGTCTCGCCATTGCGCGTGCAATCGTCAATCGCCCTGCGATCCTCATTGCTGACGAGCCGACCGCCAGCCTAGACAAAGAAACAGCCCGACGTATTATGTCCGTCTTTAAAGACTTTAATCGTGTGGGTGTCACCACGGTCATTGCTTCACACGATGATGATCTGATGGCCGAATACGCGACGCGGGCATTCAAAATCGAGCCTGGGAAATTTGCCGATTCGGCGGCTAGGCGTTCGACGCCCTCGACTGCCCAGATCTTGGATTCAGGCCATACCGAGCCTCACATCGGTGGCATGACGAGATGAAAAGCTTACTTAGACAGCATCGCTACGCACTGGCCGTCACATTGAGGCGCCTGCTCGCTCAGCCGATCTCCTCGCTCACCAATTTATTAGTGATTGCCCTTGCTTTGGCACTGCCGCTTCTTGGCGCCTCCTTTCTTATTTCGATCGAACCGGTCACCAAGCAAGTATCGGTCACCCCCGAACTCACCCTATTTCTTAAAAATAATCTTCCAGCCGACACTGCCGAGAAGCTCGCTCGCCGACTACGCGAAGAGCATGCTGAACAAACAGTCAAGGTTCGCGTGATTACCAAGCAGCAAGCACTCGAGGACCTACGTGCGAACCCCGCCTGGGAACAGGCGTTAAAGGTACTGCCTGTCAATCCCCTTCCGGATGCGATCGTCGTCGAACTCGCACCCGGAGATGACTTAGCCAAGCGTGCAGACCACTTGGCGAACGTCTTGCGCAAATGGCCTGGCGTGGATCTTGTCCAGCTCGATAGTGCTTGGGTCCAACGACTCGAGGCTCTTTTACGCTTTGGTCGCATCGGCTTGCTGTTACTTGCACTCAGCGTCATGTTAGTGGTCCTGGCCACCGTCTTTAATACTGTCCGAATGCAAGCGCTCTCACAGCGCGAGGAAATCGGCGTAGCACGCCTAGTCGGCGCCACCGAGTCATTTGTCCGGCGACCTTTTTTATATCTTGGCGCGTTGACCTGTACGTTAGCAGCACTCCTCAGTCTAGGGATCGCCCGTCTGACTTTGACACCGCTCAATGACGCCCTTACCTCTCTAGCTCAAACCTATGATGCCGAATTTGCCCTGACATTGCCTTCTGCGCCCGTACTGATTACCTCTGTATTGATGGTGGCCGCGCTAGGCGCACTCTCGGCAAGGTGGTCCGTACAACGCAACACGCGTTTCTAGCTTCACGTCGCGTCATGAGACTCGCCAATAGGATTATTGCGTGGCAACGCAGCGATGGGCGCCACGACCTACCTTGGCAAAACACGAGCGATCCCTATCGCGTATGGCTCTCCGAGATCATGCTCCAGCAGACGCAAGTCAGTGCCGTGATCGAGTACTACCTACGCTTTTTGCAACACTTTCCAGATGTGGCCAGCCTTGCTCAAGCGAGCGCTGATGCCGTCATGGCTCAATGGGCAGGATTAGGTTACTACGCACGCGCTCGCAATCTGCATGCCTGTGCAAAGCGTGTCATGACCGACTGGAACGGGGTCTTTCCCAGCGATGCCGAAGGCCTTGCCACACTACCTGGAATTGGCCCCTCCACTGCGGCTGCCATCGCGTCTTTTTGCTTTGGTGAGCGTGCTGCGATTCTTGATGGCAACGTCAAGCGTGTCTTTGCCAGATATTTTGCGGTCGAAGGCGATCCAACCCAGCGCGCAACTGAAGTTCGGCTTTGGCAGCTCGCCCGTGATGAACTGCCTTCTGTGAAAACATGCAAAATAGACCCTCAGGCGATGGCACGTTATACACAAGGTCAAATGGATCTTGGTGCGACACTCTGCACACGCAGTCGTCCACAATGCACGAAGTGCCCTCTCGAAAAAGATTGTCAAGCTAGACGGACAGGTCGAACTGAAGAGCTACCTTGGCCACGTCAACGCAAAGTGTTACCCGAGCGCACGACTGGGATGATGGTCGCCTATTGCAACCACCAAGTGCTGCTAGAGCATCGACCGGACTCTGGAATTTGGGGTGGGTTGTGGAGTCTGCCTGAGTTTGAGATTGCGAATGCGCCAGAGCTAGTCTGTCAAAAACTAAATTTGCAGCCTCGACAAGTGCAGGCATTGGCACCATTTCTTCATGTTTTTACACATTACCGATTGATCATCCACCCCTTTCTTGCCCAAGCTTTACCTTCTAAAGATCACCAATCTAAGAGATCTCCCGCGCGCAGATGGGTGAGCATGACGGAGCTCAAGACACTCGGCTTGCCTGCTCCTGTTCGAAAACTACTTGAAGGCCTTCAAACGGATCAGCTGTTGAAATAGCTTGCGTCAACGCAACAGATCACGACTCGCCATTTGGGCGGTAGTGACTGATACTCATCAATATGCCGCAGGCAATTCCAATCGTGAGCAAGGCCGTGCCTCCATAGCTGAGTAGAGGTAATGGCACCCCTACAACAGGCAGCATTCCCGTGACCATTCCAATGTTGACGAACACATAGATAAATAAGACCATTGTGAGTGCGCCTGCCAATAAGCGGCTTGCATGCGTCGGCGCTCGTATCGCAATAGCCAGTCCCCTAAAGACCAGCAACAAATACAAGATTAATAGCGTCACCCCACCATACAAACCGAATTCCTCGGCAAAAACCGCAAAAATAAAATCAGTTGTACGTTCGGGAATAAAGTCTAAGTGAGTCTGTGTGCCGCTCATATAGCCTTTGCCATACACCCCACCGGAACCCACTGCAATCGTAGATTGAATCGTGTGAAATCCTTTACCTAGGGGATCGTTATTCGGGTCAAGCAAGGTGCACACTCGGTTTTTTTGGTACTCGTGCAGCACGACCCAGTCTGTCCCCTCCTGACACAGATCGTCTTGATACGCGAGGAGCCCACCAATCCCAATCATCACCACCACCACGATTGGTACGAGCAACTTGAACGACAAGCCTGCAAAATAAATCACGCAAAATCCTGCCCCAAACACGAGTAAAGCCGTGCCAAGGTCAGGTTGTTTCACAATCAATAAAAAAGGCACTATCAGCAGCGCGCCAGCAGCTAAAAAATCATAAAACCGCAAGGAGCTCTCTCGTTGATGGAAATACCAAGCTAGCATCAACGGCACTGCGATTTTGAGCATCTCAGAGGGTTGGATTTTTACAAAACCAACATTGAGCCAACGGGTGGCACCCTTGCTCGTCGAGCCGAAAAACTCGACCCCCAACAGCAGCACAACACCCAAGATATAAAACGGTACAGCTAGTTTCAATATGTACTGAAAAGGCAGCATGGCAACGAGCCACATGACACCCAACCCGAGCAGCAGGTTACGCAGATGGTCGGCATACCGCCATTCTGTACCGCCCACCGCAGAGTGCATCACCAACAAACCCGTTGCTCCTAAAAGCAACAACACAATCATGAGCGGCCAATCAAATGCGGTGACTCCACGCAGAAGAAGTTTGAAAAACAGTTTCATTGTGCCGCAACGCCTCCCTTCGAGGTGTGTAACAACCACTGATCAAAGACTTTACGTGCAATCGGTGCAGCAACACTCCCACCCCAACCTGCATTTTCAACCAGCACCGCAATTGCAATTTTCGGATTTTTAACGGGCGCGAACGCCATAAATAAGGCATGATCACGCAGGCGCTCATCAATCGCAGCACTCTGATAGTTGCCACCCTTTAGGCTATAGACTTGAGCTGTACCCGTCTTGCCAGCTGTCTGATACGGCGCGCCAACGAATGCTTGTCGAGCAGTACCCAACACGGTGACATCCGCAAGTGCACGCTTGACTGATTGGAGATGTTCAGGCTTGAGCGGGATGCGGTGCGAGGCTTCAGCTACCGTCAAACGCTCCTCTCCTGAGGTAGGATTTTTAATTGCACGGACTAGGTGCGGCTTTATATACGTACCATCATTTGCTAACACCGCCGTGGCCTGCGCAAGTTGCATCAAGGTAAAGGCGTTGTAACCCTGACCAACGGCCACAGAAATCGTCTCTCCAGCATACCAACGCTGCTGGTCACGTTTTTTGTAAGCTGTTTTCTTCCATTCTGTGGAGGGAAGCACCCCCTTACGTTCACCTTCGATGTCTATCCCTGTGATCTGTCCAAAACCAAAGGGCTTCATAAAATCGTGCAAAGCATTGACACCGATTTCAGGTGCAAGCGAATAAAAATAAGTATCCGACGACACCACAAGAGCCTGATGCAAGTCGATGGATCCAAAATATGTCGAGCCGGAGTTACGAAAACGCTGGCCACCAAATTCAAAATACCCTGGGTCATTGATTCGATCAGAGGCACGTCTTTTATTCAATTCTAAAGCGGCGAGTGCTACGAAGGGCTTGTATGTCGAGCCAATTGGATAGGTGCCGTAAACGGGACGATTAATCAAAGGGTGATCTGGCGACTCATTCAGGCGACGCCAGCTCTCTACATCAATCCCATCAATGAACAAATTTGGATCATATGAGGGCTGTGAAACAAAGGCCAACACATCACCGGTGGCAGGTTCAATCGCGACTAAAGCCCCTCGCTGGTCTTTAAACGCTTCTTCTGCGATGCGTTGGAGGTTTAAGTCTAGAGACAACACAAGATTTGAACCAGGTTTGGGATCAACCTTATGCATACGGCGTACAGGTTTACCGCGTGCCGTGACCTCGACTTCCTCAAAACCTGTTTTGCCGTGCAGTACGGTTTCGTAAGTTTTTTCGATGCCCTTTTTTCCGATGATGTCTGTGCCTCGATAATTACCGAGTTCACCTTTGTCTTCGAGTGCGGACACATCAGACTCAGAAATCCGGCCGACATAACCGACCACATGTCCAGCCACCTTCCCTTGTGGGTACTCTCGGACCCATCGCGCACGAAGCTCTACACCCGGAAAGCGTAGCGAGTGCGCGGAAAACCAGGCCGCCTCCGTTTTATTCAAGTTGTTGCGCAAGACAATATTGGCATAACGACCAGACTCATTGACTCTTCGCTTAAAGCGTCGCTGATCCGCGCTGCTGACATACACAACAGGGGTCAGACGCTTTAGCATTTCATCGATATTTCCGGCACGACCAGGAACCACCTCAAGCGTAAAGCTTAAAAAGTTGCGCGCAAGGACCTCGCCATTACGATCAAAAATTTCACCACGTCTAGGGGGTATTGGAAGGACTGCGAGCCGATTGTTGTCGGCTCGAGCTGCCAAACTTTCATGCCGCTCAACTTGAAGCACCCAGAAGCGCCATCCAAGTAGGCCGAAACACAAGACTGCAAAGATACCCGCTACCGCCACTCTCAGAAAAAAGTGTCTTTTTTGTTGTTGATCTGTTTGCTTGAAATCAAACATAGTGTGCCCAACTCAAGCCGAGCCGCCTTCAGCATCATCTAAACGGTGCTGAGGCAATAAGAGCAACCAACTCACAAGTGGCCAAAGAGCAGTCGTCAGTAGCGCGCTAAACAACCAAGCCCAGCCTGGCCAAGCGCTCATTAAAAAAGCGCCTATTAGAACGGTCACAAACTTTGCACCGACAAAGATAGGTAACAAATGGAAACTTTGTTGGAGCAGATCAAAACGTAACACTCGCCGCTGCATCGCTTGTGCTCCATAGACAGTCAAAGTGTACATAAGAGCCTGAAGTCCAAGCGGTCCAACATCGTGGACATCTAGAGTCAAGCCAAACAAAAACGCCACCACCATGCCTACTCGTCTCGAATCATGCAAAGACCAAAAAGTAATGACGAGAAGCAATAGCTCAGGCGCGTAATGCCAGACCCTCCAGGGCAGCAAAGACAAAAACCATACTGAAATCATGGTTGCCCAGACATAGCCCGCACCTGACACCGTCTCAACCGACTCTGGCCCCACGGCATGCGCCATCGGCATAGGAGGTCTATTGCTTGGTTTGATCTTTCGCAACTTTGCGCTCCGTCGGTGAAATAGCAGCCGCTGAAGGCAAGGACATCAATTCATCGCCAACCGGTACTTGTAAGACCAGAAAATGCCGATGACGTTCCGGATGAGATGCAGGTTGTGCTTCCGCACGCGCAAAACCAGATGAAGGACTCCTCTCGACCTGATCAATTCGCCCAACCGAGAGTCCCGCCGGAAACACGCCTCCTACACCGCTCGTCACCAGCTGATCACCCTCACGAATATCGGCATCCGACGAAAAATAACGCACCTCGACTTTGCCAGGCGTACTCGAGCCAAACGCAATGAGCCTCAGTCCATTGCGCAACACCTGAACCGGAATAGAGACTATTTCGTCGGTCAACATGGCAGCCTCAGAAGACATCGGCGTGACGCGCGTGATCTGGCCCACGACACCGCTTTCATCAATGACTGGCATACCTTGTGCAATCCCTGCACGGCTACCCTTGTTAAATACGATACGTCTAGAAAAGGCATTGACAGGTTCGTAAAGCACCTCGACTACCACGGTCGGTCGGTCGACCGCTGTCTCAAGCACCCCAAGCAGACGACGTAATTGTGTGTTTTCGGCTGAAAGTAAGGCTGAGTTAGCAGCAACTTGGGCCAAAGCGATCCGCTGGCGTTGCAAAGCTTCACTTTCAGACTTAATCAGCGCAGCGGCGTTGACCCACTCGTTGGCCGTGGTCAGCATATCGCGCGGAAACAACACCGCACGCTGCAAAGGAAAAAGCGCAGTCGCGATGGCTTGGCGGACTGGATTTGTTTTGTTCCAAGTCGCATCTGTGAACAACAGGACGATCGCCAACAACACCAGAAGGGTGAGGATAACTTCGGCGGCAGGACCGCGCCGAAAAAGACGAAGGGTGACGTGTCGTTGCATCAGAGCTCAGTACAAAGCCACCCGCACCCCAAAAGGCCAGGCCGACTAGTCGTTAATGAAGATAGCGCCTAACTTTTCAAGATGTTCGAGCGCATCGCCACAACCACGCACGACGCACGTCAAAGGATCTTCAGCCACAATGACTGGAAGACCTGTTTCCTCTTGGAGCAAACGATCCAAATCACGCAACAAGGCACCTCCACCAGTCAAGGCAATACCCTTGTCGGTAATATCAGCACCCAGTTCTGGAGGAGTATTTTCCAGTGCAATCTTCACGGCAGAAACGATTTGGTTGAGCGGATCGGTCAGCGACTCCAGAATTTCGTTAGACGAAACAGTGAAACTACGTGGCACGCCTTCAGCCAAATTTCGACCCTTCACTTCTATTTCGCGCACTTCGGAGCCAGGGAATGCTGAACCAATCTCTTTTTTGATCAATTCGGCCGTTGGCTCACCAATCAACATGCCGTAGTTACGACGGATATAGTTGACGATCGCCTCATCAAACTTGTCTCCGCCCACGCGCACTGAACCTTTGTAGACCATACCACCCAGCGAGATCACCGCGACCTCGGTCGTGCCGCCACCAATATCGACCACCATCGAGCCGCTCGCGTCCGATACGTTCAAACCGGCACCAATCGCTGCTGCCATCGGCTCTTCAATCAGATAAACACGGCTTGCGCCAGCACCCAAAGCCGATTCGCGGATCGCACGACGCTCAACCTGCGTAGATCCACAAGGCACGCAAACGATGATTCGGGGGCTCGGCGCCAGCATATTGCGGGGATGCACCATCCGAATGAACTGCTTGAGCATTTGCTCTGTCACTGTAAAGTCAGCGATCACACCATCTTTCATCGGGCGAATCGCCTCGATATTGCCCGGAACACGGCCCAGCATTTGCTTGGCTTCGCGACCGACTGCCTGAATGATTTTCTTACCACCGGGGCCACCATCGTGGCGAATCGCGACAACGGAAGGCTCGTCCAAAACGATTCCTTTGCCTCGAACATAAATCAGTGTGTTGGCGGTACCGAGATCGATCGCCATGTCACTGGAAAAATAACTACGCAGGAATCCAAACATGAGAGCCCAGCCAGAGGAAAAATTGACGCACGCGATAAGCGGCGATTAGCCTTCTATCATAACTTATAATTCTCTGACAACGGCAAGATTTGCTCTCGTCAAGCTCGGGAAGTCACGGGCTGACCTCCTGAATGGATTAAACCTGTCTTATGGCTCTTAACGACCAAGAAGTCGCCCGTATCGCCCGCCTGGCAAGGCTTCACCTCACCCCGGACCAACAAGCTCAGGCCCAAACTGATCTGAATAAAATTCTCGTCATCATCGAAGCACTGCAATCCGTCGATACCCAAGGTGTAGAACCTTTGGCGCATCCCTTGGCTTCTGTTTCCGACGTTCACCTTCGACTCAGAGAGGATGTTGTCACGGAAGTCTCCTCGACTGAACGACGTGCAGCACTCATGGCAAACGCCCCTGGCGCCTCTGAGGGCCTTTTCTTGGTTCCTAAGGTTATTGAATAAGATGTCCAACGCCCTCCAACGCTATCCCAGCATGACCGCCTTGAGCCAAGCACTGGCTAACCGTCAACTGAGTGCCACAGAACTGGCCCAAGACTGTCTGACGCAAATAAAAGCGCAATCAGTGCTCAATGCCTTTGTCCATGTCGATGCCGATTTAACGCTCGCCCAAGCCCGCGAGGCTGACGCAATGCTTGCGACCGGTCGTGGCAATATCCTGACAGGCTTACCGATTGCCCACAAAGACGTATTTGTCACCCAAGGCTGGCGCAGCACAGCTGGCAGCAACATGCTCAAGCAATACACCAGTCCTTTTGATGCCACCGTTGTTCACAATTTGCTCACAGCAGGCTGTGTCACCCTTGGCAAGCTCAATTGTGACGAATTCGCGATGGGCTCAGGCAATAAACACTCGGCCTTTGGTCCGACGCACAACCCTTGGGACACTTCGGCAGTCCCGGGCGGCTCCTCAGGCGCCTCAGCAGCGGCCGTAGCGGCTAAGCTGGTCATCGCCACTACTGGTACGGACACCGGTGGCTCTGTGCGCCAACCCGCTGCTCTGTGTGGTGTAAGCGGTATCAAACCGACCTACGGTGCGGTCTCCCGCTACGGTATGATTGCCTACGGCTCGAGCCTCGATCAAGCGGGCCCTTTAGCTGCCAGCGCTCGCGACCTCGTTGAGATGCTTGATGTCATGAGTGGCTTTGACAACAAAGACTCCACTAGCGCAGAGCATTGCAAAGGAGTTCCCAACGCACCTGGACGGATCCGAACAGAGTTCAACCAGGCCGACGCGAGCTTTAGTATTGATGCCGCTCAACCTCTCAAGGGTTTACGTATCGGGGTACCTAAGGAATTTTTTGGTGAAGGCCTCTCAAATGATGTTGCCCAAGCCATCGAAGCAGCATTGCAACAGTTTGAAAAACTTGGTGCGCAACGTATCGAAATCTCCTTGCCCAGGACCGAGCTGTCCATCCCGGCTTATTACGTGATTGCGCCAGCCGAGGCGTCCAGCAACCTGTCTCGCTACGATGGCGTCCGGTATGGGCACCGCAGCGAGTCATACACCGACCTCGCAGACATGACTGCTCGTTCACGCGCGGAAGGCTTTGGGCCTGAGGTCAAACGTCGCATCCTGATTGGAACCTATGTCCTGTCACACGGTTACTACGATGCTTACTACTTGCAGGCTCAACGCTTGCGCCGCATGATTGTCGATGATTTTCAAGCTGCACTGACGCAACATTGTGATGTCATCATGGGACCTGTCACACCAACAGTCGCTCAGCCCATCGATCAAAATCAAAATGATCCAACTGCTGACTGGTTGGCTGATATCTACACCTTGGGACTGAATCTGGCCGGCCTACCAGGTATGTCCATCCCTTGCGGATTTGGCGCGGGCGCCTCTGGGAAACCCTTGCCAATTGGTCTGCAAATTATTGGTAACTATTTCGACGAAGGGCGACTGCTGGCAGTGGCTCATCAGTTTCAGCAAGTCACGGACTGGCATCAACGCGCTGCGGGGCAATCATAATGGCATGGGAAATCGTGATCGGACTGGAAACACATACCCAGCTTTCGACTCAGACCAAAATTTTTTCAGGTAGCTCAACGCGCTACGGTGCTTTGCCCAATACACAGGCCAACGAAGTCGACTTAGCACTGCCTGGCTCACTGCCTGTCATGAACTATGCGGCCGTTGATCGCGCGATTCGTCTGGGTCTAGCTGTAGGTGCCACCATTGCGCCCAGATCAATCTTTGCCCGTAAAAACTACTTTTATCCCGACTCCCCAAAAAACTACCAGATCAGCCAATTTGAGATCCCCGTTGTACAAGGCGGTTCGATCAGTTTTTTTGTAGGTGATCAGGAAAAAACCATCAACCTAACACGCGCTCACCTCGAAGAGGACGCGGGCAAGTCCATGCATGATGACTTTATTGGTCCGCATGGCGAGTCTTCCTCAGGCATTGATTTAAACCGTGCGGGTACCCCTTTGCTTGAGATCGTGTCAGAGCCAGAAATGCGCTCCGCCGCCGAAGCGGTCGCCTACGCCAAAGCGCTGCACAGCCTCGTCATGTGGCTAGGCATTTGCGATGGCAATATGCAAGAAGGCTCGTTTCGTATCGATGCGAATGTATCTGTGCGTCCTGTCGGACAGCAAGAATTCGGCACACGTTGCGAAATTAAAAACGTTAACTCCTTTAAGTTTCTCGAACGCTCCATTCAATACGAAGTCCGTCGTCAAATTGAACTCATCGAGGATGGTGGACGTGTCGTCCAAGAAACTCGGCTCTATGACTCTGAGCGTGACGAGACACGCAGTATGCGCAGCAAAGAAGACGCACATGACTATCGCTACTTCCCGGATCCAGACCTTCCACCTCTTGTGATTGCTCAGGATTGGATTGAGTCTGTTCGTCAAACTATGCCGGAACTTCCCGCGGCCCTTCGTGCACGGTTTATTTCCGATTTTGGCTTGGCGCCTGTGGATGCCGCCCAATTGTCGATCAGCCGTGATCTTGCCACGTACTTTGAAAGCGTGAATGCCTCACTACCCACTGGTCAGGCCAAACTCGCGGCCAATTGGATCATGGGTGAAGTCTCCGCCATGCTCAATCGCGAAGAAAAAGACATTAGTGCATCACCCGTTTCGGCGACATCGCTTGCGGCCCTGCTGAGTCGCATCATCGACGGCACGATCTCAAACAAAATTGCCAGAGACGTTTTTGCTGCAATGTGGACAGGCGAACATGGCGGCAATCCCGATGCCATTATTCAGGCCAAAGGTCTGACGCAAATCAGTGACTCTGGAGCCATTTCAGCCATGGTGGACGCAGTCCTTGCAGAGAACCCCTCCATCGTGGCGGAATACCACGCAGGTAAACAAAAAGCCTTTAACTCACTGGTCGGTCAGATTATGAAAGCTGCGAAAGGCAAAGCCAACCCTCAACAAGTCAATGACCTTCTGAAGGCCAAACTCGATCCTTAAAGCTTGCTTCCCGACCGGGAGGGTTTCCCGGCGATCACTCAGATTCCGTAACGCTCCCGATAAGCAAGTACTGACTGGCGGTACAGGGCAAACTCCTCATTGTGCTCAAGCAGAGCCAGAATATCGGTCAGAGACGCAATGCTGAAAACAGGTAAACCATAGCGCTGCTGAACTTCCTGAACGGCGGAGTGAGGCGAGAGCCCACCATCCGGTCCAGCCCGCTCCATCCGATCCATCGCGATCAAGACTGCGCAAGGCTCGGCTCCAGCAGCGCGAATGATTTCGACTGATTCTTTGACTGATGTTCCTGCAGTAATCACGTCATCAATAATGACCACCTTGCCTTGTAGAGGTGCGCCGACCAACACGCCTCCCTCTCCATGATCTTTAGCTTCCTTGCGGTTGTATGCAAAAGGAATATCGCGCCCATGAAGCCCAGCGTGTGACGCGAGAGCGACCGAAGTAGCCGTCGCCAAAGGGATGCCCTTATAAGCGGGGCCAAACAGCATATCAAAAGGCAGTTTGGAATCAATCAGCGTCTGAGCATAAAATTGAGCGAGCTTGCCAACGGAAGCGCCTGTATTGAAAAGACCTGCATTAAAGAAATACGGACTTGTGCGACCAGACTTTGTCACAAAACTACCGAAACGCAGCACACCTTCTTTTAAGGCAAACTGTACAAATTCTCGACGATCAGCACCCAGCGACATAGCATTCCTCTCAGTTTCGACTTAAATTCAATACTAAACATTATCTCACCGACTTGGAGTTCTGCCTTGCTGCGCATCACCTCATTGAATCTAAACGGCATCCGCTCGGCCTATAACAAGGGCTTGCTTGAATGGCTGAAATCACATCAGGCAGACATTCTTTGCCTTCAGGAGCTCAAGGCGCATCTCGCTGATATTCATCAAGACTTTCAGCACCCGCTGGACTATACGGGTCATTTCTATGCGGCAGAAAAGAAAGGCTACAGCGGCGTCGGCCTGTATTTAAAAGAACAACCCAAGCGCGTCATTGCAGGGATCGACTGCCCAGAGTTTGATCAAGAAGGTCGCGTGATTCGCGCGGACTGGCCTAACCTCACTGTCGTCAGCGCCTACCTGCCTTCAGGCTCAAGCGGCCCAGAGCGGCAAGAGGCAAAATTCCGTTTCCTAGATAAATTTGGACCTTGGCTACAAGAGATGATGGACGATCACAAAAAAACCAAACACGAATACGTTATCTGCGCCGACTGGAATATTGCACACAAAGAAATCGATCTCAAAAACTGGAAATCCAATCAGAAAAATTCTGGCTTTACTCCTGAAGAGCGCGCGTGGGTCACGCACACAATCGACGAGATTGGTTTTGTGGATGTTTTCAGATCACTGAATCCGAGCGCCGAGCAATACACTTGGTGGAG
>CAWUWN010000008.1:0-76596 GCA_963926265.1 uncultured Burkholderiaceae bacterium
ATTTAAGGTACGCACGAACCACGTCGCCCACTGCGACACCCGAGCCTCGGTAAAGAGACTCGCGTCATACTCCAACGTACCGCGTATCGCCCCATCGGGTTCAGGTGCAATCGAGAGCGTGAGATCAAACTTCGCTTGAGCCAAGGCAACGGGCAGCATAGTAACTGTCAGATCGCCTAGCGATAGAGAGACTGTCTCCTGAGTCTGCCAGGCCAACATCGCTTGGAAGACAGGGGTGTGCGACAGTGAGCGGGCGGCCCCCAAGTCCTCGACCAGTCTCTCAAAGGGCAGGTCCTGATGGGTGAGCGCGTGGTTCACGCTGCCCTTGACGCGCTCCATGAGGGTGTTCAGATCGGGGTGACCGCTCGCATCTACTCTGAGTGCGAGGGTATTGATAAAGAACCCAATCAGTCCATCGACCTCAGGTGTCGTACGACCTGCGACCGGCGAGCCAATCACTACATCGCTTTGGTTAGCCAGACGCCCAAGCAAGGTACCGTAGAGAGCCACAAGCACTGTAAAGAGAGTGGTTTGATGCTGATTGGCTAGGCTTTGTAAATGCGCAGTGGTCTGCGCACTGATCTCAATGGGCAGGTAGCGAGCAGCTCGGCTGCGGTTGGCGTCTCTTGAGTAATCGGTGGGTAAGCTCAAACGCTCGGGGATGCCGGCGAGCTGCGCCTGCCAGGATAGGCTCTGACGCTCAAGCTCGCCACTGCCTTCTAGCCAAGCCTGCTGCCAGGCCGCATGGTCGGCGTACGAGACGCTGAGCGATCCCCAGTCAGGCGCTTGGCCTTGTGTCCGAGCTTCATAGGCATGTGTCAACTCTTGGCAAAACACACCCATCGAGACGCCATCGCCCGCGATGTGGTGCATGACGAGCGTGAGTACGTGCTCGGAGTCGCTCAGCTTGATCGAGCGAGGCCGCAGCATCAGATCGCGGCTTAGATCAAAGGGTGTCGTTGAATCGCGCGTAATGATCTGCTCAAGTGAATCCTTGCGTGCAGGCTCTTGCAAACCGCTGAGGTCTTCGTGTGTAAGCAGCGTGGTCTCTGGGCCGAGCGCACGCACGTAGGCCACGGGGGCACCGTCAACGTTCGCGATTACTGTGCGCAGGGGTTCGTGGCGCTCAACCACATCCATCAAGGCAAGCGCGAGCGCTTCGCTCTGTAATGCACCCGAGAGTCTGAGCACTGCGGGCATGTTGTGGTTACCACTCGCACCTTGAATCTGCTCAAGTGTCCAGAGCCTGATCTGGCCATAGGAGAGCACGCGTTGGGTGCCATTGGTTTCGGGATTGGCTACACCTTGCCCCGCAATGATGGGAGGGCGAGACAAAAATACCGCATCTGTTGCAGCAAGCGCCTGCGCTTGGGCCTGCACCTCCTCCAGTGCCTGAGCAAGCCCAGCAACGGAAGGTTGCTCAAAGAGAGTGCGTAGCGCAAGCTCAAGCCCGGTGCGTGCTCGAACCTGAGAGAGCAGACGCATCGCTAGCAGCGAGTGTCCGCCCAAGGCAAAGAAGCTATCCTCCAAGCCAACACGTGTAGCCCCGGTGAGCTCAGCAAAGAGCGCAGCAATCATGCATTCGTTTTCAGTGACGGGCGCACGGTAATCACCTTCGCCGGTGATCTCTGGTGCAGGAAGTGCTCGCACATCGAGCTTGCCGTTGGGCGTGAGCGGTAAGGACTCAAGCACCACGAAGGCCGCTGGCACCATGTAGTCGGGCAGGGTGGCGGAGAGTAGCGCTCTAAGAGCCGACGTCTCAAGGATGGTTGCCACAGCATCTATACCTGTATTCGCACCCGCAACGAGATAAGCCACCAATTGCTTAGCGCCATCCTCGCCTCTAGCCTGCACAGAACACTGAGCAATCTCTGGTATTGATAACAGAGCCGCTTCGATCTCGCCCAACTCAATCCTAAAGCCCCGGATCTTGACTTGCGTATCGGCGCGCCCAAGATACTCCAAGACTCCGTCCTCGGTCCAGCGCGCCAAGTCACCGCTGCGGTACATTCTTGTGCCAGGTGCAAAAGGGTTCGCCACGAAGCGCTCAGCGGTGAGTCCTGCGCGACCGAGATAGCCCCGAGCAAGGCCCGCGCCTGCAATATATAACTCACCCGCTCCGCCAGCTGGCAAAGGACTCAAACTCGCATCAAGGATATATATCTGAGTGTTCTGAACAGGCCTTCCAATCGGCACAAGTGCTGTCGCATCCATCTTTGCATTAAGTGGCCCTGCATAGGCAACACATACCGCAGCCTCTGTTGGCCCATAGCAATTAAACATCTGGCAATGTGATGCGTGCCGTCTGATCAGTTCTGCAGAAGTGGCCTCTCCCCCCACGATCAATGTACTAAGACTAAAGAGACTCTCGACTGGAATCTCTGGCAACATCACGGGTGGAATATCAGCGTGACTGATCTGATGCGCGTCGATAAACTTTCCAAGCGCGACGGGATCTTGACGAATCGCTGGATCCTCAATTAAGTAGAGCGCAGCGCCACTGCAGAGCGCGGGCATGATCTCCAAAAATGAGGCATCAAAGGCAAAGGACTTGAATTGTAATGCTCGCGATGTACTGTCCAGTTTTAATTGGTTGGCAAATACACGGATAAGATTACTACCTCCTTGATGGGTGTTCTCCGCTCCCTTAGGCGTGCCGGTCGAACCCGAGGTGTAGATGAGGTAAGCAAGGTTTTGAGCAGTGAGCGCAGTGGTTCGTTCAGCGGCCACAATGTCATGACTCGGATACTGTTCGAGCATCACTTCGAAAACATAATCGTCTAGGCTGATAGTCAGCGGTGCTCCAGTCTCTGTTACATCCAAAATAGAGCTTGTGGAGATGAGCACAGACGCGCAGCTATCGGTGAGCATAAAGCTTAAGCGCTCTTTCGGATAGCTTGGATCCATGGGTAAATAAGCCGCCCCAGCTTTAAGCACGGCAAGCATGGAGACAATCATCCCAACCGATCGCTCGAGTAAGATCGCAACGATCTGTTCTGGCCCCACACCCTGACGAATTAAATGTCTGGCAAGTTGATTGGCACGCGCATCTAATTCGCTATAGCTTAATCGTTCGTCGCCACAGACCAAGGCGATAGCCTCAGGTGTATGCGCCACCTGCTGCTCAAAGAGCTCGGGTAGTGTCGTGTGACGTTGATCTAAAAACGCAATATCACCCTGAGATTGCTCAAGAATGCGTTTTGACTCGGTGTCTTCAATGATGTTGACTGAGGCGATTGCTGTATCTATTTCAGGTAGTTTTATTAGCAAATGATTAAATCGGTCCAGATGCTTGACGATCGTTGATGCATTGAAATAGTTTGACTCGTATTCAAACTTAAGCTCAACAGGTCCATCATCTTGATTGTCATAAATTCGCAGTGCGCTTTCACCCACAGGCCCAGTCTTTACTGTCTTAAAATGAGCCTCTAACGTTCCATAATTGAGCTTCAGCACAAAACTAAGAAGATTGATACCCAAGTTAAGTGGGTTTACGCCACTCTCTGTGTTCTGTATATGTTTGATGTCATAGGCTGGGTAGCGACTGTGACGCAGTACGCCGCGCATCAAGACAGATGCCTGCCGAATGATGTCCCCAAAGCTGTCGTAAGGCTGTACTGCAATCCTTAAAACAACGGGGTTGGACATCATCCCCCCAGCAAGTCGAGCTTGTTTATCACGTCCTAAGGTTGGCATAGAAAGACAAATGTCCGACTGGCCAGTGAAACGCGACAGATAGACCGCATAGATTGCCACAAACACTGAAAAGGGCGTGGCGCCTAAACGATGGCCCGTTGCAACAATTCCATCGTATTGATCTCGAGAGAGTAAATAACTTAAATAAGCGGGGACATGAGGCACATGGAAAGGTATTGGATTGTTTGCGAGCGAGCAGACTGATTCGACATCCGCTAAAACTGTTTGCCAATACTGTTGATCTTTTAGATAGGCGTCGCTACCTCGATAAGTGAGCGCATTTGTAACGGTCTGAGCCCAAGATACTTCTACGGGTTTGGTTGCGGCTTCGGGATGTAAATACACCTCAGCCATGTATTGCATGGCCATTTGGCTGCCCCAACCGTCGTTGACCAAATGATGCACCACCCAGAACCACTCCCACTGGTCATCGGCGATTTGTATTAAACCGAAGCGGCATAGGCGATCGTGTTCTAAGTCGAACGCTTGCTCAAACACTTTGCTAATAATATCTTGGGCAGCGCTCTCGGGCTCGGCTTGTCCTCGCACATCCCATGTTTGAGTAGGCGCTTTGACTTGCTCATCAATGACCTGAAAGGGTTCTTCGTTGATGATAACGAAGCGACAGCGCAGATTGTCAAAACGATCAATCACCGCTTGTTGCGCGAATACTAGGCGATCAAGGTTGAGGTCACCTTTAAATCGGATCGACTGCACTATGTGGTAGCCAACTGCTTTAGGGTCGAGCAGTTGGTGAAACCAAACGTTTAATTGAGCGTCAGTTAATGGCAGTTTTATGCGGTGATTCATGCTACTTTTATCTGTGCAGACATCAAATTTTTTCGACTAAGATTTTGGATTTAGATTGCTGACTGTCTGAGCCTAATTGAATAAAATCGTCACTTGGGCAGATTTCACCTGGAGCCAGCGTCGACATATTTTCTAAACTCATGGCTCGTTCAAAAAAATCCACATTTGCTAAATTTTTAAGCTCATCCATGTCGCTCAGAACAAAATAATTTGCCTGTACATCAAACATGTCGTAGTGAGTTCTCATGACCCGATCCAGATCAAACCTGATTAAGTTTGACCTTTTGTCTGCGGTAGCGAACATGATTTCCTTTGGCGAGGACGCGATTGCCGCACCATAAACGCGAATATCGCCGTGCTCTTTCACTAAGCCGACTTCAATTGTGAACCAATAGGCGGATGCGATTTTTTTTGCTAAATCAGGACGCCCCAACTTGATCGCTTTCAACATGCTGCGCGCGTTGGACTGAAGAATCTCTGAGACCTCAGGATAAATCAATAAGGGCACGTGGCCATAGACGTCGTGAAACAGGTCCGGATACCCCTGAAATTGCGAGCCATCGAGAGACCTGATTTCGCAGGACATCGGAAATCTTTTATTGGCGAGTTGTGTGAAAAATATCTCGTCTGGAACGAAGCCATTCGCGCCGATAATTTCCCAGCCTGTTGAGGTTGAGAGTTGTTCAGAAATGTCTTTAAATTTGGGTATGCGCTTGGCACCGAGTCGCATCACTTCTTGACCATGCATGAAACTTGAACACGAGGTTTTTCGTGATAACTGTCCGATAGAGCCAAACAAGCTTGACCAGGTAGCATGCGACGTCTCGTTATAGCGGGTCTCCCACTCTTGATCGACTAGAGAGTTATCCGCAGCCGTTGTAGGCTGATCAACAGCTTCACAGTTCAACACATCTCTCCAAAATATAGACCAAAGGCTACGCAAACAGTGAGGGTCGTGCAGTTGGTGAAACTAGACGTTTAATTGAGCATCAGTTGACGGGATCCGTTAAAGCGAATCTGTCTTGCATTGATCGTTTTGAACGCCCATCGTTTATGGTCAACAAAATGAATCAGTGTTTAATCGTGGCGTTCATGGCACGTTTAAGGCTCGCTGGGCGCATGTCGGTCCAGTGTTCGTCTATGTAAGCCGATACCTCTTGTTTCGATCCGCTAAAACCGACCGCTTTCCAGCCTGCAGGAACCTCTTTTTTTGCTGGCCAAATCGAGTATTGCTCTTCATCGTTGATCAGTGCGATAAACAAGTCGCCATCGATCGTGTAGGCGTTAATGCGTTTTTGTTCAATATCGCTCACTTAATCGTCTCCGGAGTTGCGGTCTTGGGGAGCCAAAAGTGGTACCCGCTCTAATTTAATTTCAGTAGGGAGACTGTACAACAATGTGTGGTTCTACATTCTCTCAATTCCTCTCAAATTGAGTGCAACGGCCTGGTGTTTCTTAAGCGCACAACGAATGTGACGCGGCTCTGGATCGTTTACAAAATGGCAAGTTCATGGACTGCGCGGCAGACGTAAGAAATCTAGCTCAAGCTAGATTTAACCTGCGTCAGTGCTCATGATCTTGTTGATTATTTTTGCGATCATGCTCACGCACCGAGTGCACCAGACGAGTCCAGCATCGCGTGCAACAAAACGTTACACCCCGCCTCAAGGTGCTCAGGCTTGGCATCCTCGATTTCGTTGTGACTGATGCCGTCCTTACACGGGACAAAAATCATCGCTGTGGGAGCAACGCGAGCCAGATACACTGCATCATGTCCAGCACCACTGACAACATTCATTTCTGATAGGCCGATCTTTTGAGCGCCATTGCGCACAGCACCTACAAGCTCTTTGGCAAAGGCCTGGGGTGGAAAATAGACGACCTGCGTGATGTCGATTGTGACCTTGCCTTTTGTTGCGATCTCCTGTGCTTTGGTATGTAGGTTTTCAACCATACGCGTCAACGTCTCATCGCTGTCCGCGCGGAAATCGACAGACATTTTGACTGTACCAGGGATGACGTTGCGCGAGTTGGGATAGTTGTCCAACATGCCAACGGTGCCACGCGCATTGGGTGCATGATCCAGTGCAGTTTGGTTGATCAGCTGAATCATGTGCGAGGCTGCGAGTAGGGCGTCATGACGCAACGCCATTGGGGTCGGTCCCGCATGGGCCTCAGAGCCGGTGATGACCACGTCAAACCAGCGCTGACCTAACGCACCTGTTACCACTCCAATTGTGATGTCATGCGCCTCAAGGACAGGCCCTTGCTCAATATGCGACTCAAAATAGGCGCCGATTTTCTTAGGATCGATTTTGTCCGTACCGTTGTAGCCGATTGACTGAAGTGCTTCGCCAACTGAAATGCCATCGCGGTCTTTTTGCGCAAGGATAAAGTCTGTTTCAAACTCTCCGATAAAGGCACCCGAACCCATCATCACGGGTACAAAGCGAGAGCCTTCCTCATTTGTCCAGACGACGACTTCGAGTGGCGCTTCGGTTTCAATACCAGCATCGTTTAAGGTGTGAAACACCTCGATTCCAGCCAGCACACCGTAGTTACCGTCGAATTTTCCTCCGGTCGGCTGCGTGTCAATATGGCTGCCTGTCATGACGGCAGGCAAGTCATTGTTGCGGCCAGCACGGCGGGCAAAGATATTACCCACTGCATCGATCCGAATGGTGCAGCCTGCGACTTTGGCTTGGGCAACGAAATAGTCGCGTCCTTGACGATCGAGGTCTGTCAAAGCAAGTCGGCAAACACCACCTTTTTTGGTCGCCCCGATTTGTGCGAGCTCCATAAGCGCCTTCCAAAGGCGTTCCCCATTGATACGTAAATCAGCTAGCGGGGCGAGGGTCGTGACAGACATAATCTAACTCCATGAAAGTTTCGTGAATTTTGTGGCAATTAGGAGACTCTTTAGGTCAACAGACTGATTGCACTTATGTTGAGAACTAGGTTAAATGATGGCATGCGTTCGCGCAATGCGTGTCCGCATTTAAATCAGATAAGGTTAAAAGATGAAACTTGATGCGATTTCGCACCGTCACCGTAATACAAAGATTGTTGCCACGCTAGGGCCTGCTAGTAGTGATCCGGCCATGATTCGCCAGCTTTTTGATGCTGGAGTGGACGTTTTTCGTCTAAATTTTAGCCATGGTACGCATGCCGACCACCAATTACGTTTCGACGCGATTCGCCAGATTGAGGCGGATGTAGGTCGTCCAGTCGGCATTTTGATGGACCTACAGGGTCCCAAGTTGCGCCTGGGAAAGATCGTGGATGGCAAGCTTGCGCTGACCACGGGCCAGAAAATTCGCCTGGATTTAGATCCGACACCGGGTGATATTAATCGCGTGCCCTTGCTGCACCCAGAGATTTTCGCTGCTATTCGTCCGGGTGACGACTTGCTGATCGATGACGGAAAGGTCCGCTTGCGTGTCTTGTCATGCACAAAAGAACATGCGGAGGTCCAGGCCCTCAATGCGGGTGTCATTTCAGATCGCAAAGGTGTCAACGTACCCGGTGCGATTTTGCCAATGTCCGCCTTGACCCCCAAGGATCTTGAGGATCTTCAGTTCGGTCTAAGCATCGGAATGGACTGGATTGCTTTGTCTTTTGTGCAACGTCCCGAAGACCTTATCGAGCTTCGCGAGATTGTAGGCAATCGCGCCTGGATCATGGCTAAACTTGAAAAACCCTCTGCAATTGACTCGCTTGAGGCGATCGTTGCAAATTCCGACGGTGTCATGGTTGCACGAGGCGATTTGGGCGTTGAGCTTCCCCCTGAAGAAGTCCCGGTGCTTCAAAAAAGAATCGTGCGTGCCTGTCGAGAAGCTGGCAAGCCTGTGATCGTCGCTACGCAGATGCTCGAGTCCATGATTACGTCGCCCGTGCCGACCCGTGCCGAAGTCAGCGATGTCGCGACAGCGGTATACGACGGCGTGGATGCCGTGATGTTGTCAGCAGAGTCTGCCTCTGGAGCCTACCCGATCGAGGCGGTGACCATGATGGATAGGATTTTGCTCAGCACAGAGCGAGACCCACTTCAGCGAATCATGATGGACGCCGTGCACTCTCATCGTAAAAACGATGCGCGTGACGCTATTTCTGCTGCAATTCGTACAGTAGCTGAAACGCTCCCTGTCGCAGCAACAGTGGCCTATACCTCTTCGGGTGCGACGACTCTGCGCGTCGCCCATGAGCGTCCACGTGCACCGATCTTGAGCATGACCCCGGTCGCTGCTGCAGCGCGCCGTTTGTCACTCGTGTGGGGCGTGCATTCCATCCAGGCCGCGGACGTCGAGAGCACCGAGGAAATCGTGCTGCATGCGACCCTTGCCGCCAAGAAAAATGGTTTCGGAACTCCAGGTCAGGCCTTGTTGATTATTGCTGGTACGCCTTTTGGGGTGCCGGGCTCAACTAACTTGTTGCGTATTTCTTGGATCGGCGAGGAGCCTGAGATTTCTTAAGGTGTAACTTTCGCACTAGAAATTTATGCAGCCGAATGCTAATCTTTCTGAGAATTGAATTTGGCAGTCGAGATTGTAAGTTTCTTTAATATCCACACTTTACCCACGAGGTTATTCATGCGCATTCGTATGGCTTTAACAGCAGCAACAGTCGCTGTAGGTATGTCAGTTGTGACCGCCTTTGCTCAAGGGACTGACGCCCTAAAAATGAGTGATGAAAAGTACAAACCCTCGGTTGGGCAAAGTGGTAAGGATGTGATCTGGGTGCCCACGAGTGATGCGGTGGCAGACGCTATGCTCAAAATGGCAAACGTCAAACCTGATGACTTGGTATATGACCTTGGTTCAGGTGACGGCAAAATCGCAATCGCGGCAGCCAAAAATTTCGGTGCAACTGCTGTTGGAATCGAGTTCAATAAAGACATGGCGGATCTCGCGACCCGCAATGCAGCGCGTGCGGGCGTTTCTAACAAAGTCAAAATCATCAATGGTGACATTTTTGTAGAGGATTTTTCCAAAGCAAACGTCTTGACGATGTATCTCCTTCCAGATCTCAACCTCAAACTTCGTCCTACAATCCTCAAGATGGCTCCTGGTACGCGGGTAGTGACTAACTCCTTCAATATGGGTGATTGGGAAGCAGACGCGCTAATCGGTAGTGGTTATGCCCAAGGTTACTTCTGGATTGTGCCTGGCAATGCGGCTGGTAAATGGACCATCAAAGGCATAGAGGGCAGCAAAGTCGCAACGCTTGACGTGACACAACGTTATCAACGTGTGGGCGGCACGCTTTCGATTGATGGAAAGTCACAACCTATCCTTGGACCTAGTTTGGTAGGTAATCGACTGAAATTCAGCTTCATCGATATTAGCGGTCAGTCAAGAATCATCGATGTCAATTTAAAAGGCAATACTTTCGCTGGTAATGTCCTCGAAAACTCGCCTCTCTATGAGGTCTCAGGCGTTCGCAACTGAGCCCCTCATTTCTAACTCCATTTTTACCTATTTGATGTTTCTTCATCTGTGCCTAAGCGCACAGATGAAGCTCTACATCCCTTAGATTTTTTAATACCTCATTTTCGCACGACCACTCATGACACAATCAACAGAGATATCAAACGAGCCAACCAAGCGATTAACGGCGTTTAGTGCCATTGCTATTATTGTTGGGATTGTCATCGGCGCAGGCATTTTTAAAACACCCTCAATGGTGGCGGGTGTCACTGGAGATGCAGGGTGGTTATTGGTCGCTTGGCTTTTGGGAGGATTGATTTCGCTTGCTGGTGCATTGTGTTACGCCGAGCTTGCGACGACCTATCCGCATGCAGGCGGAGACTACCATTTCCTAGCACGAGCATTTGGAAAAGATATTTCATTTCTTTACGCTTGGGCAAAAGCTACGGTGATTAACACTGGTTCGATCGCCTTGCTGGCATTTGTGTTTGGGGACTATATGACCAAGGCTATTTCTCTTGGTCCTTATTCTTCTGCTATTTGGGCAGTAGGTATTGTCGTTGTTCTCACCGTGATTAATTTGATAGGTATTTCTGCGACTTCATGGGTTCAGACCTTGCTGACATTGGTAGAAGTCACTGGTTTAATTATGGTGGCGATCGCTGGATTTTATGTTTCTGGCGATGCCCCTGCATCACCTCCTTTATTTTCTTCAGCACCTAGCTTAGGTATGTTTGGGTTGGCGATGGTGTTTGTCTTGCTGACCTATGGCGGCTGGAACGAGGCGGCCTATATTTCAGCTGAGGTTCAAGGTGGACGACGTGCGATTGTGCCGATCATCCTCATTAGTATTTTGATTTTGACCTTAATTTACTTGTTGGTAAATATTGCTTTATTGGCGGGGCTCGGGTTAGAAGGTTTGTCTAAGAGCAGTGCGGTGGCTGCAGACCTTATGGGTAAAGCTTTTGGTCCTTGGGGTGAGCGCACACTAGGTATTTTTGTTGCAGTCGCTGCCCTCACCAGTATCAATGCAACGATGATTGTGGGCGCACGGACCAACTATGCCTTGGGCCGTGATTGGCCGGCTTTGCGTTTCATGGGGCATTGGGAGGGGAGTCGTGGTTCACCGATCCGAGGCTACATGGTGCAGTCTGTGATCAGTCTTGCCTTGGTCATCTTTGGTATCTGGCAGACGGATGGTTTTGGAGTGATGGTTGAATTTACAGCTCCGGTGTTTTGGTTCTTTTTGTTTTTGGTGGGCGTCTCCGTTTTTGTGATGCGAGTCAGAGATCCGAAGGCTGATCGTCCCTTCAAGGTACCGCTCTATCCGTTGACGCCGATTTTGTTCGTGTTGACCTGTGCTTACTTGACTTATTCCAGCGTGACCTACGCAGCAAGCAAAGGCGCAGTTCATATCTCTTTTGTGGTGATGGCAGTTGGCGTTGTGGCTTTGTTCTTTACTCGTAGAGTAAAGGGGCCGGATAAAGCGCATTAACAACGACCCAACCTGTTTAGTGCTTGATCCCGAGAACTGAGAGCGTCTCGCCATATACCAATGCGTCTTCACATAGATAAACTACGATATCTTGTGGAGACATATTTTCCAAGATTTGGATGACCTCTTCGGTCACGTCGGTATTGTGCTGTATGCCTGCCACATGAACTTGCACACCGCTTTCAAAGACTGAAATAGGGATGAGTTTTTCTACGATTGCGAGATCGACCGGAGAAATCACGACATATGCGCGCACATTTAATTCTGCCGCGGATACGTCAAGCAAAACACCTCCTTCGATATTTTCTGAAAGCCGGCTTTGAATCATCAAGTCCATTATTTTCCTTTTTGACCTGACAAGAAATATGGTCAGGCCGTTTGATTGAGTGTTTTTTCTTCGAGCGAATCAAGCAAAGCAGTCAAAAGTTGATTCAGTTCAGCACACATAAGCGTGAACTCGCCATCAAATTTTTCTGCATCGTTGGCTGGTGCTAAGTGATCGGCTTCGTCGAGGATGTCTTGGGGCGCGATACGCTTGATGTCGAGCGCTTCGGTCAGCACAAAGGAAACTTTGTCATGCCATGTGAGTGCCAGTCGTGTGCACTGTTTGCCAGATTGGATGTGCTTTTCAATATCGACGCTATCTAGAGCGTGTTTGACATAGCGAATGGCAGCAGCCTTGTCCCCGCCTGCGCGCAACTCGGCATCCTGATCTATCGTGAAGTTCGCAGGGGGTTGACCGCTAGTGATCCACTGGGTCATGGCGACAGCAGGACTAATGGTGACGTGTATGGGCTCGACTGGGAAGGGGTAGATGGCTTTACCGAGTGCAGATAGAATTTCTTCGGCTTTTGTTGCGGAGGCGGTGTCGATGACAAGCCAGTGATTGACTGGGTCAATCCAAATTCGGGTGTCACGTGTCAGGCTGAAAGCACGAGGAATCAGTGCGTTCGTGACCTCTTCTTTGAGGTCTCGCAACTGTTTACGACCTGGTTTAAAACCTTGTTGCTCTTCGAGTTCAATCGCACGTTGTTTAACGAACTGATTGACCACAGAAGCGGGTAAAAGTTTTTTTTCAGAGCGAAAAGCGCACAGAACTTGTTTTCCAACGCTATAGGCTAAGCGAGTGTCATCCTCTCTAGGAAGTGTCCACCCAGAAGCAACAGGTGCAGCGGCGCCTGGGGAAACGAACTGTTCTTTTGCTAGGAGGGCATCAAGCTGTTCAGCAGTCCAAGTCCATGAGTGTGACAGACGAAATAATTTGAGATTTTTAAACCACATAACTTACCCAGCCAAAGGGAAGGATTCTAGCTGATGTCAGCTTGGTCAATCCGCTGGCTGTGTCAGGTTTGTCCGGTCATACCTTCAAATGTAGTGTGAATCAGGAGCTCAATGATGTCGTCATCAGAAAAAGCACCACCCATTTTGAGAAAGTCTGCAACAGGATCGCAAGAGCGCGCAAAGATCGTATACAGGATGACTTCGCCTGGTAACGAAGGGGATAAGGTGCCTGTTTGTTGCGCCTCATTGATCCACTCCCCGAGCTTCTCGGTGAGTTCACCAAGTTTTGTCATATAAGGCGGGTTGGTGCGCAAGGACTGCTGGATACTCGAGCGGGTAGAGGGCAGGAGCGGCATTGTGCCACTGAGGTGTAGTTTGATGGCCCATTTGACGAGCGCTTTCAGCTTCTCCAACGCGCTGAGCTTGTGGGGCATCTCGTCAGCAATACTGAGAGCCTCTTCGAGTAAGCGAGTCATCGAGGCGGCTGCCAAGGCCTCTTTTGATTCAAAGTGCTTATAAAGGCTAGCTTTGGCGATACCGACATCTGCGGCGACTTCGTCCATCGTCATTAGGTCAAAGCCTTTTTGTGCCAAAAGCTTGTTGACTGAGTCCAAAATAGCATTTTCACGGAATTGCAGCTGCTGCTGTTTAAACGTGAGTTTGTTGATTCGAATAGTTTGGGGGGTGGCAGACATCTGTCTCTTTACTTAAATTTAATCTGAACGGTTTATATTATTACTATTTAGTCGCAAAACATACTAATATGGTAAAAAAAACACAACTCAGTAATTTTTAAGCCAAACAAGTCCAATTATGCCCCTATCTTTAAAAGTTGACGACATCAATAGCAGACCTCACGCTGCTGACACTTTGCCAGAGGCTTTCAATCTGAGGTGTCAAGACGCATGGCAACTCTGCGGTGAGGGCATTTTTAGCTGGAGTGTATTTCGCTTTTACCGCGCGCGTTTGTTAACTCAGACTGGCGTATTCAATCCTGCAAAGCCATTTCTGCTTGATTTGCACTATTTGCGGACATTAATGGGGCAGCAGATCGTATCAACATCGATGGATGAAATGGCACGTCTGAATGTGCTCACTCAAGAGCAGCGCGACAGTTGGACACAGGCGCTTGCTGAAATCATGCCAGATGTCTGTTTGGGAGATCGATTACTTGGATGGTTTATCCCTGATAGTCATGTTGAGTTCTATTCTGCGACTCACGCTCTAGGCCACATAAAAGATCCTGAATTTGTTCGCATGTTCAGTGCTATTTGGTTGGATGACCGCACACGGAGCCCAGCGCTTCGCCAAGCGCTTTTAGGTCAAAAGTCAGATGCGATTGCACCGCAGTCGACGCCCGTACTGACGAGTGCGGCGGGTATATGAGCAGCTTGAATCCAACTCTTCCCGGTAGCCGAATTGCTGTGATTGGTGCAGGTGTTTCTGGTTTGGCGTGCGCGTGGTTACTGAGGCAGCACTCACAGGTGACCTTGTTTGAAGCGGGTTCTTATTTTGGTGGACACTCCAACACAGTGGATGTCTCCCTCGAAGGTCACACATACCCGGTCGATACAGGTTTTTTAGTTCATAACGATTTAACGTATCCGAATTTGATTCAACTGTTTTCTCACTTAAATATACCTGTGCACTCAAGCGATATGTCATTTGGCGTGTCGATTGGCAAACCGGATATTGAATGGGCAGGGACGAATTTAAATACAGTTTTTGCCCAGAGAAGTAATGCATTTAAGCCAAAATTTTTACTGATGTTGCGCGATATCCTGCGATTTAATAAGAATGCTCAGCACTACCTAGACCAGACTCGCATTTCACCCATCACCTTAGGTGAGCTGTTGGAGCGTGAACATTTTGGGCAGGCGATGCGTGAGTGGTATTTGCTTCCCATGGCCGCTGCGATTTGGTCCTCCTCCGTCAAGGATATTCTAGGATTTCCAGCGGCGACATTTTTAGCATTTTGTTTAAATCACAGGCTTTTGCAAGTCCAACACCGACCACAGTGGAAAACAGTTGTGGGTGGCTCGCGCGTTTACGTAAACGCCATGGTTTCAACGTTGAGCGACGCGCGTCTAAATTGCCCAGTGCACCGAGTGGTGCGGGAAGTGGATCGGGTCATTATTCATTCTGCTCAAGGAATTGAGTCTTTTGATGCTGTTATTTTTGCTTGTCATGCGCCCACAACACTCTCGCTTATTGAAGCAAGTGAAAGCGAGCAAGAGATATTGCAAGGCTTTCGCTATCAGTCTAACAAGGCTGTTTTACACTTAGATGCTCAGCTGTTGCCGCGGCGCAAAAAGGTCTGGTCTGCTTGGAATTACATGTCATCTCCCGGAGAGGGGGAGCAAAGACCCGTAGCAGTGAGCTACCTGCTTAATCTTTTACAGCCTTTGCCCTTTAAGGCACCAGTGATTGTGACGCTCAATCCCAATCAAGAGCCAAACCCTGATTTGTTGCTCCGTACTTTTGACTACGAGCATCCTGTTATGGATTTTGCCGCGGAGCAGGGTCAGCAGTTGTTGCCATCGATACAGGGGCATCACCGTTCATGGTTCTGCGGTGCATGGTCAGGCTACGGGTTTCACGAAGATGGTTTGAAATCAGCACTGCGCGTGGTGAAGGATTTTGGGGTCGATATTCCATGGACACCCACTTATGAATAGTGCTGGTCTTGAACTGTGTCGGGGACGCGTGCTGCATGTGCGGTTAAGGCCCTTCGTGCATAGATTTGTATATCGTGTTTTTTGTATTCGATTGCGATTAGATCAACTTGGAAGTCTCAGCTGTTTCAACAGCTGGCTTTTTGGCATAAATAAAAAACGCATCGTGAGTTTTCAGTCACGCGATCATGGTGCAAGAGATGGTTCTGACCTACTGACTTGGTTGGCAGGTGCGCTCCATGCAAGTGGTATTTCATTAGAAGTGGGGGCTGTTTGGCTCCAATGTTTTCCGCGTGTACTTGGCTACGTTTTTAATCCAGTCAGTTTTTGGCACGTCTATGATCAACAGGGTGCGCTTCGAGTATTAGTTGCCGAGGTGAACAACACCTTCGGTCAGCGCCATCAGTATGTATTGACGGCGAATGATTTGGGTACGATTGAGACGGATGTGGTTTTGGAATGTCACAAGATTTTTCATGTGTCGCCCTTTTGTGATGTCCAGGGTGTATACCGTTTTAAGTCCAGCCAGCATGGCAAGCAAGAGCGGATGGCGATTGATTATTTTGATGACCCTACGCTGACACAACCGCTGCTCAAAACAGCGATCGTTGTGAAGCCCCAGCCATTTTCATCACGTGCTTTAGCAATGAGTCTTTTATCGATGCCGATGATGACAATTGGGGTGATGTTGCGTATTCATTGGCAAGCATTCAAGCTTTGGCGGCAAGGTGCAACATACCATTCGGTCCCACCGCTACCCAAGAACGAAGTCTCTAACAACGGAAAGGTTTCCTCATGAGTTCGAATGAAGAGCGTCTCACGGCTTCTATGGTCAAGATTCCATGGGCCGGTAGACTTCTTGTTAATTTATTGAGCCGGATTACGTATGGATCACTCAAGCTGATCGATCCTGCAGGTGTTGAATTAATGCTAGGCCAAAATGCGTCAGATCCATTGCATGCTGCGCCACATGCCGAACTACGTGTCCTAGACTGGCGTGCTGCTGGGTTAATTTTAAGACAAGGCGATGTGGGTTTTGCTGAGAGTTTGCGACGTGGATGGGTGGATTCTCCAGACTTAGTCGCGTTATTCACCTTGGCGATTCGTAACGAGAAAATTTCTGAAGCGGTTGACGGACACTGGTGGGCTTTGTTACTCAAGCGGTTGTCCCATTGGGTCTTAAAAGACAACAGTCGTGCAGGTAGTCGACGCAACATTTTGAGTCATTACGACGTTGGAAACAGCTTTTATCGTTTATGGCTTGATCCATCGATGACCTATTCGGCTGGTTTGTTTGAGGGCGATTTTTCTCGCGAGCTTGAACAAGCTCAGGATGCAAAATATGACCGTATTCTGGATCAGATTGAGGCTCAAGCGGGTCAGACGATTCTCGAAGTGGGTTGTGGCTGGGGCGGTTTTGCCGAGCGTGCGGCGCGCCGAGGTATCAATGTGGTTGGCATCACCTTGTCTGATGCGCAGCTTGAATGGGCATCCAAGCGGATGCATGATGCGGGTCTAAGCGACCGCGTCACACTGCGCTTACAAGACTATCGCGATGTGCCGGAAAAGTTTGATCACATTGTCTCGATTGAAATGTTCGAGGCTGTAGGCCTGCTTCACTGGCCCAGCTATTTTCAAATGTTGGCGCGTTGCTTAAAGCCAGCGGGAAGAGTGGTCATTCAAACCATCGATATTGTTGAAGATAAGTTTGACGCTTATCGGCGAGGTACAGATTTTATCCAGCAATTTATTTTTCCCGGCGGTATGTTGCCGAGCCCGACGCGTTTTAAGAAAGAGTGTGAGTCAGCAGGTCTACGCGCGATGGAGGTGCTCGCATTCGGTCAAGATTATGCTGAAACCCTCAAGCGCTGGGCACAACGCTTTGATGCTTCTTTGACACAGATTCGCGAGCAAGGCTATGACGAGGCCTTTATCCGAGTTTGGAAAATGTACCTGGCTTATTGTGAAGTTGGATTTCGTCAGACTCGTACGGATGTTAAACAATGGACACTATGCGCAAAATCCTAATTTCACTGCTCTTGAGCCTAAGTGCAGTGAGCCTTTCTGCCGCGCCGATTTTTACTAGCGCTTTACCTGGCGCGCAACAAGTTGGACAGGGTGTTTTTAAACGCTTTGGATGGTCGATCTATGAAGCGCGTCTGTATGCGATTGCCGGTCGTTTTGATGCCGCTCAGCCTTACGCATTGTCGCTGACCTACGAGCGTACGATTGCTGGAGATAGATTGGTTCAGTCCTCTCTGGATGAAATGCGTAAGTTAGGTAAGCCTGTAGAGCAGCATCCAGAGTGGGCTGCTGAGCTTTCCCGTGTGCTGCCAAGCGTCACTAAAGGCGTGACTCTCACTGGTGTGTATCGACCAGGTGAAGGTGCCATTTTTTATGACCAAGACAAGGAAATTGGTCAAATCAATGACGCGTTAGCACGTGCATTTTTTGCGATTTGGTTAGATCCGCGTACGAGTGAGCCAAGTTTACGGCAGTCTTTATTGGGGCTGAATCAGTGAAAGTCACCAGTCTGGTTGCTTATGCAGCGCTAGGCTTACCCTTGGCCATGGCGATGCTGCCGATTTATATGATCTCGCCAAAGTTTTATGGTGATAGCCTGGGAATCGATTTAGCTGCGCTCGGCGCAGTTTTATTTTTGACTCGCTTATTCGATACGATTCAGGATCCTTTTTTAGGCCGCGTTGTTGATACTTTTCAGCATAAACGTTACGGCTGGCTATTCTTGATGCTCGCCTCGGGTGTGCTGCTTGCTTTAGGTTTTGTGCTTTTATTTACGCCACCCCAATGGACCAAGTTCGGTTTGATTGCTTGGCTATCGATATGCTTGTTGCTTGTGTATTTTGCCCACAGCTTGATGAGTATTTGTTATTTGACTTGGGGCGCGCGCTTAACAGACGATGTGACGCAGCGCTCCCGTGTGACGGCTTGGCGTGAGGCATTTGGTTTGGTGGGAGTGGTGATTGCTTCAGTACTCCCCACCTTTTGGGTCGCTGACTGGGGGCCTCGACAGGGCTATCAGGTCTTTGCTTGGGTATTTGTCGTTATCTTATTCCTCGGACTTTTTACAACATTGCGTTGGACGCCTCATCCACAGATTTCGATTGTTGGGACGCTTCAGGGGTGGCGCGAAGCGCTTAAACCTCAAGCAGTTCGCGCTGTGATGTGGTTTTACCTCTTTAATGCAATCTCGGTTGCAATCCCCGCGACTTTGGTTCTGTTTTTTATTGATGATGTGGTCCAGGCGCCCCAGCAAGCAGGCATGTTTCTAGGCATTTATTTTTTAGCGGGTATGTTGACACTCCCCCTCTGGGTTGCGCTCTCAGATCGTATCGGCAAGGCTCGCGCATGGCTCTTAGGCAGCGTTTTAGCCGGTTGTTCACTGGTCTTCTCGGGCTTGATCGGAAGCGGTGATGTGGTGGCGTATAGCTTGATTTGCCTGATGTCTGGCGCTGCGCTCGGCGCAGATGTGGCGTTGCCACCCGCCATGCTGGCGGATGCGATCCCTGAGCAACATCGTAAAAGCACAGGTCTTTATTTTGGTATTTGGGTGCTCATTAGTAAGTTCGCGCTCGCGTTAGCCGCCGGTTTAGCCCTACCAAGCCTCAAGCTTTTTGGGTATGTGCCGGGGCAGTTTCAGACGACTATTGCGCTCACCGCTCTATATGCATGTTTACCCATCGTTTTTAAAGGCATTGCCATCCTGGTGTTGCTGCCACAATTACGTGGTCCTTCGTCATCGCGGACACTTGTCCGCTAGGAGTCTCAAAAATGAAATTCAAAGCACTGATAGCCTCTGCGACAGCTGCATTGATGACGGCTTGCGGTAGTGTCGATGTCGAGCAATATGCCAAAGAAACACCCAAGCTTGAGTTGTCGTCATTTTTTACTGGCACCATTGATGCCTGGGGCATATTCCAAAAACGTAGCGGTGAAGTCGCGCGTCGTTTTCATGTTGAAATCCTGACTAATTGGACCAGCCCCTCGGAAGGCACGCTCGATGAGCGCTTTACCTATTCCGATGGTGAGAAACAACGCCGCGTCTGGACACTCAAGCGTCAGGCCGATGGAACATGGCAAGGTACAGCCGATGATGTGGTGGGTGTCGCGACAGGGCGTGTGTCGGGCAATGCCTTGCACTGGACGTATGTGCTGCGTTTGCCTGTTGATGGCAAAGAGTACCTCGTGAATTTTGACGACTGGATGTGGCAGATGGATGAGCACTCAATGATGAATCGCTCCACCATGTCCAAGTTCGGTATTGATCTTGGTGAGGTGACATTATTTTTCCGCAAGCGCACGCCCGGTAGCCCTTCGTGATGCGTGCACTCAATCCACCGATTAAAAACTGGTCGGGTAAGCGCGTCTGGTTAGTCGGCGCCTCCAGTGGTATTGGTGCTGCCTTAGCGCAAGCTTTGTTGGCGGCAGGTGCATGGGTCACGGTGTCTGCGCGCAGACAAGAGGTCTTGCTCGAGCTTACGCAGCCTCATCCTCATGCCCATGTGGTTGCCTTCGATGCGGGGGATGCCCAAGCGTGGCCAGATGCATTTGAACGCACCCTTGCTGCGATGGGGCATATCGACCTGGTGGTCTTTGGTGCAGCCCGCTACGATCCGACGCACAGTTGGGAGTTAGATCTGGATCAGGTACAAAAGAGTTTTGATTTGAATGTCGTCGGTGTTTACCGAGGAGTTTCTCTTTTGGTCCCTTATTTCATCAAAAGAGGTGAGGGCGGAGTTGCCATCATTGCGAGTATTTCTGCCTATACGGGCTTGCCTAAGGCCGTGATATACGGTGCGACTAAAGCCGCGCTCAACAATCTGGCGCAAACGCTTTATTTTGAACTTGAGTCAAAAGGGGTGTCGGTTTATCTCATCAACCCTGGTTTTGTCGAAACGCCCATGACTGCGGTCAACGATTTCGAGATGCCGGGTTTGATGAAACCTGCCCAAGCCGCTCAAGCAATCGTGGCGGGTTTTGAACGGGGGCAATTCGAGATTCGTTTTCCGCGTGGTTTTGCAGGTGCCTTGCGTTGGATTAGTTTTCTTCCCGACCGCTGGCGCTTTCCACTCCTGCATAAAATTACTAAGCTCTAAGAAAATCTTCAAGCGCCAAGAGGATCAAACATGCGTACGCGCTACTCGGAAATTGCACAGTGGTTTCAAACGCTCACGCCAGCGTCGCTCGAGCGCGTACAAGACATTTACGCCTCGGATGCCGTTTTTATTGATCCATTTAATCACCTCAATGGTCTGGCTTCAGTGCGTGCTGTGTATCAACATATGTTCGACACGCTTGAACATCCAAGTTTTGTCGTGACGACAACAGTGTCGAATGCACATCAAGGATTTATGACTTGGGATTTTATTTTTAAATGCCGTGGTCAAGCTCAGAAAATATCTGGTTGCACGTATTTTGAGTTAAATGATCAAGGACTGATTATTTTGCATCGTGACTATTGGGATGCAGCTCAGCAAGTCTATGAAAAAATCCCACTGCTTGGTTCTGCTATGCGAATGATCAGGCGCAAACTTTCTCTATCAGCACGACTGTAAATTGCAACTCAATACGAGCGCCTGTTGCATGTAACTCTGACTGTTGACGTAGTGTGTCTGTAACAACGATCTTAGCTTGATGGCGTTGTGCGATCTCTCTCACAATCGCGAGACCAAGTCCGCTTCCGTCGACACCAGAGCCTAATATGCGGTAAAACCGATCAAAGACTCGTTCGCGCTCCTCTGAAGCAATGCCGGGACCCGAGTCCTCGACCGCTAATATCGCGACCTCTGACTGTTCTTGCAGGCTAATTGTGATGTGGCCTGGCGAGGGCGTATAACGGATGGCATTATCGATCAAGTTATTGAGTGCTTCGCCGAGCAGGAGGCTTTGGCCTTTGATGTAGATGGGCTGATCTGAGCCCTCAAATCCAAGATCAACTCCTTTTTGCAGCGCAATATGTATCCATTTTTGAATGTGCTCTTTAGCGAGATGTGTCAAGTCTACCGGCTGCATTTCCATCGTATTGGGATTCTCTGCATTTGCCATTAGCAAGAGTTGGTTCACGAGTCTTGTCGCTCTCCCTGTACCAGCGATTATTTGCTCGAGGCTTGCTTGAGTGTTGGCGGAAGGTGCGCCTTTCATGGCGAGTTCAGCTTGTGTGCGCAGTCCCGCGAGCGGAGTTTTGAGTTGGTGCGCAGCATCTGCAACAAAACGCTTTTGCGCCAGCAAGGTCGCTTCCAGTCGGCTGAGTAGGTCGTTCATCGCAGTAATGAGCGGACCAATTTCAGATGGGGCAAGACGCTCATCAATAGGAGAAAGGTCATCGGGTCTTCGTGCCCTTAGTCTGCGTTGGAGTGCATTGATAGGTGCCACGCCGCGCGAAAGTCCAAACCAAACAAGCACCACTGCGATTGGTAGCACAATGAATTGAGGAATGATTACGCCTTTGATAATGTCATTCGCTAATTGTGTGCGTCGATCAACAGTCTCTGCCGCGACTAAGAGCACTGGTCCTGAAGCACGTGTGCTGAGATCCATCCACGTGTAGGCGATACGAATTTCAAAATCGCGCAAAGTGTGGTTTTCGTAATATGTCGTGTTGAGTTGATTGCTAGAAGTGCTTTCGGGTGTGGGCAGTTCACCATCGCCACCAAGCAGTTCACCGCGCGGACCAATGGCTTTCCAGAAGACTCCGTCATTTTCTCTAATGCGCAGAGCCATGCGGGCCGGCGCTGACATTCGCAGCGACACCCTATCGTCATTGGCTTCGATTTGTTGCCCAAGTATCTGTAACGCGTTCGCTAGCCCAAGATCATAGGGAACATTAGCGAGGTTTTGGGCCACAACATAAGTGATGGCGATGCTCATCGGCCACAGTAAAAAAAGCGGCGCAAGCATCCAGTCAAGAATTTCGCCGAGTAGGGATCGGCGAGAGGACTCAATATTTGATTGTGCTTCACCTGCCCGAGTCACAGCGCTTGCATTGATATGGCGTGAACCGCTCATGCGGTGCTCGAGTCACGCTCAAGGCAGTAACCTAATCCCCGAACCGTCGCAATTTTGACGCCGCTCGGGTCTAGTTTTTTTCGTAAGCGGTGAATATATACTTCGATTGCGTTTGAGCTGACCTCTTCTCCCCATTCGCACAAATGATCAACGATTTGAGTTTTGCTGACCATGCGACCACTCCGAGTGAGGAGAATCTCAAGCAAGCTCACTTCGCGCGCTGACAGCTCGAGTGGGTGTTGATCCACCACCGCCACGCGACCGGTTTGATCAAACTCAAGTCGTCCATGTCGGAGAATGGTCGAGCCTCCACCCACACCCCTACGCGCAAGCGCTCTGACACGCGCTTCTAGCTCAGACAATGAGAATGGTTTGGCCATGTAGTCATCCGCGCCGAGATCTAATCCTTTAACGCGTTGCTCTACACTGTCAGCAGCGGTCAAAATCAACACAGGCAAGTGAGAGTTTTTGCTGCGCAGGTTGCTCAGCACCTCTAGCCCTGACATACGGGGTAGGCCTAGATCTAAAATTAATAGGTCAAATTCCTGTGACCGTAAAGCCGAATCCGCAGCGATTCCATCGCTCACAGCGTCCACGGCATAACCGTTCAAACGCAGGGAGCGAGTCAGGCCATCGGCCAGAATACTGTCATCTTCGGCAATTAGAATACGCATGTGTGTGAATAAAGTGTAATAAATCATTCTTACATAGCGATTCGCTCTTGCCTATGTCAGAAGCGTTAAATCCGTATAAACCCTAGTTAATCTCATCATAAAAAAATTAGAAACCTAGGATTTAATTGCCATACTGTTTATTCATACAGTATAATTGAATGCAATAATTTCTAATTAAGTCTCCAAAATTAGTATCTATTCAACTCAAGGAATGTCCATGGATGATAAAACCCTCAAAGCCGGCTCTTCTGAAAAAAGCAAGGCCCTAGCTGCTGCGCTCTCCCAGATTGAGAAGCAATTCGGCAAGGGCTCGATCATGCGCTACGGTGACAACGAAATTGAACACGATATTCAGGTCGTCTCCACTGGCTCATTAGGATTGGATATTGCGCTAGGCGTTGGTGGATTGCCGAGAGGCCGTGTCGTTGAGATCTATGGTCCTGAGTCCTCTGGCAAAACAACCCTGACTCTGCAGGTGATCGCCGAAATGCAAAAGGTTGGCGGCACTTGCGCTTTTATCGATGCTGAGCATGCGCTTGATGTCCAATACGCATCCAAGCTTGGTGTCAATCTGACAGACTTGCTGATCTCTCAGCCTGACACTGGCGAGCAGGCTCTCGAGATTACGGATGCATTGGTTCGATCGAGCTCTGTTGATCTGATTGTGATTGACTCGGTGGCAGCCTTGGTACCCAAAGCCGAAATCGAAGGCGAAATGGGCGACTCTTTGCCAGGTTTACAGGCACGTCTCATGAGCCAAGCGCTCCGCAAACTCACAGCCAGTATCAAGCGCACCAACTGCATGGTGATTTTTATTAACCAGATCCGTATGAAAATCGGGGTGATGTTTGGTAGTCCTGAAACAACGACGGGCGGTAACGCACTTAAGTTTTACGCATCTGTCCGTTTAGATATCCGTCGAATTGGCGCGATCAAAAAGGGTGATGAGGTCGTTGGCAATGAAACACGGGTCAAGGTTGTCAAAAACAAAATTGCGCCTCCGTTTAAGCAAGCTGAATTCGACATCATGTACGGAGCAGGGATCTCCCGCGAAGGTGAAATTCTTGATTTGGGTGTGACAGCAGGTATTGTCGACAAGGCGGGCGCATGGTTTAGTTATAACGGCGAGCGTATTGGTCAAGGGCGTGACAATGTACGTGATTTCTTGCGCGAGCGTCCCGCGATGGCGATCGAGATTGAAAATCGTGTCCGTGAAAAGTTAGGCGTTGTTCCTCGTGTTGGCGGAGCTGCTCCTGCAGGGGCAGCTTCCGGCGCATCGACAAAGGGAGCTGCGGGCAAGGCGAGTAAGCTTGTTGCCGCTGAGCCAGACCTCGAAGAGGATCAGTAATTTTAGAAGACGAGCTTCCGTGTCCATTGACGCAGCAGACGAAGAGTTCGAAGTAGGTCCCAAGCCTGCAGCACCACGGCCTGGTCTTTCCCTAAAGGCCAGAGCCGTGGGTTTGCTGTCTCGAAGAGAGCACAGCCGTGCAGAGCTTCAGCGCAAGCTCGTTTCGCATGCTGAAACTCAAGAGGCCCTTGACGCAGTGCTTGATGAGCTCTCCAAAACTGGCTGGCAGTCTGATGCTAGATTTATACAAAGTTGGGTCCATCGCAAAGCATCCTCCCACGGGTCTGCTCGAATCGTCCAAGATCTAAAATCGCAAGGTATTCCGACTGAAGCAATAGCCTCCGTAAAAGCAGGGCTAAAAGAATCTGAGTTTTCGCGCGCTCAAGCTGTTTGGAGCAAAAAGTTTTCTAGGCCTTTAGCACAATTGACGCATACTGAGTATGCTCGTCAAGGCAGGTTTCTGGCTTCGCGAGGGTTTTCAACAGACATTATTCGCCGTGTTTTAAAAGATGCAGGCAATCAAGATGCAGGCAATCACGAGGACTAGGTCATTATCCCAAGGCTGCGCTATACTTTTAGTCTTTGTTGCATTGTGTCATTTGATTATTTAATCCTTTATGCCGCTACCCGCGCCAGTCTGTCCTCGTAAGCCTATGCATAACCGCTTGATTCAGGTTCATTCCTTCGAGCGCGAGGACGGTCTCTGGGATATTGAGGCAGAGCTGATCGACAACAAAGCATACTCATACACCAAACGCAATGGTACGGTTCAGCCGGCAGGGCAGCCCTTTCATCATATGCATTTGCGCATCACCATCGATAATACCTTTGAGATCAAAGAAGCGATCGCCTTGTATGATGCCGCGCCATTTGGTACTTCTTGTACAGCAATTACTGAGGCCTATCAGGATCTGGTTGGCATGAATTTATTAAAAAGTTTCCGTCAACAGATTAAGGAGCGCTTTGGCCGAACCGCTGGCTGTACGCATATGACAGAGCTTGCCACAGTGTTGCCGACAGCAGCCGTACAAAGTATGTCGGGACAAAAGCGCGCAGAGGCTGAGTCAGTTGGCCGTCGACCTTTTCAGATGGGTGGGTGTTACGCTTGGCGACCTGATGGCGAGGTGACAAAAGAACATTATCCGCAGTGGTACGTAGATTCAAACGCAATACCCCCGGCACCTGGTACTTAGTACGCTAGGCAATTGTTTTTTAGTTTTTTTTGGACGGACAGGATTCCCATGAAAATCCATGAGTATCAAGGCAAAGAGTTGCTTCGGAAGTTTGGTGTAGTTGTCCCGATGGGTTTCCCTGCATTTAGCGTGGACGAGGCTGTCGAGGCGGCTAAAAAGCTTGGCGGCCCAGTTTGGGTGGTTAAGGCCCAAATCCACGCAGGTGGTCGTGGTAAAGGTGGCGGCGTGAAGCTGGCTCGCTCAATCGACGAGGTGCGTCAACTTTCCTCCGAGATCCTCGGGATGCAGTTGATCACTCACCAGACGAGCCCTCAGGGCCAGAAAGTGCGTCGTTTGTTGGTCGAAGAGGGCGCCGACATCAAAAAAGAATACTACGTTGGTATCGTGACCGATCGTGGTACGCAACGCGTATGCGTCATGGCTTCTAGCGAAGGCGGCATGGATGTTGAGGAAGTTGCGGAAAAGCATCCAGAAAAGATTCTCAAGGTGTTTGTGGACCCCAGCAAAGGCCTGACTGATGATGAAGCGGCTGGTTTAGCACGAGGAATCGGTGTTCCCGAGGCCTCAGTTAAAAAAGCTTGCGCCGAGTTTCAAAAGCTTTACAAAGCGTATTGGGAGACTGATGCATCGCTCGCCGAGATCAATCCACTCATTTTGACTGGATCGGGCGATATCATTGCTTTGGACGCTAAATTCAACTTTGATCCGAATGCGCTGTTCCGTCACCCAGAGATCATGGCTTACCGCGATCTCGATGAAGAGGATCCTGCCGAAATCGAAGCAAGCAAGCATGAGCTCGCCTATATTCAGCTGGACGGCAATATTGGTTGCTTGGTGAACGGCGCTGGCTTGGCAATGGCCACCATGGACACAATCAAATTGTTTGGTGGCGAGCCTGCGAACTTTCTCGATGTGGGCGGTAGTGCCACGGCAGAACGTGTGACCGAAGCATTTAAGATCATGCTTGCAAACAAGGGAACCAAAGCCATTCTGGTCAATATTTTTGGCGGCATTATGCGCTGTGACGTGATTGCTGAAGGCATCATTTCCGCTTGTAAGGCAGTTAACCTCAGCGTGCCACTTGTTGTGCGTATGAAGGGGACCAACGAAGAGTTGGGCAAGAAAATGTTGGCCGAATCGGGCCTGCCTATCATCAGCGCTGACACGATGGCCGACGCGGCCACGCGAGTCGTCGCAGCAGCCAAATAATTCTGCCAAGGATTCTGAAATGTCGATTCTTATCAACAAAGATACTAAAGTCATCACGCAAGGCATCACCGGTAAAACCGGTCAGTTCCACACAAGAACTTCCCGTGCCTACGCAAATGGACAAGCCGCGTTTGTTGCGGGCGTTCATCCTAAAAAAGCCGGCGAAGATTTCGAAGGCATACCTATTTTTGCTTCTGTTAAAGATGCAAAAGCTGAAACTGGCGCCAACGTTTCTGTCATTTATGTGCCGCCCTCAGGCGCTGCAGCCGCTATTTGGGAAGGCATCGAGGCCGAACTGGATCTGGTGATTTGCATCACCGAGGGGATCCCGGTTCGTGACTTGCTCGAGATCAAAGATCGCATGGCCAAAATGAACAGTAAGACTTTACTGCTCGGACCGAACTGTCCTGGCTTGATCACGCCAGATGAAATTAAGATTGGCATTATGCCGGGCCATATCCACCGCAAAGGACGTATCGGCATTGTGAGTCGCTCTGGTACGTTGACTTACGAAGCCGTGGCTCAGGTGACTGAGTTGGGGCTTGGGCAGTCCAGCGCAGTAGGTATTGGTGGTGATCCCATCAACGGTCTGAAGCACATTGATGTGCTCAAATTGTTTAATGAAGATCCTGAGACCGACGCTGTGATCATGATTGGTGAGATCGGTGGTCCTGACGAGGTTAATGCGGCGTTGTGGGCTAAAGAGCACATGAAAAAGCCAATGGTCGGCTTCATTGCTGGTGTGACTGCACCTGCAGGTAAGCGTATGGGGCACGCAGGTGCTTTGATTTCAGGTGGAGCGGACACTGCAGATGCCAAACTTGAAATCATGGAAGCTTGCGGAATCCGGACAACGAAAAATCCATCAGAAATGGGTAAGTTGTTGAAGTCAGTGCTATAAGTATTTCTGACTGAACGGCGCTTGTTGTACAAAAAAATACGCCGGCCCGTCTTTGACGAGTCGGCGTTATCACTCTCGAAAGGACAAATGATGGAACCCAATAATCCCAAACGTAAACTCACTCTTTTGCAGTGGCTAAGTCTTCTTGGCGTTATCGGGATTGTGCTGACAATCGTTTTGAACTACCTACGGTGAGAGTGACTGCGTGAGCTCTAGAAAACTAGTCATTGCCACGCGTGCGAGCCGTCTAGCGCTATGGCAGGCAGAACATGTTCAAACTCGCTTGCTCGAGTTGTATCCAACGGCTCAGGTTGAATTGCTGAAGCTTAGTACGCGAGGTGATGAAATTCTCGACCGTAGTTTGTCTAAATTAGGTGGTAAGGGTCTTTTCATCAAAGAGCTTGAGCATGCATTAATAGATGGGCGTGCTGATTTAGCCGTGCATTCTCTCAAGGATGTTCCTGTTGATATGGAGGCACCTTTTGAGCTTGCTACGATTATGGCGAGAGCAGATTGTCGTGATGCTTTTGTATCAAATGATTTTTCAAGCTTGTCTGAACTACCTGTTGGCGCAGTCGTGGGAACCTCGAGCTTGCGGCGTGAGGCGCAAATCAAGGCACGCTTTCCCCATTTATTGATACAGCCGTTGCGAGGTAACTTGGATACCCGTTTAGGTAAACTCGATAGCGGTCAATATGCTGCGATTATTCTTGCAGCTGCGGGCTTGGAGCGTCTTGGTCTTGGACATCGTATCCGTAATAAGATGAATACTGATGAGTCTTTGCCAGCGGCAGGTCAAGGTGCGCTCGGCATTGAAATTTTACAAACACGTTCAGATTTACGCGAATTACTTGCGCCTTTGTCGTGTTCGGACACAACAGTTTGCACCTTGGCAGAACGTGCGGTCTCTCGTGCGCTGGGTGGGTCTTGTCAAGTTCCCCTCGCTGCTTATGCCAGCCTTGATGGGGTCCATTTAAACGTGCAAGCACTCGTGGCCACGCCCGATGGCCAGACGATCTACCGTGCTGAGCGACAGGGCCCAGCTTCTGAGGCTGAACAGATTGGATTACAGATTGCCAATGACTTAATTGCGCAAGGTGCGGGACATATTCTTGCAAGTCTGTCTGCAAGCTCCTGAAGCACAATGGACCAGAATCAGCCTACCGCGATTTTAACGCGCCCTGCAGGTCGAAATACTGTTGTGATGAATGGCTTGCTCAGGCGTGGTTGGTGGGTCAATGAGTGCCCAGCGTTGGAAATTCGTGAGGTCATCAAGGATGTCGTAGATATTCCGCAGCCCGAGTCGTTCGATTTGATCGTTTTTGTCAGTCGTGCAGCCGTCACGGGTTATCAGAGCCAATTAGCACTGAATAACACTTTTGACTGGCCGCAATCTACTCTTGCCGCGTGTATGGGACCTGTGACAGCTTCAGTAATCCGTAGAGTCCTAGGCGTCACGACCCCTATTCTTCATCCTGAGTCAGGTCATGCTCAAGATTCTGAAGCTTTATGGCCTCTTTTGATGGCGCTCGAGTGCCCGCTCAAAAAAGTGCTGATCGTTCGAGGCCAGGACGGGCGTGAGTGGCTGAGTGAGCGCCTCAAGCAATACGGAATCAATGTGACACTTCATCAGGCTTACAGTAGACAAGTCGCTTTGTGGCCACAGCAGCTGCGTGATTCTTTCCAATCCTTACAACAAAAGGGACTAAATCCTACTTGGCTGCTGACAAGTTCACATAGCATCGAGGCAATTTATAAAAATTGCATAGAGCTAGGTTTAACTGATTGGTTTGCAAACAGCACTTTTGTGCTGACGCATGAGCGATTGAGACCACTTTTAGGAAAGTTACTGAATCGACCGGTCAATCAGTTGCAGATAGTCATTGCCAGCCCTGAAGATGCTGTGATCTTGGCTGCGTTTGAGGAACTGTCAGCAAGTCGTGCCGTATAACCCCGATCGCTAAATCTGCGGATACAATGATCTGATGACTGAAACCCATACCCCAAGCCATCCTTCATCGAGTGCAACATCGCTCAAGGTTAAAAAGCGATCTGCGGGTCCGTCTTGGCCCATCGTACTCGTGATCGTGTTTTTGCTGATTGCCTGCGTTGCAGCTGGTGTGGCTTGGTTTCAACAAAAGCGATTGGATAATATTGGGCGAGAGGTTGCAACCCAGCTCAAAGGATTGACAACCCAAGTCATTGATGCGCGTCGTGATGCCACTCAAGCGCTTAGTCTCGTTCAGTCTCAGAGTAATCGAATTGCTCAGATGGAGCAGGCCCAGTTAGAGGCTAAAAGCCAATACCTGACGTTAGAACAGCTCTTAGCTGGGACAAACAAAGGCATGGAGGACTCCATGCTTGCAAATGATATCGATCGTTTATTGACTATTGCGAGTCAACAGTTACGGCTAGCGGGCAATGTCAACAATGCGATCATGAGCTTAGAGGCAGCACAGTCTTTATTGATTCGTGCGGACAATCCCAGATTTGCAGCGGTCCAGCGTGCGATTAGCCTGAATCTAGATCGCTTGCGGGCGGTGCCATTTGTGGATATCTCTCAGTTATCCAATCGATTGGAGACGTTGAGTGGATTGCTGGCGCGGGCGCCCCTCGTTTTACCTGATGCCGCTGCACCGAAAGTTGTTTCTGAACATGCAATCGCAAAACGTCAACCTCAGCCTGTTGCAACTCTGCCTAGTCAGACTATTGATAGTACGAAGTCATGGTGGGAAACTGTACTTGACCGCTCGCTGAGTTGGTCTAAGTCGGCTGCTGTGATCGTCGTACGTGAATTCGCCGAAGTGGTGAGCATTCAACGTGTGAGTGACGCAAATGCATTGCTGATGTCTCCAGAGCAGGGGGGCTTGCTGCGCGCTAATCTTGGTACTAGAGTATTGACTGCCCAAATGGCGCTGCTGTTGCATCAGGCACCTGTATGGAAGGCCGAATTGTCTAAAATTGAACAGAGCTTGAAGGTGCGCTTCGAACAAAATTCTTCTGATACACAAGCAGCTATGCGCTTGGTTAAAGAATTATCGGCGGTTCAGATTACGGTGTCCCTGCCAGATATCAGCGATAGCTTGTCTGCCTTAGAGTCTGTGCGAGCCTCCGAACCTACACCGACTGGCGGACAGTAATCATGCGAACTTGGCTATGGACGCTCGTTTTGTTGACTGCCGCTGTCGTGCTTGCAGTGGTGCTCAGAGAGAATACTGGCCATGTACTGATTTTAGTCAACGACTGGCGTCTTCAGATTTCGCTCGCGCTCGCAGTCGTATCAATACTTGTTTTGTTTGTTTGTTTTCATTTGCTTCTGCGTATCGCTTCTTGGCTAATCGCGATTCCGACACGGGTACGTGGCTGGAACAGTCGACGTCATGTCAAACGTGATCAGGATCTTTTAGAGCAAGGGTGGACAGAGTTGCTCGAAGGACGCTACTCGCATGCTGAAAAAGATTTGACCAAACTCTTTGATCGCAGCACAGATGCGAGTCGTCAAGTACTCGCTGCGCTATCGGCCGCTCGTGCAGCACATGCATTAGGTGAGTTTGGTAGACGCGATCATCTCATTTCCCTTGCTAAACAGAAATCTTCCGACGAAGGCTCTCTCAAAGAAGCGATTGCGACTGCAGCCGCTGACTTATATCTTGATCAGGGGTTGGCTGCACAGGCCCTTGAAGAGCTGCTCCCCTTACAAGAAAGTGGGGCAAAACATGTACATACTTTGCGATTATTACTTAGAGCCTATCAGCAGTTAAATCGTCATGAGCAGGTATTTGCTCTTGCGCGCTCACTCAATCGACGGGGGGCATTGCATGAGTCTGAGGCTCGCCAAATTATTGAGGCGGCTGGGGCGGCTCGAGTGCGTGAGACCACGCATTCAGGAGAGTGGCATGTTTTTTGGAAAGGGCTCAAGTCTCAGGAACGTACCTTAACTGAAGTCGCTTTGGCAGGTGCAGCAGCCTTTGAAGCAAATGGTCAATTCGACGAAGCATCGCGCGCGCTTGAACTCTCTATCCCGTTATCATTTGACCCTCGTCTTCTTGCGGCCTACTCACGCACTGAGCCCTCACAGGTCAAGCGTCGTCTTGAAAAAGCCGAGGCTTGGGTCCGATCTCGATCGAATGATGCTGAGTTACTTGCTTCTGTCGGTAACCTTTGCTTAGTCGGACAGATTTGGGGTCAAGCCGAAAATTACCTTTCTCGTAGCCTATCCATCCGTGCGGATGCTCGGGTGCATGCCTTACTAGGTAGCTTGTATGACAAGCTGAATCGACCACAAGAAGCCGCTGCTCAATGGCGGATGGCCACAGCTGTCGGGACGGCTTTACCTGTGCTCGCTGCCGATACTTTCCTACCGGTTGCAGATACGACCTCAGATCCTGGCGTGTTGCACGCCGAAGGTCTCGCATATCTCTCCGAAAGTGGTTTTCCCTCAAATTGGGATCGGGAGACGGATTCCTTGCAGGATCAAACAGTTGCCCCAGTCCGGCTGAGTGATCCTACTCAAGACAGTCTGCATGATTATTTTGATAGCGCCCCAGTAGTCGGTCTTGGTGAGCCTGCACCTGTTACGACGCTTCCTCCTCTGCCGGAAAAAAAATCTTAGCTCTTCTCATTTAAACCTTTTGGATGTGAATCAAAATGTCAGATTTTATATTTGAACCAGAGGCAACCATGGGTTTGCCAGTGGTAGGCAGCCCTCAGCTTTTTCCAGTGCGCCGCGTGTACTGCGTTGGCCGTAATTATGCTGAGCATGCTAAGGAAATGGGCTTTACAGGCCGTGAAGACCCGTTTTTTTTCTGCAAACCCGCTGATGCTCTGATTCCTATTCCTGCAGGACAAGCAGGCAAGATGCCTTATCCAGTGAAAACATCAAATCTGCATTATGAAATGGAATTGGTGGTGGCGCTGGATCGAGGTGGTTGTGATATTCCTGTGGAAAAGGCGAACGATTGCATCTTTGGTTACGCCTTAGGGTTAGATATGACGCGTCGTGACTTACAAGGCGAGGCTAAAAAGCAAGGACGTCCTTGGGAAGTCGGTAAGGGCTTTGATCAATCTGGACCGATTGGGCCCATCCATCCTAAGGCTGCTACAGGCATTTTGGCTGAAGGCAATATTTCATTGCACGTGAATGGCCAGCAAAAACAGACCAGTGATTTATCGCAAATGATCTGGAATATTCCTGAGAGTATTTCTTACCTTTCCGGACTGTTTGAACTTAAAGCAGGCGACTTGATTTTTACTGGAACACCAGAGGGCGTTGGGGCTGTGGTCAAAGGTGACAAGCTTGTGGGTCAGGTCGCTGGTCTAGGTGAGTTTGAAGTCCACATTATTTAAATCCACTCATTATGTCTTGCCGATTTCTGCGGCATAGGCTGGGGCGGGGTGCAAGGTGTTGCGTCCGCCTGCCTTAAGCAGTTGGCTTGGGACATCGTGCCCAATTAGATCAGGTAGAGTCGCTGATATCTTTAAGAGACGATCTAGATCGATGTTTGTATCAAAACCTTCTAACTCAAGCATGTGAACCATATCTTCTGTGCAAGCATTACCACTTGCTCCAGGAGCATAAGGACAGCCCCCGATTCCACCTAGCGAAGCATCAAAGCGGTCGATCCCCGCACTGATAGCAGCGAGTGCGTTGGCTTGAGCCATCGAACGCGTATTGTGAAAGTGCAGAGTAAACACCATCTCTGGGAACATCGCTTTTGCGCGAGCAGCAACTGAGCGCACTTGAGATGGGTAGGCCATACCAGTGGTATCACAGAGCGTTGCACGCTTAACGCCGAGATTGGCAAAACGATCCACCCAGCGCATGACCTCGTCTTCGCTCACATCTCCTTCCATTGGACAGCCAAAAGTCGTCGATAAAGAAATATTGATGGCGACTTTGCTACCCGAAATCGCGGCGACCACCTGCTCTAATTGTGCGAAAGATTGTTCGCGTGTCATACGCAAATTAGAGCGATTATGTGTTTCGCTCATTGACATCACGAGGTTCGCCTCATCAATACCGCAAGATAAAGCGCGCTCAGCTCCGCGGACGTTTGGCACGAGCACGGTGTACTCCACACCGGGTTGACGGGTGATCTCATGCATAACGCGCTCTGCATCACGCAGTGCCGGTATTGCTTTGGGTGAGGTAAAGGAAGTCACCTCGATCTTTGCAAAGCCACACAGGCTCAACGCATCAATCACGCGAACCTTGTCTTCGGTTTCAATAAATTGAGCTTCGTTTTGAAAGCCGTCGCGGGTGGCGACCTCTTGTATATAAATACGGGGACGTGTGATTTGCATAGTCTTATCAATTACTTTTAAAAAGTGTGACAGGCATCAAATGATGCCGCGTGCTTTCCAGTCGGCTTGCTGAGCGGCTCCAATCCCAAGCTCCTCAAGTACCTCGGTAGTATGTTCTCCGAGCTGCGGTGCTGAGCGAGTGATTTGTCCGGGTGTAAGACTTAATTTTGGCACAATACCAGGGACTTGTACGGTAGATCCATCAGGCAAGGTTGCATCCAGAATCATGTCGCGCGCCTGGTAATGTGGGTCTTGAGCAATATCTGCGGCATCGTAGCTCTTTCCTGCTGGCACACCTGCTTGGTTCATCTGTTCAAGCACAAATTCGAGGCTATGTTTCTGAGTGTAATCAGAGATTGCAGCGTCAATACGCTCTGCATTGGCGGCACGTCCAATGTTGTTTGCAAGGTTTGGATCTGTTGCTAAATCCTTGCGTCCGATTGTTTCCATTAGGCGTTTATAGATACTGTCACCATTGCCGGCAATCAAGGCGTATCGACCATCGTTACACAGGTAGGCATTGGTAGGCACAATGCCTGGCATACTTGCTCCAGAAGGTTGACGCACCACACCAAACTTTGAATATTCGGGTAACAGGCTTTCCATCATATTAAAGACTGACTCGTAGAGCGCTACGTCGACTTCTTGGCCAACGCCACCTTGCTGTTCTCGGTGCCGCAGTGCCATCATGACGCCAATCACACCATGTAGTCCAGATAAGGTATCGCCGATTGAGACGCCGACTCGAACAGGAGGGCGACCAGGTTCACCGCTTAGATAGCGTAATCCGCCCATCGCTTCGCCAATCACACCAAAACCGGGGCGGTCACGATAGGGACCAGACTGACCATAACCCGACACACGCAACATGATGAGCTTTGGATTGAGGGCATGAAGATCGTTGAAACCTAGCCCCCATTTTTCCATTGCACCAGGGCGAAAATTTTCTATCAAAATGTCAGCATCTGCGGCAAGCTTTCGGATAACTTCTTGGCCTTCTGGTTGACGCAGGTCAAGTGTCACTGATCGTTTGTTGCGTGCATGCGCAGCCCACCAGACCGAGGTGCCCTCGTGGAGGAGTCGCCAGGTACGCAAAGGGTCGCCTGTTTTAGGAGGCTCGATTTTGATGACATCAGCACCAAATTCCGCGAGAATTTTGGAGGCAAAGGGGCCAGCAATTAACTGACCAATTTCGATGACCTTAAGGCCGCTTAGAGGAAGAGACATAGTGTTTATTAGAAAAAAATAATCAGGGAATGAATACGAGTTACTTGGGTGCCAACCAGGTTTGTGATTGTCGATGCATGTGTTCAAACTCTTTAATCTGATCGCTATACCCCATCGTGAGCGCAATCTCATCTACGCCTTTGATTAAACACTCCTGCCAGAATGGGTCGATTGTAAAGTCTAAGGGCTGAGCAAAGTGTGCACTATCAACTTTGCAGAGCTTTAAATCGATGGTGATCTGGAGTCCAGCATAGTCGCTGGGCAATTGAGAGGCAGACTGCGCTGTTTGTATAAGCTGTTGCCGTAAAGTTTTGAGCACGTCGCTTGGCAAGACAATCGGCAACACACCATTTTTAAGACAATTGTTATAAAAAATATCCCCAAAGCTTGGTGCCAAAATCGCTTTGATTCCGAAGTCAACTAAGGCATACACCGCAGCTTCGCGAGAGGAGCCACAGCCAAAGTTTTCATCCGACACCAGAATGCTAGCGCCTTGAAAGACTGTTTGGTTGAGAATAAAGTCAGCGCGGATTTGTTCCTCAGCATCAGTACGCAAGTCGTAAAATAAGTAATCTCCATATTCTCCTCGGCTTTTTTTAAGGAAGCGAGCGGGGATAATTTGGTCAGTATCAATATTGCGACCTTCAATTGGCACCGCAAGACCCGTTAGGTCGATAAAGGGCTTCATGCAGTACTCCTCGAAAGCATGGCACGAACATCTGTTAAATGCCCATTGACTGCAGCTGCGGCGACCATCGCGGGGCTCATCAGGTGCGTTTTAACGCTAGGCCCCTGGCGACCAACAAAATTTCGATTGGATGTTGAGGCAATGCGCTCTCCAGCCGGCGCCGTATCACCGTTGATCCCAACACACATGGAGCATCCGGGTTCGCGCCACTCTAGTCCAGCCTCTTTAAAAATTTTGTCTAGACCCTCTTGCTCTGCAGCACGCTTGACCTGCATGGAGCCTGCGACAACGATTCCTGGTACCTTGGTATGGCAACCTTTTAGAATTTCTGCGGCACTGCGTAAGTCTGAGAGTCGTGCATTCGTGCATGAGCCAATAAAAACTCTATCTATTTTGATCGTGTTGAGCGGCGTGCCGGGCGTAAGTGCCATGTAGGTGAGTGCATCTTCCATAGACTGCCTAAGCGCTGTATTCGTAAATTGCGCTGGGTCTGGAACTGTCCCAGTAATAGGAAGGGCTGCTTCTGGACTTGTTCCCCAGGTCACCATTGGAGCCAAGGTGCCAATATCTAATTCGATTTCTTTGTCCCATCTGCAATCCGGATCAGAGGCGAGCGCCCGCCATTGCAGCAAGGCTTGATCCCAGTCGCTTTCTTTGGGGGCAAAGGGACGTCCGTGCAAGTAATCAAAGACTAGGTCATCGGGTGCCATCATTCCGAAACGTGCCCCCGCCTCGATGGTCATATTGCACATCGTCAGACGATCTTCGAGCGAGAGTGAGCTTAGGGCAGGGCCGGCATATTCCACTGCATGACCTGTCGCACCAGAAGAACCGATCTTGGCAATGATTGCAAGGATGATGTCTTTTCCAGATACGCCAGGACGGCTCTGACCTAACAGTAATACCCGCAAGCCTTGAGGCTTTGTTTGCCAGAGCGACTGGGTCGCGAGCACGTGGGTACTTTCTGATTGACCAATTCCAAAGGCAAGTGCGCCAAAGGCGCCATGGGTCGAAGTATGACTGTCACTACAAGTTAATGTTGCACCAGGAAGCGTAATGCCTTGCTCAGGCCCGATGACGTGGACAATTCCTTGTCGCACATCGTCAATCGGAAAATAATTCGCACCACTCCATTGCATATTTTTTTCAAAACGTGTGATCATCTGCGTAATTTCTGACGTAGATGCATCTTGAGGATTACGACTGATGGTTGGAACATAGTGATCAGCCACGCCAAAAATTTGATGTGGATTGCGTACCGTCAGATCACGTTCGCGCAATGTGCTAAAGGCGTGAAAGGATCCTTCGTGAATCAGGTGACGATCGATATAAAGGAGTGAGGGACCTGCGTTTCTCTCAACAATGAGATGTTTTTGCCAAATTTTTTCAAAAAGAGAAAGAGCGGATGAGGACGTGGACACTATGCTGATTTCCTATTGATTCGCTATGTTTTCTGATGAAGCAACGTTTGTATGCCCAGCGGTTGCCGAAACCTGAGATGTGATGTGCGGATCTGTACGTGAAGGCACAGGATCGATGTGCGTCATCAGATTCAAGACGCGATGCCTCTGCATGACCGCGTGTCGTGCGGCCAGGCCAATATCGTGACCCACCTCCACGGTAAGAGAAGCATCGACTTCGATGTGTGCATCGACCAAGATCATATCGCCCATCTTTCTGGTTTTGATGTCGTGGGCCCCTAGTACACCAGAGGTTTCCAAAAGCGTCGCGGTGATGTCAATGACCTCTTGTTCATCTGCGGAGCGATCCATGAGGTCATTAAATGCGCTTGAGCCAAATTGCCATCCCATTTTTCCGATCATGAGTCCTACAATCAAGGCGGCAATTGGATCCAAAATGGGGTACCCCGCAAGGTTGCCCACAATCCCAACCGCTACAACTAACGAGGAAGCGGCATCCGAGCGGGCGTGCCAAGCGTTGGCGACCAACATACTCGATTTCACACGTTTAGCTATTTTGAGCATGTAGCGAAACAAAAGCTCTTTTGAGATTAAGGCAAGGCCGACAATCCAGAGTGCGGCGCCATGAACTGTCGGAATTTCATGGGGATTCTTAAGCTTTTCAAAGGTTGCCCAAAGCATTCCCACTGCCACCATAATTAATAAAACGCCTAGCACCATTGATGCGGCGGTCTCAAAACGTTGATGCCCATAAGGGTGCTCTTGGTCGGCATCTTTTTGGCTGTGATGACTGGCGAACAACACAACAAAGTCGCCGACAAGATCTGAGAGAGAGTGAATACCATCTGCCACTAATGCCTGTGATTTGGCAAAGGTTCCAACCGTAATTTGAGCAATGGATAGCAAAATATTGACAAAAACACTGACCCACGTGCTCCTTTTCGCCGCAGCTGCACGTTGCTGAACCGTGAATGTAGTCTCCTCGCTATTGTCATAGGGATCAGATGGATTCATGGGTGATATCTCGATATGGGAGGAGGTGTCAGTAAATAGACTTGAAGCGCTGCGGGCTAAAGGGTTTTAATGGAATTTCAGGTGCAACGCCTGTTGCAAGTTGAGCGACGAGTCGACCTGTTCGGGCAGAACCCACTAGGCCCACATGTCCATGACCGTAGGCATGAATGATATCTCTACAACCAGATGCTAGACCAATGCACGGTAAGCCATCGGGGGTGCTAGGTCGTCGTCCCATCCAGATCGAAATGCGATCGATTGGTAGGTCGGTTGGTAGTTTTGGATACAAAGCAACGAGGTGCTGACGCAGAATCTCGGCACGACGCCAGTCTGGAGTGTCGTCAGTCTGCGCAATTTCTACCTGACCTGCAACACGCAAGCCATGCTCCATGCTGGTCACAATGACTTTGCGGTCTGCAAACATGGTGGGGATTCTTGGACCTGCCTCTGGAGTACTCACGACTGCGTGATATCCGCGCTCTGACTCTAGAGAAACCTGATCGCCAGCCATACGTGCAAGCGCTTTAGAGCGAGCGCCGATCGCAATGACTGCTTTGTTACAGGAAACTTCCCCTGCATCAGTAATGACTGATTTGAGTGTTCCTTGCTCGATACGAAAACCTGTTGCGCGGGCTCGAATGAGTTGAGCACCGCGCGTTTGAGCATGTGCAATGAGAGCCGCAGTATAAGCACCAGGATTTCGACAGCTACCTGTTTCAGGAACCAGCACACCAAAGGTATAGCGTCGGTCTAGATCAGGCTCTAGCTCGGCGAGTGCTTGAGCATCGAGCTCTTGCCATTGAATGCCTTCTTTTCGTCTGATGTCCCAGGCTTTGGTATCCTGTGTAAAGTGATCTTTAGATAGATAGGCATGCAACAAACCTGTTCGGACGATCAGATGACCGACGCCAGCTTGCTCTGCCATCTCTTGATGTAGATCTGGTGCTCCAGCAAGGAGACTGCGCAGCGCGATAGCTGTCGTTGAGATCTTTGAGTAATTAGAGGCTGCGTTGAGATAGCGTGTGAGCCATGGCAGGGCACGCGGAAAGTATTTCCAGCGAATCGCTAGCGGCCCAAGAGGGTCTGCAAGCCATTTTGGTACATTTTTCCATGCTCCGGGCGTCGCTGCAGGCAGAACGGAATGCGAGGATAGCCAACCTGCATTGCCATAGCTCGCTGCTTGTTCGTCCCCTGGGCTTTCCGGCTCGATCAAGGTGACGCGTAAGCCAGCATTGAGGCACTGATAAGCACTAGTTGCTCCAATGATGCCTGCGCCGATTATGACAACGTGATCTGTATTGGGCATGGTGGTCGCCATTGCAAGTATGAAGTTAATAACTCAAAGTTATTTGAGTTTTATATGCAAACCATCGTAGCATCAAGGACTGTTCACGTCTGTACGTACTCCGGTATGATCTATTTTTCTATTTTTGGCCTTGAGATGCATTTGAGGCCTTTCTCCAGGATTAGATCCACATGAAAGCTGTTTTTATTGATGCAAGTGCCACGCTAGGTGATGTGGCAGAGCGATTGCACCGAGCCGATGATATTGCCCTGGTTGTCAATCGTCAGGTCGACATTACTTCTGAACAAATTCCTGCGGCGATGGGTGATGCTGAAATTTTGATTGTGGATCACACTGCCGTGCCGACCGCCATTGCTAAACAGTGCAAATCACTCAAACATGTCGTTTTTCTCGGAACGGGTGCTCGCTCATATATGAATCCTGAAGAACTTGCGGCAATTGGGATCGAAGTGCATATTATTAAGGGTTATGGCGATACGGCTGTTGCTGAGTGCGCGTTTGCCTTGATGTGGGCTTCTGCCAAAGGTTTTGCCAGGATGGACCGCGAAATGCGCGTCGGTAATTGGCTCCGTACCGAAGCCGTCCAGCTGACCGGTAAGACGCTGGGTTTGATCGGATTTGGTGGTATTGCCGCTGAAATGGCGCGTTTGGCAATCGGAGCTGGCATGGAGGTGATTGCCTGGAATCGTACGCCCAGATCTTACCCAGGGGTCAAATTTGTCTCCTTGGAAGAGCTTTTGGCGCACAGCCAAGTTATTTCCTTGCATTTGTTGCTCAATGACGAGACTAAGGGATTCATATCCCAAGAACGTATCGCACAGATGAAAGACGGTGTGATCTTAGTGAATACGGCCAGAGGTGCTGTGATCAATGAACAGGCTTTGGTTGAGGCCTTGCAGTCAGGAAAAATTTCTCATGCAGGGTTGGATGTGTTTGAAGTTGAGCCGCTTCCCGTGGACCACCCCTTTACTAAAATTGAAAATGTCACGCTTTCTGCGCACTCAGCTTTTCGTACACCCGAAGCGAGTGATAACTTGATAGAAGCATCTTTAAACCACTGCCGTCGAATTTCGGGGCAGGGAACACCGCGTTAAGGAGAGAACTATGCGCAATACACTGACAAAAGCCACTCTGGCACTCATCGCCGCTGCAGCCTGTTCGGGAGCATTCGCACAGACTGATAAATGGCCCAGCCGTTCCATCACAATTATGGGTGGCTTTCCAAATGGCTCTGGCGTGGATATTTACGCACGAAAGATCGGTCAAGCACTGACTGCAGCTTGGAATGTGCCCGTTGTGGTCGAGGCCAAAACTGGGGCGGGCGGCAATATTGCGTCTGACTTGGTCGCGCGCGCGCAACCCGACGGCTACACCTTTTTGTTCGGGACTGCAGGCACGCATGCGATTAATCCCGCGCTCTATAAAAAGCTCAATTTCAATGTTGAAAAAGACTTCACGCGTATCGCTATTTTGGGTGATGTCCCGAACGTGCTGCTCATCAACCCTAAAAAACACCCTGATATCAAAACATGCGGCGACTTGCTCAAGCTCATGCGTGACAAACCAGGTACGCTAAATTACGGCTCAACAGGTAACGGAGCCTCCACCCATTTAGCCGGTGCTCAGTTTGCAAGTGCGGCAAAGGTCAACATTGTTCACGTCCCCTATCGTGGTCAAGGTCCCGCCATGACTGCCTTATTAGGCAGTGATGTGGACATGTTCTTTAATCAGAGCGCTCCTTCGATTGCCTCTGTCAAAGGGGGGCGCACTATCGCCCTGGCGGTCACCAGTCCGACTCGTCTGGCTGCATTGCCCGATGTTCCAACTGTGGCAGAGGCCTGCAATTTGCCAGGTTTTGTGAGCACGACTTGGTATGGATTATTCGGCCCAGCTAAATTGCCTGCGGATATTTCAGCAAAAATGAGTGCTGAAGTCGTCAAGATTGTGTCGACCCCAGAATTTAAGACTTGGCTCACAAACATGCAGGGCATCACGCCTGCAGCGGATCCAGGCCCAGCCGCCTTTGCCCGTATTCACAAAGAAGATATGAAAAAATGGGCGGAAATTGTGAAAATTTCAGGTGCAAAGGTTGACTAAGCAGACCGAGCTTAGTCGTCGACTTACTGAGTAAAAGTGCTTTAGAATCTGAGGATGCTTTCATCTCAGACTCATATTTGCAAAAAGTGGCTCCAAAGACTGTGTTTAGTCGTCTTTGGAGCCTTTTCTGTTTCCGGTTGCATGGTGGGGCCGGATTTCCAGACTCCAGACGCTAAGACTCAGCCCAAGTTTAGCGAACCAGAAAAAACCGAGTTCACCGAGGCAATTCCATCTGCGCTAGACCGCACATCGAATCCGGTCCGGTGGTGGGCAGGCTTTAACGATCCGATACTGAATGATTTGTTGTCCCGTGCAGCGAAAGACAACTTGTCGCTTCAGCGTGCGGCGCTCCGGATTTATCAGGCGCGTTCGCAGCTGGGTGTTGCGGATGCGAGTTTATTGCCCACGGTCGGGCTAAGCGCAGGAGTATCGCGTAATGACCAACCCAATGCGCTGACACAATTTCTGAATGCCTCCTCAATTTCCACAACCCAAAACCTGGTCGTACAGGCTAATTGGGAAATTGATTTTTGGGGGAAGTATCGGCGTGGGATTGAAAGTACTGTTTCTTCCTTATTTTCCTCAACCGCAGCCTTCTACGCGGCTGATGTTTCACTTGCAGCGGATGTGGCGAATACCTACATTACGATTCGTAACTATCAATCCCTAATAAGCGTGGCGAGAAGCAATCTTGCCTTACAAGCCGAAAGCCTTCGTATCGCTTCTTCACGCTTTAAAAATGGTGCAACTTCTTTACTTGACCTGAGCCAAGCTCAGTCGCAATACGAACTGACAAAGTCTGAAATCCCAACGCTAATTTCAGCTTTAAAAAATGCTGAATTTGCTATGAGTATTTTGCTCGGTGAGTCGCCTGATTTTTACGCAAAAAACTATGGGACAAACATAGCAAGCTTGCAGCCGCCCGCATCTTTGCAAGTAGGGATTCCTAAGGACTTGTTGAGACGGCGTCCGGATGTTTTGCAAGCTGAATATTCGGCAGCCGCTCAATCTGCGCTCATTGGCGTAAACACGGCATCCTTATACCCTAGTTTTTCGCTGAGTGGCTACTTTGGATTTCAAAATGTCACAATGAATAACGCTAATCAGTCCAGTTTGTTTTCTTGGGATAACCGCACGAGTTCAATTGGCGGCGGCTTGGTGTTTCCACTGTTTTATCGTGGGGCGATCGTCGACCAGATTCGTGTTCAGGATGCTGTATTTCAAAGCAGTGTGCTGGCCTTTCAAAATCAAGTTCTTCAAGCTCAAAAAGAAGTTGAACAGGCGCTCATCGCTATATCGACCACGCTCAGTTCTTCCGCGGACCTCAAAAAATCCGTTTCAGCTGCACAGCGTGCTGCCTCTCTTGCGTTGGATCGATATAAAGCGGGCCAAAATGATTACAACACGGTGATTGTCGCTCAGCAGCAACTCTTGCTCGTGCAAAATAGCTTAGTACAGACACAAACAAATAATTTACTCGGCTACGTGGCTGCGTTCAAGGCCCTCGGTGGTGGCTGGTCGGGTGAGTTAGCGATTCCAAGTTTGCCAACAGCGATGGTTGAGCAGATGCAGGCACGTACGAATTGGGGCGATGCCTTGGTAAATCCTACCGAGCCACGTTTAGTGAAGTCCAGTGAGATGATTCAATGAGCATGATGATAAATAATATAGTTGCAAGACGTATATATCTGGCGCTTGCCACTTTGTTAGCTGTTCTGTTCCTGTCCGCTTGCGATAAAAAAGCGCCTCAGAAAAGCAGTCAGCCACCTGCTGTGACAGTAGCCAAGCCAATTTCTCAAGATGTTCGCAGTTTTGAAATCTTTGATGGCAACGTGGCGGCTTATTTATCTGTGAATCTCGAGGCGCGTGTGCCAGGCTATTTGAAGAAAATTGCTTTTGATGACGGTGCTTATGTTAGAAAAGATCAGTTATTGTTCGTGATCGAGCAGGATCAATATGCCCAGCAAGTTAATTTGACGAAAGCTATTTTTGCAGAGTCTAAAATCGAAATCAATCGGCAGAAGGCCTTGTTAAAAGATAATGCCACCTCACAATCTGCTGTGGATAAAGCCATGTCGGTCTATCTTCAGGCGGAGGCGAATCTCAAGCTTGCAGAAATTAACTATGGATATACAGAGGTTCGTGCACCTTTTGATGGTTTGATGGGACGGCATCTCATCGATGTTGGTAATTACCTTGGAGGTAGTCCGCAGGGCGTCAAACTCGCAACGATTCAGAAAATTGATCCTGTTTACGTTTATTTTTCGATTAATGAACGTGATCTTTTGAAATATCAAAAACGCTTTGTGAATGAACAAGATCGAAAAGCGCAGATTAACAAATTACCCGTCCACGTACAGCTGCAGGGCGAAGAGGGATACCCTCATACGGGCATTTTGGACTTTGCCGCTAATCTCCTGAGTGCCAGCACGGGTTCGTTGCAGTTACGCGCTGAACTTCCTAATAGTCGAGCGAGCTTGGTGCCTGGTTTATACGCCAAGGTTCGCGTGGAGTATGGCGAGCCACGTTTGGCCGTTTTGATTCCTAACAGCAGTATCCAGTCAGATCAACAAGGTGATTATGTGTTTATTGTTGACGAGGCCAAAAAAGCTTCACGGCGCAACATTAAGCGCGGTCAGCAATTTGGGCCGCTCGTCGAGGTGACGACCGGTTTGACGGCAAACGACACATTGATCATCAACGGTTTCATCAACGTCCGAGTTGGTCTGGAAGTCAAGCCAGAACTCTCGACCGTTGCGCCGTTGCCTGCACGCTAATACACGCAGGTAATAGGATCACTCATGCTCTCTAAATTCTTCATCGAACGTCCTGTTCTTGGCAATGTTATTGCATTGATCACAATGCTGATTGGTGCAGTATCGATATTTGGTTTGCCCATTGCTCAATATCCGCCTATGACGCCGCCTACGGTTCAAGTCACGACTATGTGGCCTGGTGCGAGTGCAAGTTTGGTACAGCAGCTAGTTGCGAGCAATATTGAAAATCAAGTCAACGGTGTAGAGAATATGCTCTACATGCAGTCTGATTCGACTAACGATGGGCGTTATGCACTGACGGTGACGTTCCAGGTGGGTACGGATCCAAACATGGCGCAGGTCACTGTGCAAAACCGGGTGGCAATTGCTTTAGCTTCTTTGCCGACTGCTGTGCAAAAGCAAGGTGTTACCACCAAGGTACAGTCAACCTCGATCTTGCAGTTTGTTACATTGACTTCAAGTAATCCTGAGCATGATGCTCTGTTCCTGAGTAATTTTGCTAATTTGCAAATGCAAAATCGGCTTGCACGTATTCCAGGCGTTGCTGCAGCAAAAGTTTTTGGGGTTGGCAATTACAGCATGCGGGTCTGGTTGGATCCCGCGCAACTGATGATGCGAAACTTAACGCCGACTGATGTTTCTACTGCAATTAGTCGACAAAATGTCATGTTAGCGGCGGGTCAGGTAGGCGCCCCTCCTGTGCCGATGGGACAAGACTTCCAACTGACCTTAAATGTGACAAGTGCACTCGATACACCTGAGCAGTTTGAAAATATCTTACTCAAGACGAATGATCAAGGTGAGATCACACGACTCAAAGACGTCGCTCGCGTTGAAATAGGCAGCCAAAATTACAGTCAGTTTTTCCGCTTAGGCGAAAGTCCTGCAGGTGGCATTGCCATCTATCAGTTGCCGACAGCAAACGCAATTGATGTCGCCAAGGCCGTCAAAGTAGAAATGGAGAAGATTTCCAAGACCTTCCCCAAAGAAATTAAGTGGGAAATTCCTTTTGACACCACTATGTTTGTGACGGCCTCTATTACTGAGGTATATCACACGTTGTTCGAAGCAGGCATCTTAGTTTTGCTGGTGATCATGTTATTTTTGCAGGATTGGCGCGCAACACTCGTGCCTGCGACGACTGTGCCCGTCACAATTATTGGTGCTTTTGCTTGTATGGCAGCAATGGGTTTTTCGATTAATTTGCTGACGCTTTTTGCGATTGTTCTGTGTATCGGCATCGTGGTGGACGATGCAATTGTCGTGGTGGAGGGCGTGGCAAAAAAGGTCGAGTTGGGTCAGACCCCTCGCCAAGGTGCGATCAATGCGATGACAGAGTTACTTGGTCCGATTATTGGTATCACTCTGGTGTTGATGGCCGTGTTTTTGCCCGCGTCATTTATTGCCGGCATCACGGGTCAGATGTATCGGCAGTTTGCCTTGGTGATCGCTGCAACTGCTTTGATTAGCGGTATTAATGCAGTGACACTCAAGCCAACTCAGGCAGCGCAGTTTATTACTCCTAAATTGCCCGGTGCTAAAAAGAACTGGTTTTTTGTCAAATTTGATCAGGTATTTGAGAGAATCTCAAATTGGTACGCCAAGCTGATGCGTTATTTGATGGTCAACCGAAAGGTGACGTCACTGGTTGGTTTGGTGTTGATTATTGGAGCGATTATTGGCTTGATTCGCTTGCCCACCGGATTTATTCCCAATGAAGACCAAGGTTATCTTATCGTCTCTGTTCAGTTGCCTGATGCTGCATCACTGACCCGTACACAGGCTGGGATGGATAAAGTTGTCGCTGCTATTGGAAAAGTGCCAGGTGTTAAGCAGGTCGTGTCGATCGGGGGTGTGAATGCGTTGAGCAATAACAGTTCACAGTCAAACACTGGAGTGATGTATGTGATTTTGAAGCCGTGGGAAGAGCGAGGGAAAAGCGAGAATCTCAAGTCTATTTATCTCGGGATGAGTCAGTCGTTGAAGTCTATTCAAGAAGTGACGCCTTTTGTCCTGTTGCCTCCTGCGATTCCCGGTTTGGGTTTGTCGGGGGGATTTCAAATGCAGTTGCAGTTAACCGATGGTAGTAATGATTTTAAAAAACTCGAAAAAATCACTGAAGATTTTCTGACAGAAGCGCGTAAGCGCCCTGAAATCTCTATGGTATTTACCCCTTTTAGAAATAATGTCCCCCAGCTAAAACTCACCTTTAATCCTTCAAGAGCGGAAACATTGGGTGTGTCTTTAGGGGATGCTTATGATGTGTTGCAATCCTCGATTGGTTCGACTTACGTGAATCAGTTCTTTAAATTTGGGCAGACTTATCAAGTCTTTTTGCAGGCGGATGGCAAGAGCCGTGCGAGTGCAGAGCAGATTAAACGCCTGTATGTCAAAAACAAGTCTGGCAATATGGTGCCTTTAGGCTCCTTCATTGAAATCACTGAGACGACTGGGCCTGCGATTGCTTCTCAGTACAACATCTTTCCCACTGCAGCGGTTTTGGGTGCAGCAGCAGATGGGTTTAGTTCTGGGCAGGTGATTACTGCTCTCGAGGATTTGGCGCGCTCCACCTTGCCTGAGTCTGCGAGCTTTGAGTGGACCGCAATGTCTTACCAAGAAAAGTTGGTCGGTAATACGGTCGTGTTGGTGTTCGCACTCTCCATTTTGTTAGTCTATTTGGTGCTCGCCGCTCAGTATGAGTCTTGGTCGGCACCGATCTCTGTCATTTTGGCGGTTCCCTTGGCTTTAGTAGGAACGGTGCTTGCGCTAATGGCGACAGGCTTAGCAAACAACATTTATGTGCAGATTGGCTTGGTGCTGATGATTGCGCTCGCCTCTAAAAACGCGATTTTGATCGTAGAAGTAGCACTCGAAGAGCAGAAAAAAGGTTTAAGTGCTGTTGAGGCAGCATTGAAAGCGTCGCACGAACGTTTCCGTCCGATCGTGATGACCTCGATTGCTTTTATTTTAGGTGTGGTGCCATTACTCACTGCATCTGGTGCGGGAGCTGCTGCCCGCGTATCGATCGGTATTACTGTTTTTAGTGGCATGATCGCTTCGACGTGTTTGGCTGTAGCATTAGTGCCAGTTTTTTATGTCGAGATTCAGACTTGGGTAGAAAAACGACAAGCTAAGCATGACGCAAAGGTCGCAGCCCGCTTAGCGGCACATGAGCGTGCGATGGCTGCTGAGAAAGCGCAGGCACAAGAGAATTCAACCCCGGATCAATCCCCAACTTAACGCATTTTTAGCGGAGTACATGGCAATATGAATCAATCTAGCATCAAGAGCGGAGCCTCTGTTGGTTTAGTCGGTTTGGGTGTCATGGGGCGAGGTGTCGCACTCAATATTATTAAGAGTGGTTTCAAGTTGCTGGGTCGTGATGTCAATCCGGAGTCCTTGACCTGGCTGACTTCAATCGGTGGTCATATCGCTCAGACTCCGGTTGCCATGACAAATGAGTGCGACGTCATCGTGAGTTTTGTCGTGAATGATATGCAAACGGAGGATGTTCTGTTTGGTGAGCAGGGGCTTGCAGCCACGATGAAACCCGACTCAGTGTTTATAGCCTGCAGCACCATGCCACCCAAGTATGTCAAAGACCTCTCGCAAAGGTTGGCCAAGCTGAAGATTCACCTTGTTGACGCTCCAGTCAGTGGTGGTAAGAATGGCGCCTTAAACGGCACATTGACTGTGATGATGGCTGGTGATCCTCTGATTTGCGAGCGCGTCCAACCTGTATTGTCGAGTTTCGGTGGCAACATTTTTTCCCTTGGTAGCGAAGCGGGTAAAGGCAGCCAGATGAAGGTCATCAATCAGTTGCTGTGCGGCGTACATATTGCCGCAGCAGCGGAAGCGTTGGCCATGGCAAAGCGTAATGGTTTGCCTCTTGATACCTCGCTTGAGATTCTTAAAAGCGGCGCGGCCTCGAGCTGGATGTTGGCTGATCGTGGTCCTCGGATGGTCACGGAGTCTTTTGATGATGTCGCTTCTGCTGTCGATATTTTTGTCAAAGATCTTGGACTTGTTTTGGACAGCGCCCGTCAATCGACGTTTCCTGCTTCGATGGCGCACGCTGCGTTTTTGCAGTTTATCGAGGCGAGTAGTCATGGTCATGGTCGACAAGATGATTCTGCCGTGATTCGCAACTACACTGACAAATCCTAGGTTCTTTTTTTATTCTATTGGGAACAATTCCATGGCCCGCATTCCTTACGCAGACTTAAGCAATCCTGAAGCAAAACCTTTGGTTGATCGTATCACTGCTGAACGTGGCAGTGTGTTGCATCTCTATCAGATGCTCTTGCACAGCCCGCCGGTGGCTAGTGGCTGGCTCAACTATCTCACTGCCATTCGTCAGCAAAGTTCTTTGCCAGGTGCGTTGCGCGAACTCGTGATTATGCGGATTGCGATTGTGAATGGTGCACCCTATGAGGCCGAACAACATGCGCCGATTGCCTTGCGCGAAGGCGTGACGCAGGCACAACTCGATGATTTGGTTGAGTGGCAAACGTCCAAACAGTTTGATCCGACACAACGTGCTGTGCTCGCATACGCGGATGCGATGACCAAAGAGATTCACGTCTCGCCCGAGGTCTTTGCAGGCGTCAAGGCGTTGCTGAGCGAGCGCCTGATCGTCGAGTTGACTGCGACGATCAGTGCTTACAATATGGTTTCACGCTTTTTGGAAGCCTTGCAAATTCATTCGCATGACGTCCGCTAACAAGTTGAATTAAGACGTATAGACAGGGTAGCCGCCCGGCTCAGCATCCAGCAGTCTGAGCATGGCGTGCCACTCAAGCTCTCCGTAGGGACGACGTACACCTGGTTGATAGAGATGTGCAGATTTCTCCAAAATTTCTTTGGGAGGAAGCGATAAAGCAGCGCCAGCCGTCATCGCATCAACTTGCGCACGGCAAGACATTTCAAGTTGATACATCAAGTTGAATGCTTGCGGCACAGAGGCTCCACTTGTCAATAAACCATGATTACGCAAAATCAAGGCGTTGTGCTGACCCAAGTCCTTGACAAGGCTCTCGCGCTCAGCCAAGTCAATCGCTGGTCCATGAAAGTCGTGATAGCCGATGTGATTGTTAAAGCGACTCGATGTTTGCGTCATAGCCAACAAACCACACTCCATTGAAGCCACAGCCATCCCTGCACGCGTATGAGTATGAATCACGCAGCCGATATCTGGACGCGCCGTATGGATGCAACCGTGAATCACATAGCCGCTTTTGTTGATGCCGTAGTCCGTATCGGGTTTGCGCACAATCTCACCTTCGACAGTGATGCGCACGAGGCTTGATGCAGTGATCTCCTTGTAGAGTAAGCCATATAAGTTGATCAGCAAATCCTCTGTGCCTGGAATGCGAGCGGTGATATGGTTGTAAATCATATCGGTCATACCGTACTTGTCCATCAAACGATAGCAAGCCGCAAGCGTCACGCGCGTTTCCCATTCTTCAGGGCTGACTTTGCCTTTTAGGGGCTCAAACTGTGTAGAAAATTTGCCGCTCACAATAATCTCCTGTTTATTTTCTTTTGAAATCTTACTCTAGCGCGGGGGTGCGACGATGAGGTCGGCCGCATCTAGTGCTTGTTTGTTGAAATAGAGTTCGATATTGCGGAACATATGTCCAACAATATGTGGCACGTTGTCATAGACGCCACCCGCCGAGTGTGGTGTAGCCACGACCTGGTCCATATGGAGCAAGGGGTGATCAGCGCGAGGAGGCTCACCTTCAAAAGTGTCTAGACCCGCGCTCGAAAGTTGACCTGAACGTAAAGCTTCTACCAGAGCGGTCTCATCAATGAGCTCGCCTCGGGCTGTATTAATTAACATCGCACCACGTTTCATTTTGTTAAACGTTTTGGTATTAAAGAGGTGCTTGGTTTGATCCGTGAGTGGCGCATGCAGACTCAAAATATCGCTTTGTGCGAGTAGTGTGTCAAAGTCTACGTAGCGCACGTTAAATTGCTGTTCGATCGCGGGGTCGAGACGTGTGCGGCTATGGTAGAGGATATTGACATCAAAGCCGCTGAGGCGTTTGGCGACAAAGCGAGCGATATTGCCAAAGCCAAACAGGCCGACTGTTTTACCGTCAAGTTTGGCGCAGACGGTACGAAGGTCGGAGGCGATCCATTTGCCTTCTTGTAGACTGCGGTGTGCAAGTGGCAGGCGACGCGAGGTTGCCAACATCAGCATCAAAGTGTGTTCTGAAACGGGAATGGACGTGGCACCTGCCGTGATTGCAACAGTGACTCCTGCTCGGCGAGCCGCCTCAAGATCAATTTTATCTACGCCAATTCCCCATTTCTGAATCAGTTTTAAACGCGGTGCCTGCGCGATCATCTCGGCAGTCACGAATGTCCCTGCTGCCATAATGGCATCCGCACGAGAAACGATCTCGAGATGTTCAGTGGGTTCATTGGTTTGAGCAAATTCAATAGTGAAGCCAGGTGGCTTCAGGTGACGAACGACTTCGATAGTCGGTGCTGCCATGGGTGTTAAAAAAGCGATATGTGGCTGCATGTGAATCAATTCAGGATCATGATGTTTTAACGACAGTGATTTCGCCGCGCTCAATTAACAAAACTTTGATATCTTTTTTGACGATTTTTCCGTAACCAGATTTGGGCATAGACTCCCAGAATACAAACTGCCTCGGCCAGCGGTATTTAGCGCAACGTCCTTCGAGATGTCCTAATAATTCGGGCGTATCCACGGCGGGTGCGCCTTCGCGTCTAACAATGACGGCCACGCCAATTTCGCCCCATTTTTCATCAGGCACACCTAGAATCGCGACTTCAGCCACGCCGGGGTGGGTGAGTAGTACTTCCTCCACCTCACGTGGATAGACGTTCGAACCGCCAGAGATATACATATCCGACTCGCGACCCGTGATGTAGAGCAAACCACGTTCATCCATCCGTCCCAAATCCCCAGTATGAAACCAGCCGCCTCGCAAGGCCTTGGTGGTAGCTTCAGCATTGCCATGATAACCAGCAAATACGGCAGGACCACGGCAACAAATTTCACCAATTTCACCTGTCGTAACAGGCTCCAATTTGTCATTGAGGATCGCTACTTCCATTCCCACCCGCGGCCGACCGCAAGAACCGATGTTGGCGTTGCGATCGTTATCATCTGCATTGTGCATTTCTCGGGGAAGGACTGTAATATTTCCAGTCACTTCGCCTAGCCCGAAATATTGGACCAGGACTTTTCCAAGTTTGTCTAAGGCAAGCTTTTGGTCTGCGCGATACATGGGTGCACCAGCATAAATTACAAAGCGCAGCGAACGGTGATCGTACTCATCTACCGCGGGATGCTCGACTAACATCTTGATGATAGTAGGCACCGTAAACATATTGGTCACGCGATATCGTTCGACCGCCAGCCAAAACGCAGCAGGGTCAAGCTTTTCGCTTGGCATTAACACGGTCGCGGCACCTCGCGCCACGTTGAGCAAAGCATGAATGCCCGCACCATGTGAAAGAGGGGCTACTGCAATTGAGCAGTCTTGCTCTGTTGTGCCAGGAATCAAATCTGCTAAATGGTTATTGACCACAAACGCCATTTGTCCATGCGTCAAAATCCCTGCTTTAGGTTTGCCCGTAGTACCAGAGGTGTAAAAAAACCAAAGTGGATCGTCATAGGAAACGGTTTCTTCAGCATCAGTCGCCCCAAGATGTTGAGCGATTAAAGCTTCGTAGGACAACTCTTCAGTACGCGGTGTGCCAATGACGATGATATGTTTCAAACTATCTGAAGCGTCTTTCACCGCATCCGTGTGTGCGTGAAAACAATCTTCCACAATCATGACGACCGCACCGCTGGAGGCCCCCAGATATGCGACCTCTGGTGGCGTCAATCGAAAGTTGGTTGGTACCCAAATGCAGCCTAGCTTAAAGGCAGCCCAGCTGTTTTCAAAAGTCTGGAGATTGTTTCTGGACTGCAATAAAATACGGTCGCCTTTTTTGATGCCAAGTGCGCGTAAGGCACAAACCATGGCATTCACTCTGGCATTGATCTGTGTCCACGTCCAGGTTTGTTCACCTTGAATCAGCGCAGGATGCTCAGGAAAGAGTCGGGCAGTGTGCGTCAGCAATCGCCCAAGATTCATTGACTGCGCAGCGTTCACGTAGACTCCAGCACGCTCAGGTAGTTGGCAACTGCTGCACCGCCCATGTTGAATACGGCACCTACATTTGCATTTGGAATTTGCATGTCGCCAGCGGTACCTGACAACTGCATCGCCGCCATCACATGTTGAGAGACACCTGTCGCACCAATAGGATGGCCGCGCGACTTCAGACCGCCTGAGGGGTTTACGGGAAGTTTACCTTGCTTGGTCGTCACGCCATCCAAAATCACGCGTGCACCTTGACCGTGAGGTGCTAAGCCCATGGCTTCGTATTCGAGCATTTCAGCGATCGTAAAGCAGTCGTGAGTTTCGACAAACTTCAAATCGTTGAGAGTATTGCTTGCATCGGCAAGACCTTTTTGCCAAGCAAGTGCAGCACCCTCAAAGCGCGTGGCATCACGACGCGAGAGGGGGAGGAATTCATTGACATGTGTACGCGAGCGCCAGCGGACTGCCGGAACTTTTGCGCCTGTTAACGGCTCGTTCGACAAGACAAGTGCCGCTGCGCCATCGGAGACAAGAGAACAATCTGAACGTTTGAGCGGACCCGCGACAAAAGGGTTTTTCTCAGAGGGCGTGCGGCAAAAGTCAAAGCCAAGATCACGACGCATGTGCGCATAAGGGTTGTGCATGCCATTGGCGTGGTTCTTAGCGGAAATTGCCGCAAGCGCGTCAGACTGATCACCAAAGCGCTCAAAGTACTGACTGGCGATTTGACCGAATACGCCAGCAAAGCCGCCTTCAGTATGTCCTTCTTCTTTGACGTAGGACGCTTTGAGCAAAATATCACCAATCTCTTTGTTGGGTAGAGTGTTCATTTTCTCCATACCAACAACTAAAGCACGTTTGATCCGGCTACTTGCGAGTGCATCGAGAGCCGCCCAGATCGCAGCCGAGCCAGTGGCACAGGCATTTTCCATTCGTACAGAAGGCGTGTGACGAAACTCAGGAATTGCGATACTCATGAGTGCGCCGCTGAAGTCCTGCTGAACAAAACCGGCATTAAAGTGGCCCACAAAAATAGCATCGATATCGCTAGGCTCTAGACCAGCACTCGCTATAGCGGGGAGGGCAGCATCACGGATCAATTGGTCAAAGTCCATGTTGTCGAGCTTACCGAACGGGGTGTGTCCCCAACCAACGATATAAGGTTGCTTCATCGAAATCTCCTTAAATAGAGCCAGTTTGGTTTAAGCGCAGTGTAGGGATGCCGACACCCGACGCATCAAAACCACCATCGACAGCGATACATTGACCATTGATAAACGAGGCAGCTGGGCTACAAAGAAATCCGACCGCTTCGGCGATTTCCTCGGGGGTGCCGTAGCGGTTCATCGGAATGGTGTCGTAATAGTCAGAGCGAATTGCAACACTGTGAACGAGCTTTGCCATATCGGTATCAACAGGACCAGGTGCGACCACGTTAGCGCGAATACCAAGTGTGCCGAGTTCGATCGCTTGTTGTTTGGTTAGGTGAATAATGGCCGCTTTACTTGTGCCATAGGCAACCCGCAAGGTGCTGGCACGCAAGCCGGAGATCGACGCAATATTCACAATCGATCCACTGCCATTTTTTTTCATATATGGAATGCAAGCTTGCGAGCAAAGAAACGCACCGTCTAAGTTGGTTCCCATCACGTAACGAAATTCTTCAAATGTGGTTTCACTCAAGGGCTTGAAGACCGCGACGCCTGCATTATTTACGAGCGAGTCGATACGTCCGAACTTGGCGGCGATGAGATCAATCGCTGTTTGAACTTGATCAGGCTTTGAAATGTCGCAGGATAGGGCAAACAAATGGGAAGGCGCATTGAGCTCAAGCTCCATTTTTTGAAGTGTTGCAGCCTCGATATCTAAAAGAGCAACCCGATAGTCTCTTGCAAGAAACCATTTGGCAATCGCTAGACCAATTCCGCGAGCACCACCTGTCACGACAGCAACAGGACTGATGGAAGTAATTGATGACAAGAGCAACTCCAAAAAGGTGAAAAAGCTTGAACAGTTTTAGACTTTAACAAATCGCGCCAATCTGAGAATAATTTTTGTCTGAAAGATCGAAACTCTGTGCCAAAGTTTCTAAAGCTTCAGGCCTAGTCTCTGACAGATCTCATATTATGGCTTTTGCTTATGGCGGTCTGGATCAGGTTTTGGACTATCGAGTAAGATAAAGTTTAATTTAGTTTATTTGATTCTCTGACGGAAATCAAAAAGCGCTGCGATATCAAAACGCAGCGCTTCTTTATTTAGCAATATTTAATTTTTCTTATTCATAAATTCAATCAAATCAGTAAATGTTTGTTTGTATTCAATCAATTTTTGATCCATTCCTTTTGAGTCAAGTACATCCAATGCTAAACCCATCTTTTTAGCAAACTCAGCAAACTCTTTACTGTTTGCAACTTTGAGCGAGGCTTTGTTGAGCTTGTCGGTAACATCTTTTGGCATACCCTTGGGACCAATGATGCCATAGTCTGCTGGGAGGGTCACGTTATAACCCGCCTGAACAACTGATTCAGCATTAGGAAATAATGGATATTTTTCTTTTGAAAATGAGGCAAGCACTCTCACAGTTCCAGCAGCGACGTGTGCTCGAACAGTCGGTGCATATCCAGAAACTGCCTCAACTCGTCCACCTAGCAGCGCTACAAGTGCCTCACCACCTCCACCTGTAAAAGGAACGGTTGCGAGTTTGAGTTTAGCGACTTTATTGAGTTCTTGAATGACCAGATCTGGTGCTGTTCGGTAGCCAGAGACCGCGACGCGAACCTTGCCGGGATTCTTGCGTGCAGCATTTAAAAGATCTTCAAGTGTTTTGTAAGGTGAGTCTGCTTTGACCGAGATAATTGCAGGTAAGTAGACTAGCGAGACGATCGATTGGTAGTCACTTGGGCTCTTCCACGCGAGAGCTTTGTTTACCAGTGGCTGATAGGCCAAGGCACTATTAGATGACAATCCAATCGTATATCCATCAGGTTTTGCACGAATGACTTGACCTGTTCCTACTGTTGCGGATCCGCCAGGTTTGTTTTCGACGTTGATAGTAGCTTTAAGTTCTTTGGCGAGTTGGCCAGCAAACTGCCTTGAAATCGGATCAGTAGAGCCGCCTGGTCCATAAGGCACGATAAAGGTGATGTCCCGATTTGGATAGTTCTGCGCAAGGCTAGGAGGTGTGCTGATAACTAAAAGAGCAAGTAAAGCCGCCTGCGTTGAGGATTTAATAATTGACATTTGTCTTCTCCGATTTTTGATCTGTTCATCATTGAGACTAAAGACGCTGTTTTCGTCTCATGCTGGTTGGTCTATTTTTTGACCTGCCTAAGTATGCCCAATAAAGTAAGGAATCGCTAGTATTGATATAAATCGTTCCGTAATGTGAAATAAGCGCCAGCCAATTATTCCTTCTGCTAAATTTAATCAAATAATGCTGATGTGTGGAAAAAAATAAAAATGGAAACAATGGATGTCCGCAAAAAATACTCAGAGTGCAAGTGAAAAAATCGCTTCGTTTATTCAGCACTTCGATCCCTTAGTCATTTCTCCAGCGATACGACATACTGCCTGTAGGGCTATATTCGATACGCTGATCTGTACTATTGCAGGTGCACGCGAGCCTGCGTCTTTATTAAGTCTTAAATATGCATTGGGGCATAACGCTCCCAGAATGGCGACTACATGGGCATCTGGACATCGGTTGTCGGTGGAAATGGCAGCATTGGTCAATGGTACGACAGGACATGCCCTCGATTTTGATGATGTCTCGTCACCGTTGCGCGGACATCCAACTGTTGCCATGATCCCCGCACTGATCGCACTGGGAGAGAGCATAGAGGCGCAGGGCAGTGAGGTGATTCATGCCTACGTGGTGGGTTTTGAAGTTGCCCTGCGCTTAGCACGTGCGATGGTGGATGATCATTATGCTAAAGGTTGGCATTCCACAGCTTCGATTGCGAGTTTTGGTGCGACTGCAGCGTGTGCCTATTTGCTCAAGCTCTCGCACGCGCAAACTGTCAATGCGCTTGGCATCACAGTTTCGCAAATTGCAGGAACACGACAAAATTTTGGCACGATGTCCAAGCCCTTTCAAGCAGGGCAGGCCAATGTGATTGCTTTAAGAGCCGTGTTTTTAGCTGAACTGGGATTTGACGCTTCCGTGCAGTCGATGGACGGCAAGCAAGGTTACACGGCGCTTTACGCAGACGCTATCGATATTCATACTCAGATAGACCTCCTTGGTAGTGTGCCGCTGGAGTTGGAACGCAGCGGAATTGAAATTAAGAAGTATCCACTTTGCTATGCGACCCATCGCACGATCGACGGTTTATTGGATATTTTGAATGAGCGTTCATTGACACTCGAAGAGATTGAGCGTGTGGAGATCAAGACTAATTTCCGTGCCACAGTTCCGCTGATTTATAGCCATCCGCAGAGCGGTCTAGAGGGAAAATTTAGTATGCAGTACGCAGTGACTGCCGCACTGCTTGATGGTTCTGTATTGCTTAGCAGCTTTGAGGATGAGGCGGTTCAACGACCCAAGGTACAGGCATTTTTATCGAAAGTACATGTCTCTGAAGGTGCTCCACCGATGTTTCCAAGGTGGGCTGAAATTACGATTCGCCTCAATGATGGCCAAACGATTGAAAGACGGATTGAGAAATTGCGAGGCAGTACGGAGTATCCTTTGAGCGATGATGCTTTGATAGAAAAGGGTTTGGATTGTTGTGCGTATGGAGGATATACAAGATCCGCTCAAGACCTTGCCAACTGCTGTTTTTCTTTGGATCGACTGCCCGTCAGCGCCTTAATTACGGAACTGACGGGGTCGCAAGCTCACTTCAGGTGAGTGGCAATGTCAGTACGTTTTTAGAGCCATTGCGAGCGAGAATTTTGGCATACCAAGCTTCGATATGAGGACGAGACGTTGACGGTAGATTGAGTCCAAACCAGCGATGTATTTCACAGGCCATCGGGATGTCAGCCATCGTGAGTTTGTTGCCGCCCACATATTCGGTTGTTCGCATGTGTGTTTCGAAGCGATCAAGAAGCATCTCAGTATTAGTGATAGAAGCCTCCACTTTTTTCATATCACGTTCAGGCTCTGGGACACGGATGAGCTGCCAAAATGCATCTCGGCCAGACGGACTGAAAGTCGTTTGTTGCCAGTCCATCCATCGCTCTGCATTAAAACGCTCTTGCAAGTCGGTTGGATATAAATTTCCCGAAGAGTGTTTCGCGCACAGGTAGCGCACTATGACGTTTGACTCCCACAAAGTAAAGTCACCATCCACGAGTGTTGGCACGACAGAGTTGGGATTCATCGCAACATATTCCAGTGTCTTGGTGACGCCAAAAGCGCCGCCTGCATCGATGCGCTCAAACTCAAGGCCAAGCTCTTGTGCAGTCCAGACGGCTTTTCGAACGTTAATGGAGGTAATGCGTCCCCAGATGCGTAACATAATTTGAATCCTCTCGAATATTTGTATTGGATAAAATGTTGGGTATTGCTATTGAATAAAATCAATCAGTGTATTGAAACCCGGGATTGAGACAGAGATGCGACCATGCTGCTCTCGCCATAAGACTTCGGGATAGCGTTGTTGAGTCATCAGCACATGCGTTCTGACTCTTTTAAGATCGTTCGTCCGAAGTGCAATCGCACCAAAGAAGCTATCACGCGCACCAATTTGACTGGCGAGTACTCCATAGCATTGTTGATATTGCTCGGGTGTGACAAAGACCAGTTCATAATTTTTAGCACGGATTCTATATTCGTTGTGCTTCCCTTTTTTCAAGCTACCTTTCGAGGCGGCTAGATATTTTTTGGCTTCTTCAACTGGGGTGTTGGCGATGACTAATACGGCCGCAGTGCGAAAGACTTTGTTGTCATGGGACTGCCATTTTTTGCGCCAAACGAGTTCAGGTGTCAAGTGTTGGCAAAAATATACTCTTCCTGCTGTGTAGGTTCCGGCAGCAAAACGTGTCGTACGAAAACTTGCTAGATGAGTGACACCATCGAGCACTACTGGACGAGAAAATGCCTGAACAGCTTGCGCATTAAGCTTGGCTTTGACTAATGCCGCATAGGTTTTATCGGCATTCTTTGATTGAAAGACTAGCCCATCGATGCCGACAGGGCTCTCGAGAACCTCTTGTCGCAAGACATCTGTGTCGGTGGGTAAGCCGACGATCTCAACATAGTCATCCTCTAAAACAATCAGATGATTGATCGAGCCCAGTGTGTGTCGACCACGCTGTGTTAAGTTGAATCCTAGCGAATCAAAAATCGCTTGGGCACGATCCATATCGAAGTGCACATTGATTACGGTGTGATCAAGAGGAAGGGCGAAGGCGCTTGGCATGTATTTTTGTGTATGAGTGAAGGAGCTGTTTAAATTGTCAGTGTGGCAATGACAGGTGCGTGATCCGAAGGCTGTTCATGCGCGCGTGGTCCTTTGTCAATCACACATGCTGTGCAGTGCGGCAATAGAGAATTAGATAGCAAGACATGATCGATACGCATGCCTGCATTACGTTTAAAGCCATTCATCCTATAGTCCCACCAACTAAAGGATTTTGGCAGTTGCTCGAAAAGTCTAAAGGCGTCATTAAACCCCAGCTCAAGCAACGACGTTAACGCGGCACGCTCAGGGGGAGATACTAAAATCTGTCCCTCCCATTTAGCGGGGTCGTGGACATCCTCGTCTGCAGGTGCGATGTTGTAATCGCCCAGCACCGTCACATATTCATGCTGTGTCTTTTCTTGAGCAAGCCATTTTTCGAGGGCCTGAAACCAAGAGAGTTTGTAGATATACTTTTCACTGTCAACCGCTTGTCCATTTGGACAGTAGGCGCAAATGACGCGTATTTGTTTATCACCAAAAGGTAAGGTCACGGCAACAGCGCGTTGCTGTGGGTCTTCGAAGCCTGGAATATTTCGAATGATTTGATCGCCCGGTTGACGAGAAATGATAGCGACGCCGTTATAGGTCTTTTGGCCGGTCCAAGCAGCGTGATAACCGATCTCAGTAAAAGCTTCGAGCGGAAATTTATCGTGGTCGAGTTTAAGCTCTTGCAAACACAAAGCGTCGACTGGGTGAGAAGCGAGCCAGTCGAGGACTTGTGGCAATCGAACTTTAAGAGAATTGACGTTCCAGGTAGCTAGTTGCATGGCACAGTTTCAAATGGCATAGAGCCGATGTGCAAGATTCTAAACTGCTATTTACCAAGATAGACGCGCGGAACACGTTTTACATTGCATAAGAGCTCATAGGCAATCGTATTCGCCTGCTGAGCGACTACGTTGACATCAACGTGGCTACCCCAAAGTTCGACCTGACTACCAATGCCTGCTTCGGGAAGAGCTGTTAAGTCGACGGTGAGCATGTCCATGGATACACGACCAATAATGCTGGAAAGCTGACCGTCCACTGCAACGGGCGTGCCGGCTTTTACGCTACGGGGGTATCCGTCCGCATAGCCAATCGCGACAAGCCCGACTCGTGTCGACTGTTCGGCAATAAAAGTGCCGCCGTAGCCCAGTGCTTCACCCGGTTGAAGCGTTTTGATCGCGAATATCTCACTTTGCAAACTCATCACGGGTAGCAGTTTGAGTTCGGGATGTTGTTGCGCATAAGCAAAGGGCAGTGGACTGGCTCCGTATAACAGCACGCCAGGTCTTGCCCAGTCTCGTCTGGAATCTGGCCAAGCTAAGATACCGGCAGAGTTGCTGAGGCTGCGATCGCCAGGTAAATGTTGAGTCGCCGCTTCAAAGGCCATTATTTGTAAGGTTGTTGCTTGTTCATTTGGTTCGTCAGCACGAGCAAAATGCGACATCAGTGTGATTGAGGTTACTGCAGGACATAGGCTCAGTCGCTGGTGGGCTTCGTCTACTTGGTCGATGGAAAAGCCCGCCCGATGCATGCCTGAGTCGATCTTGAGCCACGCATGGATGCTGGCCGGTGGAATCTTGCTTTCTTCCAGCATGTCGATCTGAGAGGATTGGTGCACTGCAACCCAGATTTTATTCTTTTGCGCATCCTCAAGCTCAGTCGAGTCGAAACATCCTTCGAGGACCAAAATTGGATTTGTGATTCCGGCTTGCCTGAGCTCGAGTGCCTCAGACATCAAGGCAACTGCAAAGCCGTCGGCCAAAGCGGAGAGCGCTTGGGCGCAGATCACTGCACCGTGTCCGTAGGCGTTTGCTTTCACAACAGCAAGTGCGCGTCCGCCATGAAGAGTACGAGCAGTTAGGTAGTTTTGGCGCAAGGCCGCAAGATTAATCAATGCTTTCGAAGGGCGTGTCATTTGTAGGTTACATGTCAGACGGGTCCGTGCGGCTCCTAAGCGGGTAATGCAATGGCGCGCGCAGCAAGACTAGAGTGTGCTGCATGATAGCGACTCAACGCAAGACCTTCGGTGCTGATTTCAGGGCTCTGACCTGTTAAGAGATCTGCAATCAACTTTCCCGATCCACAGGCCATAGTCCAGCCTAGGGTGCCGTGACCGGTGTTGATAAAGAGATTGCGGAGATGACTTGCACCAATGATAGGCGTACCGTCGGGTGTCATGGGACGCAAACCTGTCCAGAACGAGGCATTTTTGACGTCTCCGCCAGGAAATAAATCCGTGACAACTTTTTCAAGTGTGGCGCGACGTTTGGGATCGAGCCTGAGGTCAAAACCACTCAGTTCAGCCATACCGCCAACACGGATTCGGTTGTCAAAGCGGGTGACGGCAACTTTGTAACTCTCGTCAAGCACGGTTGACTGTGGAGCCAGACTTTCGTCAACGAGAGGAACCGTTAATGAGTAGCCTTTCACCGGATAGACGGGTAGGTCGATCTTTAAGGGTCTAAGCAAGTCTCGTGAGTAACTCCCCATCGTGACAACGTATCGGTCTGCGGTGAGTGTGTCACTACCGACGTGTACGCCCTTGATTTCGTCGCCCTGGCTGATAAGAGGGCCGATATGTCGTCCGTAAAGGAACTTTACGCCGAGTGACTCGGCCATTGCAGCGAGTCGGAAGGTAAAGAGATTGCAGTCGCCAGTTTCATCGTTGGGCAGTCTTAACCCACCCACCAACATATGGAGAGAGTTTTTTAAGCCAGGCTCGACAGCGGTCAGTTCATGCTGTCTCAGCAGTTGGAATGGGACACCGCATTCTTTTAAGACATCGATATCTCGACTGGCAGCATCAAATTGCTCTTGTGTGCGAAATAGCTGCAAGGTTCCAGACGTGCGTTGCTCGTATTGAATCCCTGTGTCAGCTCGGAGAGCGTCAAGACAATGGCGACTATATTCTGCCACTCGCATCATGCGTTCTTTATTAATGACATAGCGCGCTGACGTGCATTGCCGCAACATGCTTGCCATCCACTTAAGTTGCCAAAGACTGCCATCTAGCCTGATCGCAAGTGGGGCGTGTTCTTCAAACATCCATTTCAGCGCCTTGAGGGGAATGCCAGGTGCGGCCCAAGGCGAAGAGTATCCCGGTGACACCTGACCAGCATTGGCAAAGCTTGTTTCGTTCGCGGGGCAGGGCTGGCGATCAACAACAGTCACGTCGGCACCCGCTTTTGCGAGGTAATACGCGGTAGTTGTTCCGATGACTCCAGCACCTAAAACGATTACTTTCATGGCTTAAGCCTCATTATTCAGCGAATAAATGAAGTTTAGAGATACCTTGGTAGTGTTTTTTTTTGATTTATGTATAAAAGATTCTATAAATCACTATTTTTGTTGCTTTTTGTCCAATTGAGCAGAGAAAAACGGCTTATTAGATAATTTGTCGAATTAGAGTGATTAAACGTTTGACTGTAGGGGGTTTCGCCCGTAAACTCAGTAAGCAAGATTCTCAAGCGACGCGGTTTTTGTACCTAGGCTGTCGCCCTTATTGGTAAGCAGTGGTGTCTATCCCTTCCTTGATCATCTAGCACGCTGGGCGTTTTTGCCCAATTTTATATATTTATCAAGGAAGTTTGAAATGGCAACTGGTGTCGTGAAGTGGTTCAACGCCGAAAAAGGTTATGGTTTTATTATGCCTGATGGCGGCGGCAAAGATTTGTTCGCTCACTATTCAGAAATTCGTTCGAGCGGTTACAAAACCCTCGAAGAAAATCAGAAAGTCAGCTTTGAAATCGGTCAGGGCGCTAAAGGCCCAAGCGCGACCAACATTCAAGTGCTGTAATTCTGCACTGACTACGTCTGTTGAATCAGACGTCAGTCAAAAAGCCCTGTGTCGCGTAAGTGATGCAGGGTTTTTTTTTAGCATTTCTCCAAGATTTTATACAAGAGTAAAAAATGATGACCTCTGATTCAGTCCAGTTTCTCACTTCGCGTCGTTCACAAAAACTCGTTCAGGCTCCTGGCCCCAATCCAGACCAGTTACAGCACTTGCTTGCTGCGGCCGTCTGTGCGCCTGATCATTCAGCTTTGCGGGCATGGCGGTTTGTATTGATCGAGCAACCGAATGTCGCTGCGTTGACTGACTTAGCGATTAGCGCCACGCGGCGCTCTGGTCGAGAGGTGACTGAGCAAAAAGAGCAAAGCACTCGCAAGTGGCTTTCAAGCGTGCCCCTGCTCATCGGGCTCGCTTATAAGATTTCGCATGATAATGAAAAAGTCCCAGAGATTGAGCAAACGCTTTCAATGGGTGCGGCGGTCATGAATATTCAAAACGCTGCGCACATGATGGGCTTCTCGACTTACTGGAGTACGGGCTTAGGCACCTATACGGATGAGGTACCTGAGGCACTCGGCCTGGATACCTTGGATTATCGTTTTGTTGGGTTTCTCGCCGTCGGCACACCGAGTGTCAAGTTGCCACCTGCTCAGCGCCCAGACCCCGCAACATTGACAACGACTTGGCAACCTTCATGAGAGCCTAGCTGGCAGCTTGAACGCGTTTGAGTCTTAATGCGTTCATCACCACAAATACGCTAGAGCAAGCCATTGCACCCGCTGCAAATACAGGTGAAAGCAATAAGCCAAAGCTTGGATAGAGCACACCTGCTGCAATAGGCACGAGCGCAATGTTGTAAGCAAAGGCCCAAAACAAATTCTGATGGATATTTTTAAGCGTGTTACGCGACAGTTTGACCGCTGTCGCAACACCCATTAGATTGTCGGACATCAATACAACTGAGGCAGCCTCAATGGCGACATCGGTTCCAGTGCCAATTGCAATGCCAACATCAGCTGTGGCAAGAGCAGGGGCATCGTTAATTCCATCTCCAACAAAAGCAATGATTTGATTGTCTGCACGCAGCTGTAACAACTGATCAACTTTACCTTCGGGCAATACTTGTGCATGTACCTCGTCGATGCCAAGCTGTTTTGCCACCGCTTGAGCGGTGCCAGGATGGTCTCCGGTGATCATCACGGTCCGGATGCCTAGTTTTTTAATTGCACTAATGGCCAGAACTGCGCTTGGCTTGATGGGGTCGGAAACAGCCATCATGGCCGTCAGTCGGCCATCTACAGCCAAGTAAATAGGAGTCTTGCCTTGAGCAGCCCATTGTTCGACCTGCGCAGACTCAGTCTCAGTATTAATTCCATGCGCCAACATGAAATGTTGTGCACCAGATAAAAGTACTTTGTTGGCAACGGTCGCACTGACGCCTGAACCACTTGTTGCAATAAAGTTTTGTGCGGCAGGCAACGCTAGTTTCTCGAGCGTCGCAGCGGCCACAATCGCCTGCGCAATGGGATGTTCTGAATGGAGTTGCATGGCAGCAGTCCAAGCCAGCACTGTTGCCCGGTCGAGACTATTATCTAACACCAATAGGTCAGTGAGCGTCGGCTTACCTTGAGTCAGCGTTCCCGTTTTGTCAAAAGCGATGACAGTGACATCTCGAAGGCGCTGTAAGGCATCACCTTGTCGAAACAAAACACCTAACTCTGCGGCGCGACCAGTGCCTACCATGATAGATGTTGGGGTCGCCAGACCCATCGCACAGGGGCACGCAATAATAAGCACCGCGACTGCGTTGACCAACGCATAGCTAAGACTTGGTGTAGGGCCCCAAATAAGCCAAATCAAAAATGATAATAGTGCGCACAGCATAATCGCAGGTACAAATTTTGCTGTGACGCGATCAACAACAGCTTGAATTGGAAGCTTGGTACCTTGGGCATTTTCGACCATTCGAATGATGCTGGCCAGTACGGTTTCTGTCCCGGTGTGGGTCGTTCGATAAGAAAAGCTCGTAGTGGTATTGAGTGTTCCAGCCGAGACTCGATCGCCTATATGTTTAGTCACGGGAATGGGCTCACCCGTAATCATCGATTCATCCAAATAGGGCTGTCCCTCGGTGACCGTACCATCTGTGGCTACCTTTTCGCCTGGACGTACCAAAATCAAATCTCCAGGTTTCACCATATCAATATTGACGTCAGTTGCGATGCCGTTTTCCATGACACGTGCTTGTCTGGGTTGAAGGCCAATGAGGTGCTTGATAGCCGTACCTGTATTCCCCCGCGCGCGTACCTCAAGAACACGGCCGAGCAAGATCAAGGTGACGATGACGGCCGCCGCTTCAAAGTAAACGTGGCGGGCACCTTCAGGGAGCCATTCAGGGGAAAACGTGGCGACCATAGAATAAAGCCATGCGCTGGAGGCCCCGAGCGCGACGAGCGAGTTCATATCTGGGCGAAAATGCCAAAGGGCCGGAAAGCCTTTCGTTAAAAAACGACGTCCTGGTCCCGCTAGGATCAATGAGGTCAGCAATGCTTGAAGCCACCAGCTGCGTTGGGTACCTATAGTTTCCTGGATCAATTGATGAATTGCAGTAAAAATATGCGAACCCATTTCGAGACTAAAGACTGGCAAAGTTAGAATCAGCGCAACGATAAACGCACGATTGAGCGCATGTGCCTCTTGTGCTTGATCCGCGGCGAGGCCCTCTTCGGTTGTTTTTACACCATCAAGATAGGACGCTTCGTAACCAGCTTTATCCGTGGCGGTAAGGAGCGCTGCAATTAATGACTGCGGATCGTTGACGGATGGTGTAAAAGTGATTGAGGCGCGATGTGTGGCCAAATTGACATTGGCTAGTTCTACACCTGGCACGCCTGCAAGTGCTTTCTCAACATGCAGGACACAGGAAGCGCAAGTCATCCCTTTAATGGCCAGTTCGAATTGTCGATCTGGTGTTTTGGGAGATGTTTGCCCTAACATGAGCCACTCATCAAGCGACTTTGTTGAATTTTTAATTTAAGGATTTTCATCGTGACCTCATTCCAAGTTAATGATATGACATGCAATCATTGTGTGAAGTCCATTACTACCAGTGTACACACTGTGGCGCCAGAGGCGAACATTTTGTGTGATGTTTCTGAGCATATTGTTACCGTATCAGGCACGTACGACGACAAGCTAGTTGAAAAGGCGATTAAAGAAGCCGGTTACACACCGGTCCGTCTTCCTGCAGCCTAATAGAATCCTCGCAGCAAAGCATGGATCACTGACGTGTAGTCAAGGAATAGACATGCAAACGCTTAAGCCTGATGTTGTCGTGATTGGAGCGGGTACCGCTGGTTTAGCTGCGTATCGTGCTGCAATCGCTGCGGGTAAAAATACCCTCCTGATTGAGGGGGGGCCTTATGGGACGACCTGTGCCAGAGTAGGGTGTATGCCCTCTAAGCTGCTGGTCGCAGCAGCTGATGCCGCGCATGCCGCTCAACACACCAGTGCTTTTGGAGTGTATATCGATGGTCTAGTGCGTATCAATGGCCGTGAGGTGATGGACAGAGTCAAGCGCGAACGTGATCGTTTTGTTGGCTTTGTACTAGAAAGTATTGAAAATATTCCTGTCGAGCACAAGCTCCGCGGCTTTGCGAGATTCATGGCGCCGGGTGTATTGGCTGTAGATCAACACACCGAAGTTCATACTCAGAGTGTCGTCATCGCAACGGGCTCAAGCGCGGTCATCCCCCCTCCATTTAGAGGATTAGGTGATCGGCTCGTGATCAATGATGACGTCTTTTCGTGGGATGACTTACCCAAGCGCGTTGCTGTTTTTGGGCCCGGGGTCATTGGTCTTGAAATCGGCCAGGCGCTTGCGAGACTCGGTGTAACAGTGCGAGTCTTCGGTGTGAGAGGCTCGCTTGCAGGCATCAGTGATCCTGAAGTGCGTCAGGTTGCGAAAAAGATTTTCCAGCAAGAGTTTTATCTGGATCCTGATGCGCGTGTGCTCGAAACGAAGCGCGTGGGTGATGAGGTGGAAATCCGCTATGTGGCGCTCGACAACTCTGAAAAGACAGAGCGATTTGATTATGCGCTGATTGCAACGGGTCGAAAGCCGAATCTCGATGTGCTGGATTTGGAACAGGCAGGGGTAGTGCTTCAAGCAGGAGGGATTCCAGCATTTAATCGCGAAACAATGCAAATTGCGCAACTACCGATCTTTATTGCTGGTGATGTGAATGGTGATGTACCCTTTTTACACGAGGCGGCTGATGAGGGAAAAATTGCTGGCACGAATGCGGCAAACTTTCCTAATGTCCAGCCTGGTCTGCGTAGAGCGAGCCTAAGCGTCGTATTTTCCGACCCACAGATTGCAATGGTCGGTCAATCTTTTGCCCAGCTGAAACCGGGTACGTTTGTGGTGGGTAAGGTTGATTTTACTAGCCAAGGTCGATCGCGAATCATGCTTAAAAATAAAGGTTTATTGCATGTGTATGCGGACAAGACGACAAGACGTTTCTTAGGGGCGGAAATGATTGGCACAAGCGCGGAACATATCGGGCACTTGTTAGCATGGGCTGTGCAACAAGAACTCACGATTGACCATATGCTTGAAATGCCGTTTTATCATCCCGTGGTTGAAGAAGGTTTGCGTACGGCTTTACGAGACGCGCGCAATAACTTAGCGCTAGCTTTATCCCATTAGGCTGTGACTTTCAAAGGCAAAGGACTCAGGGCTTTCTAGGTTGTGTGAGCTCAAGGAGTTGACGCAAGTCTTGCGTCACGACATCGACTTTTTCAGTGTCTGGGGCAAGCAGCCTAGCTTTTCCCATTCTGTCAAAAATAAATACACCACGACTGTGCGTGACGTCGTAGATTTCAGCACCATCACCCGATTTTGGCTTTTCTATTTGATAGGCCACGCGGTAACGTCGTGCGAGATCTGCAATTTGTTTTTCACTCCCTGTTAAGCCGATTGCATTTTTATTGAAAGCGTTGACGTAGGCTTGCAATACATCAGGGGTATCACGATGTGGATCCACACTCACAAAGATAATGCGTACATCTTTAGCTTGCTCGCCAAGTTTTTCTAATACTTCGGTGAGTTGAGCCATAGTCGTCGGGCAGACGTCGGGACAGCTCGCATAGCCAAAGAACATCAGGACCGTTTTATCTTTTAGATCATCTTGTGTGATGACCTTGTTTCCTTCGCCAAGCAGAGAAAACTTCAGGTTAGGTAAATGACCTGAGACGTCGTAGATCGACCATTTTTGTGTCGGATCGGAGCAAGCTGTTAGAAAAATAAGACAAAAAACCGTCACGCTTAGAAGGGATCGTTTCAGTGTCGAAAAAAAATTGTGGCTCATTGCACTAAAGCAGAGATTCATCAAGCATGCCACTATGTCTTAATAATGCATCTATCTTGGGCGGACGACCTCTAAACGCACTGAAAGATTCCGCAGCGGGTCGAGTACCACCTACTGCTAGGACTTCACGACGAAATTTCATCCCGGTATCAGCATCCAGTGCACCGAGGCTCGTGGCGGCCTGATGCGCAGAAGTCGCGCTGCGCGCTGCAGCTTCCTCAAAGGCTTCAAAGGCATCTGCTGACAACACCTCAGCCCATTTGTAACTGTAATAGCCCGCACCATAACCGCCTGCGAATAAGTGCGAAAAACTGTGAGGGAATCGATGCCAACTCGGGGGACGAACGACAGCAACCTCTTGGCGCACTTGATCAAGTTGCGTGAGCACCTCGGCGATGGAAAGCCCTTGAACGCGGTTATGTAACTGAATATCAAACATTGAAAACTCAATCTGTCTCACGGTTTGCATGCCACTTTGGAAGTTGCGCGCAGCTTTCATCCGTTCATACAAATCTTTGGGCAAGGGCTCTTGCGTCTCAATGTGTGCAGTCAGTCGCTGCAACACTTGCCATTCCCAGCAAAAATTCTCCATAAACTGTGAAGGCAGCTCAATCGCATCCCACTCTACTGAAGCAAAGGCAGAAACACCTGGTTCATCGACCTCGGAAAGAAGCGCATGGAGGGCATGTCCACTTTCGTGGAAAAGTGTGATGACATCGTCATGCGTGAGCAATGCAGCCCGGTCGCCTTGGGGACGAGCAAAATTACAAGTTAAATAAATGACTGGAGTCTGGATGGTCGTCAAACGTTTACGGCGGTTGCGTTCACTATCTACCCATGCTCCACCTTGTTTTCCGGAGCGTGCATAGAGGTCAAGTATTAAATATCCAAGAGTTTCGCCAGCTTGATTTTGAACTGCGGCAGCACGTACATCATCATGCCAACCGCTCACCTTGTAGGGTGTGAGTCGAACGCAAAATAAGGTTTCGATGACTTCAAATAAGCCGCTTAACACGCGTGGTTCGGTAAAGTACTGTTTCACTTCATCTTCAGAATAGGCATAGCGCACTTCGCGCAGACGTTCAGAAGCGTAGGGAATATCCCAGGGGTGCAAATCAGTCAGGCCAAGTTCGGTTTGAGCAAACTCTTTTAGCTCGGTCAGATCTCGTTCCGCAAAAGGTTTCGCACGTTTGGCTAATTGGCGCAAAAAGTCCATGACTTCTTCGGCGCTGTTGGCCATTCGAGTTTGAAGACGTAGGTCGGCAAAGTGCTGAAAGCCAAGCAGTTGGGATTCTTCGGCACGTAAGGACAGTGCCTCTTCGATGAGAGGGGAGTTATCCAAACTCACATCGCCCTGATCGGATGCACGTGTGGCGTATGCATGATAAATAGTGCGACGTAATTCGCGATCATGCGCATATTGAATCACTGGCAGGTAGCAAGGCATTTTGAGATTGAGTGTCCAACGGTCTGCCGAGGCGACTTTGAGTGATGCCAAGGTATCCTCAGGAATCCCGTCCAACCGTTTGATATCCTCAATGACTAAAGACCATCGGTCTGTAGCGTCCAAGACATTTTCAGAAAATTTCTGTGAAACTTGTGACTGTCGATCCGAATTTGTAGCGTATTGATCTCGTGCTTTACCCTGAAGTTCGACACCGCTGAGTTTGAAGTCACGCAGAGCAAGATCAATGACCCGCTGTCTGGCCGGTGACAAGCTTGTGAAATCTGCCGAAAGTCGCAAACGTTGATACTGTTTGTAGAGGCCTTCGTGTAAGCCGACCCAAGTCGAGAATTCGCTGATCGGAACGAGCATCTTGTTATAGGCATCGCGTAATTCGGGCGTATTGACGACAGCGTTTAAATGTCCTGCGATCGACCATGCGCGCCACAAGGGTTCTGACGCATCGTCCAGAGGTGTCACCACGGCATCCCAATTGGGCATGAGCATGGGGTCAGCTGCGGCATCGATAGCCTGACGTGCTTGCACGAGCAGTTTCTCAATGGCTTCGCTAACATGACTCGGTGTGATCGAGGCATAGTCGACCAGTGTGTCCATCGGGACAAGTAGTGGATTCATCTATTTAGCCTATCTGTGTTGAGTGCGTTCAGCGGCTTCGATCGTGTTGACTAGCAACATTGCAATCGTCATCGGTCCTACACCACCTGGAACGGGTGTGATCGCACCCGCGACAGTTTGAACGCTGTCGAAATCGACATCACCACAAAGCTTTCCATCTGCTCCGCGATTAATCCCAACGTCAATCACAATTGCGCCCGGTTTGACCATGCTTGAATTGATCATTTTAGGCTTGCCTGTTGCGACGACAAGAATATCCGCATGGCGCGTATGCCAACTCAGATCTTTGGTTTTTGAATTGCAAATCGTGACTGTGGCCCCAGCGCTTTGCAGCAGCATGGCCATTGGTTTGCCGACGATATTGCTCGCGCCAATCACAACTGCGACAGCGCCCCGGAGTGGTACTTCCTCAGACTCCAGCATTTTCATGATGCCGTAGGGCGTACAGGGCCTAAATAACGGCTTGCCGGTCATGAGTAAGCCCGCATTGCTGACATGAAAGCCATCAACGTCTTTTTGCGCAGCGATGGTCTCAATCACCAGATGTGCATCGATGTGCGCGGGTAGAGGCAGTTGAACCAGAATGCCGTGAATAGAGGCGTCTTCGTTCAAGTGGTTGATGCGGGATAGTAAGGCTTCTTGGGTCATGTCTGCGCTGTATTGTTCAAGCACAGAGTGCAAGCCTGCCTTTTCGCAAGCCGCCACTTTATTTCTAACATAGACTTGAGAAGCAGAATCGCTCCCAACTAAAATGACAGCGAGTCCTGGCTTAATGCCAACTGCAGTGAGTGCTGCCGCACGTCGGGCTACATCCTCACGAATAGTCATTGCAAGTTTTGTACCATCAATCACTCGAGCTGTCATGCAGATATCTCAGGTTTGGTGAGCGCAACTTTCATCAAGTCGGCAACAGTCGTGACTTGAAGCTTTTCCATGATGTTTGCTCGATGCGCCTCAACGGTTTTGATACTGATACCCAGGTCGTCGGCAATCTGCTTGTTGAGTCGGCCTGCCACGATACGCTCGAGCACTTGTTGCTCGCGCGCAGTCAGACGGGCGAGCATGGCTTCATGCTCTCGTTGGGCGTGTGCCTGGGAGAGTCGCTCATTCGCTTGTTCGAACATTCTTCCGACGATTTCACGCAAATCTGTTTCGTCAAAGGGCTTTTCCAGGAAATCGATTGCACCTTTTTTAATTGTGGAAACTGCCATTGGTACATCACCATGGCCCGTAATAAAAACGATTGGCATCGTAGATTTACGTGCGATCAGTTGCTCTTGGAGCTCTAGGCCGCTCATGCCAGGCATTCGAACATCCACAATCAGCACACCTGGGCGCTTTTCGTCATATTCAGCTAGAAAGCTTTCGCCGCTCGGAAACACTTGAACACGATAGTTATTGGCTTCTAGCAACCAGCGTAAGGAGTCCCTGACGGCCTCGTCATCATCAACGATGTAAACGGTGCTCGCGGTTTGTGGTGTGTTCATGTGGGTAACTCCTCGGACTGAAGATGCTCTTGCGCCTCAAGGCTTGAGACGCAAGGCAGTGTAAAGCGAAAGGTTGTTCCGCCTTCTGGATTGCTGACCGCCCAAAGACGGCCATGATGAGACTCAATAATGGTACGGCAGATATTTAGGCCCATGCCGAGACCTTCGGATTTGGTGCTAAAAAATGGTTCAAATAAACGCTCTGGGTCGGAAAGCCCATGTCCACGGTCTGTGACAGCTACCTCTATTTGGCTTTCATGGAGACTGACCGCGACGACCAGAGTCTCTACGGCACTATGCTCCATTGATTCCAGACCATTCTTTAAAAGATTCAACAAGACTTGTTCAATCAGAATGGGATCCGCAAATACATCGGGTAGGTTGTCCGGCACACTATGGCTGATCTCGACTTGCCTTTTGCGTGAGTGTATCTCGGCCAGGCTGATAGCGTTGTCGACGACGGTTTGAATCTGAATAGCTTGTCTTCGAGGCTCACTGCGTTTCACAAAATCTCTGATCCGGCTAATGATCTTTCCTGCACGCTGGGCCTGAGTTGCGGCTTTTTCAAGTGCAGGCAATAGAGCATCCATGTTGGTGTTGCCAGATTTCACCATCGCTACAGCACCCATGCTGTAGTTTGCGATCGCCGTTAAAGGTTGATTTAACTCATGTGCGAGTGAAGAAGCCATTTCCCCCATTGTCGTCAGTCGGCTGGTGAGTTGAATTTTTTCTTGCTGGATTCTTGAGGTCTCCTCGTGCTGACGTCGCTCAGTGATATCCCGTGCTACTTGAAGTCTCACACGCCTTCCATCTGTCCAGGCCAGCATACGGTGTTGCACCTCAAACCATCTTTGTACAGAAGCCGAAAAAATTTCGACTGACTCATCAGTGTAGCGACCCCGACGTCCTGCCAATAGTTCATCGTGACCATTTGTCTGCGCACCAAAGAGCCGTCGATATGTCCGGTTAGCAAACAATAACTCTAGGCCGTCGTTGCTGTCTGCTGTAACAGAGATGGCATCGTCCAGTCCTTCTAGCACGGTCATGAAGCGTTCGTGTGCGGCAGTGAGTGCTTCTCTAATCCTCTTGGGCTCCGTGATGTCTGTCATAGAAGTCATCCAGCCGATCTGATTACTTTGAGGATCAAGCAGAGGTGATACATACATGCGCGCGTTAAAACGAGAGCCGTCTCGACGCTGGGCTTCGAGTTCTAGGCCGCTGCTAGGTGCTTTGCCGGTTAGAACACTTTCTAAAGTTTGTATGTGTGTATCATGCATACCTGGAACCCAATAAGGGAAGGGCGGCATTCGACCAATCAAGTCTGCTTCATTCCAGCCGATCATTCGGCAGAATGCGGGGTTGACATAAGCGATGCGACCTTCGAGGTCCAATACACGCATGCCAGTCGACATGGAGTTTTCCATGGCGCGTCTAAATCCTGTTTCTGCAATGAGCGCGGCTTCTGCTTCAGAACGGTAACGCGTGTAGCGCCACAAAATGAGTAAAGCAATCACAATGACTACGGAGAGGGCTATGACCACCCAGATCAAACGATGTTGCCGCATTTCCTGATCGATCGTGATAAACATCACGCTGCCGTCTTGGATGCGTTGCAACCAAAAGAAGGCACCCATCACGCAGGCATACAAAATGAGGATAAGCATCGGCGTGAGCCAATACCAGCGTCGACGGCGAAGGCGAGCCTGATCTAAAAATGGCGTAGCAATAACTGACTTTGGGGCAGCGGACATGTTTCACGCAAAATGACGGTTATGGCATTTTAGTCAGGTTATGCGCTTAAATTCCGACTGATCATTTCATAATATGAAAATACTTCCCGTCTTGTGAAATTTTAGTTGCCGTAGGCATTAGATATACCTAGAATGCGGCAAATACCCAAAAAACAGTTAGGCTCTCATTTAGAAGAACCTTCGAATCAGGAGATTCACATGGCACCACAAGCTGCCGGTTTCAATGCCGCGAACGACGTCGATTCGCTGGAAACGCAAGAATGGCTAGATGCTTTGGCAGCAGTGTTAGACCGTGAGGGTCCGGAACGCGCTCATTACCTATTAGAGCGCCTAACTGATTTAGCCCGTCGATCTGGCGCGCACATTCCGTTTTCTCCCAATACTGCTTATCTCAATACCATCCCAGTCGGGCTCGAGCCTACTCAGCCCGGTAATCTTGAGTTAGAAGCTCGGATTCGAAGCATCATCCGCTGGAATGCCATGGCAATGGTCGTCAAGGCTAACAAGCACAACCCACCGGACGGTGGAGACCTCGGCGGTCATATCGCTTCATTTGCTTCCTTAGCAACAATGATTGGATGTGGTCAAAATCATTTTTGGCATGCCGATACGCCAGAGCGTGGTGGCGATTTGGTGTACTTCCAAGGCCACTCTTCGCCAGGCGTTTATGGTCGTGCTTATTTAGAAGGTCGGTTGACTGAAGAGCAGCTGGATCATTTCCGTCAAGAGGTTGGCGGAAAAGGCTTGTCGTCTTATCCCCATCCCAAACTGATGCCTGAGTTCTGGCAGTTTCCGACGGTATCAATGGGCCTGGGTCCGATGATGGCGATTTACCAGGCGCGTTTTCTCAAGTACCTGCATGCGCGTGGTATTGCTGATACCAGTCAGCGTAAGGTCTGGGTATTTTGCGGTGATGGCGAGATGGATGAGCCCGAGTCTCTGGGTGCTATTAGCTTGGCAGCACGTGAAAAACTCGACAACCTGATTTTTGTGATCAATTGCAACTTGCAGCGTCTGGATGGTCCTGTTCGTGGCAATGGCAAGATTATTCAAGAGCTTGAGGGTGATTTCCGCGGTAGTGGGTGGAATGTCATCAAGATGATCTGGGGCGGCTATTGGGACCCTCTGTTGGCAAGCGACAAGGAAGGCATCTTGCGCAAGATCATGGAAGAAACGGTTGACGGCGAGTATCAGGCTTATAAGGCGAACGACGGTAAGTTTGTACGCGAGCATTTTTTTGGTAAACATCCCAAGCTATTAGAGATGGTGTCGCGCATGAGTGATGAGGATGTTTGGCGTTTGAATCGTGGTGGTCATGATCCTCATAAGGTTTATGCTGCGTTTTCCGCTGCGACTCAGCATGTCGGACAGCCAACCGTGATCTTGGCCAAAACCATCAAAGGTTATGGTGTGGGTCCTGGCGTTCAGGCAAAAAATCCCTCGCATCAGCAAAAGAAACTTGATTCAGACACGATCCGCGAGTTTCGTGATCGCTACAACATTCCAATCCCAGATAGCAAGATCGAGGAAGTGCCTTACTTCAAGCCGGCCGAAGACTCGCCTGAGATGGTTTATTTGCATGAGCGCCGCAAAGCTTTGGGCGGTTACTTGCCCAAGCGCCGTACTCGCGCGGATGAGAAATTAAAAGCGCCTGCGCTTGAAGTGCTGCGCCCCATTCTGGATCCAACCGCCGAAGGCCGTGAAATCTCCACCACTCAAGCTTTTGTGCGTATTCTGAATCAAGTGTTACGAGACAAGGACCTCGGTCCACGCGTTGTGCCTATTTTGGCTGACGAATCTCGTACCTTTGGTATGGAGGGGTTGTTCCGGCAGATCGGTATTTACGCACCCGAAGGTCAAAAGTACACACCCGTCGATAAAGATCAGGTGATGTATTACCGCGAATCCTCTGACGGTCAGCTTCTCCAGGAGGGGATCAACGAGGCGGGTGCATTTAGCTCTTGGATTGCTGCGGCAACGTCATACTCGACGAACAACCGCATCATGATCCCGTTCTATATTTATTACTCAATGTTCGGCTTTCAGCGTGTGGGCGATTTGGCCTGGGCTGCGGGTGACATGCAGGCACGAGGCTTTCTGCTTGGTGGTACTGCAGGTCGTACGACGCTTAACGGTGAGGGGCTCCAGCACGAAGACGGCCATAGCCATATCTTCTCTTCGACGATTCCTAATTGTGTCTCTTACGATCCTACGTTTGCGCACGAGCTTGCTGTCATCATTCAACATGGTTTAAAGCGCATGGTCGAAGATCAGGAAAACGTGTTCTTTTACCTGACGGTTATGAACGAGAACTATGCACAGCCTGGTCTGAACAAGGGTGATGAGGATGGCATCATTCGCGGAATGTATCGTCTCAAAAAAGGTGGCAAAAATAAGCTCCGTGCCCAACTATTGGGTTCGGGTACGATTTTGCGTGAGGTGATGGCTGCTGCTGAGTTACTAGAGAAAGATTGGGGCGTTTCTGCAGATATCTGGAGCGTCACCAGCTTTACCGAACTGCGTCGTGATGGTCTGGACTGCGAGCGTCACAACATGCTCCATCCAACAGGTAAATCCAAAATACCTTTTGTCTCGAGTCTGCTTGAAAAGACCGAGGGGCCAATTATTGCCTCCACTGATTACATGAAGCTTTTCGCTGATCAGGTGCGTCCTTTCATGCCGCGTGGTCGCGACTTCAAAGTACTCGGCACAGACGGATTTGGCCGTTCGGATTTCCGTGCCCAGCTGCGCGAGCACTTTGAGGTGGATCGTCACTTTGTCGTGTTGGCCACGCTGCGTGCCTTGGCTGACGAGGGAACGGTCCCTGTGAGTCAGGTGGCCGCTGCCATCAAGAAATACGGCATCAATCCAAACAAAGCTAATCCTCAATACGCTTGATAGAGAGACCCGATATGAGCAACGTCACAGCCATTCAAGTTCCGGACATCGGCGATTTCGACACCGTCGAGGTGATCGAGATTCTTGTCAAAGTCGGCGATACAGTCAAAGCCGA